>CAZTWK010000005.1:0-113755 GCA_964617805.1 uncultured Fibrobacteraceae bacterium | reverse complement strand
AATTCCGGGTCCTTCCGCCCTCCTGGCTCCAGGACCCTCCATACGCCCCCGGAACAGCGCGCTCACATCCAGGGCTTTGTCACAAGTTCGAAAGCGGATACAGTTGCGGGATCATCAGCGAAAAGAGGGACTCATGGCCAACGACATAGCTCGCAGACTCGCTATCTATTGGGTGTTGTTCTCGCTGCTGCTCTGTGGCGGGGCGGAGGCTCGGTTGCCGGAGTACGAGGAACCGATCCGGGCGGTGTATCTGATACGGCATGGGGAGTACGACCAGGAGGACGAGCGGGATCCGGACGTGGGGCGCGCCCTGGTGGGGTTGGGGTATGCGCAGGCGCGGCTGATCGCGGCGAGGCTGGTGGAGACGGGGACGGTGTTCACGTCGATCCAGGCCAGCACCATGACGCGGGCGCGGCAGACGGGCGAGGTGGTCGCGGCGTGCTTCCCCGGGCTGGAACTGGCGCTGCACCGCGACATCCGCGAGTGCACGCCGACCACGCGGCGACAGGACATCATGGCGCGGGAGGATCCCGCGGAGGTTGCCGCGTGCGAGGCGAACCTGGCGGCCGCCTGGGATCGCATCTTCAGGCACGCCGGCGGGACGGACGCCCACGACATCGTGGTCTGCCACGGCAACGTGATCCGCTGGTTCGTCACGCGCGCGCTGGAGGTGGACAACGAGGCCTGGCTGGGCATGAGCATCGCCAACTGCAGCCTGACGGTGATCCAGGTCAAGCCGGACGGCTCGTGCAAGCTGGTGGCCTTCGCCGACGCGGGCCACATCCCGCCCGATATGCAGACCTATCCGGGCACGTCGGTGGCGGGCGATCACGAGATCTGGAATCATCATCTGCCGGTGGAGTAGGGCCCGGACGAACGGGCGTGGAGTGACGATATCGCCGGGTCGATTATGGCCATTAGTGCAATAATCGAATCATCGCCGTGTGCCGTGTGATCCATCCCGCAATAATCGTCCCGATCCGCTTGCTCCGGTTTCCCCGACTCCGTAGATTCAGACCTACCTGAAGGGCAATCCTTCACAGGCGAGAACGGCGCGGGACATTCCTCCCCCGCGACCACGGCCCCCGCGACGTCGCACTCGCGGGGGCCGACCTTTCGGAGCGTGTTTCCCATCAACCGAGTTGTCAGGGCAGGTCACGCTGTGCCAACATCGGGCATGACCCTGATCGACACACACGTGCACCTGGACATCGAGAGCCTACGGGAAGACCTGCCAGCGGTGCTCGCACGCGCGCGCGAGGCGGGCGTGGGCGGCTTCGTCCTGCCGGCCTACGCCGTCGACGGCTGGGACGAAGTGGCCGGGATCGCCACGGCACACGACGACGTCTATCCCGCCTTCGGAATCCACCCCTGGAAGGCACACGAAGGCCTCGATCTCGACGAGTTGCGCGGTCGTCTGAGCAACGATGGAGCCGTCGCCCTGGGCGAGATCGGCCTGGACACGGTGGTCGAGAGCCCGGACCTGGAGACCCAACTCCCGGTCTTCCGCGACCAGCTGCGCCTGGCGCGCGAACTCGCCCTGCCGGTGATCCTGCACTGCCGGGGGGCCTTCGACGTGTTCTGCGAGACGATCGCGGCGGAGGGACCGGTCCACGGCGTGGTTCACGCCTTCTCGCGCGGACCCGAGCTGGCGCGGCGCTTCCTGGATCTGGGACTGCACCTCGGCCTCGGCGGCGCGGTCACCCGGCCGCGGGCCAAGCGGGTGCGACGCAGCGCGGAGGTCGTGCCGCTGGAATGCATCGTGCTCGAGACCGACGCTCCCGGACTGGGCATGGACGGCGTGCCCGACGGGGAGAACGAGCCGGCCAACGTGCGGCGGGTGGCCGAGGCGCTGGCGAGGCTCCGGGACGTGACCGTCGAAGACATCGCCACCACAACCACGAGGAACGCCCGTGAGCTCTTCCGACTTCCCTGAACGCTTCACCCGCACCATAGATCTCTACGGCGCCGACGGCTTCGCGCGCCTGCGCGCCGCCACGATCCTGGTCTGCGGCCTCGGCGGCGTGGGCGCCCACGCGACGTTGGCCCTGGCCCGCAGCGGGATCGGTGCGCTGACGCTGGCGGACTTCGACCTGGTCACGACGTCCTCGCTGAACCGCAATCCCGTCGCAGCACCCGGCGACGTGGGCCGGCCCAAGGCCGAGGTGATGGCCGAGCACCTGGCCCGCACCTGCCCGGACACGACCGTCACAGCGGTGCGCGAGTTCGTGCACGAGGACACCCTCGATACGCTGCTCTCCCCCGCCCCCGACCTGGTGGTCGATGCCATCGACAGTTCCAACCCCAAGCTGGCCCTGCTGGCCCGCTGCCTGACCGACGGCCAGCCGATCCTGAGCGCCATGGGCGCCGCGGGACGCCGCGACGTGGCATCCCTGCGGGTAGGCGATCTCTGGGAGAGCCGGGGCTGCCCCCTGGCCTCGCGGGTGCGCAAGTTCCTGCGTAGGCGGGACGTCGCCGCGCCCCTGGACTGCGTGTGGTCGGCGGAGCCGCCGGCGGCCGCGCTGCCCCCGGATCTGGGCGACCGCACCCTCGAGCGCGGCCGGGTGCGCAACCGTCTGCCAAGCGCCATCGCCGTGCCCGGCGCGGCCGGCTACGCGTTGGCCTCGCTGGCGCTGGACAAACTGGTCGGCGACTAGGTCGAGTACACGTGTAGCGTACGTATCCTACTGCCATCGCATAAGTTGCGGGCCCACCCCCTGCAACAGCCTTCCGCCCCGGCTCATGCCGTTCCCGACTTGGCCGCAGGAGACACCCGCGACGCGCGTTGGGCCTCTCGACGCATGATCCCACGACCCCCTGCAGGAGGCTCGACATGAAAACCGCAACGAAGATAACCGTCCTGCTCCTCTGCCTGGCCCTGGCCTCGACCGCCACGGCCGGCGAAGACGACACTGGCGAGCCGGGGCCCGGATACACGGGCACCTGGATCCGCAACGACGATCTGAGCGACAATCCCGCCGATGTCCTGGGCCGCGGGACCGCTGAACGACAGGAACAGGGTCGCGGCCCGGGCGGCATGGGGCGCGGCGGAGGAGGAGGCCGGAGCGGCGGCATGGCCCAGGGCGGCGGCAGAGGACGCGGCGGCGCGCAGAAGGGCGGCGGCGGCCAACCCCCCACCGACCTCCGGCCGCCGCGCGTGATCCAGGGCCTCGCCCGCCTGGAGATCTTCCACGAGGCCGAGGAGTTCGCCGTCACCGACGCCAACGACATCCTGCAGTCTCTCTACACAGACGGTCGCCGCGTCGAGCGCTGGACAGAACAGGGCCGGGTCCTCGACACGGCGACGATCTCGACAGGCGGCATCGTGGTGCGCAGCGAAGGCGAGAGTGGGGACCGAACGGTCACCTACGTCCTCGACGAGACCGGGGACCGGCTGATGACGCGACACGTGTTCACGCCGCCCGGGCAGAAGAGCAGCGTCACTCTGAAGATGGTCTACGACCGGGAGTAGGGGATTCAGGCGAATACCGGCGGCGAGTCGCCGAGGGCGGCACGCAGCCGCTCCGCGAAACCGGTTGCCGCAGGCACAGGCAGAGTTCCCATGAAATCACGGTGAGGCCGCCCCCGCCGGTACTCCGGCTCGCGGGGCGGATGGGGCAGATAGCGCGCGACGCGCTCCAGGTCGGGATCCACCAGCAGCGTGGTGCTGTAGTAGACCAGCCCGCGCGTGCGGTAGATGCACGAGCCGCCGACCTTCCTGTCCTCCAGCACCAGGTCGCTCACGCCCGCGCCGGCCACGCCGGGGATCCCCGCCGTAGCCAGGCCGTCGACGACCCAGCCGGTGAAGGCCGCGAAGGCCGAGGTCACGCCGCCGACGCCCGGCATGGGCGCCGCCGCCGATACGAGCAGGTTGCCGGGATCGAGCACCACCGCGCAGCCGCCGCCGCGGCGCCTGTAGACGGGCGCGCTGTCGGCCCCGATGGCGTCCAGGTCCAGTTCCAGGTCGGGCTTGCCGCCGCGGCCGATGACCACCTCCACGGCATCGCAGACGGCCACGCGCGCACAGGCGCGCGCTTCGCGGGCGGTGCGTGCGATCAGGTCCTCGTCGCGGATCCAGGGAGGGAAGTCCTCGTGCGCCGGGGGGACCGGCGGGGTGATGGGCGCGGGATCTGCGTCGGAGCTCACTTGCCCGGCCGGTGCACATGCACCGCGGTGCCCGCCGCTACCTCCGCGGCCTCCATGATGGCCTCGCTGAGCGTCGGGTGCGGGTGGATGGTGTCGGTCAGGTCGGCCAGGGTCGCCCCCATCTCGATGGCCAGGGCGCCCTCGGCGATCAGCTCGCTGGCGTGGGGGCCGACGATGCCGATGCCCTGGATCAGGTCGGTGCCCGGCTCGGAGATCACCTTCACGAAGCCCTCGGTCCGGCCGATGGCCCGCGCGCGGCCCAGGGCCGACAGGGGGAAGCGCCCCACGTTGATCTCGTAGCCCAGGTCCTCGGCACGGCGCTCGGTCAGCCCGCACCAGGAGATCTCCGGGTCGGTGAAGACGACCGCGGGGATGGCCCGGTTGTCGAACTCCACCTTGTGGCCGGCGATGGCCTCGGCGGCCAGCTTGCCCTCGCGGCTGGCCTTGTGGGCCAGCATGGGGCCAGCGGTCACGTCGCCGATGGCGTAGATGTGCGGTTCGGCGGTGCGGCACTCGCCGTCGGTCTCGATGACGCCCTTGTCGTCGACCACGATCCTCGTCTTCTCCAGCCCGATGTCGTCGGTGTTGGGCCGTCGTCCGATGGCCACCAGGACCTGATCGTAGCTCTTCTCGACGGTGTCGCCCTCGTGCTCGATGGACACCTTGAAACCGCCGTCGACCGGCGTGATGTTCTTGACGCTCGAATCGACCATCACCTCGTGCATGCGCTTCGTGACCTGCTTGACCATCACGTCCACCAGATCGTGGTCGGCGCCGGCCAGCAGACGCGGAAAGAACTCCACCACCGACACCTCGCTGCCCAGCCCGGCATAGACCAGGCCCAGCTCGAGGCCGATGTAGCCGCCACCCACAACCAGCAGCGTGCCCGGCACCTCGCGCAGCTCGAGCGCGTCGGCGCTCGACCACACGCTGGGATCGATACCCTCGGGCAGCCGGTTCAGGGACGAGCCCGTGGCCACGATGCAGGTCTCGAAGCTCACCGTGCCGCCGCCTTCGATCATCAGGCTCTTCGCGTCCTGGAAGCGGGCCTTGCCGTGCACCAGTTCCACGCCGCGCTTCTTGAGCAGGCCGCGGATTCCGCCCGACAGGGTATCCACCACGCCGTCGGTCCACTCGCGCAGCTTGCGGTGGTCGAGCTTGAGGTCGGTGAAGGTGAGGCCGAGGCGGTCCGCCGCGCGGGCGGCCTCGCCCAGCTCCACGGCGTTGATCAGGGACTTCGAGGGGATGCAACCCTCCAACAAACAAGTGCCGCCGGGACGCTCGCGCTCCTCGATCAGCATCACGTCCTTGCCCAGGTCGGCCAGGCGCAGGGCGGCCACGTAGCCGCCGGGCCCCGAGCCGATGACCACCGTCTCGATTTCCTGATTCAGGCTCCCCATCACCATGGCAAATCTCCTAGGTATCGAGCAGCAAGAGGTTCGGGTCGGACAGGTTGCGCACCAGCTCGCCCACGAAGCGGGCGGCGTCGGCGCCGTCGGCCACGCGGTGGTCGAAGGCCAGGGTCAGCGGCAGGATCTTGCGGATGACGATCTCGCCGTCGCGCACCACCGGCTTCTCCTGCACGCGGCCCATGCCCAGGATCGCCACCTCGGGGTAGTTGATGGTCGGGATCAGCGCGGTGCCGCCCAGCGGTCCCACGTTGGTGATCGTGAAGGTGCCGCCCTGCATGTCGTCGATGGGCAGTTTGCCCTCGCGGGCCAGGTTGGCCTTCTCGGCGATCTCGCAGGAGATCTCGTTGATGCTGCGCGTGTCGGTGCCCTTGATGACGGGCACCACCAGGCCCTTCCCCGTGTCCGCGGCGAAGCCGATGTTGTAGTACTTCTTGTAGACGATCTCCTCGTTGAACGGGTCGAGGCTGGCGTTGAAGGCAGGCGCGGCCTTCAGGCCCGCGGTGATGGCCCGCACCACGAAGGACAGCAGGGTCAGCTTGCAGCCCTCCTGGCCGTCGCGCCGCTCGCGCATGCGCAGGCGGAAATCCTCGAGCTCGGTCACGTCGGCGTCGTCCATGTGGGCCACGTGGGGCACCAGGATCATCGAGGTGGTCATCTTGCGCGCCACCTTGCGACGGATCGAGCGCAGCGATTCCTTCTCGACCGGTCCGTAGGCCGCGAAGTCGGGCAGGGGCTCGATGTCCAGGAAGGGGATGGCGCTGCTGGCGACGGCCGCCATGCGGGTGACCGCGCCGGTCTCGTCGTCCGCCACCGCGGTCGCGGCATCCGGAACGACCGTCGGCGCGGGGGCGCCGGTGGTCGCGGCCTGCACGTCGGCGGGCATGATGCGGCCGCCGGGGCCGGAGCCGGCCAGGGTGTTGATGTCCACACCCAGTTCGCGGGCCAGCCGGCGAGTGGCGGGTGCCGCGGGGACCGGCCGGCCGGGCACCATGCTGTTGGGTTGGGTGGTCTCCGCGCGAGCGGCGGGCGCTGCAGCCACGGGCTCGGGCTCCTCCTCGGGAACCCCCGCGGGCATCTCCTCGGCGGCGCGGCCGGTGGCGGCCGGCGCAGCGTCGGCGACGGTCTCGCCCGTGCCGTCGTCGATCACGGCGATGATCTGGCCGGTCTCGACCACGTCGCCCACCTCGCCCACGACCGTCATGACCTTGCCGCCCCGCGGCGAGGGGATGGTCACGGCGGCCTTGTCGGTCTCCACGTCCACTAGCGGCGCGTCCTCGGCGATGGTGTCGCCGGGCTGCACGTGCCACTTGAGCACTTCACCCTCGTGGATGCCTTCGCCCAGGTCGGGCAGCTTGAACTCGAACATCGGTCTCTCCTTAGAAGTCGAGGGCCGCCTCGATGCCGCGGCGGGCCCGGCCCACCGTCGGCATGTAATGCGGCTCGCGTCCGAAATAGGGCGTGACCACGTCGTAGCCCGTGACCCGCTGGACGGGCGCTTCGAGGTACATCAGGGCCTTGTCGTTGACGACGGCGATGATCTCGCTGGCGGGGCCGAAGGACCGCGCCGCCTCCTGCACGACGGCCAGCCGACCGGTCTTGCGCACCGACTCGGCGATGGTGTTGCCGTCCAGGGGCGAGATGGTCAGCAGGTCGATCAGCTCGATGCTCGTACCGCGCTCCTGCTCGATCTCGGCCACCGCCTTCTTGGTGGTGTGCATCATGGCGCCCCAGGCCACGACGGTGATGTCGGTGCCTTCCTTGATGATGTGCGCCTTGCCGATCTCCAGCTTCTCGGCCTCCTCGGGCACCTCCTCGCGGAAGGCCCGGTAGGAACGCTTGGGCTCCATGTAGACCACCGGATCGGGATCGAGGATCGCGGCGCGCATCAGGGCGCGGGCGTTGCGCGGCCCCGAGGGGATCACGACCTTCACGCCCGGCGTGTGCGCATAGTAGACCTCACGGCTCTCGCTGTGGTGCTCCAGGGCGCGCACGCCGCCGCCGTAGGGCAGACGCATGACCAGGGGCACGGTGAACTGGCCCTGGGTGCGCGCGCGCATGCGCGCGGCGTGACCCTCGAGCTGGGGGATCATCAGGTAGGAGAATCCGGAGAACTGCATCTCGCCCACGGGGCGCAGGCCCGCCATGGCCATGCCGATCGCCGTGCCGATGATGCCGCTCTCGGCCAGGGGCGTGTCGATGACGCGCGCCTCGCCGTACTTCTCGTGCAGGCCGTCGGTGACGCGGAACACGCCGCCGTCGACGCCCACGTCCTCGCCCAGCACGACCACGTCCGCGTCGTCGGCCATGGCCTCGTCGAGGGCCAGGTTGATGGCCTGCACCATGTTCAGCTTAGGCATCGCCGGCCTCCTTCCGCAGTTCCTCGAGGAAGGCGGCCTTCTGCTCCTCGATGACGTCGTGTCGCGTGCCGAAGACGTGGTCGAAGGGCGTCTCGGGGGGGAAGTCGTCCTTGGCCTCGAAGGCCTTGACCTCCTCGTCCAGGCGCGCCTTGAGCTCCTCGTCCAGAGCCTCTTGATCCTTATCGCTCCAGAACTTGCGCCGCTGGAGGTACTTGCGGAAGCGGATCAGCGGATCGCGCGTCCACCAGATCTCCTCCTCCTCCTTGGTGCGGTACTTGTACTGGTCGTCGGCGGTGGTGTGCATCATCAGGCGGTAGGTGACGGCCTCGATGAGGGTCGGCCCCTCGCCCGCGCGCCCGCGCTCGAGCGCCTCCTTCGTGGCGGCGTACATGGCCAGCGCGTCGTTGCCGTCCACCTGGACGCCGTGCATCCCGTAGGCGACGGCCTTCTGGGCGATGGTTTCCGACTTGGTCTGCTTCGACCGCGGCACCGAGATGGCCCACTGGTTGTTCTGCACCACGAAGACCACCGGCAGGTTCCAGACCGCGGCGAAGTTCATGGCCTCGTGGAAGTCGCCCTCGCTGGTGGCGCCGTCGCCCGTGAAGGCCAGCGCGCCGGACTCCGGCTCGCCCTTCATGCGCATGGCGTAGGCCAGGCCCACCGCGTGCAGGGGCTGGGCGCCGACGATCACCGAGATGGGCACGTTGCGCGGGCTGGAGCCGGGCTCGTTGACGCAGCCCTCCTCGTACCCGTTGTAGTAGACGAGCTGCCGCAGCAGGCTCTCGCCGCGCATCAGGCGCGCGCCGTGCTCGCGGAAGGCGCCCACCAGCCAGTCCTTGTCCGTGGCGGCGAACATGGGGACGATGTGGGCCGCCTCCTGTCCGGTGCTGGGCCCGAAGGTGCCGATGCGGCCCTGGCGCTGGAGGTTGAGCATCCGCTCGTCCGTGATGCGCGCCCAGACCATGTGGCGGTACAGTTCCAGGAGCTCGTCCTTGGACAGGTCGGGCTCGAGGTCCTTGTCCACCTTGCCGGTCTCGTCCAGGATCTCCAGTCGCGAGACCTGGAACGAGGCGATTTCTTTCAACGGCATGAATAATCCTTTCACGACCGTGTGGCGGGTACGGGCGGCAGACCTTGGCGCCGGCCTCTGCGGGCGGGTCTGCGGCCAGTTGTCGGGAGACGGCGGTTCCACGCCGGATTGGACGTTTCTTACGGGCTTTCAGTATCGGCATTTTAGGGGGGAACCGCCACCTTTCGATCATGATAACCGATATCAGCTAGTCGCATGGAATTCAATGGCAAGATCCAGTCTCAGAAACTATTGTTTCTCTACGATAAACGCCCATTCGCCCCCCACCGGCACGCCGCCAAGAGGCACAAGGAGTTCCGTCGTGTTGAACGAGAAGATTCAAGGAGCGCTCAACGACCAGATCCAGGCCGAGTTCTTCTCCGCCTACCTGTACCTGTCCATGGCCTCGTGGTGCGAGGACGGCAATTTCGAGGGTTTCGGCCACTGGATGCGCATGCAGGCCCAGGAAGAGATGTTCCACGCCATGAAGATCTACGACTACATCAACATGACCGGCGGCCGCGTGCTGCTGCAGGCCGTGGACCAGCCCGCGACCGAGTGGGCGGACGCCTCGGCCATGTTCGAGGCCGCCCTGGCCCACGAGCGGGTCATGACCGGGAACATCAACAAGCTGGCCGCCCTCTGCATGAAAGAGAACGACTTCGCCACCAGCAACATGCTGCAGTGGTTCGTCAACGAGCAGGTCGAGGAGGAGGCCACCGTCGACGCCATCCTCGGCAAGCTGAAGCTGATGGGTGGGCAAGGCCCCGGCCTCTTCATGCTGGACCAGGAGCTGGGCGCGCGGCCCGCGCCGACGCCCACGGCGGCCGAATAGCCACCACGGCCGCTCCCTCCCCGATCGACGGCCCGCCTACCGGCGGGCCGTCTTCTTTGCCCCGTTTGTTGAAATGATACGCCGCCCGTTGTTCCCCCCGTATCGGACAAACGTACGGACCTGAACCCGGGAGGCGTCATGAAAAGCCTGAATCTCGTGAAGTTGTTAGCAGTTATGGCCGTGATCGTCGGAGCGATCGTCCTGAGCACCGGCTGTTCCGAGGACGTGGTCGGGCCGGAGCAGGTCCAAGGCCCAGCCGCCGAGCCCGACAAGAATCCCGTCGTGATCGGCCCCGGGCAGACCATCGTGAACCCCGTGATCATCCGTCGCCCCTTCAATCCCATCAACTTCGGCGACGGCACCCGCGCCACCAGTACGGTCAGCAACGCGGGCATCACCACCGAGCTGATCGAGATCTCCAGCGGCGACGTGCTGGCCGAGCTGACCTGGAACTACGATGCCCAGTCCGTCGTGATCGACGTGCCCGGTGTGACCTACCTCAGCGGCTACGGCGCGGACGGCGCCACCCCCTTCGGCTGTAACGTGGGCCTGTACTACGCCTACATCAACGCGACGGCCGCCGCCGGCAAGAACGGGGACAAGGACAACCCGGGCTGCGACGGCATTCCCGACATCCTGGAGACCGAGTGCATGCTCGCCTGCTGCGAGATCCACGACCAGTGCTACGCCGACAACGGCTGCACCGCCGCGAGCTGGCTCCCCGGCCACGGCCAGGGCGCGGCCTGCACGCAGTGCAACATCGACGTGGTGATCTGCATGATCAAGTGCCTGCCCTGGTGGGTGCCCGACTGGATCTTCGAGCGGTTGATCGAGCCGCTGCTGCAAGAGCTCGACCATTAGCCGCGATCGACGGAAACGAACGGCCCGCCGTATGCGGCGGGCCGTTTCTTCATCACCTGTTCGCGCGGAGGCCGGTTCAGTCCTCCGTGTCGGCCTCGTCCCCGGTCTCCTCCTCCATCGTCTCCAGCATGGCCCGCGCGATGTCCGCCGAGTGGGAGTTCATCTTGCGCAGGGCGTCCATCAGGGCCAGGTGCACGTCGCTGGTCGCCACCGACTCCTTCACCTCGTCGCTGATGCGCTCGAAGTGGGCCTGGCGGTAGCCGCTCTCGAGGGCCACGTAGCGGGCGGCCTTGCGGGTCATCTTCTGGGCCGTCTCGAGGCTGCCCTCGCGGAAGGCCTCCAGCCCGCGCGAGATCTGCTTGAGCATCTTGACGTGGTAGGCCTCCACCTCCTTGCGGCCGGCCGGCGAGAAGTCGGCGCCCAGGGAGGCCTTCTTGTGGGCCAGCGGGCGCAGCTCCTTGTCGATGATGTCGGCAATGAACTCGTACTGCTTGGTGACGTGCATCATCAGGTAGACTTCCTCGGCCTGCTCCTCGCTGAGGTCCTGCTTGCCGATGTCGATCAGGTAGGCCGAGATCTGCTGGTCCAGGTCGTCCACCTTGTGTTCCTGCTCGTGCAGGCTGTCCACGATCTCCATGTCGTTGTCCACGAAGGGCTTGATCACGTCGGTGGCCATGTCGCGCACGACCTCGCCCATGCGCAGGATCTCCACCTTGGCCAGGTTCAAGGCCAACGACGGGGTCTGCAGCATGCCGGGCTCGAGGAAGCGTGAGCGGTAGCGGGCCTCCACCGGTTCGGGCCGGTCCGGCAGCAGATGCATGACGAGACGACCGAACAAGCCGGTGAAGGGCAGGAAGACCAGCGCCAGCCCCACGTTGAAGATGGTGTGGGCGTTGGCCACCTGGCGCGGGATGAACTTGGCCATGCGCGCCGTGTCGGCGGTATCGATGGCGCCGCCGGGCGAGATCGAGCGTACGAAGTCGGCGAAGGCGGGAATCCAGAACACCATCGCCAGCACGCCCGCCACCTTGAACAGGGTGTGGGCCAGGGCTACCCGCCTGGCCTCGCGACCCGAGTTGATGCTGGCCAGGGCCGCGGTGATGCATGTGCCGATGTTGGCGCCGAAGATCAGGGGGATGCCCGCGTCCAGGGTCAGGAAGCCCTGCTGCGCCAGCACGATGATCACGCCCGTGAAGGCGCTCGAGCTCTGGATCAGCGCGGTGAAGATCGTCCCGATGAGGATGCCCAGCAGCGGATTCTCGAGCCCGGCCAGCAGGTCCAGGAAGGGGCGGTAGGTGCGCAGCGGCGACATGGCCATGCTCATGACGGCCATGCCGTAGAAGAGCATGCCGAAGCCCAGCATCACGTTGCCCAGGTTGCGCAGTTTGCGCCGGCGGCCCAGGAACTTCAGACTGAAGCCCAGCGCGATCAACAGCAGGGCGTAGTCGGTGAGCTTGAAGGCGATGAGCTGCGCGGTGATGGTCGTGCCGATGTCCGCGCCCAGGATCACGCCGAGGGTCTGGGTGAAACTCATCAGCTGCGCCTGCACGAAGCTGACCAGCATGACCGTCGTGGCGCTGGAGCTCTGGATGACCATCGTCACCATGGCCCCCACCGCGGCGCCGAGGTAGCGGTTGGCCGTCAGGGTGCCCAGGATGGCGCGCATGCGCCCGCCCGCCGAGCGCTGCAGCGACGAGCTCATCATGTCCATGCCGAAGAGGAAGAGTCCCAGCCCGCCGGCCAGGCCGAAGAGCATGAACAGCACCCAGGAGGACTTGCGCACGGGGAAGTTGTAGACGATGCGGCCGCCGTCCGCCCAGACGCCCTCGGTCGTGGCCACCACCGTGTAGTCGGCGGCCTTGTTCCCCACGGTGAAGGCGAGGACGGCGAGGCCGTCGGCATCCGTCTCGACCCGGCCGAGCAGCTTCTCGGATGGCGCCACCTGGTCGAAGACCACCATGGTGCCGGGCACGGGAAGCCCGTCGTCGTCCAGCACCAGCGCGCTCAACTCGGCCTCGTGCCCCGTGAAGATGGAGCCCTCGTCGCCGGAGACGCAGCGGCCCTCGTCATCGACGGGATGCGCCAGGCGGTACGGCGGCTCGGCGGCCCCGGTCACATCTGCGAAGATGGCGGTCAGGGCCAGCAGCGCGCACAGCGCCATCAGAACCGGAAACGGTCGCTTCATGCTGCTCCTCGGTACCGGTAGCCCCGGACCTTGATCCGCGCGAGGTGGCTCACCTGGTCGGCTCGGCGTTGCGCACGACCCGCAAGCCGACGTGCGGCACCTGCTCGAAGTCACGCTGGCGCTGGCGCGCGGCGGAGCGGCAGTTCGCGCCGTAGGCCAGGAAATTGCCGCCCCGGACGATCCGGTACAGGCCCGGCGTCGGCCCGGGCGGGTCCACCGCCGGTGAGCCGGCGTAGTAGTCCGACGCGTAGCCGTCCCAGCAGAACTCGCCCACGTTGCCGTGCACGTCGTAGAGGCCCCAGTCGTTGGGATACAGCGAGGCGACGGGCATCTTGCTGGTCGCGTTGGGGCAGTACCAGCCGAAGAAGGTCAGTACCGGGTCGGGATCGCAGTTCAGCTCCGCCAGTTCACCGGCGGAGATGGCGGTAGTGGTACCGGCGCGGGCGAAGTACTCCCACTCCGCCTCGGTGGGCAGGCGGAAGCCCGTGGCGTCCGGATTCCAGGTCACGCCCCCGTCGATGGTGTAGGCGGGCGTGTATCCGATGTCGAGCGACACGGCGTTGCAGAACTCGACGGCCTGCAGCCAACTGATCAGCGTGACCGGCTGGTTGGGTTCGGTGGCGTCGCCCTGGCGGCCGTCCCCCATGTAGTGATCCCACTGGGCGTTGGTGATCTCGGTCACGGACACGTGCAGGGAGCGGGTCAGGGTCACGGTGTGCTGAGGCCATTCGTCGGCCTCCGCGCCCGGCTCGCTTGCGGGCGAACCCATCTCGAAGCTGCCGGCCTCGACGCGTACGAATTCCAGGGGCCGGGTCGGGAGCACGGTGTAGGTCACCGACATGTTCAGGGTGCCGCCGCCGACCAGGGTCTCGGTGGTATAGCCGGGGCCCGAGAACTCCCAGCCCGGGATCTCCTCCCAGTCCAGGGTCACCTCGCCGACGGGCACTCCGTACACGATCTGGTCGCCGCTGCCGACAACGTCGTTATCCCCGTCGCCCGTCTCGACCTTGAGGACCCAGCCCGGGTCGAGGTCGTCGGGCTCCACGTCGACGACCACGGTGCCCGTGACGGGCGGATTGAAGACGTAGGTCCCGGTGAAGGTGATCTCCCCCTCCGCGGCCAGGGTCTGGCTCTGGGGCCAGGGCGCGATGTAGTTGGTCACCGCCCCCCAGGTGACGTCGTAGTCGCCGGCCTCCAGGTCGGCCAGGATCTCGTCGCCGGTGCCGGCGTGGGTGTAGTCGTCCGGCCCTTCGAGGGTCCAGGGAGCCTGCAGCCCCGCGGGAACGATCACGACGTTCACCGTGCCGGTGGTCGGGGGATCGGGCTGGGCGGGATCGTCGCTGCAGCCGGGCAGGGCCAGGGCGGCGATCAGGCAGAAGGTCGAGACATATCTCATGGGCGCCGGTCCTCGGGTTCGGATGGTGCGGACATGTTAAGGTCCAAACATAGCGCAATGGCGGGCCGGCTGGCCAGCTTACAGTCGCCGTCGGTGAGGAATTGGTTTATCGTGAACGGATATCAGGAAGAGATCCGCGGTTTGGAAAGGAGCGCCCATGGCCAGTATCAAGGACATCCTGGAACACAAGGGATCGGACGTTCACAAGATCGACCCCGACGCCAACGTCTACGACGCGATCGCCTCGATGATGGAGCTCGGCGTGGGCGCGCTGCTGGTCGTCCACCAGGAGGACATCCTCGGCATCGTCACCGAGCGCGACTACCTGGGCAAGATCGCCCTGCGGGGCCGTTCTTCCCGCGAGACCAAGGTGTCGGAGATCATGAGCAACCAGATCCTGTTCGTCGAGCCCTGGCAAGACGTGTCCGACAGCCTGGCCATCATGACCGAGGCCCGCATCCGCCATTTGCCGGTCATGGACAAGGGCCGCCTGGCCGGTCTGGTGTCCATCGGGGACTGCGTCCGGCAGATCAGCCACGAGGCCAAGGCCGAGCTGCACTACCTGCGGGATTACATAAACGATAAGTATCCCGGCTGACGGTCCTTGTGTCGGGCCGCCTCTCGTTGCAGATTTAGGGATCAACGGAGGTGTTTGCCATGGCCCAGACCGTCATCGAGAAGATCGCCCAGTCCCACGCCGTCGACCTGCCCGAGGGCGCCGAGCTCCACGCCGGCGATTTCGTGACCCTCGTCCCCGACCAGGTCATGACCCACGACAACACGGCCGCCGTGCTGCTCAAGTTCGAGAAGCTCGGCGTCGGCAAGATCGCGGACCCCGGCCAGCCCGTCTACGCCCTGGATCACGACATCCAGAACAAGAGCGAGGGCAACCTGGCCAAGTACGCCAAGATCGAGGCCTTCGCCAAGTCGCAGGGCGTGGACTTCTACCCCGCCGGCACCGGCATCGGCCACCAGGTCATGATCGAGAACGGCTACGTCAAGCCGGGCGGCTTCTGCGTCGCCAGCGACAGCCACTCGAACATGTACGGATCCGTGGGCGCCGTGGGCACCCCCGTGGTGCGCACCGACGCCGCCGCCATCTGGGCCACCGGCCGCTTCTGGTGGCAGATCCCGCGTACGGTGCACGTGCGCCTGACCGGCGAACTGCGTCCGGGCGTCACCGGCAAGGACGCCATCCTCACCCTCTGCGGCATGTACAACTCGGGCGAGGTGCTCAACGCCGCCATCGAGTTCGGCGGACCCGGCGTGGAGACACTGTCCATGGACGCGCGCATGTCCATCTCCAACATGACCACCGAGTGGGGCGCCCTGGTGGGCTGGTTCCCCTGCGACGCGCGCACGGTCGACTTCCTGCGCAAGCGCCGCGCGATCCTCGGCCTGCAGGGTCTGCAGAACCGGGTCACCGAGGAGGAGCTCGCGGGCTGGGAGAGCGCGCCCCCGCGCTCGGACGAGGACGCCGTCTACGCGGGCGTCATCGAGCTCGACCTGGGCGAGGTGACCCCCCACGTGGCCGGCCCGGACGTCGTGCAGAAGACCGCCCCGCTGAGCGAACTCATCGCCGCCGACGTGAAGATCCACAAGGCCTACCTCCTGTCCTGCGTGAACTCGCGCCTGGAGGACCTGAAGGCCGCCGCCGACGTGCTGCTCGGCCGCAAGGTGGCCGACGGCGTGGAGCTCTACGTGGCCGCCGCCAGCCAGTTCGTCGAGGACCAGGCCAAGGAGCAGGGCTACTGGCAGGTGCTGCTGGACGCGGGCGCCATCGCGCTGCCCCCGAGCTGCGGCCCCTGCATCGGCCTGGGCACCGGATTGCTGGAGTCCGGCGAGGTGGGTATCTCCGCCACCAACCGCAACTTCAAGGGCCGCATGGGTTCACGGGACGCCAAGTGCTACCTGGCCAGCCCCGTGGTGGTGGCCGCTTCGGCCGTGGCCGGCAGGATCACCGGACCCGAGGAGTTCACCGGCGCCCAGCCGGGCTACGCCTTCGCGGCCGGCGGCAAGGCGCCGCACGCCGGTGCCGTGGAGATCCTGGACGGGTTCCCGGCACGCCACGAGGGCCGCGGTCTGTGGCTCGACCTGGACAACCTCAACACCGACGGGATCTACGGGAAGGACTACACCTACCGCGACGACATGACCCGCGAGGACATGGCCCGCGTGGTGATGGAGAACTACGATCCGGCCTTCGCAGGCCTCGTCGCCGAGGGCGACGTGATGGTGGGGGGATTCAACTTCGGTACCGGTTCGTCGCGGGAGCAGGCGGTCACCGCGCTGCAGGCGGCGGGGGTGTCGATGCTGATCGCCGGGTCGTACTCGCAGACGTACCTGCGGAACGCGATCAACAACGGATTCATCTGTCTGGAGAGCCCGACGCTGGTGGAGGCCGTGCGGGCGGCGCACGCGGGTGACGACGCCAAGACGGCCGTGATGGACGACGCCGTGGCGGTGGACTTCGCCAGGGCGACGATCACCTGGAAGGGCGGCGAGTATGCCTTCGCGCCGTTGGGGCGGCCGGTTCAGGAGGTTATTGTGGCTGGTGGGGTGGAGAATCAGGTGCGGGAGGCGCTCAAGTAGCTTCGAGTATACAGACGTACCAAGACGAGCGCGCCATCCTGATTTCGCCTGCGCATGAAGGATGGCGCGTTTTTCCGTCCCTGCCCGGCTATCCGCCCAGCTCCAGGAGTTGCCCGTGGCGCGACAGGCTGAATCTGTCGGCCTTTCCCTCGCGATCACCCTGGGGGTTGTATAGGGCAGGCTTGAGGAGGTCGGTGACGGCGTCCTCGCCCAGGCCAGGCAACAGATACGCTTTCCAACACAGCGTCGGCAGCGGGTCGCTGCCGCCTTCGGATGCCACGGGGAATTCCAGTTCCTCGCAACCCTTCACGCTCACCAGCGCAGCACGGATGTCGCGGTCCTTCTCGCGCAGACGGCTCGAGGCGTGGTCGAAAGGGAAGACGAAGAGCTGCGAGGGACTCGAGACCTCCACCTGAGCGGCCACCCGCGGGGCGGCGTCCTCGAGGCGGGTGCGCAGGTCGCCGGCCATCAACGGCAACGCCGGCTCCGGCGTGCCCAGATCGAGCACCGCTTCGTCGTCCCGCCACAGGAACGTGTACAGCCGCCCCTGCGTGGTCGCGATGGCTCGGACGCTCAGGTCCTTGGTCTCGATCAGATCGATCTCCGCCGACCGTCGCCAGTTGTCCGCGAAGACCGAGGCCGCGTCCTTGTCCTGCTTGGCCGTCTCCCCCTGCTGGGGCAACCGCACCTGCACGATGCGTTTGGCCGCCTTGCGCGCGGCGGCCCAGTCGGCCGTGCTGGCGGCGGGATCGTCGTAGAGGACGTCCCCGCGTTCGAAGCGGCATTTCTCGAGGGGGTCGGCGAAGGCGTTGGGCAGGGCCCAGGCGAAGCCGTCAAAGAAGTCCAAGGTGGTCACTCCGTCTGATCGGGGACTTGCTCGAGCCGCACGGTCACCCGCCGGCTGCGGCTGTCGGCGCCGCTGCCGTCGGGGAACAGCCCCTCTTCCAGAACGTCGACGACCTTGCAGCGGCAGTCGCGGGGTAGCAGGAACTCGTACTCGTCGGGGCCGTCGCCCGGTTTGGTCAGGGGCGCTGCGTGCGTGACGCGGATGGCCATCATGGCGCCGCTGCTCTTGGCCGCGTAGAGCGGGGGTTCGGTGCGGCCGGCCGCGCAGACGAAGCCCGTCAGCGAGACCACACGTCCTTGCGGGAAGCGGCGGGCCAGGTGTTCGGCGCGCAGCACCTCGGCCGGCACGTGGGAGCCGGGGCGCAGGCCGGCGAAGAGGGTGAAGGACTGGTCCTGGCGGGGCGCGTCGCCCACCATCTCCTCCAGCACCTCGCAGGTCTCGCGCACGTCGTGGGTGAGCTCGAGCTCGTCCAGGGGCGGGGGCGGCTTGTCCTGGTCGGCCTCGTCCAGCAGCTGCACGGCCGCCACCGGGACGCCGAAGCGCTCCCAGTCGCTGCCCTCCTGTTCGGCTTTCTGGGCCTTGCGCACGAGGTGGGCCCAGGCGTCGGCGCGCGTGACGGCCGCCGCGTCCGGTTCCTCGCGCGTGTCCTCCACGTGCACGACGCCGAACTCGCGGGCGTCGCGGGTGCAGAGGGACTGGCCCCACATGGCCACCGCGGTGGCGTCGCGGTCGTCGCCGCCGGCGCCGGCGGCCAGGGCCACGTTCTCCACGTAGGTCCGCACGTGCTCGGCGTCCGCGGCCACCACCCAGCCGCCGTCTCCGCAGGGCTTGGCCTCGCGCGGGAGCGGCTCGCCGGGGGGCGCATCGGCCAGGTCGGCCACCAGGACGGCGGCCTGGGCCAGCAGATCCTCGCCGGGGTCGGGAATGGTCACGCAGGTCCCGTGCTCGAACAGGACCCAGGGGCGGCGCTCGTCGGCGTTGAGCGCCCGCCAGCGTTCGATGAGATGATCCAGTGTCACGTCGGTCCCCCCTTCGACCGCGTACGATGCTACACCCGCGGATGGGGTGGCGTCAAACGCCCACCGCACCCGCGGGGTCTTTCTTGCCAACTCGGCCGGGCATGTCCAGAATGCGTTCATGGTGGACATCATCTCGGTCGCCCTCATCGCCGCGCTCTGGTGCGTGCTCCATTCCCTGCTGATCACCCACGCCTGCGGGCGCTGGGTGCGTCGGCTCTGCGGGCGCCGGGCGGCGTGGCAACGGGTGGTCTACAACCTCTTCAGCACGGCGACCCTGCTCTGGTGCTGGCTGGAATTCCGGGAGCGTCCGGGCGAGTCGCTCTGGGCCTGGCACGGTCTCTGGCAGGCGCCGCGGATCGCCGGGCTGGCCCTGGCCGTATGGATGGGCTGGCTGGGCGCGCGGGTCCATGACAACGCGGCGTTCCTGGGCCTGCGGCAGGTACGCGACATGCGCGCCGTGCGTACGCCCGCGGAGCCGGCCCTCTCGCGCGAGGGCGTCCTGGGGATGGTGCGCCACCCCTATTACGCGGCGGCGCTGCTGGTGGTGGCCCTCTACGCCGACTTCACCACCACGAACGTGGCGTACCGCGCCGTCTTCGTGCTATACCTGCTGCTGGGCACCTGGCTGGAGGAGCGCAAGCTGCTGGTCGAGTTCGGCGAGGCCTATCGCGTCTACCGGCGCGAGGTGCCGGCCCTGATTCCGCGACGATTGAGACCCTGAGGGGGACCGCACGCATGTTCCGCGACGACTATCCGCTCTACCTCGCCGGCGCGCCGGCCCGTCCCGGCGCCACGCTGGACGTGGTCCACAAGGTGACCGGCGAGACCGTCACCCGCGTAGCGCTGGCCGACGCCGCAACCCTCGATGCGGCCATTGCCGCCGCCGCCGAGGCCGCGCCCGCCATGGCCGCCCTGCCCGCCTGGCGACGCCAGCAGGTGCTGATGTCCTTCGTCGAGGCCCTGGGCGCGCGGCACGAGGAGCTGTCCCGCGTGCTCTGCGTGGAAGCGGGCAAGCCCATCCGCGACGCCCGCGTGGAGGTCACGCGCGCCATCGACACCTTTCGCATCGCCGCCGAGGAGGCGGTGCGCATCGGCGGCGAGATCGTGCCGCTGGACATCAGCGAGCGCGCCACCGGCTACGAGGGACACATCAAGCGCTTCCCCGTGGGACCCTGCGCCTTCATCACGCCCTTCAACTTTCCGCTGAATCTGGCGGCGCACAAGATGGCACCAGCCCTGGCGGTCGGCTGCCCCTTCGTATTGAAGCCCGCCAGCAGCACGCCGGTCAGCAGCCTCCTGATGGGCGAGATCCTCGCCGAGCAGGACCTGCCCGCGGGCGCCTTCTCCATCCTGCCCTGTACCGGGAGCGAAGCGGCGCCCCTGGTGGAGGACGAGCGCCTCGCCCTGCTGTCCTTCACCGGCAGCCCCGAGGTGGGCTGGGACCTCAAGGCCGGCTGCGGACGCAAGAAGATCGCCCTGGAGCTGGGCGGCAACGCCGCCTGCATCGTCGACCAGGACAGCGACCTGGACTACGTGGTGCCGCGGCTCGCGCTGGGCGCCTTCTACCAGTCGGGGCAGAGCTGCATCTCGGTGCAGCGCGTGATCGCGCACCGCAGCCTCTACGACGACCTGCGCGCGCGGCTGGCCGCCGCCGCCGAGGAGCTGAAGACCGGCGACCCCCTGGACGAGGACACCTTCCTGGGTCCCTTGATCACCCGCGACGACGCCGACCGCGTGTCGCGCTGGATCGCCGACGCGGTGTCCGGCGGCGCGACCCTGGTCTGCGGCGGCAAGCAGGTCGGCTCCTTCGTCACCGCCACGCTGCTGGAGGACGTGCCGCGCGACGCCGAGGTCTACGCGAGCGAGGTCTTCGGCCCCGTGGCCACCCTCGAGCCCTTCGACGACTTCGCCGACGCCGTGGCCCGCGTCAACGACTCGCGCTTCGGCCTGCAGGCCGGCGTGTTCACCCGCGACGTGGGCCGTGTCCGTCACGCCTTCGCCCACTGCGAGGTGGGCGGCGTGGTCGTCGGCGACATCCCCAGCATGCGCGTGGACAGCATGCCCTACGGGGGCGTCAAGGAGTCCGGCTTCGGCCGCGAGGGGATCCGTTACGCGATGGAGGAGATGACCGAATCCCGCCTGATGATGATCAACGACGGTTACTTCCAGCTCGAAAGGTGATGACATGTCCCTCAACAAGCTGAACTCGACCTTCCTGCTGGCCGCCGTCCTGGCCCTGACGCTGCACGGCTGCACGGGCGAGCAGGAGGCCCCACCCGAGCCCGACGCGGAGACGGCCGCGCACATCGCCGCCAGCGGCGGCGCCATGAAGAAGCTCGGCGGCGCCCTGAAGGCCCGGCTGGAGGCGGCCGTGCAGGCCGACGGGCTGGTGGGCGCTCTGGAGGTCTGCAACGTGGAAGCTGTGCCCATCACCGAATCCATCTGCCTCGAGGAGGGCTTCATGGTGGGGCGCACCAGCCTGCGCGCACGCAACGCCAAGAACGACCCGGACGAGTGGGAACGCGGCGTCCTGGCCGATTTCGCCGAGCGCCGCACCGCGGGCGAGGACCCGGCAGGGCTCGAGGCCTGGACCGTCGAGGAGGACGCGACGGGCCAGCGCACCTTCCGCTACATGAAGGTCATCCCCACCGCGGCCCTCTGCCTGAACTGCCACGGGACGGAGATGGACGCCGAGGTAACGACGAAGCTCGCCACCCTCTACCCCGACGACGCGGCGACGGGTTACGCGGAGGGCGACATCCGCGGCGCCTTCACCGTCGTCAAGCCCATCAACTGAGGACGGGGCCATGGAACGCGAGCACTTCCAGAAGGGTTTCCTGCTGCTGCTGACGGCCGCCATCTCGCTGCTCTTCGTCAGCATGCTGCGCCCGTTCCTGATGGCCATCCTGCTGGCCGGCATCTTCGCCGGGCTGGCCCATCCCCTCTACCGCCGCTTCCGCACGCTGCTGCGCGGACGTGAGACCGCGGCCTCGCTGCTGACCATGCTCGTGCTGGTGCTGGCCGTGCTGACGCCGCTGCTGGGCATCCTGGGCATCGTCGCCGCGGAGGCCCTGCAAGTGAGCGAATCGGCCCTGCCCTGGGTGGAGCGTCAGCTCGCGGAGCCCGACCGGCTGGCCGAGCTGCTGGAGTCGCTGCCCTTCCAGGAGCACCTGGCGCCCCACCGCGAGCAGCTGCTGACCAAGGCCGGAGAGGTGGTGGGCTCGGCGGGCGTGTTCCTCTTCGAGAGCCTGTCGGCGACCACGCGCGGCACCGTGAGCTTCGTCTTCCAGGTCTTCATCCTCATCTACACCATGTTCTTCTTCCTGAAGGACGGGCACCGGCTCCTGGATCGGATCCTCTACTACCTGCCCCTGCGCGACGACGACGAGCGGCGCATGCTCGAGCGCTTCACGTCGGTGAGCCGCGCCACGCTGAAGGGCACTCTTTTGATCGGCATCGCCCAGGGCGCGCTGGCCGGCGCGGCCTTCGCCGTGGTCGGCATCGAGGGCGCCGTGTTCTGGGGCACGGTGATGGTCCTGCTGTCGGTCATCCCGGGCATCGGCACCGGGCTGGTCTGGCTGCCGGCGGCGGTGATCCTCGCCGCCTCGGACCGGGTGGGCGCCGGCGTCGGCCTGGCCCTGTTCTGCGGCCTGGTCGTGGGCAGCATCGACAACCTGCTGCGGCCCCGGCTGGTGGGACGCGACACGCGGCTGCACGACCTGCTGATCCTCTTCAGCACCCTGGGCGGCATCATGGTCTTCGGCGTGCTGGGCTTCATCGTCGGGCCCATCGTGGCGGCGCTGTTCGTGACGGTCTGGGACATCTACGGGGTCGCCTTCCGCGACGCGCTGCCCTCGGTGCGGCCCTTCCGGAGCGAGTAGTTAAAGTTTGTTAACGCCGGGAACCCGCCCCTACGGATCCGTGTATTTTCTCGATGTGTGTCGTACGTTCCCCGGATCCGGCGGCCCCGCGCGACGGCGCCGGTCCCAACCCCTGACAAGGAGCCCCGAAATGAGTCACTGGAGAACGATCCTCGCGGTCCTGGCCTGCCTGGCGCTGCTCGGCGCCGGTGTGGTCCTGGCCGAGGAGGAGGAGCGGACCATCAAGGTCGTCAGCTTCGTCGAGGACGACGGAGAGCCCAAGGAGATGAAGGTCGAGGTCGTCGAGGAGGACGGCGAGTCCCACGTCAAGATCTGGACGATCAAGGACGGCGAGGAGACCCTCGTCAGGGAATTCGACGCCGACGGCGAGGAAGGCATCATCGAACTCGAGGACGGCAAGTACTGCATCGTCATGGGCGACGAGGGTAAGGACTGCCACTTCAAGTTCCACGGCGACAAGGCCTGCTTCGACGACGACGAGAACGTCTTCTTCATGAGCGGCGGCGACGACATGGCGTGGGTCGGCCAGGGCGGCGCCTATCTCGGCGTCCAGCTCTCCGGGCTGAACGACGACCAGGCCGAGTACTTCGACATCGACGACGGCGAGGGCGCCCTGATCACCGAGGTCATCGAGGACTCCCCCGCCGAGAAGGCCGGCTTCCGGATCTACGACGTGATCGTGAAGATCGCCGGCGACGACGTCGACGGGCCCGACGATGTCGTGGAAGCCATGGGCGACCACGAGGAAGGCGACGAGGTGGAGATCGTCGTCGTGCGCAAGGGCAAGAACAAGACCCTCAAGGCCGCCCTGGCCGAGCGCGAGGCCCATGCCTTCGCCAATATCTACCCAAACATGCCGCAGCGTATCATCAAGCGTCTGCACGGACATGAGGGGAACATCCCCATGAAGTGGCATCACTACAACAGCTTGACGCCCCATGCGCCCGTGGACGAGGATGAACTGGAGAACCTGCGCGCGGACATCGAGGAACTGCGCGCCATGCTGGAGGAGCTCAAGGCCGACAGGAACTGATCGCCGGCCCCGGCGGCTCCGACCTATTCCGGCCCCGTCCAGCTATCGGGGGGCGACGATGGACACGATGATCAAGACGCTGGCGGCGCTCGCGATGGCGGGCGCCGCCTCTGTGTGCGCGGCGGGGGACGACGTCCCGGTCGTACACAACACGGCGCCGGCCGAACCCGACACCACGGTCTACGAGCTCGAGGAGGTCTGGCGCGCCGGCGGCCTGGACGACGACGTGATCATCGGCTGGGTGATGGACGTGCTCGGCGACGAGGCGGGCCGGGTCTACCTGCTCGACTCCCAGCTCAAGCAGATCCTGGTCTACGCGGAGGACGGCACGCACCTCGACACCCTGTGCCGCGAGGGCGAGGGGCCCGGCGAACTGTCCCAGCCCGGCGGCATGTTCTGGTGGGAAGAGGACGTGATCGCCGTGACCTCCGGCCGCATCGGCGGACTGGACCTGATCACCGCCGGCGGCGACCCGGCCGGGACGATCGTTCTGTGCGACGAGGACGGCGAGCGGATGATGATCGGCTACGGAAAATGCTCGGGCACGGACGAGTATCTCGTGTTGAATGGCAACATGGGCACCGGTAACGCGATGGCCATGCGGTCAGAGCAGGTGATGGACACCTTCCGCAGGGACGGCCGGCGGATTGCCCGCCTGCTGGAACACACAACCGAGATCTCCCTGGATCCCTACGTATTCGACGAGGGTGCCGCAACCGAACCCTGGAGCGGTTGGGCCGTGGCGCCGAACGGCTGGTTCTATTCGGCGCCCGACCGTGCTCACTATGAGATCGTTTCCCTGGACGCCACCGGCCGCGAACGGCTGCGCTTCGTGCGCGAATTCGAATCGCTCGCACGAAGCGACGAGAGCCTCGATGAAATGCGGGCGAACGTCCTGGACCAGGTCGCCACGTACTTCCCCGACGCGGAGGCCATACTGCTCGACCACCACCGCGACGTGCGAAACATCCAGGTCGGCCACGACGGCCACCTGTGGGTCACCAGCAGCCGCGGCTGGACGACCGAGCGCGACGAGATCGTCGGCGTCTACGACGTCTTCGACACCGACGGCCGCTGGCTGCGCTGCGCCGAGGTGCGCGATCCCCACGGCGGCGCCCTGCACCAACTGCGCTTCCTGCCCCGCGGGCGGGTGCTCTGCCGCGTCATGTTGGACGAGGACGGCGGCGTGTACGCCACCGGGGACGACGAGGCACCGGAGGAAACGGCCTACGGCGTCGTCTGCTACCGGCTGAGCCGCCGCGACTGAGGCCGGGAACCTCCGCCGGGCTCCGACGTATGCGCGTGCGGGAGGATCCTTGCGCAAGCTGCTCACACCCTGGCGTTGGCCGCTCAGCATCGCGGCCGCCCTGCTGCTGGCCCTGCTGCTGGCCGTGGGGGCGGCGCGCTTCTATCCCGCCGGCGACCTATCGCGCCATACGCGTCCGGGCCCCGCGCCCCGGCCGCTGGTCGTGCTCGGCGACGTGGTGATCGTCGACGACGCGCCCCTCTCCGAGGAGAACGAAGAGGAGGAGGAACCCCCGGAGCCCGAGCCCACCCTGCTGCACGACCTCTGGCGCGCCTACATCGTGGATCTGAGCGGCGACGAGACGTCCCGCCCGCGTCTGCCCGAGATGTCTCCCCTGCTCTCGACCACCTACGACCTCTCCATCATCGCCGGACGCGACACCTCGACGGTCTCGCGGCTGCTCTGGTCGGCCAGGTTGATGAACGCCGAGCGCGGCGTCTGGCTGCGCGAGGGCCTGCGCGGGGACCGCGCCCGCAAGGCCGGCGATTTCCAGTCGCGCAAGAGCCTGATCTTCAACGAAGAATGGCTGGGCAGCGCCGACGTCCGCTAACCGGCGACCCGGAAGGCCGTCACGCTGCCGCCGGGGCGCTCAGGGTCGTAGGGCGCGCCCGCGAAGTCCGCGTGGTGGGCGACCAGCTCGAAGCCGTGGTCGGCGTGAAGGGCGACGAAGTCGGCCGCGCGCAGGGGGTGCATCACGTCTTCGCCAGTGAACACAGTGCGGCCGTTCTCCAGCAGTTCCGTGCGGAAGAGGAGGCGACGGTCGGTGATGCCCGCGTATTCGCGCCGGAAGACCACGCCGTCCAAGTCGCGGTCGGGGAAGCGGTAGCTGTCCAGTTCAAGCACGGGATCCCAGTTGACCGTCTGCACGAGCCAGGGCGCGCCCGCGGGCAGCTTGGCGCGCAGCGCGTCAAGGACGCCCGCGAGGGCCTCGGGTACGAGGTGGGGCGCCACGTTGCCCAGGCAGAAGGCCCCGTCGAGATCGCCGGGCAGCCGCGCCGCGTCGGCCAGGTCGAGGACGTGGAACTCGGCCCCGGGATGGGCCGCGCGGGCCGCGTCGATCATGGCCGCGTCGAGGTCGACGCCCACCGCGCGGTAACCCGCTTCGGCCAGGCGTCCACAGTGGTGGCCGGGGCCGCAGCCGGCGTCGAGGATCCGCGCCGGTGGCGCGGGCAGATGGGCGCACAGGTAGGCCACGACCGCGTCCCGCAGGGGGAAGACCCGCTCGTAGTGTTCGGCGAATTCGGAATAGAATGACATCTCAACTCTCCAGCAGGTCGATGTAGGCCGACGCGACGAGGTCCGCCTCGTCGATGCCCAGTTCACGCATCAACGCCCGGGCCTCGGCCTCGCCGGCGGCCGGGTCCTCACCCTCCGCGAGGACCACCTCCAGCTCCATGAACGTGCCCAACCCCGCCACTTCGTCCAGGTGGATGCGCGTGCGGCCGGTCATATAGAGCCGGCGCGTCTTGCGCACCTCGCCCCGCACGCCCAGCGCGCGGCTCAGCGTAACCTCGAGACCGTCGGGATCGTCAGCACTGTGGATGTCGTAGGCGGAGGTGCCCGGCTCCGTCGCGTCGGGGCGCTCGTAGTAGATGAGTTCGCCCCGGCGCGGGCCGAGGCGGCGGAGCTTGAGGCGGCCCCGCGGCACCGCGAAGAAGATGTCCGCCTGCGGGATGATCTCGGGCTCGGCGCCGGTGAGGTCCCGCGCGCGGTCCGCGAAGGCCGCCGTGTCGTGGACGCGGGCCTTGATCTCCACGTTGCGCTTCACGCCGGCCTCCCTTCGCCGGGACGGTTGAGACGGAGCTGGAAGAAGACGGCGCCGGCCGCGTAGGCCAGCCCGTCCCGCGGATCGGCCGTGTGGTCGGCGTTCAGCCGCGGCAGGATCCCCTCGAAGACGAGAGTGAAGAAGATCCAGGCGAGGGCCACCTGGTCGAGCGGCAGCACGTAGGCGGTGTCGCGCACGCGCAGGCGGCGGTGCGCCGCCAGCGCCAGGGCGAGGACCAGAGGCAGGCAGAGCAGGTCGTCCAGCCAGGCGGCGGCCCACGCCGGCGACCAGTCCAGCCGCTGCAGCGCCTGGTGCAGGACGAAGGCCGCGACGAGGAGTGCGATCGTGCGTGGGAGCCGGAACACCACGGCCTCAGATCTTCAGCGCGGCCACGATGCCAGCCGTGGTCGCGAGGATCAGGAGCATGGTGCCGAGGCCGTCCTGCCAGCGTCTGCGCATGCGGATCTCCCTGGTCGATCGGACTGGTGCTCGCCGGAGGGCGAGGGTATGCTGACCCGGTACATTACAACAAGGAGACCGTCCATGCGCGCGCTGATCTCGATTCTGGTGCTGATTTCCCTCACCCTCTCGGCGCAGGCCGAGACGGGATCCGGCCTCCCCGATCCGCTCTGGTCGGACCTCCACCTGGCGGCGCCCCCCGGCGCGGCCGGCGGCGCCGCCGGCGCCTTCGCCAATCCCGCGGCCTGGGCGGCGTCGGAGCGTAGCTCCTCGGCCTTCTGGTGGAACGACGCCAACCGCCCCGACCGCCACCTGGACAACTGGGGCTTCTCGCTGGGCCACCGCCTGGGCCTGGCGGTGCGCCACAACACCTACGCGACCGGCTCCGGCTTCGCCGGCGTCACCGACTGGCAGATCGGCCTCGCCGGGGGCGACCGCCGCCACCACAGCGCCCTGGCCTGGCGCTGGTCCTCCGGCAACGAGAGCCTCCGCCACGAGAAGGCCCTGGCCGCCGGCCAGATCTACCGCCCGGGCCGCGCGGTGGCCCTCGGGCTCGTCGGCGTGGAGTCCATGGAGTCGGACGCGCGCCACGGCTCGCTGGACCTGGCCCTGCGCCCCTTCGGCCGGCCCTGGCTGACCGTCTTCGGCGACTACGTCCTGCGCGGCAGCGAGCGGTGGGACCACGGCCGGCTGGGCGGCGGCCTGACCGTGCAGCCTTTGGCGGGATTGCGCCTGGGCCTGCGCCTGCGCGAGGACGCCACGGGCGACGACTACCTCGCGACCTGGAGCCTGGGCCTCACCCTGGGCCGCCACGGCCTGAGCGCCCTGCCCACCTACGACGCCGACAGCGACCGCCTCCACACGACCTACCTGCTCGAGACCGACGTGCCCCGCGCCCCGGTGCCCGACGCCGCGACGCCGCGCCTCTTCGCCCCGCCGGCCCGGGTGGTCGCCCTCGATCTGGAAGGCCGCCGCCTCACCTACCAGAAGTACCGCTGGTTTGACGACACGCGCCTGGCCTGGCTCGACCTGACGCGGGTCCTGGACGCCGTCGCGGCCGACGACCAGGTCGCGGGCCTGGCCCTCAACCTGGCGGGCTTCTCCGGCCGCCCGTCCCTGCTCTGGGAGCTTCGCGAACGCCTGGCCGCCCTGCGCGAATCGGGACTGGAGATCCACGTGCACGTGGACCGGCCCGGCATGCTGCTCTACGCCGTGGCCTGCGTCGCCGACCGCGTGACCCTCGATCCGGAGGGCATGCTCAATTTCCCCGGCGTCGACCTGAGCCGCACCTACATGCGCGACCTGCTGGAGAAGCTCGGCCTGGGCTTCACGGCCCTGCAGTACTTCGACCACAAGACCGCCGTGGAGGCCCTCTCGCGCCAGGACATGTCCCCGGCGGACCGCGAGCAGCGCGGCCGCATCGTGGACGTGGTCTACGAGTGGCTGCGCGACGCGACCTGCGCCGGCCGCGGCCTCCCCTTTGCGGAATTCGACCGCGTGGTGGACGACGAGATCCTGCTCTTCGGCGAGGAGGCCGCCGCCCTGGGCCTGGTCGACGGCATCGCCCGCTGGCACGAACTGGGCGGCTGGCTGGCCGAGAACCGAGGCGCCGCCCTGGTGGGCCCCGACGCCTCGCTCCTGCGGGTCCACCACGACGAGCGCTGGGGCCGTCCCCCCACCGTGGAGGTCGTCTACGCCGTGGGCGTCTGCGACATGGAAACGGGCATCGAGGGCCGCGCGACCGGCCGGCACCTGCGGGCGCTGGCCGAGGATCCCGAGGTGGCCGCGGTGGTGCTGCGCGCCGACTCGCCCGGCGGCGATCCGCTGCCCAGCGACCTGGTGGCCGAGGGCGTGGCCCTGCTGCGCGAGGCGGGCAAGCCCGTGGTCGTCAGCCAGGGCGACGTGGCGGCCTCCGGTGGCTATTGGATCAGCATGAACGGCACGGAGATCCTGACCACCCCGGTCACCATCACCGGGTCCATCGGCGTGATCGGCGGCTGGGTCTGGGACGAGCGCATGCACGAGAAGGCCGGCCTCGACGCCGACGGCGTGTCGCGCGGCAAGCACGCCGACCTCGGCCGCAGCGTGCGCTACCCCGTCGGCTTCGCCGTGCCCTACCGCGAGCTGACCGAGGAGGAGTACGGCTTCGCCCGCGAACGCATCCTCACCCTCTACGACCGCTTCGTGGGGTCGGTGGCCGCCGAGCGCGGCCTGAGCGAGGCGCGGGTGCGCGAGCTGGGCGGCGGCCGGGTTTGGATGGGTGGCGATGCCGTGGACCGCGGCCTCTGCGACGGCATCGGCGGCCTGACCGCCGCCATCGCGCGCGCGCGGGAGCTGGCCGGACTCGATCCAGCCGAAGAGGTCCTGCTGCGCGAGTACCCGCCGCGGCCCTGGATCGAATGGCCCGACTTCAGGCTCCCGTTCATGGGCCTGGACCTGAAACTGCCCCTGGCCCGGCCGGCGGGCCTGGACACCGCCGCGGCTCCGGCGGCGGAATCGCCGGAAATGACGTTCCTGCGCGCGATGGCGGCCTCGCGCGGCGCGCCCAGCCTGCTGCTGGCCCCCGACCTGTTGCCCGAGGACTGGAGGTAGCGCGCCGGCCGCCGCTTGATTACCCTGCCCGGGTCAGGCATACTGCTTGCCTGTTTGCAGGTTGAAAAATGAAACGGAGGGATCGACATGAGGAAGCTGATCATATCGCTGCTGCTCGCCGTCACGCTGGCGGCCACCGGCTGCATGCAGATGGAGATGGCCACCGAGTTCGCCAAGGACGGCAGCGGGATCTTCCGCTTCGTCATGAGCATGTCCACCGAGGTCGAGGAGGCCCTCGACGAGCTCTCCAACATGGAGGGCGCCGGCATGGACGGTGAGATGGAGGAGATGCCCGACTTCGCGAACTTCGACAAGAAGGACCTCGAGAAGAAGCTGAGCAAGTACGACGCCAAGTTCAAGTCCTACTCCAACAAGGTCGAGAACGGCAAGCGCACCGTGTCCATGGAGATCGCCTTCGGCGACCTCCGGGGCCTGCACGCCGCCATGGCGCTGACCATGGACGACAGCGAGGAAGGCGTCGCCATCGAGAAGCAGGAGGACGGCAGCTACCTGCTGCACACCGCCGAGAACCTCGTCGTCTTCGAGGAGGAGGTGGCCGCGGAACCCGAGGAGCCGGCCAAAGAGCCCAGCATGGAGGACATGCAGGCGGCCATGGCCAACGCGGGCAAGTCCATGGAACTGATGGGCAAGCTCATGGCCCACAGCAGCGAGCTGGCCGTTATCATGGAGATCACGGTGCCCGGCGACGTCATCGAGCACAACGCGCCCGTGCTGGACGGCCGCACCTGCCGCTGGGAGATCAACTCGCAGAACATGATGCAGATGGAGAGCTTCGATCCGCGCATCCGTTTCGAAGGCAAGGGCGTGAACATCAAGTGAGGCAGCGGTATCCGCAACGAGACCGGGGTCCTGGCGGCCCCGGTCTTTTTTTTCAAACCCCGGGCGGGTCTGGTACGTCCAAATGACATGCGAGCGAGGAAACCCGGAGGATGAATCCATGCAGGCCGCCCGTGCCAAAGAGAGCAAGACGCAGGCGACGGGAGCGCCGGAGAGCGCGGCGGGACTCGTCCGCCGGGCCCAGGCCGGCGACCGCGACGCCTTCGGCGAGCTCTACCGCCTGCACGTGGACCGGATCTTCGCCCTCTGCCTGCGCCTGACCGCGGACCGGGACACGGCCACGCTGCTGACCCAGGACGCCTTCGTCCGGGCCTGGCGGCGCCTCGCGACCTTCCGGGGCGAGAGCAGCCTGCTGACCTGGCTGCACCGCCTGACCGTGAACGTGGTCCTGGACCACCGCCGCGACGAGAAGCGGCGCCGCAACCGCCAGGTGGACCTGGGCGAGGACGACGACGCGGACCGCCTGGCCGTGGTGCCGCCACCGGCCGTCGGCGTGCGGCGGGACCTGGAGCGGGCCATCGCCGGGCTGCCCCCCGGCGCGCGCACCATCTTCACCCTGCACGAGGTCGAGGGATATCGTATGCGTGAGATCGCCGAGATGACGGGCGTGGCCGTGGGAACGGTCAAGGCCCAGCTCCACCGCGCCAGGAGACTGCTGCGGGAGGTGTTGAGATGAAAGACTGCCCATACGACGACACTCTGCAGGACCTCTTCGACGGCGTCCTGCCGCCGGACCTGGAGACCGAGACGGCCGAGCACCTGCGCGACTGCGCCACCTGCGCGGCCGCCTGGGACGAGATGACGGCCCTGCGCGCCGACGCCGCGGACCTGCCGGAGGGTCGGCCGCCCGACCGCGACCTGTGGCCCGCCATCGCGGCGCGCCTCGACGCGGCCGACGCCGAGGACGTCATCGTGAAGCCCGGATTCGCCGGCCGCCACCGCTGGCTGGCGGCGGCCGCCGTGGCGGCGTTCGTGCTGCTGGCCGGGCTGCAGCTCCGCGACGGCGGGAGCGACGACCCCTACGACGCCCTGGCGCAGAGCTACAGCACGGTACGCGACGACTGCCGCGCGGGCCTGCGGGACGGCGACTCGGAACTCGCCCCCGAGACGCGCACGGCCGTGGACGACGGCCTCGACCTCATCGACCAGGCCATCCGCGAGACCCAGCAGGCCCTGGACAAGGTGGCGGCGACGCCCGCGCAGGCCAGCCGCCTCGTCGACGGATACCGCAAGAAGATCGATCTGCTCGAAAAACTGGCCCGTCTGGCCTCACAATGACGACGAAAGGAAACGCCATGATTGCACGCACCCACCGGATCCCTCTCGCGCTCCTGGCGGCCGGCCTCTGCCTGGCCGCGGTCGCGATGGCCGGCGAGCGGGTCGACGAGACGCGACAGGTGAACGCGGACGCCCGCATCCGCATCGAGAGCCTGGCCGGAACCCTCGAGGTGGTCGGCTGGGACAGGAACGAGGTGCGCCTCCAGGGCGAACTGGATCCCAAGGCCAAGAAGCTCGAGATCAAGGGCGGCAAGGGCAACCTCGAGATCGAGGTCAAGTACCCGCGCAAGATCCGGGGCGGCGTGGACGGCTCGAAACTGACCCTGCAGGTGCCCCACGGCTGCCGTCTGCACACCGAGACCGTCAGCTGCGACGTGTCCGTGCACGACGTGGACGGCGAGATCGAGATCGACTCGGTCAGCGGCGAGATCACCGTGACCGGCGAGCCGGGCAAGGTGGAGATCTCCTCGGTCAGCGGCGTCATCGAGCTCGAGGTGACGGCGGACGACGTGGAGATCGACTCCGTCAGCGGCGAGATCTTCGTCCAGGGGGTGCGCCGGCGACTGGCCATCTCCAGCGTGAGCGGCGACGTGGAGGTCAAGGCCGACGTGCTCGACGCCTTCGCCTTCAACGCCGTCTCGGGCGAGCTGGACCTGACGGCCGATCCCGCGCTCGACGGCCGCTGGGACATCGACTGCCACAGCGGCGAGGTCACCCTCTACCTGCCCGCCGACGTGAGCGCCGAGTTCGAGATCGACACCTTCAGCGGCGACATCGACGACGACTTCGGGCACGAGGCCCGCCGCACCCACAAGCACGGCCCCGGCAAGGAGCTGAGCTTCACCCAGGGCGACGGCAGCGCCAGCATCGAGATCTCTGTTTTCAGCGGCGAAGTGAACCTCGTCAAGAGGTAGCCCCGGTCCGGGCAGGAGGAAGGCCGGCGGTCGAGACCGCTGGCCTTTTTTCGTCGATCCGCCGTTTCCCTACTTGGTCAGCACGACCTTCCGCGACGTAACGCCGCTGTCGGTGCGCAGACGCGCCAGGTAGGTGCCCGAGGACAGCCGTCCCCCATCGTCCGCGTCGCCGGACCAGGCCACGCGCCGGGGGCCCGCTGAGGCGTACCCGTCGAAGAGCGTCGCCACGCAGCGACCGGACAGGTCGTAGACCTTGAGTTCGACCCGGCTGTCCGCCGCCAGCTCGAAGGCGAAGGTGGTCGCTGGATTGAAGGGGTTCGGCGCGGCCGCCAGGCGCACCGGCGCGGCCGGCGTCGTCTCGACGCTCGTGCCGGTGTCGTTGTCGTAGGACAGCACGAGCTGGTCCATGCTGGTGGTGTTGCTGTAGCAGTAGCCGGCGACCAGCAGGGCGCCCGAGTCGTCCATGTGGACGTCCTTGGCCTCGTCGGTGAGATTCTCGGCGCCGTCGTAGCGCACAGACCAGTTCAGCTCGCCGAAATCGGGCTCGAGGCCGAGGGTGGCCACGTCCCAGCTCGTGCCGGTGCCGTCGCTGAAGCCGGAGACGAGGATCTCGCCCTGGTCGCTCACCGTGACGCAGTTGGCCACGTCGTACCAGCCCTGGGGCCCCGCGTAGGTCGAGGTCCACTCGTGGTCGCCGGTGGCGGCGTCGAACTTGGCGGTCAGGTAGTCGCCGGCGGTAACGCCGACCACGATGGGATTGCCCGCGTCGTCGAGGATCATGTCGGCGGGATCGTCCGCGGACGTGCCGTTGGTGTAGACCTCGGACCACAGCAGCGTGCCGTCGTCCCCGTCGTACTTGAGCAGGGTCACGTCGAAGGAGGTGGCACCGCCCCAGGTCTTGACGCAGACGACCACGTCGCCCGCGTCGTCGATCTGCACCCAGCCGTCGCCGGTCACGTCGTTGACGATCTCGAAGCTGCTGTCCGCCCAGTCTATGCCGCCCGAGGCGGGGTAGTACTTGACGACCATCAGCGTGGCGGTGCCGTCGTCGTTCTGGAGCAGACCCGCGGACACCGGTGCTTCGTCGGGTCCGACCGCCACGTCCAGGCCGCGGTCGTCGATGTTGTCGACGCCGCCCTCGAACTCGTCCCACACGATGTCGCCGCTGTCGGCGTCGATCTTGAAGGTCGAGAACTCGTCCTCGTGGCCGGATACCCAGGCCCGGCCGGTGATGTAGGCGTTGCCCGCGCTGTCGAGGGCGAGCGCGTAGGTCGATTCGTTCTCGGCTCCCGGCGAAGCGTAATGGAGTGACCAGAGAACCTCCCCGGTCCCGCCGTCGAGCTTCACGACGACGATATCATCTCCGTGGCCTCAGCCGACACATCCGCAGATGTGACCGCCCAGGATAAGGTCGCCGCCCGGCTCCCAGTCGATTCCCGACACCATCATGTCCGAATCGTCGAAGGCCGGAATCCGCGTGGACCACATCTCGATCCCGTCGCCGGCGTTGAGCTTGGTCACGAGGATGTCTGAACCCTCGAAGCCGTCATGGCTCACGCCGGCCACGACCGGGTTGCCCGTGGGATCGGATGTAATCAGGAGTCCTTCATCGCTCAGGTCGACACCGCTGTCGTAAACGGCGGCCCAGTTCAACTCGGGGTCGGCCTGCGCAAGGACGGGCAAGAGCAGGCAACAACACAGTACCGAAATCCCCTTCATGAACACAACTCCTTGCTATCTGCTGGGAATTAAACAATTTACGTGAATCCCGGACATAGCCGTCCGGGAACCTGATATAGTATAACAGATTCGCAAGCCCTTGAACAGACTACCACGAGCATTGTTTAAGGAATCAGAGCGTAAACAGCCGTTAACAAGCCAGATACGACAAGTACTGCGGACTGGCAGCGCCCCCAGTCCATATCATCTAATATTTTCTGTTTGTCCGATTTCCAGGTGACGCTACAATTATTTCAGATTCTACGGGACGTTCATAACAATATGGGCGTTCCTGAGTAAGTCGATTCTCCAGAACAAGTCCAAGGAGGCATAAGATGAAGAAGACGATCCTGATCCTGGCTGCCCTGGCGATCACGCTGTCGGCCTTTGCGGCTCTCGCCGCCGACAACACCATCGTCGGTGCCGGCAAGTGCAAAATGTGCCATAAGAAACCCAAGGCCGGCGAGCAGTTCAAGATCTGGTCCGAATCTGCACACGCAAACGCCTTCGCGACCCTCAAGAGCGAAGCGTCCGTTGCCATCGCCAAGGAAAAGGGCCTGGGCAATCCCTGGGAAGAGGCCGCCTGCCTGAAATGCCACGATACGCAGGCTTTCCTGGGCGCCGAACTCGACCCCAAGACCAAGTACACGATCGAAGAAGGCGTGGGCTGCGAGGCCTGCCACGGCGCCGGCTCGGCCTACAAGAAGAAGTCGGTCATGAAGGATCACGACAAGGCCGTGGCGGCCGGCCTGATCATCGAGGGCGAGACCAATTGCATCAAGTGCCACAACGAGGAAAGCCCCACTTTCAAGGCCTTCGTCTTCGACGAACGCTGGGCCGAGATTGCCCATCCCATTCCCGAAGCGGCCGAGTAGACACCAGAGCCGGTTGAATCGGAAAGAAAAGGCCCCCGTGGAAACACGGGGGCCTTTTTATCTGGACGGGAACGGCGACTAGTCGTCGTCGGCCTTGACCCGGGTCTGCACAACGATCTTCTCCTCGGTCAGCTTCACGCCGGGATGCTCGTGCTTGTACATCTCCTCGGGCATCATGCCGTGGATCCAGGCCGGGTTCATGGGGTACACTTCGGGATTGAAGACCGTGGCGTACATGTGCCAGACCAGGATCGCCAGGAAGGCCAGCCAGGCCTCGTAGTAGTGGATCACCAGCATCACGTCCATGAAGCCGCTGGGAAACCACTGCGTCACGAAGTTGTCGAACCACAGGGCGAAGCCGGTGATCACCATGATCACGGTGCCCCAGATCAGCGCCCAGTACTCGGCCTTCTCCACGTAGGTGAAGCGGCCGAAGCGCGGCGACTCCTTGCTTAGACCGAAGTTGAAGCGCATGCGCTGCAGAAGCTGCTTCGCGTCGTTGAGCGTCGGCATCATGTCGCGCAGGAACTCGCGGCCGCGCGGGGTCAGCAGGTAGAAGGCGTGGAACAGCGAGCCCAGGATCATCAGCACGGCGGCGCCGCGGTGGATCAGGCCGCGCACGGCGTAGCCCCCCTCGTGCCCGAAGAGAATAAGGCTCCACCACGCGTCGTAGAAACGCAACGAGAACCCCGTGACCACCAGCACCGAGAAGGACACGGCCAGCACCGTGTGCTGGAAGACCTCGTTGGCTTCCATCCGCCGCACCTGGGGCTTGCGGTTGACCACCTCGCTGATCCGCTTCACCAGGTCGATCAGCCAGTGCAGGAGCATGCCGCCGATCACGCAGGCGATCAGGATGGTGTAGATGATCTGGACGATCCGCGCGGCGCCCGTGCGGTGGCCGGTGGCCGTCTCGTGGATGGGCTGGCGCGCCACGTTCGCGGTGATGCCCTCGTGGCAGTGGCCGCAGGTCTTCTGGAGATTCGCGGCGTTGACCGAGGACCGCTCGTCGTCCGAGGGCAGGATCAGGTGCGCGCCGTGGCAGGAGGCGCAGTTGGCCACGGTCTTGTCCCCCGCCTTGGACTTGAGCCCGTGGTAGGAGTCCACGAAGGACTGCAGGCGCCCGGTCGGCAGTTCGTATTTCTCGTTGAGCGCCGCCGACTCGTGGCAGGGCGTGCAGGTGGCCTCCGCCAGGCGGTACGGGCTGACCGGCGACCGCGGGTCCTGGGTGGGCAGGATGCCGTGCTCGCCATGGCAGGTCGTGCAGGTGGGCGTGTCCACCTCGCCGCGCCGGGTGAGTTCGCCGTGCACGCCATCCCAGTAGTCCTGCTCGATGGCGCCGTGGCACTGGCCGCAGGTCTCGGGGATGTTGAAGTGGGCGATGGTCGACCGCGGCTCGCTGGGCGAGAGGATCATGTGGGCCGAGCCGCCGGTGGAGTGGCAGTCGTTGCAGCTGGCCGCCTGGTGGATGCCGCCGGCGGTCGCCCGCCCGTGCACGCTCCCGGTGTAGACGCGGATGGGGTGCTTGAACTTGATGTTGAGGTCGTGGGTGAGCGTCGAGTCCTCGTGGCACAGGCCGCAGGTCGCGGGCAGGTTCAGGGGGTTGGTCATGGCGTCGCGGTCCAGCGAGGACAGGATGCCGTGGGTGCCGTGGCAGCCGGCGCAGTCCGGCACGAAGGCCGACTCCCCCACCCGTCCGCGGCCGTGGACCAGGTAGGTCTCGGCCTCGTCCTCGTGGCAGTCGCCGCAGGTGACCGCCGCCAGGTCCTCGTCGTGAGGCAGGTCCTCGATGGACGCGTGGCAGTCCATGCAGTCGAGGTCCTCGTGGACGCTGCCGTCGAGGTGCGCCTGGCCCACCTCGACGGGATCGCCGCCGGAATCCGTGTGGCAGTCTGCGCAGTCGTCGGCCGTGAAGTCCTGGGCCGGGGCGACGGTCGCGCAGGACGCGAGAACCAGCGCCAGCCACACCGGGAATACGTATTTCATCCGCATGGACGGCCTCCGTGGAGCTTCGGTGACGGATCCTCCCAATTAAGGGGGGCTGGAGGACTCAAATCAAGATCAATGTGATTCGTAACTTGTTGATTAAAACCTATAAATACAACGTGTTACCTACCTCCGCAGTAGGACTTCCCCCCCATTCAACCCTCCTCTGGACGGGAGGTGAACCCGAAACCCACTGAAATACGGGAAGATGGCAAGATTCAGCGAATGAATATCAATATCTCAGCATCTCGCATTATGACAATGAGTTACGAAATTTCGACGTTGACATTGTCATTTGCGCTGACTATGATCTCGTCAAGGAACATATGAACTGTTAAACAACAGACTTGGAAGCTCCTCGCCCCCGGAGGAGTGCTCCGTGAAAGGAGGACGTCGATTCGCGAGCGGAGATGTCACCGAGCTGTCACGGGACCCTCCGCCTCAGAAGCTCGAAGAACCCCGCGGGGTTCCCCACACCACTTGCAAAGAGGTGAGATGATGTACCGCTGTACCATTCCCAGGACCCATCGCGTCGCCGCGTTGCTGGGAATGGCCATCTTACTGGCCGCCACGGCAACGTGGGCCGGCGCTGGTTACGTGGGTACGGAGACTTGTCTGGACTGCCACGACGACGTCGCGGCCGCCATGACGAAGACCATCCACGGTCGGCTTGCCGACTACCAGTACCCGACCGACGTCCACGGCTGTGAAAGCTGTCACGGTCCCGGCGAACAGCACGTCGAGGAAGAAGACCCGGCCCTGATCATGACGCCCAAGGCCGACATGGGCGCCAAGGCGAACAAGGCCTGTCTCTCCTGCCACAAGACGGGTGTAACCGTCGACTGGCATCTCGGCGTCCACGCCGACGCGGACCTCTCCTGCGTGAGTTGTCACGACATCCACGGCGGGCAGCTGCTCGCCAAGGAGCAGACCGAGCTCTGTCTCGGCTGCCACCAGGAGTTCCGCGGCCGCCTGAGCCTGCCGAGCCACCATCCGGTGCAGGAGCACTTCATGTCCTGCTCCAGTTGCCACAACGTGCACGGCGAGGGCTACACGGGCCTGATGACGGGCGAGAGCAGCCGCGATCTCTGTCTGGAGTGCCACACCCAGCACAGGGGTCCCTTCATCTTCGAACATTCGCCGGTCGAGGAAGATTGCATGATCTGCCACGACCCCCACGGCACCGTCGCCAATAACCTGCTGCGCCAGAACGAGCCCTTCCTCTGTCTGCAGTGCCACCAGCCTCACTTCCACACGAGTCTGATGGCCTACGACGGCGACTACGACATCCCCCCCGAGAACTGGGGCGATGACGGGTCTCCCGAATACGAGGGCCTTTCCGGCACGTCGCATCCCGCGGCGTTCAAGCAGGCCATGATGACCAAGTGCTCGCAGTGCCACCAGTCGATACACGGCACGGACTTGCCCTCCCAGTCCATTCCGGGACAGGGTCGGGCCCTGAATCGCTAACGGTCCGCACTGCGGACCCGAACCGATGAGGTGACCATGAAATTGCGATGCATCCCAACCTATCTCGCGGTGGCCGGACTGCTGGTCCTGTCCGCCGCGGCGATAGCCGACGAAGGGACGCCCGCGGTAGAGGGCAAGTCCTACGTCGGGGCTCACTACTTCGAGCAGACGGGTGCCTTCGATAAGGTGGGGGAATACCTCAGTGACGCCAACGAGGGCGAGGTCCAGGCCCACGCCTGGTTCATGCTCGACGGCGCCACCGACAACACCTTGTTCGACGTCTACGGTTTCTACCGTGACAAGGACACCAAGGCTCTCGGGATCAGCGTGGATCCCGCCAGCCGCCTGTCTGCGAACTTCGACTATCTCTCCTTCATCCATCGTCTGGACCACGACCGTCTGGAGAACATGCAGGCCCGCGAGGCGAAGCCCGACGGCTCGCCCGGCGGCAAGCAGATCTACAACACGGACATGGACCCGATGGGGCGGTACTGGTTGAACTACCAGAAGACCAGCGCCGACCTGGAGTACGACCTGACGTCCGTCGAGAACGGCAAGATCTACGTGCGCTACAACGACCAGCACAAGGACGGCTGGAAGCAGAGCCTGACCATCGATCACTGCGCCACCTGCCACGTGGAGGGCAACCGGCGGCTGATCGACGAGCAGACGCGCACGGTCAACGCCGGCATCGAGGGCACGATGGGCAAGTTGACGTTCAACTACGAGTTCGAGGCCCAGGACTTCACGGACTACACCACGCCCAACACCCGGAGCTGGACACAGGCCCAGCACCCCGTGCGCGGCGTGACGTGGACCAATCCGGACAACGGGCAGACGAGCAACTACAACGTCGAGTTCGGCTCCCGGCTCCAGTACGACCTGGCGGACGGCGCCCTGCCCTACGCGGCGGGCCCGACCACCGAGAAGCGGTCGCACGAGCTCGGCCTGAACGTCGACGTCAACAAGAGGAACGTCCTGCGGGGCACCTACAGCCACAGCCGCACCGAGAACGTCGGTTCCGCTCTCGTGAGCGACTTCGACGCCTTCGCGGCCGGCTGGATGGCGCGTCCCGGCAAGAAGACGCGGCTCACCGCGCGCGTGCTCAAGTACGAGATCAAGTCCGACGACGTGGTCGTCGACCTGCTCCCGTACCGGGCCGGGCGTCCGGGCGGCGACCAGGACTTCGACTGGACCCGGGTGTCCGCGGCCAACCGCGACGTCCTCCAGACGGACCTGGCCCTGCGTCACAAGCTGGGCAAGCGTTCCTCGCTGGGCTTCGACTGGCGCCACAAGGTGATCGACCGGCCGGCCATGGCCCAGAGCCAGACGACGTACTACACGGACGAGGTGTCCGGCGACATCGTCGGGGTCCCGTCGACGCCCTACGCCAACGAGACCACGTCGGACCGCTTCCGCGCGACCCTGAACAAGCGCTTCGGGCGCAAGGGCAACGGCAAGCTGTCCTACACCTACACGACGGTCTCCAACCAGTACATGAACCCCACCGCCATGTGCGAGGAGGCGTTGCACCACGACGTCGACGCGCTGCCCGGCAACGGGTTCGTCTACTACTTCCAGCGTCTGCGTCACGGCAACGGCACGGCCCTGCCCAACGAGTCGCACCGCGTCGCGGCGCGCGGCTCGTACCAGGTCTCGCCGCGCGTGTCGCTGAACGGCTACCTGAATGTCGCCTCGGAAGAGAATTACGAGCTCAACTCCTACACGTTCGAGCGCACGATTCTCACGCCGGGCGCCAACCTCTGGGTGGCTCCCAACGACAAGCTGATGCTGACCATGGGGTATTCGTTCAACAGCGTGGAGAGCAACGCCAAGTTGTGCATCCCGCTGTTCGGCGGCTGAGCGGGCCACGTCGAGGGATCCGGTGCGGATCCCGAACACTTCGGTTCGACGGACACCACGAGCGAGTACACGACCAAGTACAACGTGTTGTACTTCAACGCCACGCTGGACGCCTCGGAGAAGTTCAAGTTCTACATGGACGGCACCTACACCAAGTCCGAGGGCTCGTTCACGTCGTTCGGCGTGCTCGACGATTCCCCGGTCGGCGGCGTCGGCAACCAGGACCTGGACTACACCGAGACGAATGAGTACAGCGACCTCGATTTCACCTTGCTCGAGCTTGTATACGGCGTCTCCTTCAAGGTCGACACGAACGCCAGGCTCTACTCCTCGGTCACCTTCATGGACCTGACCGACGATCAGCCTTACGTCTACGGCGACCAGGACGGATCCGTCACCTTCTACAGCGCCGGCATGACAGTGGGCTTCTAGCCCTGCCGGAGGTAGGAAAACAGAGGCGGGAGCGCTCCGGCGCTCCCGCCTTTTCCTTGCCCGCCGGGGGCCGTCAGGCGCTCATGACGGTGGGCCGCACGTACCAGCCCTCGCCGCGCGCCGGGTCGGCGCAGTAGCCCATGCGCTCCAGGTAGCGGCGGTGCACGCCGGCGCCCGTGCGCGCCGCGAAGCGGACGAAGCCCATCTCTCCCAGACGCGGCCCCCACTCGCGGTAGAACCAGCGCGCGCAGGCGAAGTCGCGGTAGGCCGGCCGCACGTAGTCGAGATCGATGCGCAGGGTGGCGTCGCCGGCGCGCGAGCAGGCCACCAGGCCCGCCGGCGTCATGTCGCGCAGGATGAAGACGATCACCGGCCGGTCCAGCGCGTCGAGGTCGAAATCCGGGAAGTGCCGCCGGATGTCGTCGGCGTGGAAGTCCAGGAAACGGCGCAGGTAAGGGTTGCCCGGGTCCTGCACGGGCATCAGCTCGAAGTAGTCGCGCCGTCCGCGCAGCATCCGCCCCAGGTGCACCGCGTTGATCAGCACGATGAAGGCGTTGACCAGCAGCACGGGCCACACGCCCACCAGCGCGCCGTAGACGGTGAAGAGCAGCGCACCCGCCAGGTTGAGCACCCGCAGGCGCACCACGGCGCTCATCATCAGGGAAACCGCGACCAGCGCCGATCCGGCGTAGCCGATCCACTCTATCCAGTTCAACTCGTCCTCCAGGTCGAAGCCGCGAACGGGCGCACAAGGTAAGCGCGCCCGCGCCGCTCCACTAGTTGACGAGGCTGGACAGGAAGACGCCCGCGGCGACGGCCGAACCGATCACCCCGGCCACATTGGGCGCCATGGCGTGCATGATCAGGAAGTTCTGCGGATCCTCGCGCGCGCCGACCATCTGGCAGACCCGCGCCGAGTCCGGCACGGCCGACACGCCCGCGGCGCCGATGATGGGGTTGATCTTGGTCCTGTAGACCAGGTTCATGCCCTTGGCGAAGAGGATGCCCGCCGCGGTGGCGATGGCGAAGGAGCCCGCGCCGAGGACGAAGATCTTGATCGAGGCCGGCGTCAGGAAGACCGAGGCGTCGGTCGAGGCGCCGACGGCCAGGCCCAGCAGGATGGTGATGACGTCGATCAGGGCGTTGCGGGCGGTCTTGGCCAGCCGCTCGGTGACGCCGCTCTCCTTGAGCAGGTTGCCGAAGAAGAGCATGCCCAGCAGGGTGATCGCCCCGGGGGCGATCATGGCCGAGAGCAGGAAGGCGATCACCGGGAACATGATGCGCAGCCGCTTGCTGACCGGCCGCGAGGGCTTCATGCGGATCAGGCGCTCCTCGCGCGTGGTGAGCAGCTTGATGATCGGCGGCTGGATGACCGGCACCAGGGCCATGTAGGAGTAGGCGGCGATGGCGATGGGTCCCAGGAACTCGGGCGCCAGCTGCGAGGACAGGAAGATGGCGGTGGGCCCGTCGGCGCCGCCGATGATGCCGATCGACGCGGCCTGGTTGACCTCGAAGCCCAGGGCCAGCGCGCCGAAGAAGGTGATGAAGATGCCGGCCTGGGCGGCCGCGCCCAGGATGATCAGGCGCGGGTTCGAGAGCATGCAGGAGAAGTCGGTCATGGCCCCGATGCCCAGGAAGATCAGGGGCGGGTACCAGCCCTTGCTCACGCCCGAGTAGATGATCGACAGGACGCTGCCCTGCTCGTAGACCCCGATGTTCATGCCCGGCGAGAAGGGGATGTTGCCCACCAGGATGCCGAAGCCGATGGGCACCAGCAGCAGGGGCTCGTAGTCCTTGGCCACCGCCAGGTAGATGAAGACGCAGCCCACGACGAGCATCGCCAGGTTGCCCAGGGTGAAGTTGCCGAAGGCGCCGACCTGCAGGAATTCCCAGATCACGTCCATCAGGCGAACTCGACCAGTTGCTGGTTCTCGCGCACGCTGTCGCCGGCAGCCACGAGCACCCGCTTGACGGTGCCCGCGCCGGGCGCGGCGATCGAGGTGTTCATCTTCATGGCCTCGACGACCAGCAGCTCCTGGCCCTGGGCGACCTCGTCGCCGGCCTTGCACTTCACCTCGATGATCGTGCCCGCGATGGGCGACACCACGCCGCTGCCCGCGGCGTGGGGCGCGGCCGGCGCGGCCGGTCCGGCGGCCGCCGGCGCGGCGGCCGGCGCGTGCGGCACCGTGCCGTGGGAGCCCCGGCCGGGCAGGGCGCCGGTGGGTCCGAACTCGTCGCGCCTGGCGTCGAGGACTTCCACGTCGACCTCGTAGGCGACGCCGTGGACCGTGATCTTCAGTTTCATGACCTTCTCCTGTCGTGACCGCTTCTCGTCTGTTGTCGGGAGAGGGCGTGCGATCCCTGCAGGACCGCCCGGCCCTGGGCGCTCCAGGGGCTGCGCCGGTGATCGGTGGGCATGAGCCGCTTGATGCTGCGGATGCGGTGCCGGCCGCGCAGGACGGTGGCGGCGGCGGCGGCCACCATCACGACCGTGGTGGCGTCGATGGTGGGATCGCGGTCCAGGGCCTCGGCGTTGCGCCGCTTCTCCTGGTGGCGCCACTTCTCGTCGAGCTGGCGGATCCCGGAGATGGCCAGCGCGATGATCAGCTGCACCGCGAAGACGATCAGCAGGCCCACCGCCGCCAGGGGCAGGTTGTCCAGCAATGTCGCCTGGTCGGCCATCGTCGTCTCCTACAGCGGGATGAGGCCGTGCTTCTTCTGCGGCCGCATCTCGCGCTTGGCCTTGAGCAGCTGCAGCGACTGGGCCACGTAGACCCGCGTCTCCGCCGGTTCGATGATGTCGTCCAGCAGCCCGCGTCCCGCCGCCACGTAGGGGTTGGCGAAGGTGTCGCTGTAGTCCTCGATCCGCGCGGTGCGCTCGGCGCCGGGATCCTCGGCGTCGGCGATCTCGCGGCGGTAGAGCAGGTTGACGGCGCCCTCGGCGCCCATCACGGCGATCTCGGCGCTGGGCCAGGCGCTGCAGCGGTCGGCGCCCATGTCCTTGCCGCACATGGCGAGGTAGGCGCCGCCGTAGGCCTTGCGCACGATGATCGTGATCTTGGGCACCGTCGCCGAGCCGTAGGCGAAGAGCATCTTCGCGCCGTGGCGGATGATGCCGCCGTACTCCTGCTGCACGCCGGGCATGAACCCGGGCACGTCCACGAAGGTCAGCAGCGGGATGTTGAAGGCGTTGCAGAAACGGATGAACTTGGCGGCCTTGTCAGAGGAGTCGATGTCCAGCACGCCCGCCTTGTGCAGCGGGTTGTTGGCGATCACGCCCACGGTCGAGCCCTCGACGCGCGCGAAGCCCACGATGATGTTGGGCGCCCAGTGCTCCTGGATCTCCATGAAGTCGCCGTTGTCCACGGTCAGCGTGATGATGCGGTGCATGTCGTAGGGCTGGCGCGGATCCTCGGGGACGATGTCGTTCAGCTCGTCCACGGGCCCCACGGCCTCCTCGTGCAGTTCGGGGTAGACCGGCGGCTCGTCCGTGTTGTTGCTGGGCAGGAACGAGAGCAGCCGCCGCGCGATCTCCATGGCGTGCTCCCCGTCCTCGGCCTCCAGATGCACCACGCCCGAGTAGTGGGTATGGCTGTAGACGCCGCCCAGGTCCTCGGCGCTGACGTCCTCGCCCGTGACCTCCTTGATGATCGACGGCCCGGTGATGAACATCTGGCCCTGGCTGCGCACCTGGATTATGAAGTCGGTCAGGGCGGGCGAGTAGGCCGCCCCGCCGGCGCAGGGGCCGGCGATGATGCTGATCTGGGGCACCACGCCCGAAAGCAGCACGTTGCGGTGGAAGATGCCGCCGTAGCCGGCCAGGGAGTCGACGCCCTCCTGGATGCGCGCGCCGCCGCTGTCGTTGATGAAGATGAAGGGGTCGCCGGTCTTCAGCGCATCGTCCATGGCCGCCTGGATCTTGCGGGCGGTGGCCTCCCCCACGGCGCCGCCGGCGACCGTGAAGTCCTGGCTGGCCACGTAGACGGGCCGGTCGTCCACCAGCCCGCAGCCGGTGACGACGCCCTCGCCCGGGAATTCCTTGTCCGCCAGCCCGAAGTGGGTGCAGCGGTGCTTCATGAACAGGTGGGTCTCCTGGAAGGTGTCCTCGTCCAGGAGCAGGCCCAGGCGCTCGCGGGCGGTGAGCTTGCCGGCGGCGTGCTGCTTCTCGATGCGCGCCTCGCCGCCGCCCTCGTAGAGGCGTTTCCGCTCGTCCAGGAGCTTGTCTATCTTCGATTCGGACATGACGGTCCTCCGGTTGCGATCGCCGCCGGTTCGCGTGCGACACCGTGGATATGGTGTCCGCCGGGCTGTTTGTCAAATTTTTGACAGGATGTTTCCGGATCGGCGGTTCGGACGCCCCCAGTATGAGGCAAAGCGCGGATTTGACAACCCAACGATGGGCCCGTGAACGACGAGGGGGCGGCCGGCAGGCCGCCCCCGGGAACGCGAAGGATGTCGCGGTTCTACTTCGATCGGTCCAGCGGCAGCACGCCGGCCATCTCCCCGATCACGTTCACCAGGTCGCTGTCCGAGGGGACGACGATCTTGGCGTTGTCGGCGAGGGCCTTCTCCAGGGCCTCGAGCTTGCGCAGCAGCTGTGCGTTGCCGATGAAGTACTTGTTGGCGGCCTCGTTCACCAGGCGGATGGCCTCGGCCTCGCCCTCGGCCTGCAGGATCTTGCCCCGTTTGATGCCCTCGGCCTTCTTGATCTCCGAGCGCTTCAAGCCGTCGGCCTCGCGTTCCACCGCGTTGGCGTAGTCCAGGGCGGCGATCTTCTCGTTCTCAGCCTTGACGACCTTGTTCATGGTCGCCTGCACGTCCTGCGGCGGGTCGATCTCCTTGAGCTCGGTGCGCACGATCTCCATGCCCCAGTTCGCCGTCTCGTTGCTGAGGGTCGTCAGCAGCTCGCCGTTTATCTTGTCGCGCTCGCTGTTGGCGGACTTGAGCGTGAGCGTGCCGATGATGTTACGCAGCGTGGTGCGCGCCAGGTTCACGATCTGCCACTGGTAGTCGTTGACGTTGTACTGGGAGCACTTCACGCTCTCCTCGTCGGACTTGACCTTGAAATAGACCTGCGCGTCGACGCGGGCGTTGAGGTTGTCGAAGGTGATGATCTCCTGCGGCTGGGCGTCGACCATCTGCTCGGTGACGTTGATGCTGATCATGCGGTCGATGACCGGGATGATCCAGTTGAAGCCGGGATTCGCGAAGCGCCGGTACTTGCCCAGACGCTCGACGAGTCCGCGGTGGGTGGGTCTCACGATGCGGATGCCTGCGAAGAATAGAATGACGATCAGGGCCAGGATTGCGTACAGCATGTTCTCCTCCAAACGAAACGTGTGAGCACCGCGGGCCGACCGCGGATCACCGTGTCATACGCTCATCGGGAGATATTGTTCGATATCATCGGGCGCGTCTAGGTGAGATCCTTGCCCGGGAACCACCAGGAACCCTCCACGCGCATGACGGCGCGTTCCCCCAGTTCGTCCAGCACCGGCGCGAGCTCGTCGACGCGGAAGGCCGTCACCCCGGCGGTACGGCAGGCGAGATTGCCGGCCTCGACCGTGAGCAGGCCCTCGCGCGGCCCCTCGGACGCGGGCTTCACCTCGAGGCGCCCGTACCAGCCTCCGAAGTGGCGGAAGAGGAAGTACAGGCTGTCCCAGGTGGAGACGTGGCTGCCGCAGGTCCCGCAGCGCTGCACGCGGATCTTGCCGCGGCGCCAGGCGGGCTTGTCGCCGGTGTCGCCGCAGACGAGGCACTCGAGGCCGGTGTCGGCGTCGGCCGCCGGCTCGCCGTCCAGGAAGTCGGCCAGCCGCTGGCGGAAGGGCGACACGCAGGCGGCATAGGACATGACCGTGCCGAAGAAGCGGGCGCCCAGCCAGACCAGCAGGAAGAACACGAACAGCGCCAGCCCGTTGAAGGCCAGCACGTCCCACACGCCGTGGGCCACGGCGGCGTAGAGGAAGGCGCGGCGGAGCAGGCCCGCCCGGGCGCCCTCGCGCCGCCGCGCGTAGACGGCCAGTCCCATGGGGAAGCTGAACAGGATGTGGGCCGGGGTCGCGGTCAGCAGCCGCAGCGTCAGCAGGCCCCCCGCGTTGTCGGCCGAGAGGGCGTAGAAGACGTTCTCGATCAGCGAGAAGCCCAGGGCCACGCAGGCCATGTAGATGACGCCGTCGGCCGGCTCGTCCATGTGGCGGCGGAACAGGGGTAGGCAGCTGAGCATGGCCAGCAGCTTGGCGCCCTCCTCCACCGGTCCGATGACCAGCATGGCGCCCAGCCAGGTCCTGACGTCGCCGACGCCCGCCGCGTCGAAGACGGTGTAGAGGATCGCGCTGATGACCACGGACCAGACCCCGCCCACGAGGGTGACCAGGAGCATGACGCGCCACGGTTCCTTCTCGTGCACGTCGTAGGCGCGCAGGCGCGCGATGGCGAGGAGGCCGGCGAGGGCCGAGGCGCCGATCAGCGCCGGGATCACGGCTGGCCAGCCCCGTCCCAGGGGCTCACGGTCAGGAAGTCGCCGACGTCGCAGCGGAGCCGGTCGACGGCGCTGCCGTGGTTGACGGCGATGGTCAGACGACCCTCCTCGTTGACGAAGATCACGCCCCGCTCGGGGTTGACGCTGAAGATGGACTTGCCGTACAGCGCGCCCGTCCTCCCCTCGCCCGCGACGACCCGGACGAGCTTGTTCTCCGCGACGCCCAGATAGGCCAGGTCCGCAGGCACGAAGGCGGTCTCGACGTTGCCGTGGACCGGGTCGACCGACAGGACGTTGGCCGAGATCGTGCCGTCGCCGCGCATGGCGACGGACTCGGGGGTCATGCTCACCAGCAGGTCGCGGGTGCCGGGCGCCGCGCCGCTGGCGGCCCAGGCCGCCAGGGCGCGCAGGGCCTCCAGGCGCTCCGCCGAATTCACGCTCACGTGTCCGTAGCGCTTGACCAGCCAGAAGGCGGCGGGGGCGCCGGCCTCGCCGGCGGTCTGCAGGTAGGCGCGGGCGTCTCCCGACTCGCCCTGGTTGCTGAGCAGCAGCAGGGGGCTCCGGGGCCGACGCGTGAACGCCAGGTCCTCGCCCGGCACGGAGACCGAGTAGTGCGGGCTGAAGGCGCAGGCGCCGTCGACGGCGTCGGCGTGGTGCTCCACCAGCACGGTCGCCACCGCCGCGCCCATGGACCAGCCCTCCACCAGCACGCGCTCCGGCGCGCCGTGGGTGGCGGCCACGTGGGCCCGCAGGGCGAGCAGGTCCTGCACCGCGTCCAGCACGATGGGGCCGTTGCGGCGGAAGGCGGAGTAGGCGATGAGCCAGCCCTCGTCCAGCAGGGCGCGGTTGGCCGCGTCGTCGGCGTCCAGGTCGGCCAGCAGGGGCGCGTCGGCCGGGCGGGAGCCGTGGGCCTGCAGCAGCAGGGTGCCGTTCCAGTCGTCGGGCACCGCCAGGGTGTAGGGGACGCCGTCGAGCTCGCCGGTCTCGAGCTCGAAGACGTCGCCGGCCGCGCAGGCCGCGGCGGGCAGGGACAGGACGATGCAGGTCAGGACGATCCTCGAAATCATGTGGTTTTCTCCCTTCAGGCCGTGAGCTCACAGAACAGGCACGAACCCGCGACGGTCTCCACGCGCGCCTCGCGGCCGCAGGCGGAGGCCAGGGCCCGAAAATCGCGCGCATCGAATGTGGTGGCGGTGAAGCCGTCCCGGCAGACGATCTCGCCGTCGCCGGTGGCCGCCTCGTCTATCTCGCCGACCAGTCCATGATCGGCCTGGATGCGGAACCATGCCAGCCGCTCGGTCCAGAATTCCGCGGCATAGCTGGAGAACAGCACGCGACCGCCCGTCCGCACCGCCGCCAGGGCCGCCGCGCAGAGCCGCACGGGATCGACCTTGAAGGCGGAGACCCCGTTCTGCAGGCAGCAGACCACGTCGAAGGCGCCGTCCCGGCCGGCGGGATCGGCGGCGTCCGCCAGGACCAGCGCCGTGTTGTCCAGCCCCGCCAGGTGGTCGGTCCCCAGGCGCAGGCTCGCCAGCGAAGTGTCGACGCCGCAGACGAAGCCCGCTCCCGGCGCCAGCGACCGCATGATACGCCCGTAGCCGCAACCCAGTTCCAGAACGCGGTCACCCGGGGCGATCCGCGCGCGCACGTGCGCGATCTCCGCCGCCAGGTAGCGGCGCACCGCCGGCGTGGCCAGCTCGTAGCAGCGGCGCAGCCGCTCGGCGGCCAGGCCTTCGACGTAGTAGTCGTCACGCTCACGCATGGACAGGGCGTCCTCTCCTCGTGGGCCAGATTTGTAGCACAGGTCACGAGACCGGGCCACGCCGTTTCCGCCGCCGCCACGCCCACCCGTAGGCGGCCGCGTTGACCAGCAGCACCAGGACGCCCAGCACGAGCTGCACCTCGCGCGTCAGCCCGGGCGGGTAGACGATGGGCAGGATGTAGTGCTCGACGAAGCCCGTGGCGTAGCCCTCCTGGCCGGCCGCGAGGCGAAGACGGTTCTCCAGGGGCGTCAGGGGGCAGTACCAGCCCAGGAACTCGATGAGCGCGCCCCAGACGGCCGCCGGCAGGTGCAGCCAGGCCAGCCGTGGGCGGCGTACCACGAGCAGCCCGCCCAGAAAGACGAACAGGATGAAGGCGAAGTGGAGGAGCACCACGAGGTCGGCCAGCAGACGGTGGATCAGGTCGGCACCTCCGCGCAGGGGTTCCGCAAAAGGACGTGGACATGATATCATGCGGCGCGAGGAACCATGCCCACGAACGTCTCACCCGAATACAAGAAGGCCGAGGCGGCCTTCCGCCAGGCGCGCGATCCGGACGAGCGCCTCGAACACCTGCGCGAGATGCTCAAGACGATCCCCAAGCACAAGGGGACCGAGCACCTGCAGGCGGACATCAAGACGCGCATCAAGGAACTGACGTCCGAACTCGAGGGCCCGCGCAAGGGCGCCGCCCGCACGGGACCGACCCACGTCATCCGGCCCGACGGCGCGGCACAGGTGTCGCTGGTCGGGCCGCCCAACGCGGGCAAGTCGCTACTGCACTCACGGCTGACCGGGTCGCAGGCCGAGTCGGCCCCCTACCCCCACACCACCAACGAGCCCCAGCCCGGCATGCTGCTGCACAACGACGTGCCCTTCCAGCTCGTGGACCTGCCGCCGGTCTCGGGCGAGTTCATGGTGCCCTGGCTGCCCAACGCCATGCAACCCGCCCACGCCGCCCTGCTGGTCATCGACCTCAATGTGCCCGGCTGCACCGAGGACGTGGTCACGATCCGCGACCGCCTGGCCGAGAAGCGCATCGTGCTCTCGGACGACTGGCGGGGCCGCCTGCCCTGCGGCCTCATCGAGGCCTTGCCCGGGGCCGACGATCCCGCCGAGGCGCACGAGCGGCCGGACACGCCCGGGGACGAGGCGGACGAGAGCCTCTTCCGCATCGAGCTGCCCACCCTGCTGGTGGTCAACAAGATCGACCTGGGGCTGGACCCGGAGGAGGTGGCGGTCCTGCTGGAACTGGTGGAGGCCTGCTTCCCGGCGCTGGCGGTCTCGGCCGAGACGGGGCAGGGCCTGGACCTGCTGGGCTCGGTGCTGCGGCGCGGCCTCGACGTGCTGCGCATCTACACCAAGGTCCCCGGCAAGGACCCGGACATGGAGCGTCCCTTCACGGTCTTCCGGGGCGACACGGTGGCCGACGTGGCCGCGCTGGTCCACCGCGGCATGGCCGAGAGCCTCAAGCACGCGCGCGTCTGGGGCAGCGGCAAGTTCGACGGGCAGCAGGTCGGACGCGACTACGAGGTCGCGGACGGGGACATCCTGGAACTGCATCTCTGAGCTATTCGAAGAGCAGGGGCTCGAGCCGATGGATGAGCTCACGCAGGGACGGCGCCGTGCGCGTGCCGTACCAGGTGAGCAGCTTGCCGTCGAGGCGGGCGCAGTACTCGGGCTCGTCGATGTAGCCGGCGGCCTCGGCCACCACCACCAGGTCGCGCTTGCTCCAGCGGTACGGTTCGTCGGGCATCAGGACCAGGTCCAGGTCCATGCGCCCGAGGTCCTCGAGTTCGATGGCGAAGTAGTCCTGCCGGTCGGCGAAGGCGTTGGCGAGACCGACGGCCTCCATCACGGCGTCGATGTGCGTGCCGGAACCGGCCGCCAGCCAGGGATTCTTCCAGATGAGGGTCGCCGCGGGCACGGGGAAGGGCGCGTCGTCGCCGTTCTGGCGATCGGAGAGTTTCGCGCGCCAGGCCGCGGCGTCCTCGCGGCTGGCGGCCAGCTCGTCGCGGGCCCGGCGGGCGGCGTCGGCGACGTCGAGCAGTTCGCCGAGGGCGGCGAGCAGGCCGTCGATGTCGTCCAGGCTGCGCGGCATGACGGTGTAGACGGGCACGCCGGCGTCCTCGAAGGCCGCCAGGTGCTCCTCCTTGTTCTCCTCCACGCAGGCCAGCACCAGGTCCGGGCGGGCCGCGAGGATCTGCTCGACCTTGGGATTCTTGGTCCCGCCGTACTCGGGCACGCCCCGCACCTGCAGGCGCGGCTCCGTGCAGTACAGAGTGCGGCCGACCAGGCGGTCGGACGCCCCGAGGCCGCAGACGGTGTCGGTCAGGCTGGGCACCAGCGACACGACCCTGCGGAAGGGACCGGTGGGGAGTTCACGATCGCGGGCGTCGACCGTCATGGGATTACCTCCTGTATCACCGCTGTGGGCGGCGGCGATCCATATACTGTCGATGTCTCGACGTCATCGTGTCCAGTATAACGCCAACGACCCCCCGGCCGCTCCTCGCGCGCGGCCGGAACGACCGGCCCGCCGGAGGGTGTTTCCGGCGGGCCGGCGGCCGTTCGCAGTGGCCGGTCAGGCGTCCGACGCCTCCGGCCCGGCACGCCGCACGCGGTCGAGCCACCAGCCGACGGTCACCGCGCGCAGCCCGCGCTTGAAGGGGTCGAGCGACGAGTACATCACCGGCACCACGATCAGCGTCAGGAACGTGGCCACGGCCAGGCCCCAGATCACCGCGATGCCCATGGGCCCCCACCACTGGCTCGACTCGCCGCCGATGCTCAGGATGTGGTCCCACTCCCCCTTGAAGATGCTGGCGAAGTTCACCGACACCCCGGTGGTCAGCGGGATCAGGCCGAGGATCGTCGTGATCGCCGTCAGGATCACCGGGCGGAAACGGGTCTTGCCGGCGCGGATGATGGCATCGGTCTTGGCGAGGCCGCGTCCGCGGAGCTGGATGATGTAGTCCAGCATGACGATGGCGTTGTTGACGACGATCCCCGCCAGGGAGATCACGCCCACGCCGGTCATGATGATGCCGAAGGGCGTGCGGTGGACCATCAGTCCCGTGAACACGCCGATCAGCGAGAACACCACGCTGGAGATGATCACCACGGGGATCGTCACCGAGCTGAACTGGCTGATCAGCACCACGAAGATCAGCATCAGCGCGATGGCGAAGGCGTCGCTCAGGAACTCCTCGGCCTCGCGCTGGTCCTCCATCTCGCCGGTGTATTCGATGCTGTAGCCCAGCGGCAGCGGGAAGTCGGCCAGCACCCGCTGGCATTCCAGCAGCAGCGCGTTGCTGTTGTAGCCGGCCGCGGGCTCGCCGCTGATGGACACCACGCGCTCGCTGTCGATGCGGTTGATGGCCGCGATGCCCGACTTGAACTCGGTGGTGGCGAAGGCCGACAGGGGTATCTGCTCGCCCTCGTAGAAGACGTGCAGGTTCTCCAGGTCCTCCACCTTGCGCCGGAAGGGCTGCTGCAGGCGGACGCGGATGTCGTACTCGTCCTCGCCGACGCGGTACTTGGCCGTCTCCGCGCCGTGCAGGGCCGTGCGGACCGTGCCCGCGATGTCCCAGGTGCGCAGGCCGAAGCGGCCGGCCTTGTCCACGTCCTGGCGCACCTCGATCTGGGGCAGGTCGCGATCGAAGTCGTCGACGATGTCCACCAGCCCCTCGATGCCGCGGATGCGCTCGCGGACCTGGGCGGCCAGCTCGCCGAGCACGTTGAAGTCCTCGCCGGAGATCTCGATGTTCACGGGCGGGCCCGTGGGCGGTCCCTCCTCCTGCTTGTCGATGGTCAGCCGCGCCCCGGTGAAGCCGCTCAGCTCCTCGCGCAGCTCCTCGATGGACCGCGCCGAGGGACGCGAACGGTCCTCGATGTCGATGAACTCCATGGTGACCAAGCTCTTGTGCGCCGGCGCCTGGGCCGCGGCGAAGGTGCCGATCTCGGCGCCCACCTGCCCCGTGTAGGCCTTCAGCTCGGGCACCTCGGCCACCGCCGCCTCCACCTCGCGGGTGTAGACGTCGCTGACCTCGATGCGCGTGCCCGAGGGCGCGTCGATGGCCACGTAGGCCACGCGGGGATCGATGTCCGGGAAGAGCTCGACGCCGCTGTTGAAGACGCCGAAGAGCATGAACACGGCCACCAGCGCCGCCACGACGGTCCCCAGCACCGCGGCGCGGTGCCCCAGGGCCCAGCGCAGGGTCGGCTCGTAGGACTTCAGCCCGAAGCCGATCAACCGCTCGCCGAGGCGGGGCTTGTCCCCCTGCTCCCTGGGAACGTTCATGAAACGCGAGCAGAGCACGGGGTTGAAGACCAGCGCCACCAGCAGCGAGGCCAGCAGCGTGATCACCACCGTGATCGGCAGGTACTTCATGAACTCGCCCATGATGCCCGGCCAGAGGATCATCGGCCCGAAGGCGCAGACGGTGGTCAGCGTCGAGGCCACCACGGCGTTCGACACCTGGTGGGCGCCGAAGCGGGCCGCCTCGTCCCCGTCCTTGCCGCGGATGCGGTGCCGGAAGATGTTCTCGACGATCACGATGGCGTTGTCCACCAGCATGCCCAGGGCCAGGATCAGCGAGAAGAGCACCACCATGTTCAGGGTGATGTCCAGCGCCCGCAGCACGATGAAGGTGATCAGCATGGAGAAGGGGATCGCCACGCCCACGAAGAGGGCGTTGGTGAAGCCCAGGAACAGCAGCAGCACCGCCACGACCAGGATCAGGCCGCTGACGATGTTGTTCTCCAGCTCGGTGACCATGTCCCGGATGTCCTTGGACTGGTCGCCCAGGATGGTGATCTCGGTGCCGGGCGGCAGGTGGGACTCCCACTCGGCGAGGATGAGTCGGATCTCGTCGGCGATGTGGATGATGTTCTCGCCGCTGCGCTTCTTGACCGCCAGGATCACCGCGTCCTTGCCGTTGACGCGCGAGATGGTCTCGCGGTCCTTCACGCCGAAGCTGACGTCGGCCACGTCCCGGATGTAGACCGGGGTCGGCGCGCCGATGTTGACCACGAAATCCGCGATCTCCGCCGCGTCCTCCACCTCGCCCGGCACGTTCACCTGGTAGTCGTACATGCCCAGGGAGAGCTTGCCGCCCGGGATGGTCGTGTTCTGCAGGAAGATGGCGTCCTGCACGTCCACCAGGCCCAGGTTGTAGAAGCGCAGGCGCTCGGGATCCACCTCCACCAGCACCTCGTGCTCCACGCCGCCGGTCAGGTCGACCTCCAGCACGCCCTTGACCTTCTCGATCTCCTCCTGGAGGTCCTCGCCGACCTCCTTGAGCAGGGCGGGATCGTAGTCGGCGGCCAGGTTGATCTGCATGATCGGCCAGTCGCTGGAGCTCATCTCCATGATCAGCAGGTCCTCGCGCGGATCCTCGGGCAGCTCCGGCTTGGCCAGGTCGACGCGGTCGCGCACCTTCTGCAGGGCGTCGCTCATCTCCACGTCGGTGTTGAACTCCAGGAAGATGCTCGACATGCCCTCGACCGAGGTGCTGATCATCTCCTTGAGATCGGACAGGCCCTTGAGCTCGCGCTCGAGCTTGCGCGTGACCAGGTTCTCCACGTCCTCGGGACTGGCGCCCGCGTAGGGCGTCATGACCATCACGAAGGGGATCTTCACGTCGGGGCTGGACTCGCGGGGCAGGCCCAGGTACGAGTCCATGCCCACGATGATGATGATCACCATGAAGGCGAAGACCATCGGGTACTTGCGGATCGCGCCGCTGGTGATCTTCATCGGCCCGCCTCCTCCGCTCCGCCGGCCGAGGCGGACTCGACGACCTCGGAAGGGTCGCCGCCGTTGCTGCCGTCGCGGGCGGCGGCCTGCTCGGTGATCTCCACCAGCGCGCCGTCGACCAGCTCGCGATGCCCCCGCACCACGACCCTGTCACCTGCGGTCAGCCCGGACGCGATCACGACCATCAGGCCCTGGTCGGGGCCCAGGACGACCGGACGCAGGGCGGCGCGGTCCCCCTCGACCACGTAGACCGCCAGGCCCTGGGTCGTGTACATGACGGCGTCGCGGGGCACGACCAGCGAGCGCTCGTGGGTCACCTTGTGGATGCGGGCCCGCGCGACCACGCCGGCGCGCAGCGCCAGGTCGCCGTTGCCCACGTGCACCTCCACCTTGAATTTGCCGGTGACCGGTTCGGCCTCGAAGCCGATCCAGGCCACCTTGCCGGGCACCCGCACGTCCATGCCCTCGAGATCCACCGTGGCGGGCGCGTTCTCGCGCAGCCAGGCCACCTCGCGCTCGGTGACCGTGCCGGCCAGCTTGAGCACGTAGGGATCGATGACGCGGGCGACGGGCATCCCCGACGGGACCAGCTGTCCGGGCTCCACGTAGCGGTCGACCGCCACGCCGTCGAAGGGCGCCTTCACGGCGGCCCGCTCGAAGCGCAGGCTGGCGATGCGGTAGGCGGCTTCGGCCCCCGCCTGCGCGGCGTCTGCGGCGAGCTTCTCCGTCTCGCTCACCTTGCCGGCCGTGAAGAGGGCGGCGGTGTTCTCGGCGGTGTGCGTCCGCAGCTTCAGGTCGTCATCGGCCGCGGCCATCTCGGCCGCCAGCAGGCGCCGGTCCAGTTCCACCAGCACGTCCCCGCGTGCGACGCGGTCCCCCTTGTCGTGGGGAATGGCGTGGACCGTGCCCGACTCCTCGGCGGACACGTCGGTCCCGCGCACCGGGTGCAGGGGGCCCGAGATCTCGAAGAACTCGTCGAGATCCGTCGGCGCCAGCTCCACCACGCGCACGTTGCGGGCGACCTCGCCCGGCGTCTCGTCCTCGGCGTGCGGCGCGCAGCCGGCCGCGGCCAGCAGGCCCGCCAGCAGGAGCAGCACCGCCAGGTACCGCAGGCTCGTCTCGCTCGACATCATCTTGGTCTCCACTCGGCTCATCATTCCGCCCCTCCTTCGACCAGGCCCTCCACGGCCGCGAACGGCAGCATGGGAGAGACGCCGATGGCTCTTTTCAGGGACGCGGTCGTCGTCAGGACATCGAACCGCGCCTGGATCAGGTTGCTGCGCGCCAGGGACCGGCTGGCCTCCGACTGCAGGACGTTCAGGTAGTCGGTGCGTCCGAGCCGCAGCTCGAGCTTGCTGGTCTCCAGCAGGTCCTCGCTGCGGGTCAGGTTGAGCTCGGCCGCGCGCAGGTTCGCCCGCGACACCTCGAGGGCGTCGAGCAGTTCGAGCACGTCGGCGCGGATGTTGCGCTTGAGACCGGACAACTCCACCTCGTTGCGGCGGATCTGCGCCTCGGTCTGGTCGACGAGGCCCTTGGTGAGCAGCCCGTCGAAGAGCGGCACGTTCAGCGCGACGGTGGCGCGCCAGAAGTCGTGTCCGGTGTCGTCGAGATCCCTGAGCTTGCGGCCCACGTAGCCGTACGAGCCGTCGACCGACAGGTAGGGCCGCATCTCGGCCTTCTGGGCCTTGCGGTTCTGCTTGAGCATGTCGGTCCACAGCCCGCTCATGCCCACGTCGGGCCGCCGCAGGGCCAGGTCGATCGCCGTATCGGGGACGAGCGGATCCAGCTCGAGGGTCTGCTCGCGGCGGATCGAGAGCGGCATGTCCGGCGGCAGGCCCATGCCCGCGTTGAGGCGGGCGCCGGCGTTGCGCAGCTCCTTGCGCGCCGTGTGCACGGCGGGCACCAGGTTGGCCACCGCCACGGCGGCCTGCAGGGTGTCCGTCGCGGTGGCCATGCCCAGTTCGTGGCGCAGCCGCATGATCTCCAGGAACTCCGCCTGGTTGGCCAGGTCGGCCTCGGTGGCCGCCAGCGACTCGGCCGCCAGGATGATGCCGTGATAGCCGGTGACGACCTCCTCCTCCACCTGGTGGATCGCCGAGGCGATGGCCAGGTCCTGCCGCTTGATGCCCTGTCCCGCGGCGCCCACCGCGCCGAGCACCTTGGACGGGTTCAGGGTCCAGCGCAGGTTGAGCTGGGCCCGCCAGTAGGTCTGGGCGGGGATGTCCTCGGGATCGGGCAGGAAATCGAAGCCCGCCAGCAGCGTGTCCAGGGGCGAGGTGCCGATGGATCCGTCGCCGCCGCCGCCGAAGGTCTCGTCCAGGGCGAAGCTGGGATCGCGCGAGCGCGCCCACTCCCCGGTGGCGTCGATGTAGGGCAGGCCGGTGGCCAGCGCCTGGTACATCTGACCGTCCAGCTCGTCGCGCCGCAGGCGTTCGGCCCGCAGGGCGTCGTTGTTGGCCAGGGCCTCGTCGATGCAGCCGGCCAGGTCGCGCGCCTCGGCCGCCCCGGGCCGGGCCTCGATGATCTCGCCGTCGCCCCCCGCGCCGGCCGCGGCCGTCGCGAGCAGGATGATCGCGGCTACCGCCGCGAACGTGGTTCGTCCAGTTCTCATCTCTCCCTCCGCATTCATGCGTCTCGGCATTTCCGAAGTCCGTTGAGTATGAAGGCGCGCAGTTCGCGCGACAGGGTCTCGTTCTCGAAGGCGCTGGGCTCCTCGGTGAGCTCCGGGAAGACGTAGTACATGGAGTCGAGCAGGCCGCCGATGATCCAGACGATCGTCGGCGGGTCCATCTCGCGCAGCTCGCCCTTGCGGATGCCCTCCTCGACCACCCGCACCAGCGCGGCGATCATCTGCTTGGCCTCGGGGTGGTCCATGAAGTCCCTGGTGTATTCCTTCACGTCGGGTTCGTGCAGGCAGAAGTGGAACACGGGGTGCTTCTTGCCCATCTCCTCGTAGCCGGCGATGTAGCTCTCCAGCTTCTCGATGGCCGACATGTCCGGGGTCATGGACTCCACCCACCGGGTCACCGACCGGGCGACGAAGTACATCAGCATCTGCATCAGCAGATCGGCCTTGTCGTTGAACAGCTCGTAGTAGGTCCGCTTGGAGACGCCGGCCTCGCGGCAGATCTCCTCCACCGTGGTCTTGCGGAAGCCGAAGCGCTCGAAGAGAGGCTCCGCCGCGGTGATGATCTGAACCTGTTTCGGCGTGTCCCTGGCGTCGGCCATGGGTCCTCCTCCCGGTCGGACAATGAAACGAATACGCTTTAATCGTTTTATTGTTTCGTGGAAAATAGGCTATTTTCGCGACCCGTCAAAGGCAGAATTTGAAAAACCGCCCCCCGGCCCTATCTTCGACCGGTCAGACCACGAAAGGGACGATATGGCACAGAGATATCTGATCACCGGCGGCGCCGGCTTCCTGGGCATCAACATGGCGCGCTACCTGATGGAGTGCGGTCACGAGGTGACGTCGCTGGACATCGCGCCCTTCGACTACCCCGAGCGGGACCGCGTCCGCGAGGTGGTCGGCGACGTGCGATCGCGCGCCGACGTGGACCGGGCCATGGCCGACGTGGACATCGTGATCCACACCGCCGCCGCCCTGCCCCTCTACGACCACGACGACATCCTGTCCACGGACATCGAGGGCACCCGCACCGTGATCGAATCGGCCCTGGCCCACGACGTGGACCGCTTCGTGCACATCTCCTCGACGGCCGTCTACGGCATCCCCGACCACCATCCCCTGGTCGAAGACGACCCCGTCGACGGCGTGGGCCCCTACGGGATCGGCAAGGTCGAGGCCGAAAGCATCTGCGCCGGATACCGCACCCAGGGCCTCTGCGTGCCGGTCATCCGCCCCAAGTCCTTCATCGGTCCCGAACGCCTCGGCGTCTTCGCCCTCTTCTACGACTGGGCCAAGGACGGCAAGGGCTTCCCCATGATCGGCAGCGGGAACAACCGCTACCAGCTCTGCGACGTGGAGGACATCTGCCAGGGCATCTACCTCTGCTGCACCGGTCCCCGGGACGCGGTGGACGACGTCTTCAACCTGGGCGCGCGCGAGTTCACCTCCATGAAGGAGGACTACCAGGCGGTCCTCGACGAGGCCGGCTTCGGCAAGAAGATCGTCGGCTTCCCCGCCGGGCCCGTGATCTGGACCCTGCGCCTGCTGGAGAAGTTCAACCTCTCGCCGCTCTACAAGTGGGTCTACGAGACCGCCTGCGAGGACTCCTTCGTCTCCATCGAGAAGGCCGAGCGCGTGCTGGGATACGATCCGCAGTATTCCAACAAGGACGCGCTGGTGCGCAACTACCGCTGGTACCTGGAGAACCTCTCCACGTTCGAAGGGCAGTCCGGCGTGAGTCATCGAGTTCCCTGGAAGCAGGGGATCCTCAAGTTCGCCAAGATCTTCTTCTAGGGGCCGGGCAGGTCTCGGATCTCGGCCAGCAGGGCTTCGTAGTGGGAGCCTCGCCAGTAGATCTTCTGGCAACCGGTACAGCGGTGGAATTCCTCGAAGTGTTCCCGGGTGAGGGGTTCGAGCCGGGACGCGACCTCCGCCTTGTCGACCGGCGCCACGGGGGCGTTGCAGGCCGGGCAGAGGGTGAAGGGGTCGATGCGGGCGGCCAGGTCCAGTCGGCCGACCACCTCGGCGACCTGCCTGCGGATCTCCTTGCTGCGCACCCAGTATCCCCGCGTCACCTCGTTGCGCTTGAGCAGGCCCACGTCGCGGGTCAGGACGCAGCGGCCCTCGTGCGCGGCGAGGGTGGCGATGGCCGCGTCGTCGAGGTCGTCCTCCCACAGGGTGTCGAAACCGAGCAGGCGCAGCCGACGCGCCAGCTTGCCCAGGTGCACGTCGCAGACGAAGCGGGGTTTGCGCAGGGGGCGTTCGCGCAGGCGGGTGAGCGGCGTGACGTCCAGGCTCTCGAACACGGGGTAGACCGCCACGCGCTGGCCGTCGCGCAGGGGGTGCCCGAAATCCACCGAGCGGTCGTCGACGAGGATCAGGTCCACCTCCACGTGGGGTACGCCGAGGGCCTCGATGGCGTCCTTGACCGCTGGGGTTCCGCGAAAGGCGTGGACGAACTCGCGCTTGCGGCGTCCCGGGGGCAGGAAGTCGTTCAGCTCCTCGTAGAAGCGGAACCGCGCCTCGTTCATCCCTCCCCCTCGCGGCCTCAGTAGAGTTCGATCTGCACCAGCCGGCATTCCAGGCCCCCGTTCCACAGGGGAATGCGCCGCTTCGGACGCAGCCCGATGCGCTTGACCAGTTCCGTGTCGCCGCAGAGGATCCAGGCCGTCGCGCCGTTGCAACGGCGCTTGAGATGGTCGCCGAGATCCTTGTACAGCGCCTCGACCTCGCGCCGCGCCTGCAGGCGCACGCCGTAGGGCGGGTTGACGACGATGACCGCCCCGGGGGGCACGTCCACGTCGCGGAAGTCGGCGCGCGTCACCTGCACGGTTCCGCCTCCGGGCAGCAGCGACAGGTTGGCCCGCGCCGCGCGCACGGCGGCGGCATCCGCGTCGCTGCCCGAGACCAGGCCGGGCGGCGGGTCGCGGTGGTCGGCCCGCGCCCGTTCGACACGGCTGAGCCAGTCCGCCGCGTCGAAATCCGGCAGGCAGGACGGCGGGGGCGCGCCGTCCGCGCTGAGCCAGCCGGGCGGGATGCGCGAGCCCTGCAGCCAGGCCTCGGCGAGCAAGGTGCCCGAGCCGCACATGAAATCGACCAGGGGCGCGTCGCCGTTCCAGCCGCTCAGGCGCAGCACGGCCGCCGCCAGGGTCTCCTGCAGGGGAGCCTCGACGGTCTCCCGGCGGTAGCCCCGGCGATGGAGGGAGCCGCGCGAGACGTCGAGGCTGATGGTGGCGCGGTCGCGGTTGATGTGCAGGTTGAGCCACACGTCGGGCTCGCGGCGGTCCACGCTGGGGCGCCGCCCGCAGGCCTCGCGGAAGTGGTCGACGATGGCGTCCTTCAGCCGCTGGGCCGCGAACTGGGAGTGGTCGATACGGCTGCGCGCGACGTTGGCGACGATGGCGAAGGTGCGCTCGGGCGTGAGCAGGGCGTCCCAGTCCAGCTTGCGCGCCGTGCTGTAGAGATAGCGGTCGGAGTGGCAGTCGAAGGTCAGCAGCGGCGCCAGCACGCGGCCCGCCAGACGCGAGCGCAGGACGACGTCGTAGAGGGCGGGGGCGTCGGCGCGGAACGCGGCGCCGCGCACGCGGGCCTCGGCGGACGCGACGCCCAGCTCGCCCAGCTCGTCGACGAGCAGGTCTTCGACGCCGCGGGCGCACTGGGCGAAGAACCGGCCGTGCTTCTGGTACTCGAACACCGTGCTCTCCGCTCGTCGATCCGGATCCGTGCGAACGCCTCCAAGGTGCGGCAAGCCACGGGGAAGGTCAACCACCGCCCGGGACGACCCGCGAGGACGGAAAAAGGGGCGCCCCTGGGGGCGCCCCGTCGTCGCGATGCCGTGTCGATCAGCGGTAGAGGCTCTTGATACCGCCCCAGGTGCCGGCCTCGTTGCCCACGGAGTACGTGCAGCACACGGTGTCGCCCCAGATGATGACCTTGCCGCCGGCCGTCTTGCCGAGGCCGATCATGTCGACCCAGCCGTCGCCCTTGTCGTTGTAGACGATGCCCGGCGCGGGCAGACCGTCGGTCGGCAGGTTGGCCTCGAAGGGCGTGTGGAACCTCACGACCAGGAAATAGTGGTCGTCGAAGGCCTGGCAGCCGCAGCTGTCTTCCATGGGCACGGTGATGTTGTACACGCCCGGCAGCTCGATGTTGAACAACTCGTCGGGACCCTCGCAGATGAAGGGCCCGGGAACCCAGGCGTTCAGGGACGGATCCCAGTCGGCGTGGGCGAGAGCGCCCGAGACCGTGAAGGTGATGGGGACCTGGTTGGGCATCAGCTCCAGGAACATGTGGATGGCCAGCAGCTCGAAGCCGCCTTCTGTGCAGGAGCCTTGGTCCGGCGGGTAGATCAGGTAGGCGTAGTCCTCCAGACCCGTGTGGAGGAACTCCACCGACGGCGGCACCGGGGGATTCAGGTTGCCCACCTGGACGATGGGCTGCGCCAGGGCGGCGCCGGCCAGGATCGTCAACGAGATGATCAGGGTCGTCTTCAGTCTCATGTTGCAGTCTCCCGCGGAACAGGTCGGGACCCGTACGGCCCCCCACGCGCATGCCTCCAACCATTAATTGTACCCGATATCTTACGAATCATCAAGCAACACCCGTGCCAGCGAGGGGGATTCTCGGACGCGAAAACCCCCCGGGCCGCCAACGCGGCGCCGGGGGGCGTGTCGGAGCGGATTCCGCCGCGCCGTCAGTCGGTGTAGCGAGCCACGCGGAAGCCCGTGTAGCGGCCCTTGTCGGGCAGGCTGCGGGTGGCCGAGCGGCAGGTGCGCGCGCCGTTGGCGTAGCCGCCGCCGCGCATCATGTGGATGGTCCCCGTCGGGGGTCCGATCGGATCGGTCACGGTGCCGGCCACGAGGATCGGCACGGGAGCGCTGCCGATGACCGGGCGGTAGACGTAACCCAGGCTCATGGTGTTGAAGTCCAGCAGGCGGTCCAGGTCGAACTGGCCGGCGCCGCTGTCCACGAGGTTCATGTCGTCCACGAGCAGGGTCTCGCCGCCGAGTTCCACCTTGATGACCGGGCCGGTCAAGGTGACCGTGCCCTTGACCCCCTCGCCGAAGGCGGCGTCGATGATCTGCTCGGCGGTGACCGCCAGGGCGATGCCGGGCGCGATGTCCGACGGGAAGTCCGTCAGCACGCCGTCGTAGCGGACGGCTTCGTTGACCCGCAGGTTCACCTCGCCGGCGAAGTCGGCGTAGGCGAAGGTGACCTCGTTGGTCTCGATGTCCAGGTTCGTGATGTTGAAGCTGGTGCCGACCTCGGTGAGACGGATCAGCAGCCCGTCGCCGAAGTCCTGCAGGAACTGGATGATCGAGAGGCTGCCCAGGCTCTCCACGTAGCCGTCGGTGTAGTAGAAGTCGCCGAGGATGACCGGCACGTGGTCGTAGGTCTCGGACCAGTCCCAGACCCACTCCCAGACGTTGCCGTGCATGTCGTAGAAGCCCCACGGATTGGAATCGAGCTGGCCCACGGGCTGGGGCCGGAAGCCGGAGTTGTTGCAGTACCAGCCGATGAGCGTCAGCCGCTCGTCGTAGTCGCAGCTGCTGGCCGTGTAGGTGAGGCTGCCGTTGGCGAGATCGGACTGGGTGCCGGCGCGGCAGGTGTACTCCCACTCGGCCTCGGTCAGCAGGCGGTAGCCGTCGGCCGACTGGTCCCAGGTCGCGTCGTTGCCGACGATGTCGTAGGCGGGCGTGAGGCCCTCGTCGGCGGAGAGCTCGTTGCAGAAGGTCACCGCGTCGATCCAGTCGACGCTCTCGACCGGGTGCGACACCTCGCAGCCGGGGCACTCGTCGTAGTAGTAGCTGGGATTGGCGCCCATCAGGCGCGTGTACTGGGCCCAGGTGATCTCGGTCGAGGAGACCTCGAAGGGACGCGTGAGGGTCACCGTGTGCTGGGGCCACTCGTAGGGGTCGACACCCTCCTGCAGCGGGCTGCCCATGTTGAAGGTGCCCGGCGTCACCGGCAGCATCACCAGCGCCGAGGACTCCTGCGACAGGTAGGTGGCGGCGAAGGTGATGCCGTCCCCCTCCTCGAGGGTGAGCGTCTCGGGCAGGGGTGTGTTGTAGCCGTCCACATCGCCCCAGGTGAGGGTGTATTCACCGGCGGGCATGTCCTCGAAGAGAGTGTCGCTGTTGCCGCTCTCCTCGAATTCGTCGGGCCCGGTCAGGGTCCACGGCGCGGCGATGTCGTCGGGATCGGGATTGATCTGCACCTGGCCCGGATCGGGCTCGGTGCTGGGCTGCCGGTAGGTGCCGGTGAAGGTGGTGACGGCGCCGCCGGAGAGCGTCTTGTTGAGCGGGTTGGTCGTGGGCAGGAACCAGCCGGACTTGTCAAGCCAGGTCAGCTCGTATTCACCCGGCTCGAGATCCTCGATGACCATGTCGTCGGTGCCGTCTAACACGTAGGTGCCGGGTCCGGTCAGCTGCCAGGGAAAGTCCTCGTTGACCGGCCGGGGATAGACGCCGATGGTGCCGGTGCCGGCCTGGGGATCCTCGGGCGTGGTGGAGTCGCAGCCCAGGAAGGCGGACAGGCCGAACAGCAGCGCGGCCGACAGTAAACACAAGAAAACGACTCTCATCATCGACGATCCCCCTGTGGAGATTCATGAGGAAACAACTCGGCCCGAGCGGCTGGACCGAGGCCAGGCACGCTCGCTTGAAAATACCACATGGCACGCAGCCGCGCCAGTTTTCGCGTGCGCTTGCATCGGTGCGTTGGAATGTACGGAATCGCGCGCGCCACGGCAATTTCCGCCACGGAGCCCCCTTCAGGAACCCGGCCGGGTGACCACGACCAGGGTGATGTCGTCGGACTGGGGCACATCGGCCGTGTGCTCGGATACGGCCCTCAGGATCGCTTCGCGGATGGCGACGGCGCTGCGGTCCCGGATTTCGGCGAACAGGTCCGCCAGACGCTCGTCCCCGAACATGGTCTCCACCGTCTCCTCGTCCTCGGGCAGGCTGCCGTCGGGCAACGGGCCCACCGCCTCGGTGATGCCGTCGGTGAAGAGCAGCAGGGCGTCCCCGGGCTCGAGGGTCGTCTCGTCCTGGGCGAAGTCCACGTCCGGCAGCATGCCCAGGGGCAGGCCCCCCGCCTCGAGGGTCTCCAGGCCGCCGTCGACCCGTCGCAGCAGGGGCGGATTGTGCCCCGCGTTGGTGTAGGTGAAGACGCCGCTGCGGCGGTCGAGCACGCCGTAGAAGAAGGTGGCGAACATGTGCGGGTCGGTGGATTTCACGAGCAGCTCGTTCACCCGCTTCACCACTCCTGACACCTGCCCCGGGTGCAGCACCTGCCCGTGGAGCGAGGCCTGCAGGTTGGACATGAGCAGGGCCGCCGGGATGCCCTTGCCCGACACGTCGCCGATGGCCACGCCCAGCAGGCCGCCCCCCTGGTCCAGGAAGTCGAAGTAGTCGCCGCCCACCTGCAGGCTGGGGATGCTGGCGCCGGTGATCTCGAAGCCGGGCAGCCAGGGCATCTCGTGGGGCAGCAGCCGCTCCTGGATGGCGCGGGCCGTCTCCAGTTCCTTCTCGAGACGCTCGCGTGCCACGGCCTCCTCGCGGCCCACCTTGACCGCCACGGCCATCTCGTTGAAGGAGTCGGCCAGGTCGCCGAACTCGTCCTCGTTGGGCACGAAGATGCGCGTCTCGAGGTCGCCCCCGGCGAGCCTCTGCGTGCCCCCCCGCAGCCGGCTCACCGCCGAGGTGATGCCGTTGGTGATGCGCAGGCCGAGGAAGCCCGCCACCGCCTGGATCAGCAGGAGCAGCCCGGCGATCAGCGCCAGGATGACCAGCACCGCCTGGTTGAAGTTGTTCTCGCCGGAGGTGAACTCGCCGCCCAGGTCGCTCAGGCGCACCTTCACGTGCATCAGGAGATCGCCGAAGGCGAAATGGTCGCCCGCCAGGGTGATCAGAGGCACCTGGGCGCCGCCGAAGTAGAGGGGCCGCCGCCAGAAGGAGGTCGCGGCGCTGTCGCGATAGGCGCCCTGCAGCGTCACGCTCGCCAGCAGGGAGTCGACCCCGGCGTCGCTGTCGGCGCCTTCGAGATCGTCGGCGTCCACGACGATGCCCACGTCGGCCCGCAGCAGGGCGGACAGGCGGTTCAGCACGCCCGTGTCGAGTGGCACGCCCGTGATAAGCGGCCCGCCGGCGCCGAGGTCGCGCACGTCCAGCAGCCACAGCTCCCCCGCGACGCGGAAGACGGCCGCCGTGTCGGCCGGCGCCCAGGCCCCGCTGCGCACGACCTGTTCCTCGCCGGCGATGGTCAGGTGCATGCCGCGGGCGTCGGCCACCTCGTCGTCCGGCCCCGGCGCCGGCCGCGCCAGCGTCGCCCGGAAGTCGTCCAGCCAGGCCGGCGTCTCACCCAGGGCGCGGCCGTCGCTCCAGACGAAGCCCACCCCGTCGGCGGCGTTGCGGATGGCGCCGGGGTTGGCGGCCCAGTCCTGCAGAACGTCCCGTCCGCGCGCGGTGGTCACGCCGCCCATGGCGCCGTAGAGCGAGACCAGCCCGAAGGCGGTCAACAGCAGCAGGGGCATACCGGCGATCAGCGTCGCCATGACCGCCAGCTTGGGACGCAGGCGCAGGAAGTGCAGCCGGATCCCGAAGAGCAGGCGCAGCAGGGAGAAGATCCAGAAGAGCCGCAGGGAGCCCTGGCAGGTCCGGGCGAAGTTGGTGACGAAGCCCGTGAACCAGCCCAGTTTGCCGGTGTCGGGCCAGACCCAGTCCCAGAACACCAGGATCGCGGCGGCCAGGCCGAGGAAGAAGGCCGCCGCACGCTGAGCCGAGGAGAGGTGTCCCCAGGGACGGTGCCGGCGCAGCAGGAGGAAACAGAAGTTGAGCGGCACGACGATGTAGCGCCCGGTGTCGTCGGCGCCGGTGAGCAGCAGGATCGGCAGGGTCAGACCCAGGTAGACGATCCAGAGCCGGCGCACGGCGGTCTCCCGCAGCAGGAACAGCGCCGCCGCCGTCCAGCCCGCGCCGTAGAAGAGGGCCGGCGCCCAAGGTACGAGCGCGCGCAGGGGCCAGACCGCCAGGCAACTCGCCGCGACGATCAGGACCAGGCGCCAGGTTCCCGCCCGGCGCGGATCCTCACGATGGGGGTTCTTCTCGGACACGCCGTCTCCCTCCAGGATGAGTCCGCCGCCTACCGTAGACCCGGCGGGCGGTCGAGACAAGAGGCATCAGGGGTGGACAGGAAGGCTCCGAAGCAGCACATTTACGGGTGCGACCAGCGACGTGAACCTCGTGACGACGGAGTTAGAGATGAAGATCGTGATCCGTACTATCGTGCTGGCGGGCCTCCTGACCGCCTTCTCCGGCTGCAGCGGTCTTGGCGACAAGTTCTACGACTACGAGTCCCCGACGCCCCCGGACATGGAAGTGCTGATGCTGGCCCAGTGCCTCGTGGGTTCCTTCTCGAGCGCCGAGCAGGCCGCCGGGAATCCCGAGTACCATCACATCACGCTGGAAGCGGCGCGCATCTGGCCCATGAACGACGACGGCGTGTGGCTCTACGTCGAGCAGGCCGCGGCCGAGAGCCGGGACAAGCCGTACCGCCAGCGCGTCTATCACCTGACGCGACTCAACGACCTGGCCTTCTCCAGCGAGATCTACCTGCTGCCCGACGACGAGGCCATGGTCGGCGCCTGGAACGACCCCGACCGCTTCGACGCCCTGGCCCCCGCGGACCTCACGGTCAAGGAGGGCTGCGCCGTCGAGTTGGAGCGCGTGAACGAATGGACCTTCGCCGGCGCCACCCGCGAGCAGGAATGCCCGAGCGAACTGCACGGCGCCTCCTACGCCAACAGCGAGGTCACCATCACCCCCTCCTGGATCGAGAGCTGGGACCGCGGCTACGACGAGGCAGGCGAACAGGTCTGGGGCGCCACCCAGGGCGCTTACCGCTTCGTCAAGACCCGCCGCTGATCCCCACCGCCGATCTCACGAACGAGGCGCGGGCCGATGCCCCGCGCCTCTTCTCTGTCACTGGCTTTCCTGATTCGTCTCCGTCCCAACCAAAGGGCGAGGATCTGAGGTGTCGTCCCCTGTTCCGGGGGCGTATGGAGGGTTCTGGAGCCATGGAGGGCGGAAGGACCCGGAATTCGAGCGAGCCGGTCACAGGATGTGACCGGAGAGCGCTCCCCGGAACAGGGGACGACACCTCAGATCCTCGCCTCTTCGCTGGCAATGCAAGACGCGATCAGGAAAGCCAACGACCGCGTCGGATCCCGCGGCGGCGCATCGTCCGCCGAGATCACCCTCAGCTCCGTGTCCGACTCCTCGATCATCAGCCGGCAGGACGATTCCCGCAGCAACTCGATGTAGTCGAGCCGGTCCTCCTGGTCGAAGCAGAGGGACATGAGGCCGTCGTGCCGCAGCAGCCGCGCGACGACCGGCAGCAGGGACTTGACGTACTTCGTCGTGAAGTGGGCCAGGGGGGCGCGGGCGATCACCAGGTCGAGGGAGTTCTCGGAGAAGGTGGTTTCGAGCAGGTCGTAGGGCGCGAGGTACTGCATGTGGAACTGTCGCAGCACGCCGAAGAGCGTGACCTCCGACGGCACGCGCAGGCGTTGGGACACCTCGCGCTTCTCGAGGCCGAGGCGTCCGGCGATCTCGCCGGCGTAGCCGCGCAGGTTGCCGGCGGTCTGCACCAGCAGGTCCTGGTCCAGCACGCGCTCGTGATCCACCAGGATGATGTCGTCGCAGCCCGCCAGGTAGAAGACCAGCGGGATGGTGGGTTGCCAGCCCGTGCCGATGTTCAGGAGCGTCTTGCGTTGCATGTCGAAACCCGAGCGCTTGAGCATCTCGACCTGGTAGAGGCCCTGCTCGAGCGTCCGCGGATCGATCTCGGCCGAGGGCGGCACGGACGCGGACACACGGCCCGGCTTGGGCGTTCCCCGCCCGAAGAGCCGGACCCACAGGTCCTTCATGTTGCGACGCACTTCGGACATGTCCACGTCCTCGACGACAGTTTCATCCGGCCGGTTCGAGGGACCTCGACCACCGGGTACAAGTATCCGTTGCTCCGCTCGCGGGGAGCGGTCGCGTCAGAAGTCTATCACAGGGGACTCGACCCTGCCAATACCCGCAACCATCTGTCCGATCACCGCTTGTGGTGTTTTATCACACTTCGGGTGGCCCGTGTGTGGCTCCACGGCCGCTCATGCGCTGCCGGAAGTGCATAAGTCCCTTGGGAGCGAACGAGTTGAGAAAACAGCAAATGGGCTTGGCAAAGGGCCGTGGTCGGGTATGATGATTGCGACGGCAGTTCCCCAGTCGACATAGCTGGGAACGGCACCGAAACGAGACACCATGGACCGGCCAGACCGCACCCACGGCATTTCCACCGCAATTGCCTTTCTGGCAATAGCTTGTGCCTTGTGCTGCCCGGCACTCGACGCCGGGCCTGCGGCGGCGAGCGCCGCGCCCGCGTCCACGGACGACACCTCGTCTGTGGTGAAATTGCTCACCCTGGAAGCCGTGGAAGCGCACGGTAACACCCGTACCTCCCTGGAGGTGATCGAACGGTATCTGGGGCTCTCTGCCGGGGCGACCTTCGATCAGGCCGGCCTGTTGGCGGCGGTGGCCCGACTGCGGGACGGCGACCTCTTCGAGTCCGTGGACTACTACACCCGCCCCGGTGCGACGCGCGGCTCACTGGTCCTGGTGCTGGAGGTGGAAGAGCGCGGTCCGGACCTGCGTTTCGGCACCGGCAACAGCGACCTGGACGGCTGGTACCTGATCCCGGCCGCCCTCTCCCTCGACAACCTGACCGGCCGCGGCGAGCGGGCCGCCATCCAGCTCATGTTCGGTTACCGCACCGTGGGGATGTCCATCCACTACCGGCGCGGCACGACGCCCGGCGACCGCACCTTCTGGGGCGCGGAACTGAGGGCGCGCGGCATCGAGCGCGTCTACTTCGTGGACGGCGTGGAGTACGGACACCCGGTGGCGCGCGGCGGCCTGAACCTGCAGCTCGGCCGCCGGCTCGGCGGGGCCTGGAGCCTGTCGACGACGCTGTTGATGGAAGCCTCCGAAGTCGATTCGACGGGCACGGTGTGGCAGGCCAACGACGTGAGCGGCGTCGAGGCTGGCGACGAGGTCCCCTTCGACCAGCTGCCCGCCGGCATCGCGGCCGGCGTCGGCGAGCGGGAGCGCACCACCTGGCGCACCGACCTCGTGCTGGACACGCGCTCGGGAGCGCGGCGCGCCGGCTCGCCCGCTTCGGGCCTGTGGGGCCGCCTGCGCCTGGGCTACACCCTGCAGGACCAGGGCGACTTCCCGTCGGCGAGCTGCGACCTGCGCACCTACCACTCCCTCGGCGCCGGCGTGCTGGGCCTGCACGGCCGCGCCGCCTACGTGGGCGAGGACGCGCCCTTCTACGACCGGCTCTACCTGGGCGGTCTCTACACGGTGCGGGGCTTCCCCAGCCAGTCCCTGACCGCGCCCGCCGGAGACGAGTGGCTCTTCAACGGTTCCCTCGAGTACCGCGCGCCCCTGATGGGCGACGCGGCCCGGCCCCGCGTGGCCGGCGTGCTCTTCGTCGACGTCGGCCGGGGCGGCGCCGTCGACGGACCCAGCGGCGACGTCGCCGTGAGCGTCGGCTGGGGCTTCCGCGTGCGCCTGGGCTGGCTCGGCTACCTGGGCACCGACATCGCCCTGCCCCTGACCGACTCCCCCGTGGACGAGTCCTTCCACGGCCACGCCACCCTGGGGTGGAGCTTCTGATGGGCCGCCGTGCGCCGCACCGGCTGCCCGCATTCTGCCTGTTGCTCCTGCTGTGCGCCGCGGCGGCGGGGGCGGCGCCGCGCATCATCTCGGTCGCGCCAGCCGGGCGCGACAGCCTGCTGCTCTGCCGGTTGACCACCGAGGGCCTGCCCGGCGAGCGCATCGTCTCCACCCTGCGCAGCGGCCTGGTCTCGGCCGTCGAGCTCCAGCTCGAGGTCCGGCAGGGCGGCAACCGTCCGCTGGCCGGCCATCACGTGATGATGCTCCTCTCCTACGATCTCTGGGAGGAGGTCTTCGCCGTGAACGTGGCGGGCGAGGAGGAACGCTTCCCGGACCTGGCGACCCTGCGCGACTACCTCTCCGCCATGCCGCCGCTGCCGGTGGCGCCACTGTCGGTCCTGGACGGGGTGACCCCGGCGGTGATCCGCGCCGGCCTGCGCCTGCACCCCATCGCGCCCGACACTCGCGGGCGCATGGAGGACATGATCTCGGGCGAGGAGACCGGCCGCGGGGGGCACGGCGACGCCGTGCAGGAGGTCTCCATCAGCCTGGGCAAGCTGATCCGCTTCTTCTACAAGGGGGACGGCGATTCCGACCTGGACGTCACCCGCGAATCCGATCCCTTCCGGCCCGGGGAGTTGAACCATGAGCCGGATTAGGACGCGCCTGATGATCGTCATCCTGGTGGCGGCGCTGCTGCCGGCGCTGCCCATGTCCCTGGTGGTGCGCAACCTGCTCGAGCGCAGCATGAATCCCGCCCTCTCGCAGACCCTCGTGGACGGCCTGCAGGCGGGCATGGTCTCGTCGCGGGCCGAGCTCCAGCGGCACAAGGTGGACTTCGTGAGGGCGGCGGACCACATCTGGAAGCCCCACCTGACGGTGATGGATCCCGCCGCGGCCGACGGCCAGATCATGCTCGACGCGCAGGGGCGCTGGCTCAAGGCGGCGCCCTTCGTGCCCGAGCTGAACGCGGCGCTGACCGACCTGGACAGGGATCCGCGGGTGGTGGGCGGCTACCTCGCCCTGAAGGTGCGCACGGCGGCCGGGCAACCGGTGCTGATCGCACAGGCCCTGCCGCCGGAACTCGCGGCGCGCGCCGGCCGCATCACCGACGCCATGGGCCTGCTGGCCGCCTTCCAGATCGAGCGCGAGCCCATCCTGCGCAGCTACATCCTGCCCTTCGTGCTGGTCTACGCGGCCCTGATCCTGGCGGCGCTCGGCGTGGCCTCGGTGATGGCCCGCCGGCTCGCCCGCCCGCTGGAGGCCGTGGCCGAAGGGGCCGCGCGCGTCGCCGAGGGCGACCTGGAGACGCGCGTCGCCACCGACGCCAAGGGCGAGGCGGGCGCCCTGGTGCGCGCCTTCAACGAGATGGTCGCGCGGCTGGGGCAGCAGCGACGCGAGCTCTCGCGCCTGGAGAAGGCCGCGGCCTGGCGCGGCATGGCCCGCACCCTGGCCCACGAGATCAAGAACCCCCTGACGCCCATCCTGCTGGCCGTGCAGGAGACGCACCGCAGCTACCGCGGCGACGACGACGCGCACCGCGGAGCCCTGGCCGACTGCGAGAGCATCGTGGGCGAGGAGGTCGACGGCCTGCGCCGCCTGGTGGCCGAGTTCTCCGACTTCGCGCGCTCGCCCCGGCCGCAGCTGGCCGACGACGACTTCGCGCCCCTGGCCGAGGATCTGGGCCGCCTCTACGGCGAGCGGCTCAAGCTCGTCCTCGAGTCGACCGCGCTGCCGGGTCGCTTCGACGCCAGGGAGCTGCGCCGCGCCCTGGTCAACCTGATCGACAACGGACTGAACGCCTGCGCCCAGGCGGACGCCCGGCCGCGCGTCACCCTCGCGGCCCGCAACGAGAAGGACGGCGCCCTGATCCTGACAGTGGCCGACGGCGGCGTGGGTATCGCGCCCGAGCACCGCGAGCGCATCTTCGAGCCCGACTTCTCCACGCGCAAGGAGGGCATGGGCCTCGGCCTGGCCATCGTGGACGGCATCGTGCGCGGACACGGCGGCGGGATCGAGGTCGACAGCAATCCCGGCGCGGGCGCGGTGTTCACGCTGCGCCTGCCGGCCGGCGGGAAGGAATGACGATGTCGCGCATACTGATCATCGACGACGAGAAGAACATCCGCCGCACCTTCGGCATGGTGCTCAAGTCCGAGGGCTTCGAGGTGGCCGAGGCCGCCGACGGCGAGGCGGGCCTCGAGGCCTGGCGCGCCGACGGCGCCGACGTGGTGATCCTCGACATACGCCTGCCGGGCAAGGACGGCCTGGAGGTCCTGCGCGAGATGCGCGCCGAGGATCCCGCCCAGCAGGTGGTGATGATCTCGGGGCACGGCACCATCGCCACCGCGCTGGAGGCCACGCGCGAGGGGGCCTTCGACTTCCTGGAGAAGCCCTGCTCGCGCGAACGCGTGGTGCTCGCCGTGCGCAACGCCCTGCGCGTGGAGAAGCTGGCCGGCGAGGTGCGCGGCTTCCGCCAGAAGGAACGCAGCCGGCACCTGATGATCGGCGAGTCGGAGGCCATGAGCGCCATCCGCGACCAGATCTCGCGCGCCGCGCCCACCCCCGCGCGCATCCTCATCCGCGGCGAGAGCGGCACCGGCAAGGAACTGGTGGCCCGCGCCCTGCACGAGGCCAGCGACCGGCGCGACGGCCCCTTCGTCAAGGTCAACTGCGCGGCGATCCCCGAGGAACTCATCGAGAGCGAGCTCTTCGGCGCCGTCAAGGGCAGCTACACCGGCGCCACCGAATCGCGCGACGGCAAGTTCATGCAGGCCAACGGGGGCACCCTGTTCCTGGACGAGGTGGGCGACATGAGCCTGCGCGCCCAGGCCAAGGTGCTGCGGGCCCTGCAGGAGGGCGAGATCGAGAAGGTGGGCGGCGGCCAGGCTCTCGAGGTGGACGTGCGCGTGCTGGCCGCCACCAATCGCGACCTGGAGGAGGACGTCCGCGCGGGCGGCTTCCGCGAGGACCTCTTCTTCCGCCTGAACGTGGTGCCCATCCACGTGCCGCCGCTGCGCCAGCGCCGCGACGACGTGCCGCTGCTGGCGGAACACTTTCTCTCGCGTTACGCAGAGGAGAACGGCCTGCCGCCCCGCAGCTTCGACGCTGCGGCCCTGAAGCTCATCACCCAGCTGCCCTGGCCCGGCAACGTGCGCGAGTTGCACAACGCCGTCGAGCGGCTGGCGATCATGGCCGCGGGGGCCGAGATCACGCCCGAGGACCTGCGCGCCACGGGCCTGCTCGACGCCGCGTCGATCACGGGCCCCGCAGCGACGGACGACGACCGGCCGCGCCCGCTGCCCCCCGCTTCGATCCAGGGGCTGGGCGGACTGGTCAAGGCGCGGCAGGCCTTCGAGGCCGTCTGCATCCGCGAGTGCCTGGCCCAGACCGGCGGCAACGTCTCGGGCGCCGCCCGCCTGCTCGGCATCGACCGCACGAATCTGCACAAGAAGATCCAGGCCTACGGTCTGGACGGGGACAAACACGACAAGGGGGAGAACCCATCATGAACGGACGCCGACTGCTGACCACGACCCTGCTGATCACCCTGCTGGCCGCCGGCGCGGCCGCCGCCCAGGACGGGCGCTGGCTCCTCGGACTGGACGGCCTGAGCAGCTTCGTCGGGGACAACGACGAGGAGGACGCGGTTTCCATCGAAGAGCAATCCGGAGGCGCGGCGCTGCAGTTCGGATACCGCTTCACGCCCACCTTCATGCTGCGCATCTACGGCGGCGGCGCCAGCCACCCCACGAGCCTGGAGAACATCGAGATCGCCTTCCTCAGCTCGCTGATCGAGGGCGTCTACGTCTTCCGCGACGGACAGGACTTCCGCCCCTACCTCTTCGGCGGGATCGGCGGCTTCAAGCTGGAGTCCCAGCAGGACGAGCTGGTCTTCGCGATCGAGGGCGGCGGCGTCAGCTTCGGCGGGGGCGCCCACTACCTGGTGAGCGGGAGCGTCTCGCTGCACGGCTCGTTGCGCCTGGAGGCCGTCAACTGGAACACGGCCACCGTCAAGCTCGGCGACGTGGTCATCGAGACACCGGTGGAGGAGTCGGGTTTCGCCTCGAAGCTGACCTTCGGCGTGGCGTTCTGGCTCTAGTGGGGATCCTCGGGTAGCCCCCGGTCGACCAGGACGGCTTCCAGAACGACGAGCTCGCCGGGCCGGTCCTGCAACACCGGATCGCCCGGCAGCACCCGCCACTCCTTGATGTAGACCGGGCCGACGCCCGGAGCGTAGATCGTCCCGAAGCAGGCGAGGCTGCGGATCTCGCCGGCGGGCATGCCGTCGTCGCCGGTGATCGTCTGCACGCCGAAGTCGATGAGCGTGAAGACCTCCAGGGCACGCGTGAAGGTCTCGCCCTCCTGGGTCCACTCCCCCTGGCGCACGATCCAGCCGTGGAGCCAGATGTCGTCGGCGATCTGGGGCACCAGCTGCAGGTCGAAGGTGGCGTTCCGGTCCAGGGGCGTTTCGAGGTAGAGCCAGGACAGCTCCGCGTGCAGGTCGCCGTACCCCCCGATGTGCGTATCCGTCTTCTCCCAGCAGGGACCGGTCAGTCCGTAGGGCGTGCGTTCCTCGTACGCCTTGCCGGCCGCGGGCAGGCGGTCGCGCAGGTCGGGCCGGGCGCGCCGCAGGGCCGAGAGGAAGGTCTCTCCGGCCGACGCGGCGGGCGCCCCCCCCGCGGGCGTGCTCGTGACCACGAGGTTCTGCCCCGTGGCGCCCGACTGGGTGACGATGTCGCCGTCGAAGACCGCGTCGAGCACGCGGTCGTGGGTCTCGACCTCCTCCGTGTGATCGACGTTCAACATGATCTGGCGCAGCGCGCTCAGGGAGGGCAAGGGCGTGTCCGGGTCGGTCAGGTTCGTCAGCTCGGTCGCGGAGTGGGAGATGCGCAGGTCGTAGCGCCACCAGCGGCCGTCTTCGTTGGGCCACGACTCGTCGAGGGTCATGTCTATAGGGGTGACGTCGTCGTCCTCGCTGCAGCCGGTCAGGCAGAGAAGCGCCAGGAGCAGGGCGGCCAGGATCGGGTGGGCGCGGATGGTCATGACGGATATCCTCGTCTGGGGGCCGGGCCGAGGGGCCGCTTCCCAGTATACGCCAGGTAGCGCGCAAAGAGAAGGCGGCCTCTGGCGAGGCCGCCTCCGGTCGGGATGTCCCGTGGTCTATTCGCCGTCGCAGACCATGTTGTACTGGTTCTCGTCCCAGCAGGCCTCCTCGCCCCCGTTGTAGTCGGGAACCATCAGGCTGCCGGAGCCGTCCGACGCCAGCCAGCGGATGAACCAGGCGTTGAAGCTGTCGCCCTCGGCGAAGTCGATGCGGTGCTCGTCGCCGCTGACCGAGAACGCGAGCCGGTCGCCGGCGTCCTCACCGTACAGGGCGGTCAGCTGCAGCAGGTCCTCGTCCACGCCGTGGGACCACTCGAGCTCGGCCACGGCCGGCTTGCCGGCCAGGTTGAAGTCGTAGAAGGTCCACAGGCCGACGTCGCCGTCGTCGCGGGTGGAGCCGTCGAACCAGAGCTCGTCCTCGATGCCCTCGGCCGGCACGCTCACGCGCAGCGCCCAGTCCACGCCGTCGTCGACGATGACGCCGCGCAGGCGGATCTGGGCCTCCTCGGCGCCGTTGACGTAGGTGTAGACCCACAGCCAGGAGCCGTCGGGCTGGTAGCTGGGGATGGTGTGCACGGCCAGCGAGAAGGCGGCCACCGGGGGCGCCAGGACCAGCTCGGTCAGGCCCGTCACGACCACCGCGCGCAGGTAGGCGTTGAAGAAGTTCTCCCGGGGAAAGCTCTTGTCGTAGTCCTTGCCCTGGTCGAAGAAGCTGAGGTCGATCTCCATCCTCGAGGCGTCGGGCAGGACGGGAGCCTCGGCCTGGGGCTCGGGATCGGTGATCGGGCCGAGAGGCGTGTCCTCGCTGCAACCGGTCAGGGCCAGGATGCCGATGGCGGCCAGGAGCAGGAGCTTGTCGCGGATCTTGTTGATGGTCTTCATGTCTCGTCTCCTTGATGAGGGTCACCGTCTCCGTTGCTCCCCTCACTGCATCCGGCGTGCCGGGAGGACCGGCGGCGCCTTCACACCCGGAACTCGTTCCCCCGCTTCGTGTTGCAGAGGGGTCCCGGCTCGCCGGACCGGCCTCCGGACCTGTGGCGGAGCTTCACACCCGCGGCGAAAGCTCACGTCGCGGGGCCACGAACAAATCGGCCGGGACGCCGTAGAGCCTGCTGTCAATCGACCCTCACCCCTGATAGTGTGGCGTGATGTTCCGCGAGTGGATCCACAGGGTGACCGGCGTGCGGGAGGACGAACAGGACGTCGTCCTGCTCGCCTGCGTCTTCTTCTTCTGCATCCTGTCCGGCTACTACGTGCTGCGCCCCCTGCGCGAGGAGATGGGGCTGGCCGGCGGCGTGGAGAACCTGCCCCGCCTCTACCTGGTGAACCTGGGCGTGATGCTGGCGTTGACGCCGCTCTTCGGCGCCCTGCTCAAGCGATTCCCGCGACGGCGCCTGGTGCCGGCCGTCTACCGCTTCTTCATGCTCTGCCTGCTGGTGTTCCTGGGCTTCGCGCTGCGGTTGCCCGACGAATCGCAGATCGGCCTGGGACGCGTGTTCTACGTGGGCCTGAGCGTCTTCAACATGTGGGCGGTGTCGCTCTTCTGGGCCACCATGGCCGACCGCATCGACCTGGTGCGCAGCAAGCGGCTCTTCGGCCTCATCGCCGTGGGCGGCACCCTGGGTGGGATCGCCGGCGCCGGCGCGACCACCCTGCTCGTGGAGTCGGTGGGCCGGGTGAAGCTGGTGCTGGTCTCGGTGGTCATGCTCGAGCTGGCCGTACAGGCCGTCAACGCCCTGTGGCGGCGCCCCTCCCTGCGGCCCACCGGCGGCGGCGCGACGGCGCCGGAACCGCGGGGCGGCGTGCTCTCCGGCCTGACGGCCGTCGTGCGTTCGCCCTACCTGACGGGCATCGCGGGCTTCATCGTCCTCTACAGCCTCAGCTCCACCTTCCTCTACTTCGTGCAGGCGCAGATCGTGCACGACGAGGCCGTCGAACGGGTCGCCCGCGCGGCGCTCTTCGCGCGCATCGACCTGTGGACGAACCTGCTGACCCTGGTGCTGCAGCTGGGCCTGGCGGGACGGCTGATCCCCCGCATCGGCGTGGGCGCCACGCTCATGCTGCTGCCGCTGCTGACGGCCGCCGGCTTCGCGGTGCTCGCCTTCGCGCCGACCTACGGCGTGGTGCTGATCTTCCAGGCCGTGCGGCGCGCGGGCAACTACGCCCTGGCGCGCCCGGCGCGTGAGACCCTCTACACCATCGTGAGCGTCGACGAGAAGTACAAGGCCAAGAGCTTCATCGACACATTCGTCTATCGCGGTGGCGACGCCGTCGGTGCTACCGTGTACAACGTCCTCGGCCGGGCGGGCGTCGGCGTGGCCGGCGTGGCCCTGACGGCCATCCCCTTGGCGCTGATCTGGGGAGGGGTCGGGGTCGTCCTCGGCGCCGCCCAGCAACGGCTGGCGAACAGCAGACAGGAGACCGGATCATGACCATGGACAGACGCGACTTCCTGAAGACGGCCGCCGCGGGCGGCGCCCTGGCCGGGCTCGGCGCTCTGGCGCCCCGGGCCGCCGAGGCGGCCTTCACCCGTTCCAAGTGTGTGAAGCGGCTGCGGATCCTGGTCCTGGGCGGCACCAGATTCCTGGGGCCGCACACGGTCAAGTACGCGCGGGCGCGCGGCCACGAGGTGACCCTCTTCAACCGCGGCCGCTCCAACCCGGACCTCTTCCAGGACATGGACCGGCTGGTGGGCGACCGCGACGGCCAGCTCGAAGCCCTGGTCGGCCGCGACTGGGACGCGGTCATCGACACCTGCGGCTACGTGCCCCGCATCGTCCGCATGTCGGCCGACCTGCTGCGCGACCACGTCAAGCACTACACCTTCATCTCCAGCATCAGCGTCTTCGCCGACTTCAACGAGGTGGGCCTGGACGAGGACTCGGCCGTGGGCAAGCTCGAGGACGAGAGCGTCGAGGACGTGACCGCCGAGACCTACGGCCCCCTGAAGGCCCTCTGCGAGCAGGCGGCGGAGGCGTCCATGCCGGGCCGCGTCTGCAACATCCGGCCGGGCCTGATCGTGGGCCCCCTGGACCGCAGCGACCGCTTCACCTACTGGCCGGTGCGCATCTCCCGCGGCGGCGAGGTGCTCGCGCCCCACGCCCCCACCGAACCGACCCAGGTCATCGACGTGCGCGACCTGGCCGAGTTCATCGTCGACTGCATCGAGCGCAACGTCACCGGCGTCTACAACGCCGTCTCCCCCCCGGGCGAGATGGACATGGGCGAAATGTTCGACAAGTGCCGCAGCGTCTCGGGCTCCGACGCCACCCTCACCTGGGCGGATCAGGACTTCCTGGCCGCGCAGGAGGTCCAGGCCTGGAGCGACATGCCCTGCTGGATCCCCACCAGCATGGAGGCCGGCGTGGGCACCATCCGCGTGGACCGCGCCCTGATGAAGGGACTCACCTTCCGCCCGCTGACCGAGACCATCCGCGACACCCTCGAATGGTGGGACACGCTGCCCGAGACGCGCACCCTGAACATGCGGGCGGGCCTGTCGGCCGAACGCGAGGCGGAGGTGCTGGCGGCGTGGCACGCGCGTTGAGACGGGCCGGAACGGTCCTGCTGCTGGCAGCCCTGCTGCTCGTGCAGATACCCGGCGACGACGCGGCGGGCGGGTCGCGCCGGAGCCAGACAGAGCGCAGCAACACCTACCGGGAGGGCGCCTTCGGCCCCACCCTGGCGGTCCGCTGGGGCGCCCCTTTGGGCTGGTCGGGTCGCGCGAGCGTCCTGTTCGGTGAGAAGCACATGATGGACGACCTGCCCGTGGCCCGCGGCACGCTGCTGGGCTTCGAGGCCGGCGAGGGCGGTGCCCGGCTCAGCGTGGGCCGCACCTTCTGGTACCACCTGATGGGCTGGTTCCCCTACGGATCGATCTTCGCGTCGTCGGCCAAGCTGAACCTGGTGCGCACCTGGGGCGATCCCCGCGAGGTCGGCCCGGACACCACCTACCTCGGCGGCGGGCTCGATCAGGGGCTCTTCTTCTGCGACTTCGAGTTGGGCTTCCTGGTGAAAGTCGGCGGCGCGGCGGACTCGCCCGGCGGGATCCTCAGCTGGTCCCTGGGCGCGGGGTTCTGATCGCGGTTTGATGGTTGAGGCCGCCCACACCACCACGGGGTGGTGTTTTTCAACATTCCAACCCATCACAAGCCCCACGACTGCGCGATCGGCACGAGCGCCCTCCGAACGAACCGTACCATGTCGAACGCGACATCCTGCAATCGACCTCGGCGGATACACGCGGTTACCGTGCGATACCCTATCTAAACTGCAGGGCGACCCGGCCCGGCCTACAATTACTCCTGTTCGGTCCCATGCGCGGGAACATCAGGACAGGAGTGGACATGCTGCGGATTCGCCGAAACACATTTCCCCGGTTTCTGATCACTGTCTTCATTCTGTCGCTGGCGGCCGGCTGCGACATGGACAATGACCCTTCCTCTCCAACGGATCCCGGCTCCGAACTCGAAACCCCGGACTGGACCGAGGCCACCCACGGTAGAGTGGATCCGGATTACGACATCGTTTTCGCTCAGGACACGGTTCAACGACTCGACATCGAAGTCAGCGAGCAATCATGGCAAGCCATGCTCGCGGACATGACGACCAACTACGGCGAGTTCGGATCCGGCGCTCCGTTGCCGCCCCCGGGATCCGTCACGGAAAACCCGATCTGGGTCGCCGGATCGGTTTTTCATGAAGGCACGGAATGGTACAAGGTGGGAATTCGTTTCAAGGGGTTCTCCAGCCTCGGCGGAGCCTGGGCCATGGGCGTCGAGAAGCTGCCTCTCAAGCTGGATTTCGACGAGTTCGAGGACGACTACCCCCCGATCGACGACCAGCGCTTCCACGGCTTCAAGAAACTCTCCCTGGCCAACGGGATCGAGGACAAGTCCCTGATGCGGGACAAGGTGGTGGCGGACGTTTTCCGCGACATGGGCCTGGTGGCGCCCCGGACCGCATTCTACCGGATCCATATCGATCACGGGGACGGCCCCGAGTACTTCGGCCTGTACACCATGATCGAAGTGGTGGAAAACACCGTGTTGAAGACCCAATACGCCGACGACGACGGCAATCTGTACAAACCGGAAGGACCCGGCGCCAGCTTCGAGGCGGGCTCCTTCGCCGAACAGTGGTTCGAGAAGAAAACCAATGAGGACAGCTCCGACTGGGCGGATATCCAGGGCGTTTTTTCTGCCTTGCACTCGGATCTCAGGTTGACCGACGCGGCCGCTTGGCGGTCCGGGCTGGAGCAGGTATTGAACGTGCCCCGCTTCATCGACTGGCTGGCCGTCAACACCGTCATCCAGAACTGGGACACCTACGGAAAAATGCCCCACAACTACTTCCTCTATCACGACCCGGACACGGATCTCCTCGACTGGATTCCCTGGGACAACAACGAGGCCCTATGCGAGGGCAAACAGGGCGGTGCGCTCTCCCTGGCCCTGGATACGGTCGGTGACGAGTGGCCGCTGATCCGTTTCCTGATGGATGACCCGGAGTATCGGGCCGCCTATCGCAGCCGAATCGAGCAGACGGCGTCCGGAACTTTCGAGCCTGGCGGGATGATGGCCGCCTACCAGACGACCGCGGACCTGATCGGTCCTCACGTCATCGGCCCGGACGGCGAGCAGCCGGGCCACACCTTCCTGATCGATCCGAGCGATTTCAATGCAGCGGTGGCCGAGTTGACGGCCCACGTCGGTGAGAGGGCGACCGCGGTAGCCGAATACCTGGCCGAATAGGCAATACCGGGGAGGCAGCACAATGAAGAAAACACTCATCATCGGTTCGATCGGGGCTCTGATTATCGGCGTGATGCTGTTCGGAGGCTGGGGCAAGTCCGGTTCCTCGTTGCAATACCGTCTGGTATCCGTCGAACGGGGCGATGTGGAATCCGTCGTCGAAGCCACCGGTACGCTTCAGGCCACCAAAACCGTCCAAGTCGGCGCCCAGGTTTCGGGCCAGATCGACACGATCACCGTGGACTACAACGACGTGGTCGAAGCCGGACAGGTCATTGCCCGGATCAACCCCGCGCTGCTGCAGACGGATGTGAATCGCGCCGAAGCCGATCTGACCCGATGTCTCGCCGAGCAGGATCATCAGGAAGAGGAATGCCTGCGCATCACCAGTCTGCATGCGGAAAACCTCGTCTCGGAAACCGAGCAGAACTCGGCCCAGTACAGGCTCGATCTGGCCGACGCGGAAGTCCAGGCCGCCCGCGTGGACCTGGATCGCGCCCGCCAGAACCTCGCCTTCACGAAGATCACCGCTCCTGTCGACGGCGTGGTGATCGACCGCAACATCGATGTCGGGCAGACCGTGGCCTCGAATTTCTCTTCTCCGTTGCTCTTCCTGATCGCCGAGGATCTCACCCGGATGGAAATCCTGGTCTCCGTGGATGAAAGCGATATCGGCCTGATCGCCGAGGACCAGCAAGTCGGATTCACCGTGCAGGCCTACCCCGACGAGACCTATCGCGGCACCGTCAAGCAGATCCGCCTCCAGTCGACCCGGGAGGAAAACGTGGTCAACTACACCGTCGTGGTGGAAGTGGACAACGGGAGCGGAGAGCTGTTGCCCGGTATGACCGCCACCGTGGATTTTCTCGTCGACTCGGCCCGGGATGTCCTGCTGGTGCCCAACGCGGCGCTGCGTTTCCGTCCCAGCGAGGAGATGATCGAGGAATTGAACAAGGTCGGCAGGGGGCCCGAGGACGACCTGGAGCAGGAAACCGGCACCGGGAACGCACACTCGCCTCCGGAGGATATGGTGCCCCTGTTCTTCCTGGATGAAACCGGGCAACCGGACGTCATGCTCGTCAGGACCGGGCTGTCCAACGGCTCGACCACCGAGGTCAGCGGTCGGGATCTGACGCCGGACCTGCAAGCAATCGCCGGCGTGACCGGAGGCGGCAAGAGCACCATCCGCAATCCGTTCCAAAGCGAAAAAACCGACAGTCAGGGGCCACGACGCGAGCCCCAGGGATAGGAGAGTCGGTGATGATCGTTCGAGACACTCCCGTCATCCGCACCGAGGGTCTGACCCGGGTTTTCTCCACCGGGGCCAACCGGGTGCGGGCTCTGAGCGATGTGGACCTGGTGGTTGAATCCGGTGAGATGATATCCCTGGTGGGTTCGTCCGGCTCCGGCAAGTCGACCCTGATGAACCTGCTCGGCTGTCTCGATCGCGCGACTTCGGGCTCCTACTGGCTGGACGGCCGCGACGTGTCCGACCTGGCGCGGAACCGTCTGGCGACCATTCGCAACCGGAGAATCGGCTTCGTCTTCCAGGGGTACAACCTGCTGCCCCGGACAACGGCCCTGGCCAATGTCGAGATGCCCCTCTTGTACCGCAGGGGCGACGTGCCCCGACTTGCCGGGCCGGAGGCGGAAGAGGCGCTCGCCAGAGTCGGTCTGGCGGACCGGATGGACTTCGAACCGAACGAGCTGTCAGGCGGTCAGCAACAGCGGGTGGCCATCGCCAGGGCCCTGGTGACACGGCCCTCGATCCTGCTGGCCGATGAGCCCACCGGGAATCTGGACAGCCGGATGTCCATCGAGATCCTGGCCCTGTTCCAGGAACTCCACCGACAGGGTCTGACCATCATCCTGGTCACCCACGAGAGGGAGATCGTGAAATACACCCGGCGCACCATCGAGTTGAGAGACGGCATGATCGTCCGGGATGAACCGGTGATCGATCGCCGCGAGGCCGCCGCAGACCTGTCACTTCCCCACGACAGCATCAAGGTGGTGTGAAATGAAGGCCTCGAACCTGATGCGCGTGGCTGTTGCCAGTATTACCCGCAACAAGACGCGCACCCTGCTCACCATGCTCGGCGTGATCATCGGGGTATCCGCGGTCCTCGTCATGTTGGCGGTGGGAAACGGGGCGCGCACGCGGATCCAGGAGCAGATCAACGACCTGGGCACCAACATGATCGTGATCACCCCCGGCAGCAGCGACTCCGGCGGCGTGAGCAAGGGGGCGGACAGCTTCAATCGGCTCACCGTGGAGGATGCCCAGAAGCTGCAAAGGGAGGGGTTCCTGGTGACCGCCGCCTCCCCCGTCATCATCGCTCCGTGTCAGATGGTCGGCGGAGGGGGAAACTGGCGATCGGCGGTGATGGGCGTTTCCGTCGACTACCAAACCATCCGCAATTGGCCCGTGGCGGAGGGCCGGTTTTTTTCGGCGGAAGAGAGCGGCAGCAAGCGCAAGGTCGTGGTCATCGGCAATACCGTGGCAAACAATCTCTTCCCGGACCAGGACCCCATCGGACAGAGAATCCGTTTCCGCGATGTTCCCTTCGAGGTCATCGGCGTATTGAGCGAGAAGGGCCAGACGGCCGACGGCGCCGACCAGGACGACATGGCCATCGCACCCTGGACCACCATTCAGACCAGACTGGCCGGACGCATGTTCATCGGACAGATCCTGGCCACGACGTCCAGTGCCGAAGACATCGAGCCGGCCAAGACCGAAATCCGGGCCATTCTTCGTGAGGCACACGACCTGGCCGACTGGGAGGAGGACGACTTCAACGTACGGGACCAGTCCGACATCGCCACGGCCGCCCAGGGAACCACCGAAGTCATGACTCTGCTGTTGGCCGCCATTGCCGGGGTTTCGCTGTTGGTCGGCGGCATCGGCATCATGAACATCATGCTGGTCTCGGTGACCGAGAGAACCCGGGAGATCGGCATTCGCATGGCTATCGGGGCGCATACCAACGACATCCTGCTGCAGTTCATGGTCGAGAGCGTGATCCTGAGCATGAGCGGTGGCCTGATCGGGGTGGCCTGCGGATTCGCGGCGGCGGCCCTGCTGGGTCAACTGACCGGATGGCAGATGACCATCCAGGTTTCGACCATCGTGTTGGCTCTAGGTTTTTCCATGTGCGTCGGGCTGTTTTTCGGCATCTATCCGGCCAGGAAGGCCGCAGGCCTGAATCCCCTGGACGCCTTGCGACATGAGTAGGCTTTCGTTCGCCAACAGGAAGACGTCACCTGACGGATTCCACCGACGCTGTACTGCCGACGCCGGAGCGGCATACCGAGGAGGATACAAATGAAACAGCTGTGGATCCTGCCGACACTCATGCTCATTGCAGCCTGCTCCTCCCATGCGCAATTCGAGGGACCCGTGCCCCACATCTCCGAAGGGTACGGAGCAGAAGGACCGCATGGCGTGGCCACTGTTTCCTTTCCGAGCCCCCTGTGGACGACGAAGGATGTGACCGTCTATTACCCATCGGACCTGACCGATCCGGTGCCGGTGATTTTCTACTCCCACGCCTGGGGCTTGAATGATGCGGGTATCTACAGCGACTTGCTCCAGCACATGGCCAGCAGGGGATATGCCGTCGTGTTCTCGCCCTACAAGACTATCGGGTCGACCGATGAGGAACGGTACGACATCCTCTTCGAGGGCTTCCATGAGGCCGTCCTGGAATACCCCCTGCTCCTGGACAGCTCGCGATGCGGCTTCATGGGACATTCGTTCGGTGGCGGCGCCACGCCGGCCATGACCCTGAGAGGCCTCGTCGACAATGGTTGGGGCGCCGACGGCAGCTTCATGTTCATGATGGCCCCCTGGTACGTTCACGAAGTATCACAGACCGAGCTGCAGACTTTCCCATCCGGTACGAATCTACTCCTGCAGCTGTACGCCGACGACAGGGCCAACGACCACCGGATGGGTGTCGACTTGTTCGAGAACATTTCCATTCCCGACGCTTTCAAGGACTGCGTCTTCGTGTACGCCGATACTGTTTCAGAGTATGCCTACCTCGCCGATCACTCCCTGCCGGCCCAGAACTCCCAAAACCCGAGTACCGCCTTCAACGCCTACGATTCATATGCGGTATTCCGCCTGATCGATGCGCTGGCCGACTACACGTTTACGGGAAACCCGGACGCCGGGACCGTCGCACTCGGCGATGGCAGTCCGGAGCAGCTCGACATGGGGCCGCAGTTGAAGCCGCTGACGCAATCCGACGATCCCATACCCCGCCCCCCCTGCGACATATATCAGTATCCATGTGATTCGGACTTGAATCCTCGGGCATCCTATTGTTACACATGCCAGGCAACCGCGATCGAAGACGACGCGGAGGTCGCATACGACGGCACGCCGGCCAGCTTCGTGATGCACCGGAGCTACCCGAACCCCTTCAATCCCATGACCACGATCAAGTTCGAGCTGTACGAGCCCGGACACGTCAAGCTCATGGTCTACGACCTGAGCGGACACGTGGTCAGGACGCTGGTGGACGAGAATCTGCCGGCGGCTGTCCATCACCGCCAGTGGGACAGCACCGACGACCAGGGCCGTCGCGTGGCCAGCGGGACCTACTACTTCCGCCTGGCCTCCAACGAGCACACCGACGTTCAGAAGGTGATGATGGTCAAATAGAACCTGTGTGCATTTCGCGCCCAAGATGGACCCAAGGAGAAGCCATGAAACGGTCGATGATCCCGATCCTGTGCGCCGCCGCGCTCGTGCCCGGCGTCTTTTCCAGCTGCAGCGACGGCGACCCCGTCGAGCCTGCCGATGAGTGCCTGACGGAATTGGCCGAGCTCGAGAACGATATACGGAGCGACCTGGAGGCGGCGATCACCGATGCGGATTTCACCTTGGCGATCGAGTCGGCCGGCGGAAACGCATTTTCGTACAGCACCGGGAGTTCCAGTGGCACGGTGCCGTATCGATCCGCCTCGACCTCCAAGCTGGTCACGGCGGTAATCATCCTCTCTTTGGTCGCAGACGGCACCCTGTCCCTTGCCGATCACCCGCAGGACCACATATCGACCTGGCCGACCACCGGCAATCTCGCTTCGATCGAGCTGACGCATCTGCTCAGCTTCACCTCCGGTCTGGTGAACGAGCCCCTGTGCATCAATCTCCCCAACTCCGACTTCGAGTCGTGTGTCGGGGAAATAGCCGATCTCAACGGTGATTCATCACCGCCGGGAGCAGGTTTCTTCTATTCCTCGGCGCATCTCCAGGTAGCCGGGCTCATGGCCATCAAGGCCGCCGGGCTCTCATCTTGGCAGGAGGTCTTCGAGCGATTCAAGGCGGAGACCGGATTGTTTGCAGGCGCCGACTACGACCTGCCCTCCCTGCAGAATCCGAGACTGGCCGGGGGAATGCACTGGAGCGCGGAGGAATACCTGGGATTATTGGCGGCGCTGTACAACAACCAGATCCTCACTCCCGAGCTGATTTCACGCATGACGCATGATCAGATCGGCGACGCGGTTGTCGAGAACTCTCCCGCCCTCGACGCCCTGGGCGAAGATTGGCATTACGGGTTCGGGAACTGGATAGAATGTCATGCCAATCCGCATGATTGTACGCAGACCACCCGTGTCTCCAGTCCGGGAGCCTACGGCGCCTATCCGTTTATCGACTTCGACCATGGCTATTACGGGATACTGGCCAGGGAAGGCGCACTCGGCACCTTCGACAGGGGTTATGAGCTGTTCGAGACGATGGCGACGAAATTGGAGGCGTGGGCCTCTCTGGTATGCGATTGACCCCGCATTCGGCAGGATGTCCCGCAGCGCTGGTGCGCAGACCGTGGGGACATAAGCCGTCATACCAACGACCGCCCGCTCGGGACCAGGGCGCCCCATGGCGCTCCTGGCCCCTCGGGGGTCAGGCCAACAGCTCCAACAGCGCCGAGCTGTAACCCGTGCCGTCGGCATTGGCCCGGTACTGCTCCACGAGCCCGGCCGCGCCCTGCAGATCCGGACGGGGCGGCGGAGATCCGCCCGCCATGGCTTGCAGCTTGTCCAGGACGGCCAGGCCCTCGTCTTCGCTCAGGACCCCGTCGCCGTCGGTATCGAACTGGTTCATGACGGCCTCCAGGTCGAATTCCCTCCCGGTTGCCGAGGAATATCTGTCGCCGAGTACCGACAGCTCCTCCTTGTCGATGGTGCCGTCTCCATTGCCGTCGAGGCTCTTGACAGCCTCGGCCCGTTCAGGGTGCCGTGCCATGCCCACTCCCTGCATGAGCGGTGAGCTGGCGAGACTGGTGATCATGATAGCTCCTTTCTCCGTTTCGGATGAGATGTGTCGTCCGTGTTCCGGGTGAGGCACCGGCCGCCGGCGCCCTGCGACCCGCATGCAACTTCGACACCCGGGACACCGGGCTGTGTAGTGATTGAGTAACGATTCGTAACAACAGGTCGAGTCCGCCTCCGAGCCTCTGTTTCCGGGACTGATACCGGCCGATACACCTGGATACAGGACTGCCACGGACATCGGACGGGAGGACGACTGCATTTGATCCAAGTTCGACTGTCCACAAGCGCCCTACGATGCGCGACCCGCAGACCACGACGGGAGCAGCAGCATGAACTCGACAACCGATTGCCTGCCGATTGTTCGGTCGAACAAGCGCGCCGGCCTCTCTGAAGGCGAGTGGCTGCGGGAGAGGGAAATATTGGCCAGGTATGATACCGCGGGCGAACGGCTATTGGCCCGGCGGACACTTCTGAAACGAACAGACACGAAGTTCCTCTTCAATCGCCGGCAGTTGGCGGTGCTCCTGTCGCGTCTGTCCTCGGCCTATGGAATCCTCCTGTCGACCGGCTCCGCCTGGGCGAAGTACTGCTCGGATTATTTCGACACGAGAGATTACTCGATGTACCACGATCACCGACGTGGACGTAGGGTGCGGCACAAGGTCCGTCTGCGCCACTACGTGGATCGGCAGTTGACCTATCTGGAGGTGAAATGCAAAACCGGGCCGGGAGTGACCAGCAAACGGCGACGGCAACTCTCATATCTTACCCGGCAGATCGAGGCGGATGACTGGGCCTTCGTGACGGATGCCACGGCTGGCCGACATACACACCTCGAGCCCAAGCTCCGGACGGCATATCACCGCCTCACTCTCGTCGGCCTGGAGACTGCTGAGCGGATCACCTTTGACCGCGCTCTGGAGGTTTCAAGCGGCTGCGATACGGGATGTTTCGGCGACGCCGTGATCGCCGAGGTCAAGCAGGCACGTTTCAGCGCGGTATCTCCGATCATGCGCGCCTTGCGCTCGTTCGGCATCAGGCCGTCCAGGGTCAGCAAGTACTGCATCGGTGCCATGGTGCTCAATGCCGGGATTCGTTCGAACAGGCTCAAGCCGTCGCTGCGATCACTCGAAGGAGTCGATCATGACTGAACTCCTGGGTCTCAAGGTGTTCTGGGACGCCTGGGACATCGCGAAACTTGTTCTCCGCCTGGCCATCGACCTGTTTTTCGTCTGGGCGCTAATGCGTTTCGTGTACCTCCGTCTCTACAAGCGGTGGGATCTGGCGTTTTCAGGCGTGATGTTGAATGTCATCACCTTCGCCGTGTGCATGTTGCTCCGGAAAGTGCCGGTGGACATCGGGTTCGCCCTCGGCCTGTTCGCGGTGTTCGGAATACTGAGGTATCGAACCGAACCCATCACGGCGCGGGATCTCACCTATCTCTTCGTCGTGCTCGGCATCGGGATCCTGAACGCCGTCGCCAACAAGAAGATCAGTCTCGCCGAGGTGATCTTCATCAATACCGCCATTGTCGGCATCACGGCGCTCCTGGAATACATGCCGTTCAGCGGAAGAGTGGATAGCCGGCAAATACTCTATGATCGCCTGGAGCTGCTCAAACCGGGCAGGTCCGAGGAGCTGCGCGAGGATCTCGCGAGTCGCTTGGGCATCAAGGTCGTGAGTTGCCAGATAAACAGCATCGATCTCCTGCGGGACACGGCCCGGCTCATCGTCACGCTCGAGCCGGCGACCGTGAGACGGGACCGGCCGGAAAGGGATGATGAGGGAGTCGGCAAGAGAGCCTGTCGAGCGGCGGGAGATATGCGCGGTAGAGGCGGGCTTCGATGAGACCATGTGCGGTGGTGCGATCCCGGGACAAGCATGTGCTCCTGAAGCCCGCCTGCACCATCGCCTGCATCTGTACGCTCGTGCTCGCCGGGTCGGCCCCGGCGGAACAGGATCGTCAGGCTTGGTTCGAGGCCGGGATACGGAAGGAACTGCTTCCCGGTCTTCGAGGCGGCCTCTCGGGTCATATGAGGCTCGACAACGACTTGACCCGCGTGAAGAGCTTGATCCCGGAGATCGAGGCGAACTACCGCCTGCTGCGCCACCTGCGCCTGGCGACCGGGTATCGTCTGTTTTTCGAGAGGGACGGGCGAGGGAACCTGGAATCCGGCCACCGGATCTTTTCGACGGCAGGACCCACGTATCCGTTGCCCCGTTTCGCATCGAATACCGCCTTCGCTTTCAGAATGAATGGGATCGAGACAAGCACGGCGAATTCAGGGACAGACCAGCGCTGCGCAACCGCGTGGGGTTGAGTTACCGCGGCTGGGACAATGTGCGCCCCCGCATCTCCTGCGAGCATTTCCTGGCCTTGAGCGGATTCGAACCGCCGGTAACGGACAAGTGGCGGGTGACGATCGGTGCCGGCTTCACGGTCGGCGCAGTGGAGCTCGAGCCCTTTTTGCGGATCGACATGCGCCCGGATGAACCCGATCAACCGTCGACATACATCGTCGGCTTCAAATACACGGCAAATCGTGTCACAACGAAATGATACCCGCGTTACTATCGGTTACACCCGGATACAAAACCCGGACCGACGATTGCCGGGGTGTATGCTATTGTGAACGTCGTGGTTGGGGACGGTCGCACCACCCCGGCGGCGACGGCGTGAACATGCCGACCTCGAACGAAACGATGGATGTGGTCCCGGAGATGGAAACCCAGAAGATCCTGCTGGTGGAAGACGACCGCAAGCTGGCGCGCCTGACCCGGGATTACCTCGAGGGAAACAACTTCGAAGTCGCCTGGGAAGAGCGCGGAGATGTCGTCGCCGAACGCGTCGCCGATGATCCGCCGGATCTGATTCTGCTGGACATCATGCTGCCCGGTCTCGACGGCCGGTCCGTGTGCCGTGATTTGCGGCCTGAATATGCCGGTCCGATCCTGATGCTGACCGCCTTGGGGGATGAGGTCGATGAAGTCCTGGGGCTGGAGATCGGCGCCGACGACTACCTCACCAAACCCGTCAGCCCCCGCCTGCTTCTGTCCCGGATCCAGGCCCTGCTGCGCCGATTCGCCCGAGCCCGTGAAGCCCGGCCGGTTCCGCAAGACGATAACGACGGCATCGTCGTGATCGGATCGATCAGGGTCGACCACGGCAACCGTGTGGTATCGGTCGCGAATCGGGATATCGAACTGACCACCGCCGAATTCGATCTGCTCTCCTACCTGGTGCGCAATCCCGGCGAGGTTCTTAGCCGGGACCGGATCTACAACGCCGTCCGCGGCATCGATTACGACGGCCTCGATCGATCCATCGACATCCGGATTGCGCGCCTGCGCAAGAAACTCGGTGACGACGGGAAACAACCGCGGTACATCAAGTCCATCCGGGGGGAGGGCTATTTGATGGTTCGGGATCCATGAGCCGGCTGTTTCTGCGGATATCCCTGGGGTTGCTGCTGGCCCTCGTCGTTTCCTCCGGACTGGCCAGTCAGCTGCTGCGCATGCAAATAGACCGCGGCCGGGGCGGCATCGCTCCGGACCCGGTCCAGCGTGACGCGAACCTCGTCCACTGGTCCTTGAGCCACACCACCGGCCAGGAACAGCTGGACAGGATCAGATCCCTGCAGGCCGAGATCGCCTTCGAGATGCGGCTGGTCCCCTCCAGCCGGAGCGGACAACTGCCGCCGGTAATCAGGAACAATCTGCCCAGCCACACGCCTCTTTTTCAGCAGTTTCAAAAGGACAAGAAGGTCTATCTCTGGCTGGGTGAGGAAAACGGCGTCCTGGTGCTGGGTCCCTTCAGGCATCGAACGCCCTTCAGCCCCATGCAACTGCTCCTGGTAACGGGTGTCATCCTGCCCATCGTGGGCCTGACGGGCTACCTGTTGGCCTCGCCCGTGGTACGTCGCTTGCGGGAGCTCGAAGAGGCATCTCTGCGGATCGCGAGGGGTGATCTGAAAGCCCGCGCCGGATTCGAGGCCAATGATGCCACCGGGGATCTTGCCCGGCAATTCAATCGCATGGCGGATCGTCTCGAGAAACTGCTGGAGAAGCAACAACACCTGCTGGGGGCGGTTTCCCACGAGTTGCGGACACCAATATCCCGCATCGAGTTTCTTTTGGAAAGACTCCAGACGGCGAACGGCGAACGGGAACGGGGCCGTGAGCTGGCCGATATCCGCGGTGAGCTGATAGAACTCGATGACCTGGTCCGTGAGTTGCTTCTTTTCACACGATTCGACGCGATGGACGGACCGCTGTCCCGGGCATCCACGGCCGTCACTCCCCTTGTCGAAGATGCCGTGGCGCGTTTGATGCAAGATGCCTCCAGCCGGGGAATCGAAGTCCGATCCGACATGACCCCCGAGTTGGAGTTCCTTATCCACCCCGGCCATTTTCGTCGTGTGGTCCACAACCTGCTCGTCAACGCCATACGGTACGCCGATCAACAGGTGAAAGTCCGATGTTTCGAAGAGGATGACCGTTTGTGCATGATGGTGGATGACGATGGACCGGGAGTTCCCGATGAGTACCGAAGACGGATATTCGAGCCGTTCTTCCGTGTGGACGAGGCACGGTCCAGGGAATCCGGAGGTGTCGGCCTGGGTCTGGCCATCGTCAAGCGCATCGTCGAATCCTACGGGGGCAGCATCGAGGTGTCCGAAAGCGATCTGGGCGGGACACGAATGATGGCCGAGTGGCCCAATAGCTATCCTGACATAACCTGACGACTCAACAATGGCTCACTGCTGCCTGCCGTATTACACCGGCTGAGTGCGATTACAAGCCCAGATCGTTCCCGATCTCCACCAGCGCCCCCAGCACATGCTCGATGACCTCCGCCTGCTCCAGCCCCAGATCCTCCGCCCCCTCGGCGATCTCCTCGCGGTTCACCTTGGCGGCGAAGTCCTTCTTCTTGAGCTTCTTCTTCACCGACTTGACCTTCACCTGGGCGATCTTCTTGTCGGGCTGGACCATGGCGCAGGCCATGCAGAAGCCGCACAGCTCGTCCACGGCGAAGAGCCATTTGGCGCAGTCGTCCTCGCGCGGCACGCCTGTGTAGGGAGCGTGCGAGAGGATCGTGCGCACGAAGGGCTCGGGGTAGCCGCGCTCGCGCAGGATCTCGGCGCCCTTCAGGGGGTGGTCGGGAGCTTCGGGATATGTCTCGTAGTCGAAGTCGTGGAGCAGGCCGACGGCGCCCCAGTACACGGGATCGTTGCCGGTGCGTTCGGCGGCGGCGCGCATGGCCGCCTCCACGGCGTAGGCGTGGCGGCGCAGGCCCTCGGTCCCGGTGAACTCGTGGAGCAGGGCCAGGCAGCGGTCGCGGTGGTAGAGTTCGCTCATCGGATCACCAGTTCCTCGTGATGGTCCTTCAGCCAGTCCATCTGCGCGGCGTGATCGGGGCAGACCCGGTCCAGCAACGCGTGGAAGCGCGGTCCGTGGTTGAGATGCCGCAGGTGGCAGAGCTCGTGCAGCACCACCGCGTCGATCACCTCGGGCGGCGCCATGACCAGGCGGAAGCAGAAGGACAGGTTGCCGCGGCTGGAGCAGCTGCCCCAGCGGGTGGTGCGCTCGCCGACGATCACCTTGCCGGGCCGGAAATCGTGGGCGGCCGACAGGTCGCGCACCCGCGCCTTGAGGTGGGTCTTCGCCAGCTTGCGCAGCCAGCGTTCCAGGGCGGGACGGGGATCGAGCCGGTCGTCGGGCGTGAGCTGGACGCGGAGCTGGCCGGACTCGGCGGTGACCCGGGCGCGGCGGCGGGAAGCGTCCAGGGGTTCGATCCGCAGCTCGCGCGGCTCGCCGAATACCAGCACGGGGTGACCGGTGGTCAACTCGCGCACGCGGGGGCCGTGGCGGACGCCGTATTCGTCGACCTGGCGGTCGATCCAGTCGGCGAACTCGTCCAGGGCCTGGTCCACGTCCGTCAGGGTCGAGCGCCAGGGCAGCACCACTTCCAGCCCCTTGTCGGGACTGACGTGCAGACTGAGGGAGCGCGCGCGGCGGCTGCGCCGCACGTGGTAGTGGACCGGCTTGTTGTGGATCAGGGCGACACTGCGCCGCCTGGCGGGGGTCGGGCTCAAATCGGCTCCATCCGGTTGACCCGCATTGTAACGCCGGGAAGCGGCGCGCGCAGCATTTGAATTGTAGGGGAGAAAACGAGGGAGACCGGGAGACCACCGTTTCGCCAGCGTTCCGTCCCCGCCCGAGGACACGATGGAATATCGCGAAGGAACGCCAACGACGGTGGTGCCAAGCGATCCTCCCTCCGTGACCCCTTGGCATCAAGAGTATTCCTATCTATTTTCTTGATATTCGGCCAATTAAATGATCTAATGCAGGCATTAGCTCGAACTGCATCCGTGTTGACGTCAAGAGGATACGGAGATGCAACTTTCGACGCGACAACTGGAGGCCTTCCAGGCCATCGCCCAGCTACAGAACTTCACCAAGGCGGCCAGCCGGCTGCACCTGACCCAGTCCGCCCTCTCCCAGCGCATCCGCAAGCTGGAGGACACCCTGGACACCTGTCTCTTCGTACGCGCCCCGGACGGCGTGCGCCTGACCGAAGCCGGCCGGCGCCTGCTGCAGTACTGCCGCGACCGCGAATCCCTCGATGCGGACCTGTCCGGCGACCTGGTCGGCCCCGGCGAGGGCCGCCTGTCCGGCTCCCTGCGCATCGCCGGCTACTCCTCGATCATGCGCTCGGTGGTGATCCCGGCCCTGGGCCCGCTGCTGCGCGATAATCCCGGCGTGCACTGCGAGTTCTTCGTGAGGGAGATGGGCGACCTGCCCGGCATGCTCCGGCAGGGCGAGGCCGAGTTCGTGATCGTCGACTACGCGCTGGACTGGCGCGAGGTGGCCACCCACGTCCTGGGACGCGAGGAGTACGTGGCCGTCGAGAGCGCCGTCTACGACACGCGCGAGGACGTCTACCTCGACCACGATCCCGAGGACCGCGCCACCCACTGGTTCTTCCGCGACCGGCCGGAGGCGCCTCCCTACCGCCGCTCCTACATGGGCGACGTCTACGGCATCCGCGACGGCGTGGCCCACGGCCTCGGCCGCGCGGTCATGTCCCGGCACCTGATCATGCCGGACAGCGGCCTGCGGATCCTGGAAGACTACGGCCCACGCGCGGTGGACGTGGTCCTGCACCGCTTCGGCCAGTGCCGCGGCTCGCGCCTGCACGCCGCCGCGCTGGAGACCCTGCTCGAGCGGTGCCCAGCCTACCTGGATTCCTCGTCGGGCTGATCCGGCGTCACGTCGGCCGGAACGGCGCCGACCTTCAGCAGCTCGTAGCGGCCTTCGTCCGGCAGGAACACGAACTGGAAGCCCCGCGCTGCGCCGTCGGACCAGGCGTGCGGGAAGAGCGGGAATCCGCCGTGCCCGTAGAACCAGGTCTCGGCCACCGGCTCCTCGGCGAAGGTGTTGGCCTTGGAATGCCGCGCCAGCCGGTGCTGGTACATGCCGATCAGGACGTCCACGCGCGAACCGGGAAAACGGCCCGTCGTCTGGCCGAAGCCCGGAGCCTGGACGGACACGTCGCGCGAGGTGGACTTGGCCATGGACATGCTGGGCGAGACGCCGCCCACCGAGATGGTGCTGGAGCTCTGGTAGGAATCCAGGAAAGCCCGGAAATCCGTCCAGGTATCCTGGTTGGGGTCGGTGCGCAGGGACTCGTTGGAGGGATCCTTCTCGAAGACGACGCGCGAGGGCGTGCCCAGGCGCAGGTAGACCTCGGCGCGCGGATCCAGGGCGCCGTCCAGCCCGAAACCGCCCAGGTGCTGGCGCACGTAGCCGACGCGCTCCTGGAACTCGATCCAGGCCTCGTTCTGGGGCGTGTCCGGCGCGGGGTCCAGGGGAGCCCAGAAGGCGTCGAGCATCTCGGCGCGCCGGACCGAATCGGCGCCTTCGAACATCGCCACCTCTTCCGGCGGCAGGACCAGCCGGGCGACGGCCAGTTCCTCGTCGCCGCGGCGGCGCGGCACGCCCATGCTCCAGACCACGTCGAACTCGGTCACCCAGGGGCGTCCCTTGCCGTCCAGGGGGGCGCAGCTCAGGAGATAGGCGCCGGGGGGCAGCGACTCCACGTCGATCTCGTGGAAGAGCATGACCGGCCGGCCCACGCCGAGGGAGATGCGCTGCGTGTCGGTGAGGGAGATCGTATCGGCCGTCGCGAAGCGCAGCTCCCGCGAGACGACCTGCACCAGAACGCCGTCGTGCCCGAGCACGTCGGCGCGGTTCTCGTCGGGCGGATAGATCTCGCAGGCGAACTGCAGGTGACGCTGCTTCAGGCCGTAGAGCCGGCCGAGGTGAAGGTCCTCGAGCATGGCCGCACGCGCCCGGTCCGGGTCGCGCAAGGTGCGGCGGCCGAAGACGTCCACCTCGCTGTAGCCCCGCAGGAACAGCGGATCGCCCAGGGAGAAGCCCTCGAAGTCGGCCGGCGGCTGCGGCGCGACCCACCAGCAGTGCATCTCGCTGAAGGCGTTCGGGCGCTCGCGGAAACCGCGGTAGCCGCTGCGCTCCTGGTGGCGATCGACCACGCGCACGCCGAGGTCGCCGGCCGGCGCGGCGACATTCTCGAGCAGGAAGGTCAGGTTGTGGACGCGCTCGCGGGAGGTGGCGGCCTCGAGGGTCTTCTCGCGGATCACCACGTGCTCCTCCAGCTCGTAGAGCGATCCTTCCCGGCCCTCGAGCCGGATCGAGACGTCGAGGTCGGCCTGGAAGGGCAGCTCGCGCATGGCGCGCACGAAGAGCAGGTGCCCGCTGCGCACCTCCACCAGCACCTCCAGGTCGAGGGCGCCGCCGTCCCGCCAGCGGTAGGCCACGTCGACGACGATGGGGAAGTTGCCGTAGCCGGGATAGGGGCGCACCAGGGCCGCGTCCGCCGGGCCGGCCGGCAGCACGGCCGTGAACAGCGCGAGGGCGAGACATGGCAGGGCGTGTCGGAACGTCGGAGTCTTCATGCCGGGCCGCCGTGTCGGAGAAGGGATGCGGCATGAGCTTAAGGCCCGCCGGACACACGGGCAAGCCCCAGGAAATCTGGCTCCCGGGGCTTCCCGAGCCCGCCGCGGTCCCTCAAGGCTCCCCCGGCCGCGGCGTCGCACCCCATATGTTTGGCGCGGCGTCGGATTCTTACATGGGCTAGTATCACGGCCAGGAGGTACGGCATGTCAGATGAGAGCCGACACATGACCCCCGACGAGTTCCGCCGCCGCGGCCGCGAGGTTGTGGACTGGATCGCCGACTACTGGGAGCGCGTCGAATCACTGCCGGTCATGAGCCGCGTCACGCCGGGCGACGTCCGCGGCCGCCTGCCCGCGGCCCCGCCCGAGCAGGGCGAGCCCTTCGCGGACGTGATGCGCGACCTGGACGAGATCGTGATGCCGGGCGTCACCCACTGGCAATCCCCCGGCTGGTTCGGCTACTTCCCCGCCAACGCCTCGGGATCCTCGGTCCTGGGCGAGCTGCTCTCGGCGGGCCTCGGCGTGCAGGGCATGCTGTGGTCCACCAGTCCCGCCTGCACCGAACTGGAGACCCACGTGCTGGACTGGCTGGTGGGCATGCTCGACCTGCCCCGCGCCTTCCTCTCGGAGGGGGCCGGCGGCGGCGTGATCCAGGACACCGCCTCGAGCGCTACCCTCTGCGCCCTGCTGGCCGCCCGCGAACGCGCCGGCGGCGGACCGGTCACGGCCTACGGTTCGGTCGAGACCCACTCCTCGCTGACCAAGGCGGCGCGCATCGCCGGCCTCGGCGAGGACGGACTGCGGCTGATCGACACCGACGACCGCCACGCCCTGAGTCCGGAAGCGCTGGACGCACAGGTGCACACGGATCTCCAGGCGGGCCTCAGCCCGGCCTTCGTCTGCGCCACCCTGGGCACCACCTCGAGCCACGCCGTCGATCCGGTGGCGGCCCTCGGCCCGATCTGCCGCGAGCACGGCCTCTGGCTGCACGTGGACGCCGCCCACGCCGGCAGCGCCGCCCTCTGCCCCGAGTTTCGCTGGCTCAATGCGGGCCTGGACCTGGCCGACAGCTACTGCTTCAACCCCCACAAGTGGCTCTTCACCAACTTCGACTGCGACTGCTTCTGGGTGGCCGACCGCGGCCCCCTGCTGCGCGCGCTGTCGATCCTGCCCGAGTACCTGCGCAACGCGCCCACCGAGAGCGGCGCGGTCATCGACTACCGGGACTGGCACGTCCCTCTGGGCCGCCGCTTCCGGGCCCTCAAGCTGTGGCTGGTGATCCGGCACTACGGGGTGGAGGGATTGCGGCACCACGTGCGCGAGCACGTGCGCCTGGCGCAGGACTTCGCGAGCTGGATAGAGGCGGACGCGGACTGGGAGCTGGCGGCGCCGGCGCCGTTGAACCTGGTCTGCTTCCGCCATCGCGGCGGCGACGAGGTCAACGAACGCATCCTGGAGCGGGTGAACGCCGACGGGCGCGTCTTCATGACGCACACGAAGTTGGACGGGCGCCTGGCCCTGCGCCTCAGCGTGGGCCAGACCCACTCCGAGGCGCGCCACGTGGCGCTGGCCTGGGAACTGCTGCGCGGGGCGGCGGCGACCTCTACATAATCGCCACACGTGGTGGTCGGGGACGATTTCGATCATATTGTCCACTCGCCCGCCCCCAGGCCCGATCCCGTACGAGGAGGACTCCCCATGCCGCCCGCCCCCCGCGACCTCGCCCAGACCCTGGCCATCCAGTACAACTACACCGCGTGGGTCTTCAACAAGGCCGTCGAGGACATCTCCCACGCCGACAGCCTGGTCCAGCCCGCCCCGGCGGGCAACTGCATGAACTGGGTGGCGGGCCACATCGCGGGCTCGCGCATGGGCACCCTGGAGGTGGCCGGCGCCGAGGCCCCGTGGGATGCCGAGCGGCGCGCCCGCTACAAGCGCGGTTCCGACCCGGTGGTCGGCGGCGACGACGCGGTGGACTTCGCGGAGATCGTCGGCATGCTCAACGCCTCCCAGGCCCCGCTGCTGGAGGCCCTGTCCAAGTTGACGGACGAGCGCCTGGACGCCCCCGCCCCCTTCAGCCCGGGCAACGACGAGACCGAGACCATCGGCTCCCTGCTGGCCGGCCTGTCCTTCCACGAGACCTACCACTGCGGCCAGCTCGGCATCCTGCGGCGGCTGCTCGACCGGGAGAGCATCATCAAGTGAGGATCGACGTGCGCACCCTGTTCATCATCACCCTGCTGGCGGCCACAGCCTGCGCCGGCCCCGCCGAGGAGGACTCGACCGTGACCTACAACGAGCTGAGCGAGCAGGAGGCGTGGGTCATCGAGAACAAGGGCACCGAGCGCCCCTTCTCGGGCGAGTACGAGGAGAACTGGGAGGCCGGCACCTACATCTGCAAGCGCTGCAACGCCCCGCTCTACCGCGCGGACGACAAGTTCGACGCCCGCTGCGGCTGGCCCAGCTTCGACGACGAGCTCCCCGGCGCCGTGCGACGCGAGGTCGACCGCGACGGCCGCCGCACCGAGATCCTCTGCGGGAATTGCGACGGGCACCTGGGCCACGTGTTTTTGGGCGAGGGGTTCACGAAGAAGAACACGCGGCATTGCGTTAATTCAATATCGCTGGTGTTCGTGCCCAAGGGGGAGCCGGTCCCGGTCATGATCCGGCCGGACAGCGACTGAGTCCTCCGCACAAAAGCACCCCGCCGCAGTCGTCCGTGACCGCAGCGGGGTTGGCTGGTAGGGGGAGCTACTTTTCAGCCCTCCACACCGGGGTCCGTCCCGGCGTCCACGGCGCACCCATGGCCTCCAGAAGCGATTCGATCTCCGTCAGTTCCGCGTCTATGTCCCGCAGTCCGTGCTGCACCCGCGGGAAGTGCGTCGCCACCACGTCGTAGCTCTCGCGGTGGGTGACGGTCGGCGCGGCCGTCGATTCCCAGCTGCCCCAGACCACGCGGCCGATTCGTCCCGAGAGGGACGGCGGCGTGGGCTCGCTGCGGCTGGAGATGGTGTCGTCGCCCTCGAGCTCCAACAGCAGGTCTAGCAGCCTGAGTTCGAGCGCGCGCAGCTCGGCGGCGACATCCTCGCCCGCGCTTTTCGTATTGAACACCGCGACGCGCAGATGGTCAATACGTTCCTGCAACTCGTCGGCGAAGCGCGAGGCGCCGATCACCGCGCGCTGCAGCTCGGCGCAGCGGCGGTGGAAGTCGGACACCTCGTGGCGGCTGGTCGGCGGCACCGAGGACTCGCCCAGCGGCTTGCAGACGAAGGTCTGCGCTTCGCCCAGGGGCGTGGCCGTCTCATCGACGACCAGGGCCAGGCTGGCCGTGTACTCGCCGGGCGGCACCAGCGGTCCCGAGCGGTCGCCGATGCTCGTGCCGGCCGGGCGCAGGGAGGGATCGCGCAGGTCCCAGGCCACCCGGTGCAGGCCCGGCGCGTTGCTGGCCCGCAGGCGGCGCACCACCTGGCCGCCGGCGTCGGCGATGGTCAGCACCACCATGGGGTCGCGCTCGCGATCCTCGGCGCGCAGGTCCTCCCAGCTCGGGTAACGGACCGTCTCGCCTTCCTCGTCGGCCGCCTTTTCCCGCTCGCGCCGCGCTTCGGTGAGGGTCTTGGTCTTCTCCGCGAGCCAGTAGGTGATCACCGCGCCGTGGGGCGGGTTGTCCCCCTGCCAGTAGCCGTCGCCGCGGCGGCCCTTGGCGTTGCCGCCCATGGGCGTGGCCTCGTGGTAGAGCCAGGCGTCGCGCACCGGGAAGAGGATGGCCTCCTCCTCGGCGAAGCGCTCGGGGGTGGCGTGGCGCAGGGGCGTGTAGTCGTCGAGCACGTAGAGGCCGCGGCCGAAGGTGGCCAGGGCCACGTCGTTCTCGCGGCGCTGCAGGTCCAGGTCGCGCACGGCGATCGTCGGCAGGCCGGAATTCAGCCGCAGCCAGTGCTCGCCCCCGTCCACGGTGAAGAAGGCGCCGAACTCGGTGCCGACGAAGAGCAGATCCGGGTTCACGTGGTCCTGCTGGACGGCGTGCACGGTGCCGCGTTCGGGCAGGTCGCCGGCGATGCTGCGCCACGACTTGCCGTGGTCGTCGCTGCGCAGCAGGTAGGGCTTGAAATCGCCCCGCTTGTGGTTGTCGAAGCAGGCGAAGACGGTACCCGCGTCGAAGCGCGAGGCCTTCACGTCGCCCACGTAGGACATGTCGGGCACGTCCTTGAACTTCTCGCGGCGGGTCCAGGTGGCGCCGCCGTCGCGGGTGACCTGGATCAGGCCGTCGTCGGTGCCGACGTAGATCAGGCCCTCCTGCAGCGTCGATTCGTCCAGGGAGATCAGGCTGCCGTAGTAGGAGGTCGAGCGGTTCTTGCTCACCGCGTCCACGCTCCAGACCTTGCCCATGATCTCCAGTTCGTTGCGGTCGAGGCCCCGCGAGAGGTCGCCGCTGACCTCGCGCCACGAGGAGCCCATGTCGTCGCTGCGCAGCAGCTTCTGGCACCCGTAGTAGAGGCGCGCGTGGTCGTGGGGGCTGATCAGCAGCGGCGAGTTCCAGTTGAAGCGGTAGGCCTCGTCGCCCCAGGCGGGCTGGGGCTGGATGTCCACGCCCTCGCCGTTGCGGCGGTCGAAGCGCGTGAGTCCGCCGTACTGGTACTGGCTGTAGACGATGTTGGCGTCGGTGGGATCGACCTGGGTCTCGAAGCCGTCGCCGCCCTGGGTGATGACCCAGTCCGCGTCGCGCACGCCGTGCACGTTGATCGTGCGGTGGGGCGCGCCCAGGGTGTTGTTGTCCTGGGTGCCGCCGTAGACCCGGTAGAAGGGCTCGGCGTAGTCCACGTGCACCTTGTAGAACTGGGTGACCGGCAGGTGGTCGTGGAAGCCCCACACCTCGCCGCGGTCCCAGCTCTCGTAGATGCCGCCGTCGCTGCCCACCAGGATGTGCCGCGGGTCGGCGGGGTCGATCCACATGGCGTGGTCGTCCACGTGCTTGGCCGAGGTCGAGGCGCGCTCCCAGGTGGCGCCGCCGTCCTCGGTGCGTATGAGCCAGGTGTCGAGCGACCACACGAGATCCGGATCCTGCGGATCGACCAGGATCTCCTGGTAGTACTGGGGACTGGTGGCCACGCGGTCGCTCATGCGGGTCCAGTTCTCGCCGCCGTCGGAGGAGCGGTAGAAGCCGCTCTCGCCCAGGGCCGCCTCCACGATGGCGTAGATCACGTCGGGATCGCTCGGGGCGATGTCCAGGCCGATGCGGCCCAGGTCCACGCCGGGCAGGCCGCGCTGGATCTTCCGCCAGGTGGCGCCGCCGTCGACACTCTTGTGGATGCCCGAGCCCGGCCCGCCGTTGAGCAGGGTCCACACGTGGCGCCGGCGCTGGTAGGTCACGGCGTACATGGTGTCGGGATCGCGCGGGTCGAGATGGATCTCGCTGACGCCCGTGTCGTCGTCCACGTGCAGGATGCGCTCCCAGGTGGCGCCGCCGTCGGCGGTGAGGTAGAGGCCGCGGTCGCCGCCCGCGCGCCAGAGGGGGCCCTGGGCCGCCACGTAGACCCGGTCCGGATCGCGCGGATCGACGGCGATCATGCCCACGTGCTCGGAGTCCTTCAGGCCCACGTGCTCGAAGTGGCGGCCGCCGTCCACCGACTTGTAGACGCCGTCGCCGTAGGACACGCTGCGCTGGCTGTTGTTCTCGCCGGTGCCCACCCACAGCACCTTCGGGTCGTTCGGATCCAGGGCCAGGCAGCCGATGGAGTAGGAGCCCTCCCCGTCGAAGATCGGTTCGTAGGTGATGCCGCCGTTGGTCGTCTTCCAGACGCCGCCCGAGCACACGGCCACGTAGTACTCGGCGGGATCCTCCGGGTTGACGACGATGTCGCCTACGCGCCCCGACGTGAAGGACGGGCCGAGCAGGCGGAAGCCGAGGGCGGAGAAGGCGCCGGCGTTGAAGCCGTGATCGTCCTCCTTCTCGTCCTTCGCCAGGGCGGGTGTGGCGACCAGGGCCAGCAGCAGGATCAGGGTCAGCGTGCGTTTCATCGCGGTCACCTCTCGGGGGGGCCGTTGGACCGGCCGTTCCGGCGTCGGGCCCGGCGGTACTTGGGTTGCAGCCAGATGTAGAGTCCGCTGCCCAGCAGCAGCAGCAGGGCCAGCGAGGTGGCGGGCATGAGCCAGGCGTGGGCCCAGCCGCCGTAATATGAACCGTCGTGCAGGCTCTCGATGAGGTCGCTGCGGCGCACGGCCGTGTTCAGCACGGCGCCGCTGACCGCGTCGATCTGGATCTCGGCGTGGTGGTGAACCGAGCGCACCTTGAAGACGCGCCTGCCGGGCCGGAAATCGACGCGGTCGATGTCGTCGAGGGTGCGGAAGTCGGGATGGTCCAGGGCGAAGACGATCTCGAAGAGGCGCTGGTTGGTGATGAACGCCTCGACCCCGCCGGCCGTCCCCTGGTGCGTGGGCGGCTGGATCCAGTCGTGATCCTTCTTGATCAGCAGCAGGAAACCCGAGACGGCGATGTTGAGGAAGACCACGCCCAGCACGATGCCTGTCCATCTGTGGGCGCCTCGGAAGAACTTGTTCATCGAGACGGTGACTCCTTGGGTGCGCTCCAACGGCCCGTGCCAGGATGCGACAAGGGCGCGCCCAGGGCAATACGTATTCGAGGGTCAGCGGTAGAGCGCTTTCAACGAACCCCACGGCAACTCGTCGCGCGCGACGTTCTCGCAGAAGTCGGGGTCGTTGATGGCCGCGACGGGCTGTGCCCAGTCCCCGCCCGGGTGGTCGAGGGCGAAGACCACGGCTCCGTCGTAGTAGCAGGGGGTGTCCACGCACTCCGGTTCCGGATTGGACATGCGCTCGGGTATGGCGCGCAGGTAGATGTGCACGGCGTCGCTCGGCTGGATCACGGTGGCCTCGATGGTCAGCAGCGTGACGGCCGGCGCCTGGGCGAGGGCGCAGCCCCGGTCATGAAGTCCAGCCCGCTCGCGGCGTTGAAGGCGCAGGCCTCCATGGTGACGTCCAGCTCGAAGAGCCCCCCGTCGTCCACGACCGTGAGACCGAGCGCATAGCCCTCGAGCAGGGTGTGGGACATGCCGCTGATGACGACCTGGGCGGTCACGACTTCGTAGTCCTGGGTGGTCTCGAAGCAGGCGGCGCCCTCGGCGTCGAACCACACGGCGAGCAGTTCGGCCTGGCGCGGGGCGGGTGCCTCGCCGAGGACCGGAGTCGCGATGAGCAGCAGGAGCAGCAGGCGTAACATGCGGATCCCCGATCGTTGGAGGGCCGGGCGAGGGCCTCTCGCAGTGTAGCAGACCGGGAGCCCTGAAACAACACGGCGCGGAGGCCGACCGGCCGACGGCGTCCCGGGGAGGTCGAGAGAGAGGCCCGGGGGCGGACGGCGCCGGCGCGGTCGGCGGTTCCGAGGCCGGCGGCGGGTGCCGCCGGCACCCGGGTCGTTTGGCCGGGCCGACGGGTCTTACCGCCGCGCCAACGACTCGATCAGCACCTGCACCCCCAGCAGCACCCCGAAAGCGCAGACGATGGCCGCGCCGGTGGGCAGGTCCAGCACGTAGCTTGCTGCCGCCCCCAGCAGGATCGCGGCGACGCCCACCCCCAGGGAGTAGACGAACTGGGCCCGCATGCCGGCGAAGAGCCGCACGCCCATCACCGTGGGCACCACCAGCAGGGTGAAGACCAGCAGCACTCCCGCGATCTGCACGCTGGAGGTCACCACGAAGCCGAGGACGGCGTAGAAGACCATGTCCCAGCGCCGCAGGCTCAGCCCCTCGCGGCGGGCGCCCTCGGGATCCGTCGAGATGCGCAGCAGGGGCCGGCGCCACGCCCACAGCAGCACCCCGAGCACGGCGTAGAGGACCGCGGTCTTCAGAAGCGTGCCCCAGGAGGTCCAGAGGATGGCGCCGACCAGCAGATGGCGGATCTCCTCCCCGCCGTGGGGCACCTGGGTCAACACCAGCAGCATGGCCGCGCTGAAGACCACGTAGATGATCCCGATGTAGGCCTCCTGCGGCACGGTCTCCCGCCGCGCGCGCGTGCGCGAGATGAGCCAGGCTCCCAGGAAGGTGCTGGCCAGGGCGACCATCCAGGTCGTGTCGGTGCCCACTTCCCCGCCCAGCAGCAGTGACACCGCCACGCCGAAGGCCGCCACCTGGGCCAGGGCGATGTCCACGAAGATCACGCCCCGCTTGACCACGTGGAAGCCCAGGTGCGCGTGCATGGCCACCAGGACCAGGGACATCAGCAGGGGGACGGCCATCATCTCCCAGAAGTCGGACATGTTCACTCACCCCCCGTCGCCGCATGCAACTCGTCGATGATGCGGCTGACGAACGCCAAGTAGTCGTCGGTGCCCTCGAGGGCCCCGCAGTAGGCGGGCAGCACGACCAGCGGCGCGTCGATGCGCTCGACCACCTCCTTGGCCACGTCGATGTGGTCCCAGGTGGCGGCGACCACCACCGGCGCCTCCAGGGTCCGGCCCAGCTTGATCACCTCCTGCACGTGCCGCGGCGAGGGGGAGATGCCGGGCCGGTGCTCGATCTCCGCCACCACGTTCAGGCCCAGCCAGTCGGCCAGGTAGGACCAGTTGCGGTGGTAGACGATCACCGGGCGCTCGCCCACGGCGGCGGCGCGGGCCTCCCAGCCGGGCAGCCGTTTCTCGACCTCGCCCGCGAAGGCCTCGGCGCGCGCGCGGTAGGCCCCGGCGCGGGGCGGGTCGAGCGCGGCCATGCGCTCGGCCATCAGCCGCGCCACGCCGATCATCACGCGCGGGTCCTGGGTGTAGTGGGGATTGCCCAGGGGGTGGACGTCGCCCTGCCCCCGGTCGAGATGCCCGTGGTGCAGTTCCAGGGGATGGCCCACCGCCGCCGAGCAGTCCAGGTCGCCGGACGCGCCGGGCCGCACGCGTGGGTTGCGGGCCTTGTCGATGAGCAGGGGCAGCCAGCCGATCTCCAGCTCCAGCCCGTTGTAGCAGAGCAGATCCGCCTTGCCGAGCTTGCGCGCCAGCGAGGGCTTGGCCGGCAGGTAGTGCGGATCGCGGCTGCCGGGGCAGAGCACATCGACCGACACGTCCTCGCCGCCCACCGCCTCGGCCACGCGGCCCAGGTCGGTCAGCGTTGCGACGACCTTGAGCTCGGCCGCCGCGGGCGCGGCGAAGCCGAACAGGAGGGCGGCCGCGAAGATGCATGCATGCGTACGCATGGCCGCCTCCTAGTACAGGTGGGCCGGGTGCGACCCGATGGTGAAGTTCCACTGCAGCGACACGCGCAGGTCGCCCTCCAGGTCCGAGACCTCGGCGCGCAGGGCGCTGAACTCGCTGGGGGCGAAGACGATGTTGCCCTTTATCTCCTTGTAGTCGGTCAAGCCCAGGAAGGTGTAGTCGAGCCCTTCATGTCTCGCCACGACTCGGGCCGCGCCCGCGCCGATCCCGAACCACCAGTTCCGATGCATGCGTGCCGTGACGTGGCCGTAGTAGCCGTACGGAGCATCCAGGTGCTCCTCGGTCTCGGGCAGGATCACCTCCAGGGTCGCGGTCGCATCGGGACCGTGGGAACGATCGGCGTCGACCCACTTGAAGGTCAGGTCGAAGCCGGTGCGGTTCAATCGTTCGTAGCCACCCGCCGGACCGGTCAGATACGACCCGCCCAGTTCGAGGGTCGCGTCGTCGCTCAGGTCCCAGAGGTGGTTCCACCGCGCGCCATAGGCCAGATCGCGGTGCTCCCCGTCGAAGATCTCCGCCCGTCCGTCCACACCGTAGACGATGACCTCGCTCCACCAGGGCAGCGGCACCGTGGCGTCGAGCGAGACGCCCACGTCGGTCAGGCCGTGGTCGCCCAGGAAGGACTGCACGGCGATGGGCGCGCGCACGAAGGGATACTGGTGTGTGTGCAGCCGGGCGTGCTTGCCGAAGGGCAGGTGGAACTTGCCCAGGGTCAGGCCGAGGCCGGCGGGCATGGCGGTGCTGCGCAGGGTCGCCACCTCGATGTCGGTGACGAAGTGGGCGGCGCCGTGGGCGTCTTCGGCCTTTTCATCGTGATGCTCATCCTCGTGCTCTTCGTGCTCCTCGTGCCAGGCCACCACCATGTCGGCGGTCCAGAAGGGATCGACCACGGAGGTGAGCTGCAGCTCCGCCTCCTGGATGGCGAGGCGGTTGGCGTCGCCCACGTCCTGGGCGAGCTCGCCCAGGAAGAGGGCGTTGAGGCTGACGGCGGGGTTCATCAGGCGCGAGACGCCGGTGGCGGTGCTGGACGACTCGGCGCCGGCGACGCTCGTCAGGGCGAGCATCGCCACGATCGTTATGGTCAAGGTCTTCATCGTGTCTCCTTGATTCCGGACGGCGAGCGGAGTCGCCCGTCCAAGACATCTTCGTGTGACGGATGCGGAATCAGGAGGTGCGGGGCGGGGCGCGGGGCGCGTTCGCGAGGACGTCGGGTTCGGCCGGGCCGCCGCGGGTCGACTCGGGCGCCAGGCGCGCGGCCGGGGCCTCGGGCACCGGGACCTCGAAGGCGACCTCGATCAGCAGGCCGGTGTGGAGGACAGCGCATTCCCACTCGTCGTGGTGATGGTGCCCGTCGCCGTCCGCGTGGGCGGCCGCCTCGTCGTAGTGATGGCGGAAGTGGGCCGTCTCCAGGCCCGTCAGGGCGAGGAGCAGCAGCAGGCCACAGGCGGCGAGGCCGGCGCGGCGCGTGCGGTCTGTGGGCGGAACGAACATGCCGTCACTGTAGCCGCATTTCCCGTTTCCCGCAAAAAACGCATGTGACCAACCCGACCCGACCCGTGTCTGAAGCACGACCGGGCGGACAGGTCCGCCCCGAATCCAGTCTTCAAACCGGGGGACATCATGAACGAGATACTCACGCAGATCGGCGACGCGATCGCCCTGCACGCGCCCCGCATCCTGGCGGCGCTGGCCATCCTGCTGGTGGGTTGGCTGATCGCCACCACGGTGGGCGCGGCCATGCGCGGTCTGATGCGGCGCACCGGGCTGGGCGACCGTCTCGCCGGCTGGCTCAAGCTGAAGGACGTCGACCTCTCGCGGGGCATCGGCAAGGGCGTCTTCTACCTGCTGATGCTCTTCGTGCTGGTGGCCGTGTTCCAGACCCTGGGCCTGACGCTGATCACCGAGCCGCTCAACGAGCTGCTGGGCGAGGTGACGGGCTACCTGCCCAACATCCTGGGCGGCGCGGCGCTGCTGGTGCTGGCCCTGGTGCTGGCCAACGTGGTCAAGATGCTGCTGTCCAAGCTGTTGACGGGTTTGAACGTGGACCGCCGCCTGCGCGGCGACGAGGCCGACGACGAGGCCCCCACCGTGGCCCGCTCCCTGGCCGAGACCGCCTACTGGCTGATCCTGCTGCTCTTCCTGCCGGCGATCCTGGGCGCCTTCGGCCTGAACGGACTGCTCTCGCCGGTGGAGGACATGGTCGCGTCCATCGTGGGCTTCCTGCCCCAGCTCTTCGCCGCCGCGGTGATCCTGCTGGTGGGCTGGTTCGTGGCCCGCATCGTCCAGCGCGTCGCGAGCGGCCTGCTGGCCGCGGCCGGCGCCGACCGGCTCTCCGAGCGCGTGGGCCTGGCCTCGGCCCTGGGCGACACGCCCTTCTCCGCGGTGATCGGCACGGTCGTCTACGCCCTGATCCTGGTGCCGGTGATCGTGGCCGCCCTGAACGCCCTGGCCCTGGAGGCCGTGACCGCCCCCGCCAGCCGCATGCTGGACACCCTGATCGGCGCCGTGCCGCACATCTTCGCGGCCTCGCTGATCCTGATCCTCTCGCACCTGGTCGGACGGGTCGTCGCCGGTCTCGTGGCCAACGTCCTCGCCGGCGTCGGCTTCGACCGGTTGCCGGCCCGTCTCGGCCTGTCCTGGAGCGCCGAGGGAGGCGCCGCGCCCTCGGCCTGGGCCGGCAAGCTGGTCCACCTGGCCATCATGCTCTTCGCCGTGGCCGAGGCCTCGAGCCAGCTCGGCTTCGCGGCCGTCTCGACCCTGACCGGGCAGTTCCTGGCCTTCGCGGGCCACGTGTTCATGGGACTGGCGATCCTGACCATCGGCGTCCTGCTGGCCAACCTGGCCGCGCGGGCCGTGCGGGCCGCCGGCACGCCCCAGAGCGCCCTGCTGGCGTCGATCACGCGGGGGGCGGTGCTGGTGTTGACCGTCGCCATGGCCCTGCGCGAGATGGGCTTCGCCGACGAGATCGTCAATCTGGCCTTCGGCCTGCTCTTCGGGGCGGTGGCCGTGGCGGCCGGCCTGGCCTTCGGCCTGGGCGGTCGCGAGGAGGCGTCGACCCAGTTGCGCAACTGGCGTAAAACCGTCGGTAGCGGCGAATAAGCGCCTGTTTGCGGTATTCGGCGGGCGTTCCTATCCTGACGCCCAGCGAATACAGATGAAAATCGATCTCTTTTGCGCTAGGATGGCGCAAGCGAGGGGATAGGAGATCCGAAGCGTAGTTCCGACCGCTTTTCGAGGCGGCTCGGCCGAGAGATCTGTCAGGGGACAGACTTCAACAAACGGAAACCCGAAGGGGGAACGAAATGTCTTACAAGATCGACGAAATCGAGGGAATCGGCCCCACGTACGCCGAGAAGCTGGGGGCCGCAGGCATCGACACCACCGATGACCTGCTGGACAAGTGCTGCACGCCTTCCGGCCGCAAGTCCGTGGCCGATTCCACCGGCATGGGCGAGTCCACCCTCCTGAAGTGGACCAACCGGGCCGACCTGATGCGCATCTCCGGCATCGGGCCCCAGTTCTCCGAGCTGCTCGAGAACGCCGGCGTGGACACGGTCAAGGAGCTGCGCACGCGCAACGCCGAGAACCTGGCCGCGAAGATGGAGGAAGTGAACAACGAGAAGAAGCTCGCCCGCACGTCGCCTCCCTCGGCGACGGTCCAGAAGTGGGTCGCGGCGGCCAGCACGATGGATCCGAAGATCACCTACTAGATCCGTCCCGGCTTTCGCAAGCGAGACCCCGGTCCATTCAGGATCGGGGTTTCGTGCGTGATGGGGCCCTATCGGGAACCACCGCCCCGACCATGCGTATATGACACCTGTTCCCAACCAACCGGAGAGAGGACCCCATGGGATCGAAACAGAGATTGAAGCGCCTGTGGCGCAGCTGGTGGCCGACCCTGCTGGTGGTGCTGACCGTGCTGACCTTCCGTTCGGCCGTCGCCGACTGGTACGACGTGCCGACCGGCTCCATGCAGCCGACCATCTACGAGGGCGAGCGCATCTTCTGCAACAAGCTGGCCTACAACCTCGAGCTGCCCTTCAGCGACCTGGAACTCAAGCGCTGGGGCGAGCCCGCGCGGGGCGAGATCATCGTGCTGGACTCCCCCCACGACGGCTCGCGCCTGGTGAAGCGGGTGATCGCCGAGGCCGGCGACGTGGTCGCCATGCGCGGCGGCGTGCTGCTGATCGACGGCGTGCCGGCCGAATACGCGCCGGGCGAGACGCCCGGCTGGCCCCTGCCCCCCGACTTCCCGGCCGAGCGCCGCCACCTGACCGAGACCGTGGCCGGCCGCTCCCACGCCGTGATGCTGACGCCGGACCGCCCGTCGGCCCGCGACTTTGGCCCGGTGACCGTCCCGGCGGGGCACGTCTTCGTCTCCGGCGACAACCGCGACCAGAGCTTCGACTCGCGCTTCTTCGGCTTCGCGCCGGTCGAGAGCGTCACGGGACGCGCCACGGCCGTCCTGGCCTCGGTGGATCGCGACCGCGGCTGGCGCCCGCGCTGGGGACGCTTCTTCACGGCCCTGCGCTAGCGCGGGGCCGGCCCGGAACGGAATCCGGCCGGGCGGCGAGCGGCCTGCAGGCGCTCGCGACCACGTCCGGCCGGCCCAATCGCGGCCCCTCCCCCCCCCCTGGGGCCGCAAGAAAGAGGCCGCTCTCGCCGAGAGCGGCCTCTTGCATGTCCGGGACCCGGTTCAGCGCACCAGGAGCAGCTTCATCACGTCCGTGCCGTCCGCGCAGACCAGTCGGCAGACGTACATCCCGGTCGGGACCGCGCGGCCGTTCCCGTCCAGACCATCCCAGGTGACCGATCGATCTCCCGCCGGCAATCGGGCCTCCACCAGGGTGCGCACGAGCTTCCCCTGCAGGTCGTGGATCCGCAGGGACGCGTGTCCCGTCGTCCCGAGATGGTAATGCACCGTGGTCCGGGGATTGAACGGGTTCGGACGTCCCGCGAGCAGGCGGCTTCGCGAAGGCGGAGCCGCTGAAGACAGACCGGTGGTCGAGACAGGGTAGGCGGGCCGGCTCGGATTCCCCGCGAAATCCACCGCCACGACCGCGTAGTGCCGGGACCAGGGATCCGGTGCGTCGTCGTGCCACGACGATCCGCCCGTGGCGTGGACGAGCGTGTCCGGCCCCGGCTCGAATCCGGGCTGGCCGGACCGGTGGACGAGGAAGCCCTCCACGTCGGGATCCTCCGGCGGCTGCCAGACCAGGGTGTTGCCGGACGCGGCGTAGTCGATCAGGAGATCCACGGGCGGCCCCGGCTCGAGATCGTCGACCGAATAGCCCGAGTCCGGCGCCGAGACGAAGAAGACGTGGGGCTGCAGCGTGTGGGCGGAAACCTGGAAGACGCTGTAGGCGACGCCGTGCACGGTGCTGTCGGCGAGCGTGGGCACTGTGCTGGCGTAGGTCTCCCACAACATGGCGGGCACCGCGGGACCCACGGGCTCCCAGAGGGCGTCCCGGTGCCGCCAGAACGGCGGATCGTCGCCGGCCTTCGCGTCCGCGGCGGTGGGGAACGCGACGACGGGGCGGTTCGACACGGCCCGCACGTCATCGACGCGACGCCACACCACGTACTGGGTGATCGGGACGACGCTGTCCGGGTCGTCGCGCAGGTCGCGATCCCAGATCAAGCGGACCTGCCGCCCCTGGTCGTCGGGGATGTCGTTCACGGCGCGGATGATCGCGGTGTCGGTGACGTCGATCCGCAGGGTGTCGTGAGTTTGGGAGACGCATTCGGGGTCGAAGGCCACGAGCGTGTCCAGGGCGACGGTCTGGCCCGCGGTGTAGGTCGCCGACCACACCCAATCAGTATCCACTGAGAGTGTCAGCGGCGAAACGGCGCCTGCGCCGGGCATAGCCGAGAGCGTCGGCGCCACGCCTTCGTCGGGAATGATCGTGCCGCCGGCGTCCAGGATCGTCATCTGCAGAGCGAGGGACTGTCCCAGGTGCAGGCGGCCCAGTCCGTCCGGCGCCAGCGCCACTTGGGCGGGCGCATAGGTCATGGGCCCGCCACCCTGGGGCTGCGATCCCACGAGACCGCCCTGATACCCGGCGGGGTGGTTGCCGGGCAGGCAGGGCGAGTTCTCGGCGAGGGTGAGGTCGCCCGCGGCGAGATCCACGAACAGGGGATTGGACGAGAAATCCCAGGCGCCTTCGTGGGTCGTGCCCGTCTCGACGACGAGATCCCCCGTCTGGTTGCCGTACAGGTCATTGTTGGTCGTCGCCAGGGTGTCGCCGCCCGCCGCCACGAGGCCCCGGCCGGCGTTCAGGGCGACGATGTTGTTGGTGACCTGGACCGGGTCGTCGGCCGCAACCTCCAGGATCAGACCGTCGCCGCCGTTGTCGACGATGGTGTTGCCGGAGATCGACATCGGGATCAGGCTCCCGACCTGGTTGACCATCAGCACGACGCCGCCCAGGGCATTCCCCCGGATCGAGCAGGCATCCAGGCTCACGATGAAGAAGAGGCCCAGAAACACGCCGTGGCCACCGTTGTCATGGATTCTGCAATCGTGGATGCCAGCGGACCTCGGCCCAGTCGCATCACCCCAACCGGATCCAGCGTCGAAGGCGATGACTTCGAGCCCGCTGCCATCGTTGTCGTACACGTCGCAATCCGAGAAATCGATACCAGAGGCCGCGGACACCATGATCCCGGGCCCCCGGTTGCCCGACACGTCCGTCTCGTGGACGCTGCTCCCGTAGTCGTAGAGCCACAACCCCCCTCTCCCGTTCCGCTGGACGACGCAGCGTTGGGCGCGCGTGCCGATGTAGTCGCCGTTCCAGGACCACATCCCCCAATCCCCGTTGTCGGAGAGCGTCGTGTCGGATATGCACAGCTCGGTGACCGTGGAGCGGTTGTGAATGCCGTGCCCGTCGTTGTGGGTGAACCCGCAATCGGCGATCACGAAATAGTATGGTCCGTCCCACCCCTCGGACGTGTCTAGACCGTCGCCCCGGTTACACGTGAAAACGCTATTGCGGGTGTGGAGGACGGACCACATGTCCACGTACGCGCCGTCCCCGATGTTCTCGGCGATGGCGCACGAATCCACCACGCAAGTGGTCTGCTTCCCGACGCAGAGCCCGGCTCCGAACGGGGATTCGTTCCAGGCGAGCCGGCAATTGACGAGCTTCGGCGACCCTCCGTCACAAAGCACGGCGCCGCCACCGCTGTCGGCCCACCCGTTCTCGATCGTGAATCCCCGCACGACCGTCGTCGAATCCTCGCCCGAGTGGAACCAGAACCCCCGGTGGGGATCCCCGGCGGACCCCTGGCAGTCGATCCGGCACAGAGCCGTGTCGTTGGAGGCCGAGGCGATCAGGAGCGGCTTGCCGGCGGGGTCCAGGTCCACGTTGAGCGGACCGGTCCAGACGCCGTCGGCCACGAGTACGGTGTCCCCGTGGGCCGCCGCGTCGAGACCTTCCTGGATCGTCGGTTGATCGCCCGGCACGTCGATGATGGCCGCTGTCGAGACCGCGGGTGCGAGGGCCGCGAGCAGGATCGGCGCGAGCATGCGCATCATGGCGGGATCCAATCGCTATGGGCCGCGGGGCATGTAACGAACAGGAGTCCGACCCAAGGTGTCGTGATGATAAATGGGGGGCTTCAATGACGACGCTATTTTCAACTATAGCACATATGGCACCCATAAAACGACCCGCCCCGGATAGGGCGGGTCGATTCTGCCGACTCGGGACGATGTCAGCCCAGGCTGCCCACCTCGGCCTCCACCGCGTTCAGGATGTCCCACGACCCCACCAGCGCCTTCATGGCCGTATGGTCGGTGTGCAGGGGACGGTCCACGTCCAGGAATTCGACGTGCTTGCGCACCTCGTCGCGGCCGGCGGTCACGCCCTTGCCCTTGTCGAAGTCGCGGAAGTCGAGGGCCTGGGCGGCGG
>CAZTWK010000004.1:0-117158 GCA_964617805.1 uncultured Fibrobacteraceae bacterium | reverse complement strand
TGCCGAAGGGCATCTTCATACCTCGGTTAGAAAGTTATCTTGGACAGGTGTGCCCGAAACCGTGTCCATGTTCTACAACGTGAGGCGTCATAATCTAGATGAGTCACTTGTGCGGTCGGATATGTCCGAGGTAAATGGAGAATGGTGCGTTCGGTTCATTCGACTGGATGCTCAGTATCAAACCGGCAGGTAGTTGTGTTTCACTACCTATTCTTGTGGGACGATGGCACCTGATCAGGCGCTTGCACCTGCTGAAACCAGCGCCGGGCCGACAAGTTGAGAGGAACATGCATGCACCGAATCAAGATCACGATCCTGCTGTGGGTATTGCTCGGAGGGATCGCGAGTAGTGAAGATGTCACAGCGAGCGATACCCACCCGTGGAACGGAGAAGTGCGGGTGCACGGGGCGCTCCGCGCCATGTTCCACGAGGGGCAGACCGGGGTGATGGTGACGCTGGACGAGATGCTCCCGAATCCGGATCTCTACGCGGTCGGTGCGCTCGCCGACCTTTCCGGGGAGATCACGATCGTCGGTGGGAAGCTGTTTCTCGCCTACCCCCTTGGTGCGGAAGAAACGCGGACCGAGACGCTCTCCCGGAGCGACGCCGGGGCTACCCTGCTCGTGGTGGCCGAGGTCCCCGCGTGGCGCGGCGTCAGCACGGAGAAGGCCATCCGGTTCGAGGAACTCGACGAGGAGATCGGCCGGCTCGCGAGTGCTGCGGGGATGAGCCTCGAGGCGCGGTTTCCGTTCCTTCTGCAGGGCGACTTCGAGGATCTCCGGTGGCACGTGATCGACGGGCGTCGGTTGAGCGACGGAGGGACTTCGCACGAGGATCATCTCGCGGCCGCGGTCGGGGGCGAATACGATCGTGTCTCGGCCACACTCGTCGGTTTCTACTCGAGCCGCGACCAGGGTGTCTTCACGCATAAGGGCTCGCGGACACACCTCCACTGCGTGGTCGATGACCCGCTGTTGACCGGACACGTCGACCATGTCGTCATCCCCGCGGGGACGACGATCAGGTTCCCGGCGGGCGAGGGCGAGCGGCTCGATCAGGCGCTGCAGACGGACGGTGCTGCACGCCAGCACTGATCGCCAGGGCGTTGCCTGGACCGGAAAGGACGATCATGCGCTTGAAAACGATGCTCATGCTGGCGACAGCCGCATCTCTCTGGCTCTGTGGCTGTTCACCGGAAGCCGATGATGCGATCGTGCTCACCTCGGCCGCGGGAGACGTCGTCACGCTGCAGGAGATGCTCGCAGACGGGGCGGATCCCAACACCCTCGTGATCCGGCGGGAGACGGCCCTGTCGGCCGCCGCCCGCAACGGTCACGCCAACGCGGCCCGGGTCCTGCTGGAGGCCGGCGCGGACGCGGACCTGCGCCTGGACCACGGCGACACGGCCCTCCATCTGGCGGCGGAGAGCGGTCACGCACTGGTCGTGTCCGTCCTGCTGGAGGCCGGCGCCGATACCGCCCTCCCCGGTCGGGACGGCAACACGGCGTTGATGGTCGCCGCGGCGAACGGTCACGCCGTCGTCGTGCAGCACCTGCTGGCGTCCGGCGCCGATACGGGGATCCGGAACGACGCGGGCCGGACGGCCGCCGAAATCGCGGCCGAGAGGGAGCACGTGGGCATCGTGCGGCAACTCGAGGACGCCGCAGCCCGGACGGACGTACCCGCACCTTGACCGAGCCCCAAAGCGGCCTTCTCAATCCCGCCGTGATGGTCGATACTGCCGCCAACGACCATCTCCACGAAAGAGCGCGCATGAATCCCCACGATCTTCCCGACACCGTCCTCGAGGATCTGGTCCGCGAGCACGGCACGCCCATCTACGTGGTCAGCCGCGAGCAGATCGTCGAGAACTACCGCCGCTTGGACGCCGCCCTGCCAGCGGTCAAGCTCTTCTACGCGGTCAAGGCCAACCCCCACCCCGGCATCCTGGAGGCTCTGGCCGGCATCGGCGCCGGCTTCGACGTGGCCTCCCGGGGGGAGATCGCCGCCGCCCTGGCCGCCGGCGCCGACGCGCGTCGCGATCTCATCTTCGCCGACACGGTCAAGGATCCGCGGCACATCGCCCACGCCACCGCCGTGGGCCTGGACGACTTCACCTTCGACAACGCCTCGGAGATCACCCAGATCGCCCGCCACGCGCCGGGCGCCCACGTGCACGTGCGCATCCGGGTCTCCAACGAGGGCAGCGTGGCCCGGCTGAGCGAGAAGTTCGGCGCCGAGCCCGACGACGCGCTGCCCCTGCTGCTGGCGGCCCGCGAGGCCGGCCTGGATCCCCGCGGCGTCAGCTTCCACGTGGGCAGCCAGTGCCTGGCGGTGGAACGCTACCTGGAGGCCCTCGACACGGTGCGCGACATCTTCGACCGGGCGGCCGCGGCGGGCCTGCGCCTGGAGATGGTCGACATCGGCGGCGGCTTTCCCGTGCGCTACGGCGACGAGGACTTCGACATCGCGGCCATGGGGGCGGCCATCACCGGGCACTACGAGGCGCTCTTCGATCCGGACGTGAAGCTCGTGGCCGAGCCCGGCCGCGCCGTGGTCGGCGACGCGGTGGCCCTGGTCACCAAGGTCATCTCCGAATCGACGCGCGACGGCCGCGACTGGCTCTACTTCGACGACGGCGTCTTCGGCAGTTTCCTGGAGGTCGTGCTCTACAAGCAGGCCTACCCCCTGCGCGCCCTGAGCGGCGGCCCGCCCCGCGACTACGTGCTGGCGGGCCCCACCTGCGACTGCATCGACGTCTTCTCCCGCGACGGCGAGGGCCGCACCTGCACCGCCCGGCTACCGGAGATGCACCTGGACGACCTGCTGGTGGCGGGGGGGATGGGGGCCTACACCTTCGCCGAGTCGACGCGCTTCAACGGTTTCCCGCCGCCGGCCTTCGTGTACCTGGATTGATTCCCGCGGTACATCCGGCCGCGACAGTGTGCTATACTGTTCGCCGACCCACACAGGAGGCGACATGCGCAGGTTCCATCTCATCGTGCCCACGGTCCTCGCGATCACTCGCGGCGCGGCCGCCCACCCGGGACACGGCAACCCCGCCCGCGGCCACGGCCTCGAGCACCACCTCACCGAGCCGGACCACGTCCTTGCCGGGCTCACGATCGTCGCAGTCGTCCTGGTCCTGGGCGGGATCTTCCGGGGCCGCAAACGGGCCTAGACGGCACGGCCGCCCACCCCGTCCGGAAGGATCCTCATGCCACGCAAGCCCCTCTGGATCGACCGCGCCTTCGTCTTCGACCTGCCGGTCGAGATGTTTCCCAACGTGCTGGAGCGCCTGCGCGGCACCCCGGCCCGCCTCGAGGAACGCCTGGTTCCCCTGTCGCCCGCGCGGATGCGGCGCAAGCCCGGCGAGGGCTGGTCGCTGCTGGAGATCGTGGGCCACCTGGCCGTGGTGGAGGGCCTGTGGCTGGCCCGCCTGGACGATTTCGCAGCCGGCCTGGACGAGCTGACGCCCGCCGACATGAGCAACCGGGCCACCGACGAATCCGACTTCAACGCCCGGGAGCCGGCCGCCGTGCTGGGTGATTTCCGGGCCGTGCGCGCGGACTTCGTGGCGCGGCTGGAGGCCCTCACCGACGCGCAGATCGCCCGCGCGGCGCGCCACCCGCGCCTGGACCAGCCCATGCGCGTGCTGGATCTGATGGTCTTCGCCGCCGAGCACGACGATCACCACCTGGCCGGGATCAGCGAGCTCCTCGCGTCCCCGGCGGGGGATTGAGGCGGGCGGCTGCGTCCTCGCCGCGGGGTCCCGGGACGTGTATGCTGGCGGCGCCGGGGTCCGGCGGGGATCTTTTTTCCGTAAGCTGATGTTGAGGCCGACGCACACATGACCGACCGGGAGGTGACGCCATGATCAACGTTCGACGCGAACAGCCGGATGACATTCCCACGGTGCGCCTGATCAACGAGCTGGCCTTCGAGCGCTCGGAAGAGGCGGATCTCGTCGACAAGCTGCGCATGACCTGTCCCGACGCCCTCTCCCTGGTGGCCGAGGAAGACGGTCGGGTCGTCGGCCACATCCTCTTCACGCCCGCCCTGATCGACGACGAGGGCGATACCGTCAAGGGCATGGGCCTGGCGCCCATGGCCGTGGACCCCCACCACCAGCGGCAGGGCGTCGGCTCCAAACTGGTCGAGCACGGCCTGACCCAGCTCAAGGCGCGGGGTTGCCCCTTCGTGATCGTGGTCGGTCACCCGGACTTCTACCCGCGCTTCGGCTTCGAGATCGCCGCGCGGCTCGGCCTGACCTGCCAGTGGGAGGACGTGCCCGGCGAGGCCTTCATGGCCGTGGTCTACGACCAGACGGCCATGGAGGGCGTCAAGGGCATCGTGAAGTACCGCGCCGAGTTCGACGAGGCCATGTAGGGCCCGGTTCAGCGGACCAGCGTCAGCGTGCCCACGCGCATCCCGCCGTCCGCGTCGAGCCGGATCAGGTAGGTGCCCGAGGCCGCGTCCCGCCCCCCGTCGTCCAGACCGTCCCAGTCCACGGCGTGCTCCCCGGCCGGCAACTCGCCCGCGAAGAGCGTGCGCACCAGGCGTCCCCGCGGGTCGTGCAGGGCGAGGCGCGCGCGGCCGGGCCGCGCCGTGCGGAAAGCCACCGTCGTGCGGGGATTGCAGGGGTTCGGCCAGGCGCGCGGCGCCGCGGCCAGCGCGGGCGTTTCCCCGCCGGCCGCCGTGGCGGGCGTGAACTCGTAGCAGCCCATGTCCACCTCGACGCCTTCCCGTCGCGGGTAGCCGTCCAGGTCGGTCTCGGGCAGCAGGTCCTCCACCAGCAGGAAGCTGCCGGCGTTGCGGCAGGGCGAGCGTTCGGCGAGGCGTCCCTGTCCGTGCTGGATGTACAGGGGATCGGCGTCCAGGCAGCCGAAACCGTCCCCGAGGCCGGCGATGTCGCAGTAGGACGTGTAGTAGGACTTGCCCTCGAGTATCTCGTGGTGCTCGTGGTGGTTGGTCTCGTTGGCGTAGACGAGGCAGCCCGTGTAGTCGGGCTTGGCGTGGAAGTGGTCGACGGCGCCGGCGGTGCGGTCGAAGATCTCGGGATTGACGCAGCGGTTGAAGGCCAGCGTGTCGTGCACCAGCCGGGGATAGGCGTAGCTGGCGTAGACGGCTCCGGCGCGGCTCCAGCCCACGTTGTCCACCAGCAGGGAGTTGGCCAGCCGCACGCCGCCGCCGTAGTGCATGGCCACGGCGCCGCCGCGGTCGGCGCAGTTGCGGCGGAAGATGCTGCCGGTCACCTCGAGCTGCGAATGGCCCACCACGCGCAGGGCGCCGCCGGCGCCGTCGGGCGCCCGGCCGCCCACGCGGGGGCCCGGGGCGTCGAGGCCCAGCCCGGGTATGGCCTTGGCGTACTGCAGGACGCTCCAGTTCAGGTAGGAGGGGGGCGCGTCGGCGGGCACGTTCAGGAAGGTGATCCCGTTCCAGCAGCCCAAGGTGGACTGGGACACGTCGAAGGACTGCTCGAAGGCGGTGGTCCAGACGATCCGGTCGTCGACCTTGCCCGCCGCCTGCAGCGCGCCGTCGGTGATCAGCAGGCCGTGGTAGCCCGTGAACTCGATCCGGACGCCGGAGGCCACGGTCAGCGTCGCGCCGCCGGAGATGACGACGTCGTCGGTAACGGTCACCACGGCCGCGTCCCACACGGTATCCTCGGTGATGGCGCCGCCGGCGCGCGACGCGGTGCCGGGCCGGGCGTCCGGCGTCGTCGCGGCGAGGGCGCGGCCGGTGGCGGCCCGCGGTCCGCCGGCCGGTGGATCGGGGATGACGCGGCACCCGTATTCGGTGGCGCGCATGGGAGTGAAGTCGCCGCCCTCGGGATCGACCAGGCCCGGATCGTCACCGATGACGTTGTCGTTCGGGGGCGACCCGGCCCCCTGCCAAGCGGCGGGAATCGTTCAGCCGTACTCGCAGAGCAGGCAGAAGTGGCGGAGCGGAATCGCGTTGAGCGCGGGATCCCTGAACCAGGTCCAGTTGTCCTCCACGTCGGCCAGGCCGTAGGTGCCCACCTGCACCGTGAGGCCGAAGGCCAGGCCCGTGGGCAGGTTGGCGCCGGGGATCGCGGTCCAGATGAGGCCGTCCGGCCCCGTGTCGATCGCGTCGACCACGATGTTGCGCTCCAGGAGGACGCCCTCGCCCGCGCCCTCCAGGCGCACCGCGAAGTCGTGGGGCCGGTAGAAGGTGCAGTAGCGGACCGAGCCCTCGGGGATGCGGTCGATGCCGACCGCCACGTCGCCGCGGAAGCGCACGCCGCCGTCGAGGATGATGCAGTCCTGGATGTCGAGCCGGTTGCCGCAGAAGGAGATGCTGATCTGCTGTCCCTGCAGGTCGAGGATGGCGCCGTTGCCCTCGATCATCACGTCGAGCCCCTGCTCGTCGTCCACGAAGAGCGTGCGGTCCTCGTCCCAGGTGGGGCCGATCATCAGGCCGCCGGAGTACACCTGCCCGGTAGTCAGCGTCAGGTAGCGGTCGTAGTCGTCCTGGGGACCGGCCGCTTCGAAGGCGGCCTGCAGGGGAATGGGCGGGGGATTGCCGGAGGCGACGACGGCGGCGGACACGGCCAGGGCGGCGAGCAGACGGACGGTGTTGCGCAAGGTGATCCTCCAGGTCGTGTCGGGGGCCGCCCACAATGATATCACACCTTCAGGGGGCGCGGCTACCGCCTAGCGGGGGATCCTGAAGCAGACCACCTCCATCTCGTCCAGTTCGCCCTCCTCCTCGTTCTCGGCCTGGCCGCCGGCCATGCTGGCGTACATGGCCGGGATGGCGCCCTTGACCAGCACCACCATGTCGTCGCGCGCCCAGAAGAGCCGGTCGTCCAGGGGATCGCCTTCGCCGAGCAGGGCCACCTGCCTGAGGAAGCGCCCGTCCGGATCGTAGACGTCGAAGGCGAGGAGGGTTCCCTCGGGGCCGGTCTCGCCGCTGCGGCTGTTCTCGACCCACAGGTGGTTGGCGTCGTCCACGTGGAGGTTGGTGATGGTGGCGGCCACGCTCTCGACGTGGGTCTCGATGCCGGCGGGATTGTTGCTGGCCCACACGTCGAAGACGGCCTGGATGCGGCCCGTCTCGAGGTCGAGCCGTTCGCGCGGCTCGAAGTCGCGCTCGATCACGTGGGAGAGCTTGCCGTCGGGGCCGTAAACGTCGATGGCGTAGCGGTCCTGCTGCGTCGCGACGTAGACGCGCCCGTCCGGGCCGACGGTCGAGCCGAAGATGGCGGGGTCGAGGATGTCCAGCTCGCGGATCACCGGCCGGGTGAAGTCGATCACCCTGGTGCGGGTCCACAGGCGGTGCAGCTCCTTGCCCTCGGCGTCGAAGCGGGAGACGAACCAGGTGCGCGTCTGGGAACCGTCGCCCATGGTCGCCTGCTGGCCCATCATCATCAGGTGCCCGCCCCGGCAGCGGCCCGTGAACAGGGAGTTGAAGCCGCCCTCGGTCGCGTCGCCCACGGTGAAGTTGCCCAGGGGCGTGCCCTCGAGGTCGATCTTGACGATCATGCCGGGGAAGCGCTGCAGGATGCCGAGGTTGCCGTCGGGCAGCATGGTCAGGTCGACCGGCCCGCGCGTCTCGCCCGGTCCTTCGCCCTCGCGGCTGAGGGTCTTGAGGTGCTCGCCGTCGGGGGAGAAGACCGGCACCTCGCTGAGCTGGGTGTCCAGCAGGTAGACGTTGCCGTCGGCGTCGCCCTCCGCGCGGAAGATGTGCCCGAAGAAGACGTCGTCGTCCTCTCCGCCGGCGCGCCACATCTCCTCGAGCCGCAGCACCTCGAGGCCCTCGGCGGGCTCGGCGCCGTTGCGGATCACCGGCGCGGCGGGATCATCGGCCTGGGCGAGGGGGGCGCAGAGCAGGATCACGGCGATCAGCAGGCCGGATATCTTCTTCATGGCGGACGCTCCAGGTTTCGGGGTACCGGTACGCGGACACATGATTTACGCTGGGTCCGTCGGGGAGTTGCAAGCCTGTTGTCGACGTCCGGGCCGCGCGTCCGGGGGAGGAGGGATCATGGTCAAGGTGGAGAAGAAGGACATCAAGCCGGTCTGCCCGTTCTGCGAGGCGAAGCTGGAGAACCTGGTACTCGTCAACAGCGGCTGGTTCAGCACCCACCGGGTCTACTGCTGCCCCAAGTGCCACAAGATCGTGGGGATGGGCTACAACATGTGAGCGGGAGCCGGGCTCCGAAGAGCCCAGCCTCGCGTCTACCGCGCGCCGTAGAGCGACTTCACGTCGCCCCAGGTGGCGCTCTCGTTGGGCACGCCCGAGTCGTCCAGGGCCACGATCACGGCGATGAAGGGCATGTCCCCCCAGCTCCAGTTCACGGCGTGGGGGATGGTCCCCGAACCCTGCATGTACAACACGCGGGCCGCACCCTCGGCCTGGGCCACGGGGATCACCACGTCGTCCAGGTAGGCGTGGCCGGTGGCCGTGCCGTAGTCCGCCTCCTCGATCACCCAAGGCTTCGCCCGTGAGGACCATCGGCTCCCACGCGGAATCCTGGCCGCCGTTCAGGGTCGCGGTGAAGTCGGTGGTGAGCGACAGGGCGCCGGTGCCCAGGTCGTAGCTGCCGGTGGTGTTGTTGAACTCGGCGGCGTAGGGACCGTGGCCGGGGAAGGGCTCGGTGCCGGAGGTCACGTCGATGTCGAGGATGAGCGGGTCCGACGGCGAGAGCCCCCGGGCCACCGCCATGTCCACGTCGACGGTGCCGATGACGAAGGTCATGGCGATGAATCCGGCCGGCATGCCGGGATCGGTCAGGCCGCCGCCGAAGTCGAAGGCGTTGTATGTGTAGGTGCCGGGATTGGGGGCGGAGGCCCAGGTGTCGGACGGGGTGCCGTCGATCAGGTCGTCGGCGGTGCCCACCCAGGCGTCCAGGTCCGGCCAGTGGTCGGCCATGGCCGGGAAGTCGGCGGTGAACTCGAAGGTGGCCGTCTGGGCCGCCGCGAGGCAGGGGACGGCCAGGATGGTCAGAACGAGGCCGAGTCTCCTGAGCGAGGGGTTCATGTCGGTCTCCTGTTCCCTGAAGAAGCGGGCGGGGCGCTGTCCTGGACGATTATTATCTCCGATGAGAATCGATTTCAAGGATTTCGACCGGCGGGCCGGGTCAACGTCCGCCAGTCGCGCAGCTTCGTGCCCACGCCCGAGGTGAAGGCCCACACGAAGCCCGGCCAGCCGTCTCGCCAGCAGCCCCGGCGGACGTACTGGCGCCAGAAGGTGGCGACGAACGCCACCGGCAGGTGGAGCAGGGCGTAGGCGCGCGAGCGCGTGCCGGCCTCCAGATCCGCGTACTGGGCCGTCTTGCGCAGGTAATCCCGCCAGCTGGTCATGGTGTGATGCTCGACCCGCCCGGCGAGATGGCCGGTGGTGGCGCCGTCGGCGGCGACCAGCCCCTCGTGCACGGGCGAGGAGGAGATGGTGGCGGCGCCGGCGCGGAAGAGGCGGACGTGGCGCTGGCCCGCCAGCTCGCGGCCGGTCATGCGCCGTCCCAGGACGAAGGTGTCGAAGGGGAGGCTCCACAGGTCGTGGACCTCGAGGCTGCCGTCGCCGAGGCGGCAGCGCAGCTCGTCGCGCAGTTCGGGGGTTAGGCGCTCGTCGGCGTCGATCCACAGCAGCCATTCGGTGCGGGCCGCCTCGACCGACAGGCGGCGGGCACTGCCGAAGTCCGCGAACCCGGCGCGCCGGATCTCGACCCGCGCGAAGCGACGGCCGGCGGCCTCCTGCTCGAGCAGGGCGAGGGTGCCGTCCTCGCTGCCGGTGTCCACCACCGCCAGCTCCTGGGCCACGCCCGCCAGGCTGGCCAGGCAGGCCGGCAGGGCGTCTTCCTCGTTGCGGACGATCATGACTGCCGTTAGCTTTCGCACGTACCTTTGTTCCCCCCGCGCGGTCTTCCACGCCGGGTCCACCATACTACGGAGGCATGCCCGTGTCCGATCAGAATCTCAGTCCCGAGTCCGTCCGCGAGGCCCTGCGCGAAGTGATCGTGCCGGGAACCAAGGTCGATATCGTCAAGATCGACCTGGTCGGGGACGTGCGGATCGACGGCGGCGACGTGACGGTCGTCGTCAAGCACACCTCCGAGAAGCAGGAGACCATCGACGCCGTGGTGCGCCTGATCGGCGAGAAGCTGGTCGCGATGCCCGGCGTCACCAACGTCGACGTCGACATCCACGAACCCGCGGAACAGCCCCACGACCACGGGCACGCCGCGGCCAGTCCCGATCCCTGGCAGGACCGGGCGAGCCTGCCCGGCGTCAAGCGCATCGTGGCGGTGGCCAGCGGCAAGGGCGGCGTCGGCAAGTCCACCGTGGCGGTGAACCTGGCGCTGGCGCTCAAGGCGCGCGGCCACCGGGTCGGCCTGATGGACGCGGACATCTACGGTCCGTCGCTGCCCACCATGCTGGGCACCGAGGAGGCGCCGCAGGTGCTCGAGGGCGAGGGCATCGTGCCCGTCCAGGCGCGCGGCCTGCAGTGCGTGTCCATGGGCATGCTGGTGCCCGAGGGCCAGGCGGTGATCTGGCGCGGACCGATGGTCATGGCCGCGGTGCGTCAGTTCCTCAAGGACGTGATGTGGGAGGAGCTCGACTACCTGGTGGTCGACATGCCGCCCGGCACCGGCGACGCCCAGCTCACGCTGGTCCAGCAGGTGCCCGTGGACGGCGTGGTGATGGTCACCACGCCCCAGGAGCTGGCGCTGTCCGACGTGCGCCGCGGCATCCAGATGTTCGGGCACGTGGACACGCCCGTCGCCGGCGTGGTCGAGAACATGAGCTACTTCCACTGCCCGGACAACGACAAGGCCTACTACATCTTCGGCCAGGGCGGCGGCGCCGCCGTCGCCAAGCAGTTCGGCCTGCCCCTGCTGGCGGAAATCCCGCTCGATCCCGAGACCCGCGTGGGCGGCGACACGGGCTCGCCCGTGGTGGAGGCCGGCGACAGCCCGTCGCGCGAGGCCTTCCTGGGCCTGGCGGACCGGGTGGCGGGCGTCGTCTCGTTATAGTTGTTGCCCGTAGGGCGCCGAGGGATCACTCTGCACGGAGTGATCCCTCTTCCGGTGGGAGGCCGTGTTGACGACCTGGCGCGACAGCCTGCGCGACGACGGGCCGATCTTCGGCGCCCTGGCGTTGATGGCGGCCGCGTCCCAACTCTCGGTGGCCGTGAGCCAGATCCTGCTGGGCGTGGCCCTGCTGTGGTCACTGCTGCGCTGGCTCTCCGGCCGCGACCGCCTGGTCGCCACGGGGGTGGAGCTGCCGGCGGCGCTGCTGGCGGGCTGGGCCCTGGCCATGATCCCCTTCTCGCCGCACCCGGGCGAGAGTCTGATCTTCGCGCGGCGCTTCTACCTCTTCACCGCCCTCTGGCTCTGCGCCCGCCACGTGTGCGGCGAGCGCCGCCGGGCCGTCTTCCTGATCGCCCTGCTCGCGGGAGCGGTCGTCAACTGCGTCTACACCATCGTCACCGAGGCCTGGCTGCCCGGCGATTTCTCGCGTCGCCTGACCATGATCCAGCACAGCACCATGACCGGCAGCTGGCTGGTGATGTGTTCCGCCGTGACCGCCCTGGCCTGGATCATCCACGGCCGGGGCTGGCGGCTGCGGCTGCTCGCCGGGGTCGCCATGGCGCCGCTGCTCGCCGCGCTGGTCATGACCCAGAGCCGCAGCGCCTGGCTGGGCTTCATGGCGGGCGCGGCCGTGACCGTGGCCCTGCGCCGCAAGCGGCTGGTGCTGCTGCTGGCGGGCGTCGTCGTCCTGATCTTCGTGCTGGGCCCCGACGCCTACCGCGAACGCCTCCGCACCATCGCCGATCCGACCTTCCGCACCAACGTGCAGCGCTTCGCCCTCTGGGAGCAGGGCCTGGATCTGGTCAAGGCCCACCCGGTGACCGGCGTCGGCGACCGGAGCCTCAGGGAGTATTCGCCGATCTTCGTGATGTCGGGCGGCCGCGAGGTGGCCATGCCCCACCTGCACTCGAATCCCGTGATGCTGGCGGTGATCTGGGGCGTGCCGGGGCTGGTGCTGGGCAGCTGGTTCATGCTGGCCCTCTGCGTGCGGCTGTGGCGGCGGCACAAGGTGTTCGGGCGCCACGTGGGCCGCGCCCCGCCCCTGCGCCCGGTCTGGATCGCGGCCGCCCTGGGCGTGTGGACGGCCGTCTTCGTGTCCGGGTTCTTCGACTGGTCTTTCGGCGACCCGGAACTGACCCTCGTCTTCTTCGCCACCTGCGGCATCGCCCTCTCCCTGGACTGAGCCGCTTCCGGGCATTAAATATGGGGGCATGTTCCTGCGTGACCACATCCCTCCCGGGGCGCTCCTGCCGGGCGTCTCGTACCCCACCCTGGAGGACGCCGTCGCCGGCGTCACGCACACCCTGGCGGCGGCAGCCGCCGTGGACGACGCCGAGGGCCTCGTCCACGACGTCCTGGCCCGCGAGGCCGAGTCGGACACGGTCGTCGGACGGGGCGTCGCCGTGCCCCACGTGCGTACGACCCGCGTCGCGGCCCTGCACCTCGCCGTGGCGACCCTCGCCGAACCGCTGCCCGCGGCGGACGGGGGGGATCCGGTCGACCTGCTCTTCGTGATCGTGGTGCCCGAACGCGAACCGCGCCTGATGCTCAGGGTCCTGGCCCGCCTGGGACGCCTGTTCAAGGAGCCGGGCTTCCTGTCAGGGTTGCGCCGCGCACGGACCCCCGGGGGACTCCTCGAAGTCTTCCCCCGGGACTGATTTCCGCCGCTTTTCCCCTGTTGCGGCGGCCGGCCGCCTGGGGTAATGTTGGCGGCCCGACTTCGTGAGGATTTTCCGGGGTGGCCCCCGCCCCTCTTCGTCCCACCGCAAGGGAGTATGGCCAGATGTTCAAGACACTCAGGTCCCAGCGCCTCCTCGGTCTGCTCGGCGTCCTGCTGGCCTGTGGGCTGGTTGCGACCGGCGCCCAGGCCCAGGCCGACCACCCGCTGATAGCCAAGGTGGTCGTCAAGACGCGCCTCAGCCCCCAGATCGGCAGCGAGTACGTGTCGATCCACAATCCCCTGCCCACCGCGGTCGACCTGTCGACCTACTACCTCTCCGACGCCACCATCGCCGGTGCGCGCTACTGGGAAGTGGTCCAGGGCGGCGGCCAGGGCGGCGGCGGCATCGGCGGCGACTTCAACGCCCGCTTCCCCGACGGGGCGACTCTCGGCAGCGGCGCCACCGTCACCGTCTCGCTGGAGGGCAGCACCCACTTCCAGACGGTCTACGGCGTCCTGCCCGACTATGAGCTCTTCGAGGACGGGATCGCGCCCGACGACGTGCCGGAGCTGGTCGAGGCCCGCCCCGGCGGCATCGCCTACGGGCTGGGCAACCCCGACGGCAATACGCCTCCCAGCACGGGCTGGCTGGACGACGAGGAGACCCTCGTGCTCTACGCCTGGGACGGCGCGTCCGACCTGGTCGAGGACGTGGACTACCTGACCTGGGGCGCCGCGACGAACATCCGCGTTGACAAGTCGGGCGTCGCGATCGACGGCCCCGACGCGGACACGGCGACCAGCGCCTACCTGTCCGACACGGCCGTCGCCGGCCAGGATCCCATGGCCCTGCACGAGTTCACCGAGGCCAACGAGCGCCTCGACCTCGCCGAGGGTACCGAGACCCTCGCCGGCGGCAACGGCGCCACGGGCCACGACGAGACCAGCGAGAACCTGGGCACGACCTGGGGCATCACCGGCACCATGGACCCCGCGGTCGGCGCCGGCGCGGCCTTCCCGACGCCCATCATCACCGCCGCGGCCCCCGCGGCCTCGCCCGTCTACGAGAACGAGGCCGCGACCCTCGCGATCACCGTCCTCGCGCCGGCCGCGAACGGTCCCGACGAGATGATCGTCCGCTGGCGCGCCGACGGCGGCGCCTGGCAGGGCGTCGGCGGCTACGACACGGGCGGCGGCGTCTGGGGCGCCGTCATCCCCGGCCAGATCCGCGACACCGTGGTGGACTGGTGGATCGAGCTCTCCGGCGAGGAGGGCGGCACCGAGACCTGGCCCAACGCGGCCCCCCTGTACTTCGACAGCTACACGGTCCAGCCGCCGGTGGATCCCGGCGACGGGCCGGCGCACCTGCTGCTGACCGAGGTGTGCGTCTCGGGCACGGCCAACGAGTTCGTCGAGATCTTCAACCCGACCGACGAGGCCGTGGACCTGAGCGACTACTACATCACCGACGCCGTCTACAACGACCAGGGCTACTGGCGGATGCCCGAGGGCAGCCCCTCCCAGTCGACCGTCGGCGGCGGCGACTTCACCGACTTCCACGCCCGCTTCCCCGACGGCCTGATGATCCAGCCGGGCGCCGTGCTGACCCTGTCCATCGCGGGCAGCGCCGGCTTCACCGGCGCCTGGGGCATGGCCCCCGACCTCGACGTCCTGACCGACATGCGCGAGGTCTTCACCGGCAGCATCGACGGCTCGCAGGACCCCACCCTGTCCAACTTGGCCGAGCTCGTCGTCCTCTACTACTGGGACGGCGTCAGCAACCTGGTCTCGGACGTGGACATGTTCTTCTGGGGCTCGAGCACCAGCGCGCGGGTGGACAAGTCCGGCTATTCCATCGGCGGTTCCACCTACGCGAACGACACGCCCCTGGCCAGCCAGGACGAGTTCACGCCCACGCACGGCAACGGCGAGAGCTTCCAGCGCCTGGACGACGGCGAGACCGGCGAGCCGGACAGCGGCGGCAACGGTCCGGACGGTCACGACGAGACCGGCGAGCCGTTGAACACCACCTGGGGCGTCGTCACCGGAACGCCCGGCGCCCACGGCGGCGACATCCTGAACATCACCGGCGTGATCCGGTCACCCAACGCGCCCGAGCCCGAGGACACGGTCGACGTGACCGCCTCGATCACGGCCACCGGGACGCTCACGACGGTCGAGCTGTACTACCGCAGCGGCGGCGGCGCCTACACGCCCCTGGCCATGGTGGACAACCTGAACGGCACCTGGACCGCCACCATCCCCGGCTTCGCCGACGGCACGCTGGTCGAGTACTACGTGAGCGTGGCGGACGACCAGGGCGGAACGGCCCTCTATCCCGCCACCGCGCCCACGTCGGTCCTGTCCTACACCGTCGAGGTCTTCGAGCCCGGCGACTACCCGCCGCACCTGCTGCTGACCGAGGTCTGCGTCCAGGGCAGCACCCACGAGTTCGTCGAGATCTTCAATCCGACCGACGAGGCCGTGGACCTGAGCGACTACTACCTCACCGACGCCATCTACAACGACCAGGGCTACTGGCGGCTGCCGGAGGGCAATCCCTCCCAGTCGACCGTCGGCGGCGGCGACTTCTTCGACTTCCAGTCCCGCTTCCCCGACGGCGCCATGATCCAGCCGGGGGAGGCCCTGACCGTCTCGCTCGGCGGCAGCGACGCCTTCGACGGCGTCTGGGGCGTCCAGCCCGACTTCGAGATGCGCGAGGACGGCGGCTCGCCCGACGCGATTCCCGACATGCGCGAGGTCTTCGCGGGCAGCACCCAGAACGTGGACGGCACCAACGCCACCCTGACCAACTCGGCGGAGATCGTCGTCCTGTACTACTGGGACGGCGTGAGCGAGCTGGTCACCGACATCGACATGTTCTTCTGGGGTTCGAGCACCAGCGCGCGCGTGGACAAGACGGGCTACTCCATCGGCGGCTCGACCTACGCGCCCGACACCCCCATTGCCAGCCAGGACCAGTTCGCGGAGACGCACGAGATCCTGGGCAGCTTCCTGCGCGTCGATCGCGACGAGGCGGGCGAGACCGACACCGGCGGCAACGGGTCGCTGGGCCACGACGAGACCAGCGAGCCCCTGAACACGACCTGGCAGGCGGGCGACGGCTCGCCCGGCGTCTACGAGATCGTCGATCTCGCGCTGACCGACGCCGTCCTGTCCCCGTCGCGCCCGCAGCCCGGCGAGGACGCCGTGGTCACCGCGTCGGTGACCGCCCTGGTCACCGTGAACTCGGTAACCCTGCGCTACGCCGTCGACGGCGGCGACTACCAGGACGTGGCCTGCACCGACAACGGCGACGGCACCTGGTCCGGCACGATCCCCGGCCAGTCCGAGGACGCCGTGGTCGCCTGGTACGTCGTGGCGGCCGGTGCGGGCGGCGAATCCTCGGTGTGGCCCGCGGGCGCACCCGGCACCGTCGAGGAGTACACCGTCGAGATCATCATCGCCGGCGAGGGCCTGGCGCGGCTGCTCCTGACGGAGATCGCGACCCTGGGCTCCACCGCCGAGTTCATCGAGATCCACAATCCCAACGACTTCGACGTGCCGCTGCGCAACTACTACCTGACCGACGCCATCTACTACGAGGACCAGGCCTACTGGAACCTGCCGGCCGGCAGCCCCTCGCAGGGGTCCATCGGCGGCGGCGCCTTCAGCGACTTCCACGCCCGGTTCCCCGACGACGCGGTCCTGCCGGCGGGCGGATACATCTCCGTCTCGATGCCCGGCAGCGGCGAATTCAGCACCGTGTTCCTCGATCCGCTCACGGTGAAGATGCCCAACTACGAGATGTTCGAGGACGGCGACACACCTGACGCGGTTCCCGACATGGTGGAGGTCTTCCCGGGCAGCATCAACGGCGAGGGGGCGCCCACGTTGACCAACCTCAGCGACACCGGCACCTACATCAACGGCGAGATCGTCGCGCTCTACTACTGGGACGGCATCTCGGACCTGGTGACCGACATCGACATCTTCATCTGGGGCGAGGGCAACAGCTACAGCGCGTCGAAGGGCGGCATCACCATCGGGTCGAGTACCTACGCCAGCGAGGCCGGCTACCCGGATCCCTTCATGACCGAGCACGCGCACCTGCAATCGTACACGCGCGTCGACTTCACCGAGGGCGACGAGGTCCAGGCCGGCGGCAACGGCTTCGAGGGCGCGGACGAGACAAGCGAGAACTTCTCCGAGACATGGGAAGTCATGAACGCCGACCCGGCCTTCCTGGTCCAGCCGGAAGGCACCGCCGGCATCACGCTCACGGTGCCGCCCAAGACCTTCCTGCCCCTGAGCAACGAGAAGCTGCCCATCGAGTTCACCTCGGAGGGGAATTCGGAGACCGTGCTGCGGATCTTCGACCAGGAGGGGCGCCTGGTGCGCACGCTCTTCGACAGCCGCTTCGACGGCAACCCGTCGACGGATATCGATTGGCCGTCCAACGAACCCTGGGACGGCCGGAACGACGTCTTCGAGCTGGTCAAGGCCGGCCTGTACATCATCCACCTGCAAGTCACGAACAATCAGACCGGCAAGCGCGTCGAGAAGACCGCCCCCGCCGTCGTGGCCACGCGGCTGAGCAACTAGGAGGAGTCAGGGATGAAACGGATAATCGTTGCAGCAACAGCCGCCCTGGCCCTGGGCCTCCTCGCGGGGCCCGTCCTGGGAGCGGCTTTCGACAACATTGACATCAGCCCGCGGGCGCGGGGGATGGGCGACGCCGCCGTGGCCGTGGCGGACGACGCCTTCGCCCCGTACTTCAACCCGGCCGGGTTGGCGGGCATCCAGGGCGTGACCCTGGGCAACAGCTACCTGAAGCCCTACGGCCTGGAGTTCAACGAGCAGATGTACCTGGGCGGCGTGATCCCCGGGACCCCGCGCCTGGGCAACTTCGGCTTCGGCGTGCGCTACTTCGCGGTCGAGTACCAGGACGTGTTCCTGGACAAGGAGGTCACCTACACCCTGGCCCACGGCATCCTGCTCTACGAGGACCTGCACTCCTCGGTGAGCTTCGGGTCGGCGCTGAACTTCTACAGCCTGGAGTTCGGCAACACCGTCTCGGGCTTCGACCCCGGCTCGGACGTCGTGACCGGCGTCGACGCCGGCCTGCTGGTCACCCTGCACCGGCGCACGCGCATCGGCGTGCTGGTCAAGAACATGAACAACCCCCAGATCGGGTTGGACAACGAGGAGCTGACCTCGCGCCTGCACGGCGGCATCGCCTACATGCCCTACGACGGCGTGACCACGGCCTTCGAGTTCGAGAACACCATCGACGGCGAGACCCAGTACCACGGGGGTGTGGAATTCGTCGTGCTCAACGACCTGAAGCTGCGCGGCGGCGTGATGACCAACCCCAGCAAGTACACCGGCGGCTTCGGCTACAGCTTCCAGGGCCTGACGGTGAACTACGGCTTCTCGTCCGGCGGCGGCGTGCTGCCGCCGAGCCACCAGTTCGGCATGACCTTCGCCTGGGGCGGTGAGACACCGTGAAACACTGCAGCCTCCCGATCCGGTTCGCGGCCCTGCTGCTGGCGGTTTTGACCGCCGCCGGCGCGCTGGCCGCACCCACGGGGCTGGTCGACCTCAACCGGGCTTCGCTGGAGGAGATCCTCCAACTGCCCGTCAGCGAGGCGACGGCCCGCCGGATCGTCGATTACCGCGACTACGTGCGGTACTTCGAGAACGTCTACGACCTGATGGACGTCGAGGGCATGACGTCGGCCGACCTGGCGCTGCTGAAGCCCCTGGTCGCCACGCTGCCGCCCGATCCCCTGGACGCCGGCATCGCGCGCCTGGCCGCTTCCTACCGCCAGGTGAACCGCTACCTGGGCCAGGAAGGCGCCAGCGAGGGCCTCGTGGACGAGTACCTCGACATGATGCGCGAGCCCAAGAACGTCAACGACCTCGACCTCTTCGACCTGCAGTCGTTCCAGAACGTGTCGCCGGTGGACGCCACGAACATCCTGCTGGCGCGCGAGCGCCTCGGGCGCTTCGAGAGCACCCGCCAGCTGCGTCGCAGCGACGGGCTGCGCTACTGGGCCTACCGCAACATCCGCGACTTCGTCGTCTACTCCGAGGAGGAGCGGCTCGACGAGAACGAGCAGGTGCGCGGCAACTACGAGGTGCGCTACTACGACACCCCGTACATGCTGGACGACGACGAGATCGCGGGCACGACCCTGCTGACCCGGGGCGACCCGCACATGACCCACAAGCTGAACCTGAACCTCACGGGCGGCTTCCGCGCGGGTCTGCTGACCCACCGCAACCTGGGCGAGAAGTCCTGGCACGAGACGCTCAAGGGCTACTACGGGGTCAACGACAAGAAGATCGGTCCCTTCCACCTGAAGCGGCTGTACTTCGGCAACTACCGCGTCGCCTTCGGCCAGGGCCTGGTCATGGACAACACGGACTTCATGCAGTACCGGCGCACGGGCTTCGGCTGGAACAAGCGGCCCATCGGCGTGCGCGGCGACCTGAGCCGCAGCCACCAGTACGCCCTGACGGGCATGGCGGCCGAGGGCAAGATCGGGCCGGTGCACGCGACCTTCTTCACGTCCCGCGACAAGAAGGACGCCATCCTCAACCCCGACGGCACGATCAACTCCTACGTGACCATGGAGCCGCGCCCCTCCGACGCCTGGCTCGACGACCACCTGGCCTTCGAGGCCGGCCGCAGCTACGCCGCGGACCAGGATCCCGACACGCCGACGCTGCTCGAACGCGACGCCTTCACCGAGGACATCACCGGCGGCAACGTCAAGCTGATGCTGGGCACCGGCACCTACATCGGCGCCACGTTCTACGAGGCGCGCTACGACACCGGTTTCGTGGCCGACCCGGCGACCCTGGTCAACTACTACGCCATGGTCGACCGCGGCCTGCTTGAGGCCCGCGACAGCGAGATCTGGGGGGCCTACACCAGCGTCTTCACCGAGGGCGACAAGGTCACCTCGTTCGATTACCGGCGCGTCTACGGCGCCGAGTTCCAGACGGTGCGCGACAACGTGTCCCTGCAGGGCGAGTACGCCGTACTGCAGGATCCCCGCAACAAGTTCATGCGGGAGGGGAAGGACACCGATGGCAACACCATCAAGAATCCCGACGCCCTGCTGCTCAACGCCTACGCCCAGTGGGACGACCTGCACCTGCTGGCCATCTGGCGCGACTACGACGTGGGCTTCGACAACCCCTACAACCGCGGTTTCGCCAACGACAACCGCTACGAGCAGACCCTGCTCGACTCGCCGTTCCGGCTCAACGACGACCTCTACTCGTGGCTGTCGCTGAACACGCCGCAGCCCAAGCCGGAGCGGGGCCTGTTCCTGCAGAGCCGCTACCGGATCAGCCGCAGCCTGATCCTCAACGGCCTGGAATACGACCAGTGGGAACGCAAGGCCGACGGCGCCGACCTGCGGCGCTACACCCTGAAGGTGGAGTACCAGCCCAAGTTCAACCTGCGCCTGCGCATGCGTCACCGCTACAGCAGCCGCTCGCAGATGAACCCCAACGACGTGCGCTGGTTCAGCTCCTGGGAGTCGCGCTTCGAGCTGATCGCCCTGCTGTCCAACTACAACCGCGTGCGGCTGATGTACATGTCCAGCAACGTCATGTTCCCGCCCCGCCAGCGGCTGAGCGGCTCGCCCGAGCCGGGCGACGAGGCCTTCGTGGACGACGGCCTTCCCGGCGTGGGCACCGCGGGCATCCCCGCGCACGCCGTGCAGGCCATGTACGAGCATCACTTCGCGCCGACGCTGAAGGTGTCGGTCAGTGCGGAGATGTACGACGGCTTCCTCTGGAATTTCGAGGGTAACGAGTTCGTCGTGGTGGACGGTCGCGGTTTCCGCAACTGGGCCAAGGTCGAGAGCCGCATTTCCGAGCGGCTGCTCTTCCAGCTCAAGGTGACCCGCGACCACAACCTGCCGCGCACCTATCTGGACGTACGTGCCTACCAGGACGAATACGGACCGGAGATAGAGAGCAGCTACGCCCCGCGGGACTGGACGGTGTTCCGCCTGCAGATGGACTACACCTTCTGATGAAGGAGATCGATAAGATGAAGCGCCTGAACAAGAATCACCTGTCGACCGGCGCCGCGGGCCTGCTGCTCGCGGGGGTGCTGCTGGTCCAGCCCGGCGTGTCCACGGCCGGCTCGGTTCTCGACTTCGCATACGGGTCGCCGACGGTGACCCTCGGCGCCGAGATCGACGCCATGGCCGGCACGTCCGCGGCCTACTATCGCGGCGGTCTCTCCGCGCGCCTCAATCCGGCCATGCTGTCGGCCGAGCGGGACAACCGCCTCGACGGCGCGCTGGCCCTCTACCAGGACCACGAGGACCGCTTCCAGCCGCTGTGGGACAGCTTCGGCAGCTACGTCACCGACACGGCCATCGCCAGCCAGCGCAACCACTACTTCGATTCCGGCTTCGGCGCCGCCTTCCGGGCGTCCGACGGTCTCGCGGTGGGCCTGTCGCTGGGCACCCTCTACGACTTCACCTACGACTTCTCGGAGGAGGTGCGCGACCCGGACCCGCAGTCCGATCCCCGCGACCAGATCCTCGAGGAGCGGTCCTGGCGTTCCGACGGACGCCTGCGCGTCCTGACCCTGGGCTTCGCCATGAACACGCCCGACGAGACGGTCTCGCTGGGCATCGCGGGCAACTACGCCTTCGGCAACCGCCATCTCGAGACCAACCAGCGTTTCTTCCAGGGGACCAACCCGAGCACGCAGTCCGACGGCGAGCACTGGCTGGAGGGCGGCAACGCCGTGGTGGGCCTGCGCGTGAAGGCCAGCCCCCGCGTGGAGATCGGCGTGGCCTGGGAGTCGCCGCTGGACGTCTCGGGCGAGGCGAAGACCGTGGACACGTCCTACGACCCGATCGCCGACACGTGGAGCGAGGAGGCCACCGCCGCGAACGCGTCGATCAACTACGGCCAGCGTTACCGCGCCGGCTTCACCCTCTATCCCCGCTCCGACCCGCGCACGATCTTCACCGTCGACATGCTCTTCGCCGAGTGGTCGGAGCTCGAGGACAGCCGCATCGGACCGGAAGATGCTCCGCTGCGCCTGGAGGACACCCTCGACCTGCGCATCGGCGTGGAGCACCGGTTCTACAACGGCGTGCCCCTGCGCTTCGGGTTCCGCCGCCTGGACAGCTACAGCGACCGCGAGGCCGGCGCCACCTTCTTCACCACGGGCATCGGCGTGCCCTGGGAGCGCGGACTGTTCCACGTATCCGCCGAGCTGAGCAAGGTCAGCAGCTACCAGAGGCACTGGTTCGAGTACGACTACGAGGGCGAGCCGGGCGAGTACCCGACCGCCGAGACGTCGCGTGTGGAGGAGACCCGGTTCCGTCTGGGAGCGGGCTTCACCTACCTGTTCTAGGTTGTCGAGGCAACGGCGGCCCGCGAGGAGAAGAGGATCATGAACGGCAAGACCAAGACGATGACGTGGCTGGTTCTGATGACGGCGCTGCTGGCGTGCGGCTCGGCGCTGGCGGAAGAACCCGTGCGCCTGCACCTGATCTGGACCAACGACGTCCACGGCCACATCGCGCCCGAGCAGGCGCGCTTCATGAACCCCAACTTCCCGCCCCCGCTGGGCGGCGGCGCGTCGCTGGCCAACTACGTGAACCAGGTCCGCGAGACGGCCGCGGCCGCGGGCGAAGATATCCTGATGGTCGATGTGGGCGACTTCTTCCAGGGCACGCCCGTGGGCACCAAGACCAAGGGCGACGCCGTGGTGGCCTACTTCAACGAGCTCGGCTACGACTGCGTCGTACCCGGCAACCACGACTTCGACATGGGCCGCGACAACTGCGAGCGCCTGGCCGCCGACAGCGAGATGCCCTGGCTGGTGTGCAACCTGCGCGACGAGAGCGACGGCGAGATCGTCGACTGGTGCGTGCCGACGATGATCTTCGAGCGCGCCGGCGTGAAGATCGGCTGTCTCGGCGTGATCACCACCGGCACGGTCGCCATGTCCTTCCCCCAGAACATCGAGGGCCTGATCTTCGACCCCATGGTGCCCGCCATCGAGGAATACCGCGACCGGCTGCTGGCCGAGGGCGCGGACCTGATCGCCCTGCTCATCCACGAGGGCCTGCCCTACGATCCCGAGGCCGGCTGGAAGCGCATCACCGAGAGCGAGGACGCGGACAGCGACCAGCAGGACGCCCAGGGCGGCGGCTACGGCTACGTGCACGGCGGCGCCATGAACCTCATGGAGATCGCCAACGCCGTGGAGGGCATCGACTTCGCCGTCGGCGGCCACACCCACCGCGGCTACAACGAGCCCTGGATCGATCCCATGACCCACACCATGTGCTTCGAGTCCTACGGCAACGGTTCGAGCGTCGGCCACGCCATCCTGGAGATCGACCGCGCCACGGGCACCCTGGTCGGCTACGACACGCCCCACGACCGCGGCACCCTGATCACGCTTTTCGAGGACGAGCTCTGGCCCGAGAAGAACATGCAGCGCGCGCTGAAGACCTACATCGACGAGGCCGAGGCGGCCATGAACGTCGTGATCGGCAGCTCGGCGGTGAACCTCACCCGCGGCGGCCCCGGCTCGAACCTGGTGGGCAACGTGGTCACCGACGCCATGCGCGACTACTTCGACGCCGACTTCTCCTTCCAGAACCTGGGCGGCCTGCGCGCCGACGTGCCCTCGGGCGACATCACCGCCAAGGACGTCTTCAGCGTGCTGCCCTTCGGCAACGAGCTGGTGATCGTGAAGATGAAGGGGGAGATGGTCCGCCGCATCGTCGAGCGGAAGGTGCGCGGCACCTCCGGCGGCCTCTGCACCTCCGGCGCCCGCATCGTCTTCAACAAGAACCGCCCGGACTGGGATCGCGTCTGCATGCTGGAGGTCGGCGGCGAGCCCCTCGACCCCGAGCGCGTCTACGACGTGGTCTGCACCTCCTTCCTCATGGAGGGCAACAGCGGTCTCGATTTCCTGACCACGATCCCGGCCGAGAGCATCAACCTCACCCAGATCACCACCGCCGAGTCGCTTGAGCACTACCTCAAGCTCCACAGCCCCATCCGGCCCCGCATCGACGACCGCTGGGTGGAGGACTCGAAGGCCGCCCAGGCGCCGTATCTGTGCGCTCCGGCCGAGCTACCCTGAGGAATTCAACTCCCTGCCAGATACGGCTTAAGCCCGCCCGATTTGGTCCGATGATTGGACCGTCGGGCGGGCCTGGCGCCCGGCCTCTACTAGCGCACTACGACGGGATCCGGGGGATCCGTCCCGATGAGCAACCGAGGAGTCGGTAGTGTTAGAGTTGAAAGCTGGCGTGGTCAACGAGCAGCTGCGCCGTTTCCGCCGTCGCATGAACAAGATGGTGGTGGGACAACCGGCGGCGAGCGACAAGATATCCGATTGCTTCAGCCGACTCATCGCGGGGATCCACGACCCCGAGCGTCCGCTGCTGACGATGATGTACATGGGTCCCACGGGCGTCGGCAAGACCGAGACCGTGCGCTGTCTGGCCGAGTCGATCTTCGGCGACCGCCGCGCCTTCACGCGCATCAACTGCCAGGAGTTCTCGGCCCATTACAACATCTCCAAGCTGCTGGGCTCGCCCCCGGGCTACGTGGGCGGCGAGATTCGTCCTCTGCTCGCCCAGGAGAACCTCAACAAGCACCACCTCAAGGCCATCGAGCGTCACAGCGGCATGATCTGCGAGGAAGGCAGCAAGCTCGCCGACATGTTCCCCTGCGAAGACGAGCGCTACCTGTCCATCGTGCTCTTCGACGAGATCGAGAAGGCCCACCCAAAGATGTGGAACACGCTGCTCGGCATCCTCGAGGACGGCCACCTGGTGCTGGCCAACAACGAGGAAGTCGACTTCACCAACTCGATCATCGTGCTCACCACCAACGTGGGCAGCCAGGCCATGAACGCCCAGCTCTCGGGCAGCGGCATCGGCTTCTCGGCCGGCCGCACCCTGGACCAGCTGGACAAGGGCATCGAGGAGGCCGTCACGCGCGAGGCCAAGAAGATCTTCCCCATGGAGTTCCTCAACCGCTTCGACGAGCTCGTGACCTACCACACGCTCAAGCGCGAGCACCTCTTCGCGATCCTCGACAACCACATCTCCCAGGTGCACCACCGCGCCATGGGCAGCTCGGAGCCCTTCCTGCTGGAGGTCTCGCCGCGGGCCAAGGAGCGCCTGGTCGACGAGGGCACCGATCCCGAGTACGGCGCGCGCCCCCTGAAGCGCGTCGTGGAGATGCGCATCGTGACGCCGGTCTCCCACCACATCTGCAGCGAGCAGATCCGGCGCGGCGACCTGGTGATGATCGACCACGACGGCGACGACTACGTCTTCCTCAAGGAACCGGGCATCGACTGGGAGAACGACCTCGCGGCCTCGCAGCTGCGGACGTCCAACAAGTGGACCCGCACCGACCTGGGCATCCGGGACGACGGCGGCGAAAAGAAGAAGATGGTGGAAGAGGCGGGGCAGCTCAACGCCTACGCGGAGACCCTGACTGGGTCGAACGTGGAGTAGCCCTGCACGACGGGGTCGGCGGCGCGTACATCCTCCCAGCCCGCGCCGGTGGCCCCAGGCTCTGTCTGAAAACCCTCGGTCCGGGGGTTCTCAGACAGAGCCAAAGCAAGGGGCGGTCCCCAGGGACCGCCCCTCTTCTTTTCGTGCCGGTTCGCGCGGGCCGCTCAGGGCTGGAACAGGATGCGCCCGCAGCTCTCGCAGGACATCACCTTGTTCTCGTGGAGCACCGAGGTGAAGGAGGTCGGGACGTTGGCGAAGCAACCCGTGCAGTGGCCGTCCCAGACGGGGACCACGGGGTTGTCGTACTTGCCCTTCAGGCGCGAGTAGTAGCCCTTGTGACGGGGATCCACCTGGGCGAGCAGGCCCTCGATGTCCCCCTGGATCTTCTCCGCGTCCATGGGGAAGCCCAGGTCCTCGAGCTCCTTGGACTTCTCGGGATCCTGGGCGTCGCGCAGCTGCAGTTCCAGGTTCTGGATCGATACCAGCAGGACCAGTTGACGATTCATGCTATTCCTCCATCAGCACTTTGCAGAAGGCGTCGTAGCCGTCGGCCTGCATGGCGGCGTCGCGCAGCGCCTCGTCCTGCAGCTTCTCCGTGAGCACGGCCAGCGAGCGGATGTACTGGTTGCCGGTGTCCTGCGGCGGGGCGATGAGCATGAAGAACAGGTGCGTCGGCCCGCCGTCGATGGAGTCGAAGGGCACGCCCGCGCTCGAGCGCGCGATCACGATGATCAGGTCCTGGGCCGCCAGCGTGCGGCCGTGCGGGAAAGCCACGCCGGGTCCCACGGCCGTGCTGCCGAGGGCCTCGCGGCTCTTGAGCATCTCCAGGATCGTCTCCTTGTCCCCGATGGGGGAGCCGGCCACCAGGGCGTCAGCCATCTCGGCCAGGACGTCTTCCTTGTCGGTTGCTTGGAGGTCGGGGATGAAACGGTCGGGAGACGTAAGCTGGAGAACTTCCTCGATGTCCAATTGACACCACCTCACAGGCTGGTTGAAGCTACGGAAGCACTGGAACATTCGAAACCTAAGCAATAGCTTTTGAAACCTCAAGGCTGATTTGGCGGACCGGGCCGATACGGGGAGGACGACGTTGGACCGAGGCGAGGCGGGCGACAGGCGCGAAGGGGTGGTCATCCGTTCCCAGAGCGGGTACTGCACGGTGCTCTGCGACGGGGTGGAGTACCTCTGCAAGCTGCGCGGTCGTCTCAAGCAGGGCAAGCAGCGCGCCCGCACGGTGGCCGTGGCGGGCGACCGGGTGGCCTTCAGGCCCGTGGCCGACGCCGGCGGCGACCAGCCGGGCGGCGTGGTGGAGGAGGTGCTGCCCCGCGCCAACAAGATCTCCCGCTCCTCGTCGCGGCGGGACCGCGGCCGCACCGAGCAGGTGCTGATGGCCAACCTCGACCAGATCGTGGCCGTCCAGTCGGTGTGCCAGCCCGCGCCCATGACCGGCTTCGTGGACCGCATGCTGGTGGCGGCCGAGCAGTACGGCGTCGAGGGCCTGCTCTGCGTCAACAAGATCGACCTGGACCCCACCGCCGGCGCCGATCCCCGCTGGGACCACTACGCGGACGTGGGCTACGCCCTGCTGCGCACCTCCGCCGAGACCGGCGAGGGCGTGGACGCCTTCCACGACGCCCTGCGCGGGAAGCTCTCCCTGTTGCTCGGCGCCTCGGGCACCGGCAAGAGCTCCCTGCTGGCCCGGGCCACGGGCCTGGAACTGGAGATCGGCGACGTGACCGCCAAGACGGGCCTCGGCCGCCACACCACCACCCGCACCGAGCTCTTCCCCATCGGGGACGGCGGCTTCATCGCCGATTCGCCGGGCATCCGGGGCTTCGATCTCTGGGAAGTGGAGCCCACGGAGCTGCGCGACCTGTTCCCGGATTTCCCGGCGCTGGCCGCGGATTGCCGCTTCACCACCTGCCTGCATCGCGACGAGCCGGACTGCGGGGTCAAGTCGGCCGTGGCCGCCGGGACGATTCCCGCCTGGCGGCACGAGGCCTATTTGCTCATCCTGGGGGGGCTGGAGACCGGCGGGGCCGAGCGGGGCCCCCGGCGCAGGAGGTAGGCGTAGTAGGCGGCGGCCTCCTCGCCCTCGTGGATCACGCGATCGACGGGCGGGCTGCCGGTCCGGGGCACGAAGGGCGTCCAGCGCTCGATCCGCTGCGCCTCGTACCAGCCGGGCAGCGGATCGCCCAGCCAGGCGTCCGACTTGCAGACGACCTCGTAGGATCCCAGGCCGCTGGCGGCGCAGCCGCACAGGACGAGCATCAGTTTCCACAGGCCGCGCATGGCGCCGGACCTCCCCGTTTACGCGGTGTCGGTGACGGCCTGGGAATAGCAACCGGAATGCCAGGAGGGCGCGTGAAGGCGCATTCTTTCCGCAAGGACGTGAAACGGACGGTCTCCGGCCTGCTGGCGCGTTTCTGGCGCCGCCCCCGGCTGAGCGCCGACGAGGTGCGCGCCCTGCGCCCCGGTCGGATCCTGATCGTCCGCCCGCACAACCAGATGGGGGACATGGTTTGCGCGACCCCGGTCCTGCGCGCCATCCGCCGCCAGTATCCCGACGCCGAGATCGCCCTGGTCTGCGCGCCCGTCAACCGCGACGTGGTGCTGCACAATCCCGACCTGGACCGGGTCCATGTCTTCGACAAGCACGCCTGCACCCGGCCGGGGCCCCTGTGGCGCTTCGTCCGCGAGCTGCGGAACTTCGGGCCGGATCTGGCGTTCGTGCTGGCCTCGGTCTCCTGGTCGGTGACAAGCGCGGCCCTGGCGGGCCTGTCGGGGGCCGGGACCATCGTGGGGGCGGACAGCCGTCCCTTCGGCTTCGACATCAGCCGCCACGCCTTCTCCCTGGAGCTGCCGTCCTGGCCCGAGGTGGACCGGCACGCCGTGGACCACAACCTGGCGCCGCTCGAGGCCGTCGGCTTCGATACCAGCGACCGCGACACGGTGGTCGCGTCCGCACCGGAGGAACTGGCCCGCGCCGCCGACCTGCGCCGCGAGGTGCCGGGCGAGGGCGCGCTGTGGATCATGCACGCGGGCGCCGGCAAGGACGTCAACCTCTGGCCCGCCGAGCGCTTCGCCGAGATCGCGGCGCGTGTGGTGGCCGCGGGCGACCCTCTGCTCGTGCTGCAGGGACCCGCGGACGGGGCGGTCATGACGCGCTTCCGCGCGGCCTGCCGCGCGCGCCTGGAGCCCGCGGGCCTGGCGCGGGTGGCGGAGATCCCGCCGACCACCGTGGGCGTCTGCGCGGCCCTGTTGACAGGGGCGGACCGCTTCCTGTGCAACGACACCGGCCTGATGCACGTGGCCGGCGCCGTGGGCGTGCCGACGGTGGCCCTGTTCGGCCCCACCGATCCTGCGTTGTGGGGCCCGCGCGCCGACACCCTGGTCCCCCTGCGGGGGGCGGGGGGACGCCTCGATGCCCTGTCCGTGGACACCGTCTGGGACCGTTGGCGGAATCTGCCGCCCCGTCCCGCCGCAACCTGAGGAAGGCCGAGATGGACATCGCGATCGCGATCCTGGTATTGCTGTTCTCCCTGACCGTGCACGAGGCCGCCCACGCCCTGGCCGCCCTGCGCCTGGGCGACGACACGGCCCTGCGCATGGGCCGGGTCACCCTGAATCCCCTGGCCCACATCGATCCCATCGGCACCATCGTAGTGCCCGTGGTGATGGCCCTGCTGCCCGGCGGCCTCTTGTTCGGCTGGGCCAAGCCGGTGCCGGTGAACACCTTCCAACTGCGTAATCCCATGCGCGACCACGCCATCATCGCCGCGGCGGGCCCGGCCAGCAACCTGGTCCTGGCCGCCGTATTCGCCGTCCTGCTGGGCCTGCTCGCCGCCGTCGCCCACCACCGCCTCGCCGCGGGCGTCGAGCTGGGCGCCGCCTACAGCTTCCTGCACCTGCTGTTGCAGTGGGGCGTGCTCCTGAACATCCTGCTGGCCCTGTTCAATCTGATCCCCCTGCCGCCCCTGGACGGCAGTTGGATCATGCTCGCCACCCTCAAGGGCGACCTGGCCCGCTTCTACGCCTCCCTGCGCCCCTACGGCTTCATGCTGGTCCTGCTGCTGATGTACCTCGGCCTCGGCAAGGTCATCCACGGCGGCGTCATCTACTTCAGCGGCTGGTACATGAAGATCTCCAACCTCGTGGGCAACCTCTTCGTCTGAGCGGGGAGGACAAAGGAAGAGGGAGCCCCGTGCGGGGCTCCCTCATGCACGGTCAGTCGCGGTACTACGGCTGATCCGGGTGGTACGAGTCGTAGTCGGGCTGCAGGCACACCTCGATGCTGGCCTGGGCGCTCTCGTTGCCGCTGAGGTCGACCGAGGTCACCTGGTAGGTGTTGTAGCCGGAGGACGGATTCACGTCCAGGTACATGTTGTCCGGCTGCGGCTCTTCGGTCAGGACGATGACGCGGTTGCCGGTCGCGCGGTAGATGTTGAATCCCGCGAAATCGGTGTCGGAGGTGTTGGGCGCCCAGCTGAGGTTGATCTGGGCATGCCAGGAGCTGCCCGCGAGCTGGGTCGGAACGGCCGGCGGGGCCGTGTCGACATTCGTCGGTGCGACGTCGGCTTCGTCGCTGCTGCATCCGCCCAGGGCGAGGGCGGCGATGGCGACGGCGACGATCATGGATCTCTTCATGGCCACCGTATCTCCTTTGAGAGGTTCTTCCGGCTGTGGGACATGCATTTGCAATCGGTGGGCCTGGTGTCCGGTGTTGTCGCGCTGTCACCGATGCGATACGCTACAACCCTGTCAGCATGGCCCATGCCATGCTCTCCACCGGCGGGCTAGAATATGCAAGCCGTTGTTATTCCGTCGGTTATCAGGGAATGAGCCGCTGACTCCCATGCCGTATGATACCCCATCGTTCCTCGTCGGACCCCAGGACGTGCCGTCTTGCGAATCGCTCCCGCGCCGTGGATGCATTATGCAAGTCGGCAAGGGGGAAAATCCCTTGACATCAAGTCAGTTATGCGGGACGATAGGCTTTGAGCCGTCCCCGGCAGAGGGGGTACGTCCGGGGGTCAACGGAAAGGGGTACGTGATGACCAAAGCCGATATTGTGGAGGATATCGCGCAAAAGACCGGTTTGACCAAGAAGGAAGTCGCCGAGACGGTCGATCTGTTCCTTGAGAAGGTCAGCCATCTTCTTGTGCAAGGGCGTCACCTGGAGATCCGTGGCTTCGGCACATTCAAGGTGAAGGAGCGCAAGGAAAGAATGGCGCGCAATCCCCGCACCGGGGAGGCCGTGCCCGTCCCCGCACGCCGGGTGCCCATCTTCAAGGTCTCCAAGATGCTCAAGGACAAGGTCGCAGCCAGCGGTTTTTGACTTTCGTTACCAACTCGCGGCATCATCCCGCTGGATCCGACCGTCCGTCCAACAGACAGCACCGGCCTTTCCGTCCGTGACGGGGAGGCCGGTGTCATTTAGTCTATGACCTCCGTACAGAAAAGCGGAAAGGAGCACCGGAGCATGCGGTTCGCGGATCTGCGCAGCGACACGGTCACCCAGCCCGACGCGGCCATGCGCCGGGCCATCGCCGAGGCCCCCGTGGGCGACGACGTCTTCGGGGACGATCCCACGGTCAATCTGCTGCAGGAGCGCATGGCCGACCTGCTGGGCAAGGAGGCGGCCCTCTACGTGCCCAGCGGCACCATGGCCAACCAGGCGGCCCTGCGGTCCCAGACCGGTCGCGGCGACCAGGTGATCTGCGAGGCCGGCGCCCACGTCTACCGCTACGAGGCGGGCGCCCCGGCGGCCCTGTCGGGCCTGCTGCTCACGCCGCTGGAGGCGGAGACCGGCGCCCTGCGCTGGGCCGACATCGAGCCCCACCTGAATCCCGACGACGCCCACTGCGCGCCGCCGCGGCTGATCTGCCTCGAGAACACCCACAACCGCGCCGGCGGCCGCGTGCTGCCCCAGGCGGACGTGGTCGAGGTGGGCCGGGAAGCCCACGCCCGGGGCCTCTCGCTGCACCTGGACGGCGCCCGGCTCTGGAACGCCCACGTGGCGTCCGGACTGGAGCTCGCCGAGCTCGCCGCCCCCGCCGACACGGTCAGCCTCTGCTTCTCCAAGGGCCTGGGCGCGCCCGTGGGCTCGGTGCTGGTCGGGGCGCGCGAGACCATCGTCCGGGCGCACCGCGCGCGTAAGCTCTTCGGCGGCGGCATGCGCCAGGCCGGCGTGCTGGCGGCCGCCTGCCTCCACGCCCTGGACCACAACCTGCCGCGCCTGGCCGACGATCACCGCCGTGCGCGGCGCCTCGCGGAAGGTCTGGACAACCCGATCGTCAGATTGGATCATGCCGTGGAGACGAACATCGTCATCTACCGCACGGCCGACGAGCAGGGGCTGCTGGCCCATCTGCGCGAGCGCGGCGTCCTGGGGGTGGCGTTCGGCCCCGGCCGCGTGCGCCTGGTGCCGAACATGATGGTCGACGACGAGCAGGTCGACCGGGCCCTGGACGCCCTGAACAGCTACCCGGAGGAACCGGCTTGAAGATCGTGATCGTCGGGGCGGGAGCCGTGGGCGACGATCTCGCCCGCACGATCAGCCGCCGCGAACGTGACGTCATCATCATCGAGCTCGATCCCGAGCGCGTGCAGCAGGCCCAGGAACAGCTCGACTGCCGGGTCCTGGAGGGCAACGGCGTCGATCCCACCTTCCTGGACCAGGTGGGCATGCCCGACTGCGACCTCTTCTGCGCCGTGACCGACAGCGACGAGGCGAACATCATCGCCTGCCTCACCGCCCATCACCTGGGCGCCTCGGTCAAGGTGGCGCGGGTGCGCTCGCGCGAGTTCTACCGCTCGGGGAACCTGGTCTTCGACGGCATCGACATGGCCATCAATCCCGACATCGAGGCCGTCCGCTCCATGCGCGAGATCCTGTGGCAGCAGGCGGCCACCGACGTCTACGAGTTCTCCGGCGGGCGCGTGCGCGTCGTCGGCGCGCGCGTGGAAGAGGGGTCCTTCGTCACCGGCAAGTCCCTGATGGAGATCGAGCGGGGGCTGGGCTCGCGCTGGGCCCTGGTCATCACCGTGGTGCGCCGCGGCGAGACACTGATCCCCCACGGTGAGACGATCATCGAGGCGGGCGACCTCGTCTACGTGGCCGGCGCCCGCGGCGCCGTCGACAAGGCGCTGACCTACGTGACCACGCCCGCGTCCCAGCTGCAGAACGTGATGATCGTAGGCGCCAATCCCATGGGGCTGGAGCTGGCCCGCGAGCTGACCACCCACGGCGTGAGCGTCAAGCTGATCGACCGCAGCGAGGCCAAGTGCGCCTACGCGGCCGAGCAGCTGCACCACGTGCTGGTGCTGCACGGCGAGGGCACGGACCTGGCGCACCTCAAGAGCGAGGGCGTGGACCGCATGGACGGCTTCGTGTCCGTGTCGAAGGACGAGGACACCAACGTCATGGCCTGCCTGCTCGCGCACTACCACGGGCCGGCCAAGACCATCTGCCTGGTGGACCGCCCCGACTACGTGCCGCTGCTGCCGCTGCTGGGCATCGACGCCGCCATCTCGCCGCGCCTGTCCACCGCGGACGCCATCGCGCGCTTCGTCAAGCGCGGCGCCGTGGTCAGCACGCGCAGCCTGGGCTACACCGGCGCCGAGATCCTGGAATTCAGGCTGGAGCCGGGCCTCAAGTGCCTGGACAAGCCCCTGGCCAAGCTGAGGTTCCCGCGCAACGCGGTGATCGGCGCCGTGCTCAAGCGGGGCCACGTCGTCACGCCCCGCGGCGACACCGTGCTGCGGTCGGGGGACGAGATCATCGTCTTCGCGCTGCCCGAGGGCGTGGCCGATGTCGAAAAATTCTTCACGACGGGCAAGTAGATGAACCTACGCGGCGTGGGCAGGGTACTCGGCTTCCTCCTGCTGGTGACGGCGGGCGCCCAGGTGCTGCCCATGATCGTGGACCTGGTCTACGGCGAGGGCGACTGGGACGTCTTCCTGCTCACGGCCCTCTTCGGCGCCGCGGCCGGCGCGGGACTGATGTTCCTGGGGCGCGCCCATCCCGACCTGCGCCACCGCGAGGGTTTCGCCATCGTCACCCTGGGCTGGGTCGCCGTGGGGCTGCTGGGCGCGGTGCCCTACCTGCTCTCGGGCGTCATCCCCACGGTCACCGACGCGGTCTTCGAGTCCATCTCCGGCTTCACCACCACCGGCTCGACCATCATGACCGACATCGAGGGCGTCGGCGCCGACCACCACGCCATCCTGTTCTGGCGCTCGCTGAGCCAGTGGCTCGGCGGCATGGGCATCGTGGTGCTGGCCCTGGCCATCCTGCCCCTGCTCGGCGTGGGCGGCATGCAGCTCTTCCGCGCGGAGGCGCCGGGTCCCTCGCCGGACCGGCTGACCTCGCGCATCAGCGAGACGGCGCGGCTGCTCTGGAGCGTCTACCTGCTGATCACCCTGCTCGAGGCCCTGCTGCTGGTGGTGATCGGGGGCCTGACGCCCTTCGACGCCGTCTGCCACGCCTTCACCACCATGGCCACCGGCGGCTTCTCCACCCTCGACGCCAGCGTGGGCGGCTTCGACTCGCCGGCCGTGGAATGGATCGTGACGGTCTTCATGTTCCTGGCCGGCGTGAACTTCAGCCTCCACTACCTGGCCCTGACGGGCAAGCTGGGGGCCTACTGGCGCGACGAGGAGTTCCGCTTCTATTGCGTGGTGATGGTGGGCGCCATGCTCACCTTCGTGATCGTGCTGCTGCCGACGGGCCTCGCCGGCGGCTACGGCGACGCCGTGCGTGCGGCGGCCTTCCAGGTGGTGTCGATCGGCACCACCACCGGCTACGGCAGCGCCGACTACCTGCTCTGGCCGCCGTTCACCCACGTGGTCCTGCTGCTGCTGATGATCATCGGCGGCTGCGCGGGCTCCACCGGCGGCGGCATCAAGATGATGCGGGTGCTGCTGCTGCTGAAGCACGCCCACGTGGAGATGAAGAAACTGGTGCATCCGCGCGCCGTCTATACTCTGTGGTTCAACGAGCGGTCCCTGCCCGCCTCGCTGCCGACCCGGGTGCTGGGCTTCCTGCAGCTCTTCATCCTGGTCTTCGTGATGGGCCTGCTGCTGCTGACCCTGACCGGCCGCGACCTGGTGACCGCCATCGGCGCCACGGCCGCCACCCTGGGCAACATCGGCCCCGGCCTGGGCGACGTGGGGCCGACCTGCAACTTCGCCTTCATGAACGGCTTCGAAAAGTGGCTGCTCACGCTGTTCATGCTGGTCGGACGGCTGGAACTCTACACGGTGTTGGTGCTGTTGATGCCGGCCACCTGGCGCAAGGTCTGAGGTGACGCGATGAACGACGCTCGACAGTGGGACTGGTTGATCCCCGCGGCGCAGGCCGCGGACACGGCCGCCGGCTTCGTCGCCGACACGGTGGACGCCGCCGGCGCCGCCGGTGTGGTGATCGGCCTCTCGGGCGGCATCGATTCAGCCGTCTCGGCGGCCCTGGCCGTGCAGGGCCTGGGACGCGAGCGCGTGCACGGCATCGCCCTGCCCCATAGCCTGAGCGATCCGGCCTCGCTGCGCGACGCCGAGGCCGTGGCCGCCGCCCTGGACGTGCCCCTGGAGGTGCGCGACATCACGCCGCTGGCCGAACCCTTCCTGGCGGAGATCCCCGAGGAGTCGCTGCTGCGCCGCGGCAACGTCATGGCCAGGTGCCGCATGATCGTCCTCTACGACGTCTCGGCGCGCGACGGCACGCTCGTTCTCGGCACCGGCAACCGCACCGAGACCCTGCTCGGCTACGCCACGCTGCACGGCGACGCCGCCTTCGGCCTCAATCCGCTGGAGGATCTCTACAAGGCGGAGGTGCGCGCCCTGGCGCGCCACTACGACCTGCCGGCGGCGATCCTGGAAAAGGCGCCCAGCGCGGATCTCTGGGTCGGCCAGACGGACGAGGACGAGCTGGGCTTCACCTACGACGAGGCCGACCGCATCCTGCACGCCATGATCGACGAGGGCCTCGGCGACCGGCAACTGGCGGCCCTGGGCTTCCCCGCGCCGCTGATCGAAGCCGTGCGGGGCCGCGTGCGCGCCCAGGCCTTCAAGTGGCTGCCCGTGCCCGCCGCCCGTTTCCCGGGCCGGCCCCGGCCCGACTTCGTCGATGAGCAGGGGGGCTGAGCGTGGCCGCGGCACTGCCAGAGATTGATTTCCCCGCGGGAAGCTGTTTCTTCGTGGGGACGCCCATCGGCAACCTGGACGACATGCCTCCGCGGGGGTTGGCCGCGCTGGCCGCCGCGGACGTGGTCTACGCCGAGGACACCCGCCGCACGCGCCGGCTGCTGTCCCGGTACGAGGTGCAGGCCCGGCTGGAGGCCTACCACGACCACAACAAGGACCGCCAGGTGCCGAAGATCGTGGCGCGCCTGGCCAGGGGGGAGCGCGTGGCGGTGGTCAGCGACGCGGGCATGCCCACCGTCGCCGATCCCGGCTACGTGCTGCTGCAGGCGCTGCGCCGCGAGGGGCTGTCCTGGTCGGTCGTGCCGGGACCGTCGAGCGTGCTGGCGGCGCTGGTCCTGGCCGGTTTTCCGACCGACCGCTTCCTGTTCGTGGGCTACCCCCCGCGCCGCGCCGGCCGCCTGCGCACTTTCCTGGCCGAGGCGCTGGCCGAGCGGGGCACGGTCGTGATGCTCGAATCGGTCCACCGTGTGCGCAAGACCCTCGCAGCGGTGGCCGAGCTGGCCCCCGCGCGCGAACTGGCGGCGGTGCGGGAGATCACCAAGTTGCACGAGGAAACACTGCGTGGTACCGCAGACGTATTGCTGGAGGAGTTGACGGGTCCCCGCCTGAAGGGCGAGCTGGTGCTGGTCCTGCGGGGCAACAAGAATCCGGAAGGAGCTTGAGACATGGATCGCAAGGCGTTGAGAGAGTGGGCGCAGCAGCGCATCCGGCCGCTGGTCCTGGCCCTGGACCGCATGGGCCTGACGCCCAACGCGGTGTCGCTGATCGGCCTGCTGATCAGCATCCTCGCCGGCTGGATCGCCGCCAAGGGGGGGCTCTTCCCCGGCGCGCTGGTGCTTCTCGTGGGGTCGATCTTCGACATGCTCGACGGCAACCTGGCCCGGCTGCAGGGCAAGGTGTCGCGACAGGGGGCGTTCCTCGATTCCAACTACGACCGCCTCGCCGAGGCCGCCGTCTTCACGGGCCTGGCCTGGTACTACATGGACGCCCTCACCTGGCCCGACCACGGCGCGGTGATCCTGATCCTGCTCACGCTGATCGGATCGCTGACCACCAGCTACGCGCGGGCGCGCGCCGAGGGCCTGGGCACCACCTGCTTCGGCGGCTGGCTGCAGCGGCCCGAGCGCATGGTGCTGCTGATCGCCGGCATGCTGCTCGGACACCACGTCCTGAAGCTGGTGCTGCTGTTCCTGGCCATCGTCACGCTCCTGACCACCGCGCAGCGCATCGTCTCCACCGCCCGCAGGCTGCGGGAGGAGGACGAGGCTCCGCTGCTGGCCGAGGCGACGCCGGACGATGAGTGAGAAGAGCGGTCCCGGCCTGCTGGTCACCTTCGAGGGCCCCGAGGGCAGTGGCAAGTCGACGCTGGTGCGGGGCCTGAGCGAGCGGCTCACCGAACGATGCGCCGAGCCCCTGGTGCTGCGCGAACCCGGCGGCACCCCCGCCGGCGAACGCATTCGCGAGATCCTGCTGGATCCCGCCCTGCCCGAGCTGCGGCCCGAGACGGAACTGCTGCTGATGGTCGCCAGCCGCGCCCAGCTCGTGCGCGAGTCCATCCTGCCGGCCCTGGCGGCCGGCAGGATCGTCCTCTGCGACCGTTACGCCGACGCCTCGGTGGCCTACCAGGGCGCCGGCCGCAGCCTGGGGGAGGATCGCGTCGGGGCCCTGAACGACTTCGCCGTGGGCGCGGCCGTCCCCGACCTCACGTTGCTCTGCCTGCTGCCCCCCGAACTGGGCCGCGCCCGCACGGCCGACCGTGACCACGACCGGCTCGAACGGGAGGACGCGGCCTTCCACGACCGGGTCCACGCCGCCTACGTGGCCATGGGCGACGCGGGCGATCCCCGCTTCAGGGTCGTCGACGCCACCCGCAGTCCCGCGGAGATGTTGGAACAAGCCGTGGCCTTTCTGCGTTCTCTGGAACACGATTTGCTGCGGAAACTCTGATCCGCTTATCTTGTGGGCAAGACAGCGCCGTCTCCACCAACGGAAGATGAAGACAAAATGAACGCCGCCAAGAGGTTTCACTCTCCGATCCTCCGCCGTGCCTGCTCCGTGCTGGCGCTTGCGGTGTTGGTGCTGGTGCCGATCTGGCAGGGCTCCGTGCAGGCCAAAGACACCGGCCGGGGCACTGATCGCCAGCAGTTCCTGGACGGACTGAAGATTCTCGGCAGCGTCTACGAGCGGGTTTTCTACAACTACGTCGAGGACGTGGACGCCTACGAGCTCCTGGAATCCGGCATCGAGGGCATGCTCGACTACCTGGACGAGCACACCCAGTACCTGCCGCCCAGCTTCTACGACGACCTGATGATGTCCACCGAGGGCGAGTTCGGCGGCCTGGGCATCACCATCAACATCCGGGACCACTACCCGACGGTGGTCTCGCCCATCGAAGGCACGCCCGCGTTCCTGATGGGCATCCAGGGCGGCGACAAGATCATCGAGATCGAGGGGGAGACGACCCTCGACTTCACGAGCAACGACGCCGTGAAGCTGCTGCGCGGCGAGCCGGGCACCCAGGTCACCATCACCATCGAACGCGAGGGGCTCGACGATCCCTTCCCCCTGACCATCACCCGCGACATCATCCAGGTGGACAGCGTTCCCTACGCCTTCATGATCGACGACATCGGCTACGTCCGCGTGGCCAACTTCTCCCGCACGACCACCGACGAGCTGGTCGAGAAACTGGCCGAACTGGAGAGCCAGGGCGCGCGCGGCCTGATCCTGGACCTGCGCTGGAACCCCGGAGGCCTGCTCGAGTCGGCCAACGGCGTCAGCGAGCTCTTCCTGGACGACGGGGACCTGATCGTCTACACCAAGGGCCGCCTGCGCAGCCAGAACCGCAGCTACTACGCCGAGGACGCCGGCACCCAGCGCCGCACCGAGCTGCCGACCATCGTCATGGTCAACGGCTCCTCCGCCTCGGCCAGCGAGATCGTCTCGGCGGCCATCCAGGATCACGACCTGGGCATGGTGGTGGGCAAGACCACCTTCGGCAAGGGCACCGTGCAGACGGTCTTCCCCCTGAGCGACGACCGCGCCCTGAAGCTGACCACGGCCAAGTACTACACGCCGTCGGGCCGCTCCATCCACAAGGACCGCCACGAGGACGACAGCGACATCGACCTGACCGAGGCGCCGCTGGAGGGCCAGGGCGACGCGGCCGAGATCGAGCAGGACGTCCCGCGCGACGAGAAGGAGAAGTTCAGCACCGACGCCGGCCGCATCGTCTACGGTGGCGGCGGCATCACCCCGGACATCGAGATCGAGCAGCCCTTCCTGACCGACTTCGAGGTGGCGCTGGAGCGCGACGGCGCCCTCTTCAGCTTCGCGACCACCTGGTCGGCCCACCACGAGGTCGGCCGCGACGCGGTGGTCGACGCGGACATGCTGGCGACCTTCGCCGAGCACCTCGGCACCCGCGAGAAGATCGACGAGTACCTCGGCGTCTACGAACTGGTGCGCACCGACGACCTGCTGGCCGAGAACGCCGACTACATCCGCCAGGGTATCCGCCGTGAGCTCATGCGCCGCAACTTCGGCCCCCAGGCCGCCTACCAGGTGGCCATCGAGGACGACGTGCAGCTCCAGGAAACCCTCGAGATCTTCAAGCGGGCCCGGACCACCACGGACCTGCTGGCGATCGCCGCGGAGTGGGAAGCGGAGAGGGTTGCACAGGCCGAGGATGAGACTGCCACGGCCGTACACTGAGGGCCGATCCGGGTGGACAGAGAGACGCGCCAGAATTGCATCCGCGAAGCGCATCAATTCTGGCGCGTCTCTCTGTCCACCCGGATCGGCTCAGGTAAGGTCCCGGTGTCTCTTCATTGGCCTGTGCAATCCGTCCGCGAACATTGTAGGCTGGAGTTCGTATCAGGCTTCGATATTCGTGATCGTATCGGGGGAGGGGCCATGCGTGGTATGTATCAGGTGATCTTGACGGTGTTGTTGTGTTGGGCCGGTTGCATGTGGGCCGGCTCATTGAAGTATGGGCCCCTCATCTTCAACCGGGAGATGCAGGCGTTCCAGTTCGTCCCACTGGGATTGCTGGGCGGCATCCTGGTCGTGGGCGCGTTCCGCTTGCGGTCCTCCCGTTTCTATCTGCTCGTGCTGGTCGTGGCCGTGCTGATGAAGCTGACGACGGGATCCGACACGTCCAGGCTGATCCTGCGCGACGTCGTCATCGCGCATGCCCTGGCCCTGGCCATCTACCTCGGCGCGGCCCTCAATACCTACCTGCCCCGCCTCGTCTTCGGCAAGTTCCTGCTCTGGGGCGTGCTCTGCGCCGGATCCTACGCGCTGGCGACGTACATGCTGGCCCAGTCCTTCGGCTGGACGGAGTACGGGACACCCTTGCTGGTGAACACGACCAACGGCCTGCTCACCGGCAGCGGTCTGGGCCTGGGCGCCGAACTGGCGGCCCTCATCATCCGCCGCTACCCCCAACCCACCGGCGCTTCGGTTCTGGAGCCCTGAACATCATCTGATCTCGAACAAGCCATGGCCCGTCTATATCCGTGCGATCGCTTGATCGAGATCCGCCATGATGTCCGTGGGGTCCTCCAGCCCGACCGAGAGCCGTATCATGGCGGGGGCGATCCCCACGTGCCGCAGCTCGTCCTCGCTGTAGGTCGAGTGCGTCATGGTCGCCGGGTGCTCGATGAGGGTGTCCACGTCGCCCAGGCTCACCGCCAGGGTGCAGAGCTTCACGTTGTCCATGACGGTCTTGCCGGCTTCGCGGCCGCCCTCGATCTCGAAGGTGATCAGGCCGCCGAAGCCGTCCTGCTGGCGCACCGCCAGTTCGTGCTGCGGGTGGCTGTCGAGGCCGGGGTGGTTGACCTTGATCACCTTGGGGTGATCGACCAGCCAGCGGGCCATGGTCATGGCGTTCTCGCAGTGCTTCTCCATGCGGATGGGCAGGGTCTTCAGGCCGCGGATCAGCAGCCAGGCGTTGAAGGGGCTGATGCAGCCGCCCACGTCGCGCAGGGTCTCGAAGCGGGCGCGGGTGATGAACTCGGCGTCGCCGACCAGCAGGCCCGCGATGGCGTCGCCGTGGCCGCCGATGTATTTCGTGCCGCTGTGCAGGATGATGTCGGCGCCCATCTCCACCGGCCGCTGCAGCGCGGGCGTGCAGAAGGTGTTGTCGACCAGCAGCGGGAGGCCGTGGGCGTGGGCGATCTCCGCCACGGCGGGGATGTTCGTGAGCACCAGGGTCGGATTGGCCGGGGTCTCCACGTAGATCAGCTTGGTCTTGTCGGTGATGGCCGCCTCGAAGTGGGCGGGATCGGTGGCGTTGACCTCGGTCACCTCGATGCCCAGGCGGGGCAGGGTGTGGGAGAAGAGCTGGTGGGTGCCGCCGTAGAGGGTGTCGCCCGAGACGATGTGGTCGCCGCACTCGCAGAGGGTCAGCACCGCCGTGGTGGCCGCCGCCATGCCGCTGGCCACCGCCAGGGCGGCCTCGGCGCCCTCCAGGGCGGCCATGCGCTGCTCCAGGGCCTCCTGGGTGGGATTGCCCAGACGGGTGTAGAGGAAGCCGTCGTCCTCGCCGGCGAAGATGGCCGCGCCGTGGTCGGCGTTGTCGAAGGCGAAGGTGGAGGTCTGCACGATGGGGACCGATACCGGGCGGGCCGTCCGCCAGCGTCCGTCGGACTGGTGGCCGTGACCGTGGACGCATCGGGTGCTGAATCCGAAGGGCTTCTTCGCCATGCTCTCCCACCTCTTCCCGTTCGAGCGAGGGAACTTCCTTGCAATTCCCTGCGTCTCTGAAACAATGGTCGCCGCGTGCCGTAAAAGCAGCCTGATCGACTCTGTGATCCGGCGTACGACCGATTGAATTACGGAATCCATGATGCAGACTGGACACGCCAAAGTCAACCGGACCGACACGGGCGCCATCGAGGTCAGCGGCCTGACCTTCGCCTACGGGCGCGTCCCCGTGCTGAGCGACGTGGGCTTCACCCTCGAGAAGCGCGCCATCGGCCTGCTGGGGCCCAACGGCTCAGGCAAGACCACCCTGCTGCGCGCCCTGCTGGGCCATCTGCGGGTGCCCCGCGGCAGCGTGACGGTGCTCGGCAGCGACATGTCCGCCGACCCCCACGCCGCCCGTCGCCGCCTCGGCTGGATGCCCGAGCGCGGCGGCATCCTGCCCGCCATGAGCGGCGTGGGCATGGTGGCCTACCTGGGCGAGCTCTCGGGCATGCCGCCCACCGACGCCCTGCAGCGCGCCCACGAGGTGCTGAACTACGTGGGCCTCGCCGACGAGCGCTACCGCAAGGCCGACACCTACAGCCAGGGCATGCGCCAGCGTCTGAAGCTCGCCCAGGCCCTGGTGCACGACCCCGACTGGCTACTGCTGGACGAACCTACCAGCGGTCTCGACCCCAGCGGCCGCGTGAGCCTGCTGGAGCTGGTTCGCGACCTGGCCCGCGCCAAGGGTTTCGGCGTGATCCTTTCGACACATCTGCTGGCCGACGTGCGCGCCGTGTGCGATGAGATCCTCGTGCTGCGCGAAGGCGTGCTGCTGGATCACGGCCGCGTGAGGGCGGAGACCACCGGTGATCAGGAGGCGTACATCGTGGAGGGGTTCGGGGACGAGCAGGCTTTCGCGGCCGGGCTCACCGACGCCGGTGCAGGCGTGGAGCGAAGGGACCGGTTGTGGGAGGTGACCCTGCCCCGTGCCAACGGCGCCAGGCTGATCCTGGAGGCGGCTGCGGGCTGCGAATTCGCCCTGCGGCGACTCGAGATCAAGACCGAGACCCTCGAAGACCTGTTCTTCAGGCTGGTGGACAACGGCGCGGCTGCAACCGCCGGGAAGGGGGAGTGACATGCCGGTCTACGAGCGCGGCTATCGTCACTGGGAATACTCCGGCCGACGCGCCGCCCCCGCGTGGTGGGCGATCGCCAAGCGCGGCATCGCCGAACCCATCAAGAGCCGTCGTCTGCTCTTCCTGCTGGTGGTGGCCTGGGTGCCGGCGATCGTCAAGGGCGGCATCCTCTACTTCACCTTCAAGATGGGCGAGCTGACCCGTCTGCTGGGCGGCGCCTGGACCGACATCACCGCCGCCGGTTTCCACGAGTTCCTCAAGTGGCAGTCGCCGTTCGTGCTGATCGTCCTGGCCATCATCGGTGCGAACCTGATCACCAAGGACCGGCGCGAGAACGGTCTCGCGCTCTATTTCTCGCGCCCGCTCGGCCTGCGCGACTACGTGGCGGGCAAGGGCGCCATCATCATGACCTACTACTTCTCGGTCACGCTTTTTCCCATCTATGCGCTCTGTATCTTCGGCTATCTGGTGACCAACGGCGCCACCGGTCTGGAAATGCTCCTGGAGATCCCCTTGCGCGCCACCGCCTACTGTCTGCTGGCGGGATCCGTCTACGCGCTGGTCCTGCTGTCCATCTCGGCGATGATGACCCGGACGGCCTTTTCGGTCATGTGGTGGGTGCTGCTGGTCGCGGGTACCGACGCGCTGGCCGAGATCAATGCCCTGTTCGACGCCCGGCTGGCGATCATGAGTTTCCCGGGGCAGTTTCTCAATGCCGGCACCCTGTTCTTCGGCGCGACGCGGCACCTGGAGGGTGTGGCGCCCGTCGTCAGCCTGACGGTGGTCGTGCTCTACGCCGTGGCGGGCTGGTTGATCCTGCGCACCCGTATCCGACCGGTGGAGGTGGTGTCGTGAGCGGTTTCGTCGCCGACCGGAACTCCCCGCTGCTGCACGCCGATCGGGTCAGCAAGTGGTTCGGCGAAGTGATCGCCGTCAACGACTGCACTCTTTCCCTGGGCGCCGGTGTCACCGGCCTGCTGGGACTCAACGGCGCCGGCAAGACCACCCTGTTCAAGCTCATGTCCGGCCTGATCGTGCCCAGCCAGGGCGAGGTGACGATCCGCGGCAACCGCCTGCGCCGCGAAGTGGGCCTGTTCAGGGGTGTGGGTTTTTGTCCGGAGAGCGACGCGCTCTTCGACTGGCTGACCGGACGCGAGTTTCTCTCCCTGATGATCCGCTTGATGGGCTACGAGACGCCCGAGGTCGTCCGTCGCACCGGCGACGCCCTCGAACTCGTGCATCTGACCGAGGCCGCCGATACGCGCATCGGCGCCTACTCCAAGGGCATGCGCCAGAAGATCAAGATGGCCCAGGCCCTGGCCCACGATCCCGAGATCATCTTCCTGGACGAGCCGCTCAACGGCATGGATCCGGTCTCGCGACGCGAAATCGTGTCCCTGGTCAAGCGTCTCGGCGGTGAGGGCCGTTGCGTGATCGTCTCGAGCCATATCCTGCCCGAGATCGAGACCATGACCCGGTCGATCGCCCTGATCCACCACGGCAAGCTCATGGCCGAGGGCGACATCACCGAGATCCGCGACGCCATCGAGGACAGGCCGACCATCGTGGCCTTCAAGAGCCCCGACCCACGCCGCCTTTCGTCGTTCCTGGCCGGCCAGGAACTGGTGGTCGGCGTGGAGCTCGACGAGTTCGGCCGGGTCGTGGTGCGCACGGACCACGCGGTGAGCTTCTACCGCGAACTGCCGGGCTGGCTGCTCGCCGAGAACCTGCCCGTCGACGAGTTCCAGACCCTCGACGACAACCTGCAGGCCGTCTTCGACTATCTGGTGGGAGGGTGAGATGACGTCCCGGACCGCGACCGCTCCCGCCGCCGGCACCGATCGACCGCTCTCGATCTGGTTCTCGGCCTTCTGGATCGCCTTCTTCTCCTTCCGGGAGATGGTGCGCCGGCGGCGCATCCTCTCGGTGGGGCTGCTCATGCTGCTGCCGGTGGTGCTCGTGGTCGCCTGGCGCCTGCTCGACAAGGACGGCCTCATCTCGCCGGACCTGCTGCTGGCCAATCTCAGCGGCATGGTCTACGTGCACTTCATGGTGGCCGTGGTGTCGCTGGCCTTCGGGCTGTCGGCCATCGGCGAGAGCGCCGACGAGGGCACCATCATCTACTACTGGACCCGGCCGCTGCGCCGCGAGGCCATCTACGTGGGCCGGCTCTTCGCCGCCCAGGCGGTCTCCGCGGTGCTGGTCTCGGGCTCACTGGTGGTCTGTTTCCTGGTGATGATCGTCGGCAACTTCGGCATCCTGTCCTGGGATTTCCTGAGGCTCTACATCGGCGCCTGCGTGGTGATCGTCTGCGGCGCCGTGGTCTACTCGGCCATCTTCGCCTGCCTGGGCACCTGGCTGAAGAAGCCCCTGCTGCCGGCCATCCTCTTCGCCTTCGGCTGGGAGTCCATCGGCGGCAACGCGCCCCTGCGCCTGCAGGAGATGACGGTGGTCTTCCACCTGCGCAACCTGCTCCAGAACACGGCGCCCGATTCGGAGAGCGTCCCCAATCTGTTGCAGCACCTCAAGCAGATGGTGCTCAACGAGGTTCCCCCGTCGCCCTGGCAGTCGGGGCTGGTGTTGCTGGCCGTGGTCGGCGTCAGTATCCTACTCGGTTGCTGGCTATTGAGACGCAAGGAACTCTTCAGGTGAGGGATTTGACAGGACCGTGTGATGGTGCTAGCGTGCCTCTCCGGGTCCCGCACCACCCACATCACATCGCACTCGTACAGGATCCGGCTCGGAGCGGATCGTGAAACGGTCGCTCTCCGTGTCCCGCGGGCGGGGAGAGCTAACAGATGGAGGCATCATGCCCGTAATCCACAAGAAACTGGCGACAGGTCTGTTGGGCGCCGTGCTGCTGCTGGCGGCGACCGCCCTGGCCGGCCCCCAGGAGATCCAGGACCAGGTCCAGGAGTTCACCCTGGACAACGGCATCCACTTCATCGTGCTCGAGCGGCACGACGTGCCCGTCTTCTCCTTCAACACCTACATGAACGTCGGCAGCTCCGACGAGGTGACCGGGCACACGGGCATGGCGCACATCCTGGAGCACATGGCCTTCAAGGGCACCTCCGAGATCGGCACCAAGGACATCAAGAAGGAGCTCAAGGCCATGCAGGCCGAGGACGCGGCCTTCCTCGCGCTGCTCGAAGAGCGCAACAAGGGCGACGAGGCCGATCCCGACAAGCTGGCCGAGCTGCAGGCCGTCTTCGACGCCGCCGAGGAAGCGGCCAAGGAATTCGTGAACAGCAACGAGTTCGGCGAGATCGTCGAGAACAACGGTGGCCGCGGCATGAACGCCGGCACCTGGACCGACGCCACGAACTACTTCTACAGCTTCCCGAGCAACCGCCTCGAGCTGTGGGCCTACCTCGAGGGCACGCGCATGTCCGACCCCGTGCTGCGCCAGTTCTACACCGAGAAGCACGGCCCGGTCACCGAGGAACGCCGCATGCGCACGGACAACAGTCCGATCGGCATGCTCATCGAGCAGTTCCAGAATCTGTCCTTCATGGCCCATCCCTACCACCACTCGACCATCGGCTGGATGAGCGACATCCAGAACGCCACCCGCGCCGACTGTCGGGCTTTCTACGACAAGTTGTACGTGGGCGGGAACATGACCGTGGCCGTGGTGGGCGACGTCGATTTCGACGAGGTCAAGAAGCTGGCCAAGAAGTACTTCGCGGACGTCAACGACGCCGAACCCCCGGTCATGGACACCTTCGAGCCCGAGCAGAAGGGCGAGCGCCGCATCGTCATCGAGGACGAGTCCCAGCCCTTCTACATCTGCGGCTTTCACATCGGTAACTACGCGGACGCCGACTACGCCGTCTACGAGGCCATCGCCGACATCATCGGCCAGGGCCGCACCAGCCGTCTCTACGAGCGCCTGGTGAAGCAGGACAAGATCGCGGCGCAGGTCATGTCCTTCGCCGGCTTCCCCGCCAACAAGTACCCGACCCTGCTGGCCTTCCTGGGCATACCGTCCAAGGACGTCACCGCCCTCGAGATCGAGGAAGCCATCTTCGAGGAGATTCAGAAGCTGGTCGATGAGGGCGTGTCCGAGGAGGAACTGGCCGGAGTGAAGCGCCGTGCCAAGGCCAACTACGTACGCTCGCTGCGGGGCAACCTGGGCCTGGCGCGCCAGCTCGCGTCCTACCAGGGACTCACCGGCGACTGGCGCGAGATGTTCGTGCAGCTCGACGACATCGAAGCCGTCACGGTCGAGGACGTCCAGCGCGTGGCCAAGGAGATCTTCGTGCCCAACAATCGCACCGTGGCCTACATCGAGACTGTCGAGGCCGAGTAGAAACTGCCGCGAAACGCGCGGAAAGAAAGGATAGACCATGAAGCGATTTCTGTTGAAGACGACGGCGTTGCTGCTGCTGGCACTGGTGATCGCCTCGGTCACGGTTCCCGAGGCGGCAGCCGCCAAGCGACCGTGGGAGAAATTCAAATATCCCGATCTGGGCGAGATCAAGATGCCCGAGTACGAGCGGGTCGAGCTGGACAACGGCATGATCCTGTTCCTGGCCGTCGACGATGAACTGCCGCTGGTGCAGCTTTCGGCCACCATCAAGGCGGGCAGCATCTACGAGCCGGCCCATCTCACCGGTCTGGCCTCGATCACGGGCAGCGTGCTGCGCACCGGCGGTACCGAGAAGTGGACCGGCGACGAGATCGACGAGATAGTCGAGAACATGGGCGCCGCGGTCGAGACCTGGGTCGGCGGCGCCACCGGCGGGGCCTACCTGTCGGCCCTGACCGAGGACGCGGACCAGGCGCTCGAGATCCTGGGCCAGATCCTCATGCACCCGGTCTTCGACGAGGACAAGATCACCCTCGCCAAGACCCAGGAGAAGGCCGGCATCTCGCGCCGCAACGACGAACCCATGAGCATCGCCATGCGCGAGTTCACGAAGGTCATCTTCGGCGCCGATCACGAGCTGGCCCGTGTGAAGGAATACGACACCATCGGCAGCATCACCCGTGACGACCTGGTCATGTTCCACGACCTGTTCTTCCATCCCGACCGCATGTACCTGGTCGTGCTCGGCGACTTCGACACCGCGGACATGATCGCCAAGATCGAGACGACCTTCGCCGGTTGGGAAAAGGCCACGGCGCCACTGCCTCCCGATCCGGACATCCCCAATTTCCCGCGCACGGTCAACGTGGCGGCCAAGGAGGACCTGACCCAGTCCATGGTCCTGATGGGGCACAAGGGCATCCGCAACGACAACGAGCACTACGCGGCCATCCAGGTCGCCAACAAGATCCTCGGCGGCGGCTTCTCGTCGCGCCTGTTCAACGAGGTGCGCAGCAAGCGCGGGCTGGCCTACTCCACGGGCAGCCAGGCCGGCACCGGCTGGCGTTTCCCCGGCACATTCGTGGCCTTCACCGGCACCAAGTGCGAGACCTCGGAGGAGGCCCTGGACGTGATGCTCGAGCAGATCGAGCTCATGACCACCGAGCCGGTCACCGAGAAGGAGCTGCAGGACGCCGTCGACGGCATCATGAACAGCGACGTCTTCAACTACGACACCAAGCGCGAGGTCCTCGACCGCGCCGTGCTCTTCGAGATGTACGGCTACCCGCAGGACTTCCTGACAACCTACCGCGAGAACGTCCTGACCCTGACGCCCGAGACGGTGCTCACCGCCTGCCAGGCCGTCTGGAAGCCGGATCAGCTGTCCCTGCTGGTGGTCGGCAACCCCGAGCTCTTCGACGGCGACCTGAGCAAGTACGGGCCCGTGAACGACATCGACATCACCATCCCGGAGCCCAAGCTGACCCTGGACGTGCCCGCGGCGACCGAGGAGACGCTGGCCGCGGGCCAGGCCCTGATGGGCAAGGCCGCCGCGGCGATCGGCGGCAAAAAGCTCGCCTCGCTCAAGGGCTTCGTCAGCGAGATGACGCTGGACCTGGAGATCCAGGGCATGCCCATCTCCGTCACCGCCGAGCAGACCATCGTCTACCCGGACAAGCTGAAGGTCGTCCAGAAGACGCCCTTCGGCGAGATGACCCAGGTCCTCGACGGCGAGGCGGGCTGGATGCTGACCCCCGGGGGCGTCCAGGACGTGCCCGCCGATGGCCTCGGCGACATGAAGCAGGAGATCACCGGCGCGACCATGAGTCTCCTGCGCGACCCCGCCGGGCAGACCTGCCAGGCCCTCGACCAGGAAGAGCTCGACGGCGTGCTCTGCGATCGCGTCTACGTGGACCAGGGCGACGGCGACTTCCAGCTGTTCTACCTGGACGCCGCGAGCGGACTGATCCTCATGGAGCAGGGCAAGGGACAGGACCCCATGACCGGCAGCCCCGTCCAGGAGAAGATCATGTACGCGGATTACGCGGACTTCGGCGGGTACCAGCGTCCGTCGACCATCACGATCCTGCACGACGGCGAGCACTTCGCCGCCGGCGAGCTGAAGAAGTTCGTGCCCAATCCCAAGGTGGACGACGGCTTCTTCGCCAAGCCGTAGCGAGCGGTCCGCCGCAAGCGTGAAACGGGCTCCGGAGGTCTCCGGAGCCCGTTTTCACTTGGTGAAGATTCCAATGTCCCCGCCCCGCACGGGGTCTCTGGAAAAGAAGCCGCTTCCGTGGTCACCCGAGTTCCCCAGGTAGCGAGAGGCCTAACCGAATCCCGAGACGTCACCGACGGTTGCAGCTTCTTCATTGATGTTATTATATCACAAATCACATAATAACGTCATCAATAATTACAATAGTGCAATATATCAACCAGAGGTGGAACGGTAAGGAGACTGTCTGTAGAAGGCTAAGCCCTGTGCGTGCGGGGGCTATTCCAGGGGCGTATGAAGGGCTCTGGAGCCATGGAGGGCGGAAGAGCCCGGAATTCGAGCGAGCCGGTCACAGGAGGTGACCGGCTCGCGGCCCCTGGAATAGCCCCCGCACGCACATTGCAACCAATAGATGAGATGATGCGTATGTCAGGTGGATTCGGTCGGATAAACGGGAGGGATCAGACCATGATCATCGAGTTCATAATCGGGTTGCTGGCCTTGCTGGTGGTGCTGAGCGTGGGGCTGTTCCTGTTGAAGGTGGTCTTCGCGCTGGTGCTACTGCCGTTCAAGCTGCTGCTCTTTCTCACGAAGGGGTTGCTGGCGCTGGTCGTGGGCATTCCCCTGCTGATCCTCGTGGCCGTGCTGCTGACCACGGCCCTGCCCCTGGTGCTGGTGGTGGTGGCCCTGCCGCTCTGCATTCTGGGCGGCATCGTCTTCTCAGTCGTCTCCTGAGCCGCCTGTCGACGGGCCCTGGCACACCGCCGGGGCCCGTTCCATGTCCGCGACCGTCGCGCGGATCGTCTTTTCCACGTCCCGATCCCCCGTCCACCACACGCCCGCGCGCCCGCCGTGCCACAGCAGGGCGGCGCTGTCGGTGAAGACCGGTCCGGGCGGCGCGTCCGCCAGGCGTTCGAGCGCCGCGGGGAGGGTGTCGGCGTCGGCGCCGGCCGCGTCCCGCGCCCGCTCCCAGCCCGGCATGCGGGCGGGCAGGACCCAGACGCAGGCGGCCGCCCCGAGCAGCAACAGGCCGTGGCGCAGCAGCGGCCCTCCGCGTCCGTCCAGGCGGGCGGACAGGGCGCCGGCCGCGGCCAGCCACAGCTCGAGGGAGAGGACGGGCAGCAGCACGACCATGTAGCGCAGGGTGTGGGAGAAGGGGGCGTAGGCCACCGTCAGCGCCACCAGGCTCAGCAGCAGCACCGGGGCCGGCGCGTCGGGACGCCGGTCCCGCACGAAGTGCGCCGCCGCGGCCAGGCCGCCGCCCACCCACAGGACCAGGGGCAGCCAGCCGTCGAGCCGCGTCAGGTAGTAGCGCAGGCCGGCCAGGGTCTTGTCGAGGACGAGCCCGGGGTCGTGGCGCAGGGTATGCCAGAGGGATTCCGGCGACAGGGATCCGTAGATGGCATAGCCCGGCCAGGCCGGGGTCTGCTTGAGGTGCTCCGCGTAGGCCTGCAGGGTGAAGAAGGGGTGGCCGGTCAGCAGGGCGGTGCGGATCCACCAGGGCGCCAGGGCGCCCGCCCAGCAGGCCGCCGCCACCAGCAGCGGCCGGCCGCGCAGGTGTCCCGCCCAGACCAGCCACAGCCAGGGCAGCCAGAAGAGGTCGGCCCGCAGCAGCGCGACCGCGGCGGCCAGCAGGCCGTCGACGGCGGCGGCGCCCGGCGCGGGAGGTCCCGCGCGTCCGCGCACCCGCGTCCAAAGCCACAGCAGCAGCAGGGCCGCCGGTATCTCCACCTGGGACCAGCCCACGGTCATGTGCAGCAGCGGATTCACCAGCAACACGGCCAGCCAGGGCAGGACCGCGTCGCCGCGCCCGCGGCCCAGGGCCCAGGCGGCGCCGCGCCAGGCGATCACCGCCAGCAGCAGCAGGGCCAGATGTCCCGCCAGCCTTTCCGCGCGCGCCGGGTCGTCGCCCGACAGCGCCACCGGGAGCGTCAGCAGCAGGGGGTAGCCGGGGGGGCGGTGCACCAGGGGCTGGGGCACCTGCGCGGCGAAGGGGAAGGTCAGGGACAGGGGATAGACCACGTCGTTGACGAATCCGTCGCCGCGCACCAGGTGGCGCGCCACGCAGAGGTGGGTGTAGACGTCGCTGCCGGAGGCGTGGGGGGGCGGCTCGCGCGTCGCCCACCAGGCGAAGGCCAGGGCCAGCGCGGCGGCCGCCGCCAGCGTTCGCCGGGTGGACGCCGCGCGCGACACGTCTCAGCTCTCCCGGCGGCTGCCGGGCTTGACCAGCGGCAGGCCCTCGGCGCAGAGGGGGCAGTCGTCGGGATCGTGGGTGACCACCTCCACCCGCAGCAGCGACAGCAGGGGGGCGGGCAGCTCCACGTCGTCGGCCGTGCGGTCGACCAGCGAGGCCAGGCCGCAGACCCGGCCGCCCTCGGCGGTGACGATGTCCGCCACCTCGTGTGTCGAGGTGCCGCGGGTGACCACGTCCTCGACGATCAGGGCGCGCTCGCCTGTGGCGATGGCGAAGCCGCGGCGCAGGCACATCACGCCTTCCTTGCGCTCGGTGAAGACGAAGCGGCGGCCCAGGGCCCGCGCGACCTCGTGCCCGAGCAGGACGGCGCCGAGGGCGGGGGAGACGACCATGTCCACGTCGTCGGCCTCGAAGCGGGAGGCGATCAGGCGGCCGAGCTCGGTGGCGAGCTCGGGGAACTGCAGCACCTGGGCGCACTGGAAGTAGGTGTCGCTGTGCAGTCCGCTGCTCAGCTTGAAGTGGCCGCGCTTGAGCGCGTCCAGTTCGCTCATCAGGTTGAGGATCTCTGATTCGGTCATGCGGTTGTCAACTCCTGGCTGATCTCCGTCAGGGCCGCGGCGGGATCGTCGGCCCGGGTGATGGGTCGTCCGACGACGAGGAAATCCGCGCCGCCGCGCAGGGCTGCGGCCGGTGTGGCGACCCGGCGCTGGTCGTCGCCGGCGGCGCCCGCGGGCCGGACGCCGGGCGTGACGGCCAGCAACCCGCCGCCCAGTTCGCCGCGCAGGGCTGGCAGGTCCTGCGGCGAGCAGACGATGCCGTCGCAGCCGCTGTCCCGGGCCAGACGCGCCAGGCGCACGATGCGGTCCGCGATCGGGCCGCCGCCGGGCGCGGCCTCTTCCGCCTCCTCCGGCGTGAGACTGGTCAGGACGGTGACCGCCAGCAGCGCCGGGCGCCGCAGCCCCCGGGCGGCGGCCTCGTCCGCCGCGGCGACCGCGGCCTCCAGCATGCGGCGTCCCCCGTCGGCGTGCAGGGTCAGCATGGCGACGCCCAGGCCGCAGGCCGACCCGACCGCGCCGGCCACGGTGTTGGGGATGTCCTTGAACTTGAGGTCCAGGAAGATCTCCTTGCCCACCGCGCGCAGGCCCGCGAGGATCGCCGGTCCGGCGGCCGTGAAGAGCTCCATGCCGATCTTGACGATCCGTCCCCGCTCGCCGAGGGACCGCGCGAGATCGTAGGCGGCCCGGGGGTCGGGCACGTCGAGGGCCGTGATCACCCGTTCTTCCAGGGGCAGGTCGCGCAGGGCGGCGGCCGCCGGGGAGGTGTCCGTCATCGTGTTTCCGTTCCGATGCGACGTGGAATCAATCCGCTTCGCGGACGTACCATGACCCGGGCCGCCAAGGGCGATTTGCCTTGCCCGCCCTGGGTCGTTAGTCTATACCCTTCTTAACAGCCGTCACGACCGATTGCAATGCGAAACAGCCGCCGGCTGGCTGGAGGAACCCCCTTGCTGGACAGAAGATACCTGCGGGAGAACCGGGAGCGCGTGACCTGGGCCGTCGCGGCCAAACGCGAGTCCTTCGACGTGGACATCTACTACGAGAAGGACGCCGCCCGGCGCGCGGCGCTCAAGCAGCTCGAGGCGTTGCAGGCCGAGGCCAACAAGGCCAACAAGGACATCGCCGCCAGCCGCAAGGCCGGCGAGGATACCGGCGAGGCCATCGCCCGCATGAAGGAGCTCTCGGGCCGCATCAAGGCCCTCAAGCTGGAGGCCGCCGCTGCCGAGGCGGAGGTCGACGCGCTGTACCTGCGCATCCCCAACGTGCCCCACGAGAGCGTGCCCGAGGGGGGCGAGGAGAACAACCTGCTGATGCGCGAATGGGGCGCGCCGCGCGAGCTCGGTTTCGAGCCCCGGCCCCACTGGGACCTGGGCGCCGCCGCCGGCCTGATGAACCTGGAGGCGGCGGGTCGCATGTCCGGCTCCGGCTTCACTGTCTTGTCCGGCGCCGGCGCGCGCCTGGAGCGGGCGCTGATCAACTTCATGATCGACGTGCACCTGGAGCAGGGCTACACCGAGGTCAACGTGCCCTACCTGGTCAACCGCGACGCCATGACCGGCACCGGCCAACTGCCCAAGATGGAAGAGGACATGTACCACTGCGGCGTGGACGATCTCTTCCTGATCCCCACCGCCGAGGTCTCGGTCACCAACATCCACCGCCAGGAGACCCTGGTCGCCGACCGGCTGCCTGTGAAGTACGTGGCCTTCTCGCCCTGCTTCCGGCGCGAGGCCGGCGCCGCGGGCAAGGACACGCGCGGCCTGCTGCGCGTGCACCAGTTCCACAAGGTGGAGATGGTGCAGTTCGTGCGGCCCGAGGACTCCTACGACGTGCTGGAAACCCTCACCGACGACGCCGAGGAGATCCTGCGCCGCCTGGAGCTGCCCTACCGCGTGCTGACCCTCGCCACCGGCGACCTCAGCTTCGCGGCCGCCAAGTGCTATGACCTGGAGGCCTGGGCGCCCGGCGTCGGCGCCTGGCTGGAGGTCTCTTCCTGCAGCAACTTCGGCGACTTCCAGGCGCGCCGCGCGGGCATCCGCTACAAGGGAGCCGGCGGCGGCGGCTTCGTGCACACGCTCAACGGATCGGGGCTGGCGCTGCCCCGCGTGATCGTGGCCGTCATGGAGAACTACCAGACCGCGGACGGACGCATGACCGTGCCGGACGCCCTCCGTCCCTATCTGGACGGGATGGAATATCTCGAATAGGAGGACGGCATGGCCTGGTTGCCCAAGTCGCTGGTGATGTTCCGCCGACGGCATATCTTCACGGCCTACGTGCTGGTCGGCAGCCTGATCATCTTCATCGCCATCAGCCAGGCCTCCTTCCGCGTCGCCGACCGGGTCGAGCAGCAGGCCCGGCATTCCACCTGGCTGCTGTCCCACTTCGCGAGCCTGCACCTGTCGCAGGGGCGCATCGCCGAGCTGGGCGAGGTGCTGACCCGCACGCGCGAGATCGACGTGCCCTTCATCGTCACCGACAACCAGGGACGGCCGGTGCTGTGGAACGGCACCATGATCGGCATCCCCATGCCCGACGAGCAGGAGACCCTCGCGAATGTCGATCCCGAGGGGGGCAACGGTCCCGAACTGGACCGCATCCTCGAGCTGGTCCGCGAGTACGACGCCCGCAACGAGCCCTTCGCCATCAACGATCCGGCCACCGGCCAGCGCATGCTGACGCTGCACTACGGGGCCTCCGTGCTGGGCCGGCACATCCGCTGGCTGCCCTACCTGGAGCTGGCGCTGCTGGCGATCTTCTTCCTGCTCATCGTCTGGGCCCTCTACGTCAAGTGGGACGGCGACGAGCAGAAGCTCTTCGCCGGCATGGCCAAGGAGACCGCGCACCAGCTCGGCACGCCCATCACCTCGATCCTGGGCTGGATCGCCATCCTGCGCGACAAGGAGGCGGCCGACGGCGAGGTGGTCGAGGAGATCTCCCGCGACGTCGCGCGGCTGGGCAAGGTTTCGGAGCGCTTCAGCAAGATCGGATCGCGCCCCCGGCTCGACGACACCGACCTCCAGAATGCGGTCGAGGCCACGGTGGCTTATTTTGAGAAACGGCTGCCCCACCTGGGCGGGCGCATCGACCTGGCCTGCGAGAGCACGTCGGGGAACCGCTGCCGCTACAACCGCGATCTCATGGAATGGGTGCTCGAGAACCTGATCAAGAACGGCATCGACGCCCTGCCCGAGCAGGGCGGCTCCCTCCGGGTGACGCTGAGCGACGGTCCCCGCGAGAGCGTGCAGATCCGGGTTTCCGACACCGGCGGCGGCATCCCGTCGGCCCACAGGAACCGCATCTTCGAGGCGGGGTATACCACCAAGCGCCGCGGTTGGGGCATGGGACTCGCGCTCGTCAAGCGCATCGTCGTCCAGTACCACGGCGGCCGCATCCAGGTGGAGCGCACCGGTCCGGCGGGCACCACGTTCCTGATCACGCTACCGGGAGAGGGGAAAGACGTTGCCGTTCAAGATCCTGTGGGTCGATGACCAGATAGAGGAACTCCGCTCACACGTCGTCTACCTGACCGAGAAGGGCTACGAGGTGCAAGGCGCCAGCAACGGGCGCGATGCCGTCGAGATGCTGCGCGAGACCGCCTACGACGCCATCCTGCTCGACGAGATGATGCCCGGCATGGGCGGCCTGGAGACCCTGGGCGAGCTCAAGCAGGTCCGCGACAACGTGCCGGTGGTGATGATCACCAAGAGCGAGGAAGAAGACCTGATGAACCGGGCCATCGGCCGGCGCATCGACGACTACCTCGTCAAGCCGGTCTCGCCCCTGCAGATCGTCTCCGCGCTCAAGCGCCTGCTGGAGGGCCGCCGCATCCGCGGCGAGCAGATCAACCGCGACTTCCTGTCCCATTACCAGGACGTCGCCGCGCGCCTGCCCATGGCCGACACGCCGTCCGAATGGGAAACCCTCTACGGCGACCTGGTGACCTGGGAGCTGGACCTCTACGCCCACAGCGACCACGGCCTGCTCAGCACCCACGAGGAACAGTACTCCGAGGCCAACCGCGCCTTCTCGCGCTTCGTGCGCGACCATTACGCCGGCTGGGTCAGCGGCGCCGACGGGGCCCCGCTGCTCAGCCCCGACCTGTTCCGCACCTGGGTCGCGCCGGAGATCGAGTCCGGCCGGCAGGTCTACTTCATCGTCATCGACTGCATGCGCCTGGACCAGTGGCAACACGTGGAAGCGGTGCTGGAGCCCTACTACCAGACCGAGCGCCGGCTCTACTGGTCGATCCTGCCCACGGCCACGCCCTTCGCGCGCAACGCCCTCTTCGCCGGGATCTACCCCAGCGAGATCGCGGCCCGCTATCCCGAATGGTGGCGCGGCTCCAGCGTCCAGCAGCATTCCAAGAACGCCCACGAGAAGGAGCTGCTGGGCGAGCAGCTCAAGCGCCTGGGCTCGCCGGCGGCCAACAACTTCCGCTACTACAAGGTCTACGACGCCCGCGACACCGACGACCTGCGGCGCCACGTGGGCTCGCTGGACGACGTGAAGCTGGTGGCCGCGGTCTACAACTTCCTGGACATCATGGCCCACGGCCGCGCCCAGTCGGCGATCCTCAAGGAGCTGGCGCCCGACGTGGCCGCCTTCCGCTCCCTGATGCGCAGCTGGTTCGCGCACTCGACGCTCTTCGAGGTGCTCAAGATGCTGGCCCGCAAGGACGTGACCGTGTTCATCACCACCGACCACGGCTCGACCCTGTGTTCCAAGGCCACGACCATCAAGGGCAACCGCGACACCAGCAGCAACGTGCGCTACAAGTACGGGGACAACCTCGGGGTCGAGGAGAAAGCCGTGTTCCTGATGAAGGAGCCGGAGGAGTACATGCTGCCCCGGCAGTCCGCCATCGAGAACTACGCCATCACGACCGAGAACCATTATCTGGTCTACCCGACCAACTACCACGAGTACGAAAGGCTGTATCGCGGGAGCTTCCAGCACGGCGGCATCAGTCTCGAGGAGATGGTCGTTCCCTTCGCCGTGATGCGCCCCCGCTAGTAGCACTGGACGACGCCATGGAACACGCCCTGCCCGACGCGCGGGACTTCGGTCCCGGATTCCCCACGACCTCGCCCGCGGAGACGCTGGCGCTGGGACGCCGCGCCGCCGAACGCCTGGCCGGGGGCGAGGTGCTGCTGCTGTGGGGGCCCCTCGGCGCCGGCAAGACCCTCTTCACCCAGGGCCTGTGCGGCGGGCTCGGGGTCGCCGAGGATGTGGTCTCGCCCACCTTCACCCTCGCCAACCGCTACACGGGACGCCTCGTCGTGCACCACTTGGACTTCTACCGGCTCGACGCCACCGACGACCTGCACGACATCGGGATCGACGCCGTGATGGACGAGGTCGAGGACGGCGGCGCGGTGCTGCTGGCCGAGTGGCCGGGGCCCCTGCTGCCGTGGCTCGCGGCGCGCCTGGAGTTCCTGGTGCTCCCGGGCGACGCGCCGGACGCGCGCGTCTGGCGGCTGCGCGGCGTGCCCGACCTGCCGTCCGCCTGGGCGGACTTCCCGGACGGGGAGGCGCCCTGATGCTGTGCCTGGCCCTGGACACCTCGACCAACTGGGGACGCTTCGCCCTGGCCGAGGACGGCGAGGTCCTGCGCTACCAGCCCTGGAACGTCACGGGGTCCTACGCAGACGCCTTGTTGCCGGTGGTGGACGACGTGCTGTCGGCCGCGGGTCGCGCCCGGCAGGACATCGACGCCGTGGCCGTGTGCCGCGGGCCGGGCAGCTTCACCGGCGTGCGCATCGGCGTCGCGACGGCCAAGGGCATGGCCTGGAGCCTGGGTTGCGCGCTGTTCGCCGTCTCGACCCTGGAAGCCATGGCCGCCGCCATGCTGGCCGAGAACCGGACCCGCGACTGGGCCGTGCCGGTGCTGGACGCCCGGCGCGGGGAGGTGTTCGCCGCCGTCTACCGCCGCCGCGGCGACTGGGTGGAGGAGGTCCGTCCGCCCGCTCCCGCCGGCTACGACGCCTGGTGGCGGGACCTGATGGCCGCCACGCCCCCGGTCGAGGAGCTGGCCTTCGCCGGCAACGGCGTGCCGCTGTTGCTCGGCGAGGGCGCCGACCTGCGACCGGAACTGCGCGAGACCGGGGAGCCGCGGCTGCGGCCCTGGGATTCCACGCACCCCGCCACGGCGCGGGCCCTGGCCTGGGCGGTCAGTCGCGGCCGGGCCGGCTTCGCGCCGACGCATCCCTTCGCCCTGACCCCCGCCTACCTGCGGGTCTCCGACGCCGAGGTCCAGCGCGGACTCGACCTCACGCCGCGACATCCCCGGCCGGCCCCGGGGGAGGGGGAGGGCTCGTGAGCGAGGGCCTCGAACTGCGGCGCTCCCTGCCTGCCGACCTGCCCGCGGTCTTGCGCATCGAGGCGGCGAGCTTCTCCGATCCCTGGCCCATCGACTCCCTGCTCACCGAACTGCGCACCGACCGCATGCGGCGCCCGCTGACCGCCCTGCGCGACGGCGAGGTAGTGGGCTACCTCATGGCCTGGAAGGTCGCCGCCGAGTGGCACGTGATCAACCTGGCGGTGGCCACCGGCGAGCGCCGGTCGGGCGTGGGCACGCGCCTGCTCGATACGTCCCTGGCGGCGGCGGTCGCGGAGGGATGCACCGCGGCCACCCTCGAGGTGCGCGTCGGCAACGCCCCGGCCCTGGCCTTTTACGAGCGGCACGGGTTCAAGCCCCTGGAGCGCCGGCCCTGCTATTACCGGGACACCGGAGAGGACGCCCTGGTGCTGTTCCGCTCCCTGGCGGCGGCCAGGCCCTGAAAGGGATCCGTTCCCGGTTTCGACTTGTCCCCGGCCCCCCGAACGCCTAGGCTTGTGAGCCCACGGATCCGGGCGGACCCGCAGCGAGGAGTACGGAATGTCCTGGATAGATCAGGCCAAGAAGGGCATCAAGGCCCTGACCACGCAGAAGAAGGAGATTCCGGACAATCTCTGGAGCAAGTGTCCGTCCTGCGGCGAGGTCCTCTACCACCGGGAGTTGACGCGCAACCACTGGGTCTGCACGAGCTGCAACCACCACCTGCGCATCGGCGTCATCCAGATCCTCGAACTGCTGGTCGACGAGGGCACCTGGCAGGAGACGCACGCCGGCATCACCTCGCGCGATCCCCTCGACTTCAAGGATTCCAAGCGCTACGCGGACCGCATCAAGGCCGGCCTGAAGAAGACCGGGCGCGACGACGCGATCCTCACCGGGCGCTGCGAGATCGACCGCCTGCCCGTCTGCCTGGGCGTGATGGACTTCGACTTCATGGGCGGCAGCATGGGGTCTGTCGTGGGCGAGAAGATCGCCCGCATGCTGCTCGACAGCCTGAAGAACCGCGAGGCCGCGATCATCGTGTCCTGCTCGGGCGGCGCGCGCATGCAGGAGTCCCTGCTCTCGCTCATGCAGATGGCCAAGACCAGCGCCGTACTGGCGCGGCTCAAGGAGGAGGCCATCCCCTTCGTCTCCATCCTGACCCACCCGACCACCGGCGGCGTGACCGCCAGCTACGCCTCGCTGGGCGACGTGATCATCGCCGAGCCCGGCGCGCTGATCGGCTTCGCCGGCCCGCGCGTGATCCAGCAGACGATCAACAGCGACCTGCCCGAGGGCTTCCAGTCCTCGGAGTTCCTCCTGGAGCACGGCATGATCGACATGATCGTCGAGCGCAAGGATCTCAAGGAGCGGCTGGGACAGGTCCTGCACTGGTTCGTGGACGGGCGCGAGGTCTCGGTCAAGCAGCCCTTCCGCGGTTGAGCCGCATGGCCGACCCCGACGCCAGACCCTACGAGGACATCAGCTACCCGGGCGAGCCGGGCCTCGGCGAGGCGCGCCCTCCCTTCGCGGCCGACAACGAGACCACCCGCTGGCTCTTCGCGCTGAACCGCAAGGGCATCCGGCCCGGGCTGAAGCGGATCCGCGGCCTGCTCGAGGACCTCGGCCATCCCGAACGCGACTACCGGATCCTGGTCACCGCCGGCACCAACGGCAAGGGCAGCACCACGCGGCTTCTGGCGCGCCTGCTCCAGGACGCCGGCCACCGCGTCGCCTGCTTCACCAGTCCCCACCTGCTGCGGGTTTACGAGCGGCTGGCCCTGGACGACCGCCCCGTCGATCCCGACCTCTTCTGCCGCACCGCCGAGTCGTTGCGTCCCTCGGTGGACCGCCACCAGGCGAGCTGGTTCGAGACCCTCACGGCCACGTCGCTGGCGGTGGCCCGCGAGGCCGGCGTGGACGTCTTCTGCTGCGAGACCGGTCTGGGCGGGCGCCTCGACGCCAGCAACGCCCTGCCCCACGAGGCCCTGCTGCTGACGGGCGTGTCCCTGGACCACCAGCACATCCTGGGTGGGACGGTGGCCGAGATCGCCGCCGAGAAGCTGGGCCTGCTCAAGGGCGCGCCCCTGTTCACCGCCGTGACGCCGGAGCTGCGCGCCCAGGTCTTCGAGGCCGCCGTGGCCGCCGGCAGCCCCTGCCACTTCCTCGACGAGTTGGCCCGCGTGGACGACCGCGGCGAGGCCTGGGACCTCGCCACCCGCCGCCGCCGCTTCGACGGGCTGCCCGCCTGGCGCCCACCGGCCCTGCGCCGCAACGCCGCCCTGGCCCTGCTCTGCCTGGACGAGCTCGCCGCGGCCGGGGTGCTCGACCTGCCCCCGGATCCGGCCGCCTCGCTGCGCGCCGCCTTCCTGCCCGGCCGCTTCCAGCGCGTGCTGGAGGAACCCGACGTCCTGGTGGATACGGCCCACAACGCGGAGGCCCTCGGCGTGGCCCTGACGGCCTTCCTGGAGCGGCCCTGCGCCGGCCGGCGCGTGGTGCTCTTCGGCGGCCTGGCGGACAAGGAGCCCGGCGAGGAGACCGGTCGCCTGCTTGCGCGGGCCGACGCCGTGCTGGCGGCGCCCATCGGCCTGCCCCGTTCGCGGAACCCCGGCCAGTTGAAATCGTTGATGGACCGATGGGGTCTCGCCGAACACAATGCGGTCGAGGTGCACGAGAACCTGGTCACGGCCCTGCGGACCCTGGCGGAGACCCTCGCGTCCCGGGACGCCCTGCTCGTCTGCGGCTCGGGCTTCCTGGTGGCGGAGGTGCTCCACGCCCTGGGCTTCCGCTCGCTGGAGGACACGCGCGGGACGCGCGCGGCCGGATCCATGCTGAAGGGATTGAGGACATGACGGAGCGGTTGGTGCTGGGAGCGGATATCGGCGGCACGACGGTCAAGTACGTCGTGGGCGGCGCCGAGGACCCGGACCGCATCGCTGGCGAGGTGTCCACCGATACCTCCGACGTGCGCGAGACCTTCGCCCGCCTGTCCGCGGCCGTCGACGAGCGGCTGCCCGGCGGTGCGGGGCTGGCCGCCGCGGGCCTGGCCTGCGCCGGCATCGTGGATCCGGTGCGGGGCACCCTGGGGCGCGCCCCCAACCTGCCCGGCTGGGAGAACAGCGACCTCGCCGCCGCCCTGCGCGAGACCTTCGGCGACATCCTCGGCGTCTTCGCCAACGACGTGAACGCCGCCCTGGCCGGGGAGGCGCGCTTCGGCGCCGGCCGCGGCTGCAGCGATCTCGTGATGCTGGCCCTGGGTACCGGCGTCGGCGGCGCCGTGATGGTCGACGGACGTCTGGTCACCGGCGCGCGGCACGGCGCCGGCGAGATCGGCCACATGATCCTGGATCCGGAGGGCTCCCTCTGCGGCTGCGGCAACCGGGGCTGCGTCGAGGCCTACGCCGGCGCGCTCAGCCTGCTGGCCGCGGCGCGGGACATGGCTGCCGGATCCGGCGCCGGCCCCGCCCTGCGGGACCTCGTCGCGGCGCGCGGCGAGGCGTTTTCGACCCGCGACCTGGCCGACCTGGCCGCCGCCGGCGACGCCGACGCCGCGACCCTCTTCGACCGCACGGGGCGCATGCTGGGCCTCGCCGTGGGCAACCTGCTCAACCTGCTCGATCCGGACAAGGTCATCATCGGCGGAGGCGTGGCCCAGGCGGGCGAGCTCCTCTTCGCGCCCTGCCGCGAGACCGCCGCCGCGACCGTGCTCTGCGTGGCCAGCCGCGCCACGCCCATCGAACCCGCCGAACTCGGTCCGCTCGCGGCCGCCCTCGGCGCCTCCCGCCTCGCCCGGGACGGCCTGGAGGCGGCATGAGGTCGCCGACCCGGCGCGATGCGCTGGCCGCCGCCCTCCTCGTCTGCGCCGTCCTCTGCCTGGCCGCCGCGTCCGACCCGGCGCGCCAGCGCACCACCTACAGCGCCAAGCGCCTCATCGACGAGATGGTCGACGGCGAGAAGGTCACCTGGCTGATCGGCGACGTGGTGGTCACGCGGGACTCGCTGACGGTGACGGGCGATTCCGCCGCCTTCTACGACGACCGCGACGAGTACGAGTTCTTCGGCGCCGTGCGCATGACCCGCGGCGCCACCGTGCTCACCTGCCGCGGCGCCATCTACCACGGGGACACCGAGGAGGCCGAGTTCCACCGCGAGGTGCGCGTGGAGGACGGCGACATGATCGCCACCGCCGACGAGGGCGAGCTGCGCGAGCGGGGCGATCGGCTGAGCCTGATGCACGACGCGCGCCTGGTCACGCCGGACTACGTGGTCTGGGCCGACACCATCTCCCAGTGGGACGAGGAGGAACGCGGCGAGGCCTTCGGCCACGTGAAGATCGTCGATCCCGACGCCCAGAGCCTGGTCACCGGCGAGCACGCCCTGTTCTTCCGCCAGGAGGACCTGGCCATCGTCGACCGCGACCCGGAGCTGACGAGCCGGGAGCAGGGCGAGCGACCCTTCCACGCCCTCGCCGAGGTGATGTACTTCCATCAGGCCGACGAGCGCGTAGTGATGGTGGACAGCGTACGCATAGTGCAGGGCCCCACTTCCGCCCGCGCCGACACCGCCGTGGTCCACGGCCAGGACCGGGTGGTGCTGACCGGCGACCCGGAGCTCGACGACGGCGAGGGCAGCACCATGGACGCCGAGGAGATCGAGTTCGTCTACCTGGACGGCGAACTCGACCGCGTGCACCTGCGCCGCCAGGCCTGGGTCCTGGACCGCAAGCCGGCCGAGCTGGCCGAGCAGTACGTGGGCCTGCCCGGCACCGACGAGCTGAACGGCGACGACATCACGGTCTACTTCGCGGACGAGGTGCCCGACCGCTCGGTGGTGATCGGCAACGCGCGCAGCGTCTACGTGCCCCTGGACGCCGCCGAGGAGGTGGCCTACAACGACGTCTCGGGCGACACCATCGTCATCGACTTCCAGGACGGGAAGGTGCGCCAGGTCGACGTCAAGGGCCGCATGAGCGGCGTCTACTCCTTCCTGCGGCTGGCGGAGCTGGGGATCGTCGCCGACCGCGCGGGCGCCGTCCTGGACAGCCTGGCCACCGCGGGCGGCGACACCCTCGCGCCCCTGCTGCCCGACGGCGTGCCCAGCCCGGAACTGGTCGCGTTGCTGGCGGCCGTGGCCGCGGGCGACAGCCTCGACGCGGCGGCCGACACGACCCTCACTTCCCTGCTCGACAACCCGGCCCTGTCCGCCGCCCTGGCCGACAGCGCCCTGGTGGCGACCCTGCTGCGCGCCGTGAGCGACACCCTGTCGGACGGCCGGCGCACCTGGGATTTCGAGGCCAACCGGCAGTTGGTGGAGTACGAGGGGAACGCCGCCATCTTCGACCTTGCCGGCCGGCGCATCGACATCTCCGGCGACGGCAATCTGGTCTACGGCACCCTGGACCTGACCGCCGGCAAGGTGCGCATGGACCTGGATTCCCGGGAGCTCTACGCCGAGGATAACCCGCTGCTGGTGGACGCCTCCCAGAAGATCGCGGGCCGCCAGCTCGGCTACGGCTTCGAGCACCGCACCGGCGCGGTGCGCGAGGGCGCCACGGCCATGGACGAGTTCTTCTACGTGGGCGAGAAGATCAAGCGCTTTGACGACGGCACCCTGAAGATCGAGTCCGGCAAGATGACCAGCTGCGACCTGGCCGAACCCCACTACCACTTTTGGGCCGACAAGATGAAGATCCGGACCGGCGACAAGGTGGTCGCCAAGCCCATCGTCATGAAGGTGGGCGAGGTGCCGGTCTTCGCGCTGCCCTTCTACTTCAAGGCGCTGGAGACGGGCCGCAAGTCGGGCATCCTCTTTCCCAATTTCAACTTCGGCTGGTCGGAGCGGACGGGGCGCTACATCCGCGACTGGGGCTACTACTGGGCGACCAACGACTACACCGACTTCACCGTGCGCGGCGACTACAACGAGAACCGGGAGCTCACCTGGCGGATCAGCAACCGCTACGTCAAGCGCTACGCCTTCACCGGCAACGTCGACTACTCGCGGCGCAACACCCTCGGCGACCAGGCGGGCACCCGCGAGTGGCAGCTGCGCTGGAACCACGACCAGCAGACCCTCTTCGACTACTACCGCTTCCGCTCCAGCGTGCAGATGTCCAGCAAGACCATCTCGCGCGAGGACCTGATCAACGACGTGGGCCAGGAGGTGATCAGCGGGCAGCAGACCTCGACCATCTACCTCAGCCGCAACTGGTCGAACCTCAGCGCCACCCTCAACTTCAAGCGCGACGAGTTCGTCAACCGCGAGGACGACGACCTCGGCACCGACAACCTGCTCGCGACCACGAACTTCCCCCAGCTCAAGCTCACCTTCAAGAGCACCTCGCTGCTGCCGGCCCTGCGCACGGGGGAGAAGGGGAACGTGTTCACCAACCTGCTGCGCAGCACCTACGTCAGCCACAACTACAACTTCGACAGCACGCGCAGGTCCTTCGAGACGACCGACAACACGACGCACTCGGCGCGGGGCTCGGCCTCCATGTCGCTCAAGCAGCAGCGGCTGTTCTTCCTGACGGCCAGCACCGGCGTCAGCGCCAGCTACGCCTGGTCGCGCGAGGAGAACGCGGGCACCGTCTACACCCTCGACGCGGACACCAACTACGTGGCCGAGGAGGTGCGCGAGGTGGTGGAGACCACCGACAAGGGCTTCTCCATCAACTCGGCGGTCTCGGCCAAGCTCTACGGACTGTTCCGGCCTAAGATCGGGCGCCTGCGCGCCATCCGGCACACCTTCGCCTTCAACGTGGGCCACCGGCTGTCGCCCAGCATCCCCGGGCAGCAGACCCGCAGCGAGTCCTTCAGCCTGTCGCTCAACAACCGCTTCGACGCCAAGTACCTCGCCGGCAGCGAGGCCGACTCCACGGCCGAGTACCGCAAGCTCGACGGCCTGATCGACTGGGGCCTGAGCACGGGTTACAACCCGGCCCGTCCCGAAGACCAGCGCTGGCAGACCGTCAGCAGCTCGCTCACGCTGAAGCCGGGCACGAACCGCAACCTGAAGCTGACGGTCAACCAGTCCATCGATCCCTACGCCATGCGCGTGACCAGCACGCGCATCGTCTACGGCCTGAACTTCAGCGGGCGGGTGGACACCGGCGGCCAGGTGCGGGCCCCCGAGCAGGCGCTCAACAGCGCCATCGGCCTGCTCGACGCGGGGGCCGACACCACCGGCGTGGCGGCCGAGGAGGACGAATACCTCTTCGAGGACGAGCAGGACGAGCAGGGGGGCTTCCCGGGCTTCGAGCACTTCGGCGCCGAGGAGGCCACCGGCGGCCGCGACGAGACCGAGGGCGGCCGCTTCATCCCCTGGCGGCTGGGCAGCAACTTCTCCTACAACAAGGACCACCTCGGCGACGCCACCACCGCCCGCGTCAGCCTGAGCATCGGCGCCACCGTGACGCGCAACTGGAAGTTCGACTACCGCACGAGCTACGACATCGAACGCGGCACGCTGACCAACCAGACCTGGAACCTCTCCCGCGACCTCCACTGCTGGCAGATCCGCTTCTCGCGCACCGTGAACGCCGTGGACTCGCAGTTCGGTTTCATCCTCTCGCTCAAGGCGATTCCCGACGTGAAGATGACCCGCGGCAAGGAGGACATGGTCAGCGGTTACGGGCGAGCCACCAGCGGTCTCTTCTGACGGGTGGACGAAAGCCCGCTCCAGGACTGGAAAAACTCCATTTTTTGTGTTGACAGGATCGCGTGTTCGCGATTTCCTCCGTCCAAGGAGGTGATATCATGAATAAGACTGAACTGATCACTGCTGTCGCCAAGAAGGCCGGGCTGTCCAAGAAGGACGCTACGTCAGCCGTCAACGCCATCTTCTCGACGGTGCCCCGCGAGGGCATCATCGCGACCGAGGTCGCGAAGGGCAAGAGGGTACAGCTGACAGGCTTCGGTACTTTTGAACGACGCAACCGCAAGAAGCGCAAGGCCCGCAATCCGCAGACCGGCGCTGAGATCATGATCCCCGCGACCAAGTATCCCGCGTTCTCCGCGGGCAAGTCGCTCAAGGAGCGTATCTCGAAGAAGTAGCTCCCTTCGGGGAACTCGAACGAGGGGTCGGCCGCGTGCCGTCCCCTCGTCTCGTCCCGGGAACCGCACCGTCCTTGATCGGCCCGCCCCCTGCTGGTATCATTGACGCCGCGGTGCGGGAACTCGGACGCACCGTGTTGGTTTGATCCTGGGTTCCCCGCATGGGAACCCGTCATCCTGTCCGCAACGAATCCCGCAATCGTGGAGTTACGATGGTGTCATTGATCAAGGCAAGTAAGGCCTGGCTGGGGCTGCTGGCCCTGCTGGTCCTCGTATCGAGCACGCCCCCCGCGGCGCTCGAGTCCTCCGCCCAGGACGCCGGCACGTGGGCGCCGGTGAAGATCGTCTACAACTCCGACGTGATCGGCAAGATCGAACCCTGTGGGTGAAAGTCGAACCGACGCGGCGGTGTGGCCCGGCGGGCCACGATACTCGACGAGATCTGGAATACGGGCGATCCCGTGCTGATGATCGATGCCGGCGACCTCTTCGGCCGCCGCAAGCGCATCGAACGCGAGCAGACCCGTTTCGTCTGCGAGCTGACCAGCGAGTTCGGCTACGACGCGATCGGCCTCGGCGAGGCCGACCTGAACTACGGTCTCGACTTCCTGCGCGAGATGATGGACACCTATCAGCTCCCCTTCACCAGCGCCAACGTGCGCCTGCCCGAAACGGGCGAGCTGATCCTGCCCGAGTACCTGCTCATCGAGCGGGGGGGCGTCACCTTCGGCGTATGCTCGGTGCTCGACCCCGCGTCGAACATCATGTCCATGTCCGCCAAGGAGGAGATCTACCAGGTCGACGATCCGGTGGAGACCCTCAACGAAGTGCTCCCGCGCCTGCGCGCGGCGGGCGCCCAGACGGTCATCGTGCTCTCGCACATGGGCGACGCCGGCACCGAGGCCCTGCTGGCCGACGTGGACGGCGTGGACATCTGCCTGGTCGGGCACTCCCGGCGTCCCTACCGCACGGAGCGGATCCTGAACGACGCCGCCCTGATCTGCTCGTCCTTCGAGGGCCGCTACATCGGCCGCCTGGACGGTCAGTTCGATCCGGCCAGCGGCGACATGAAGGCCTTCGCCCTGGAGGTCTACGAGTTGAACGACTCCGTCGCCGACGATCCCGTCATGCTGGAGCGCGTGGAGGCCTTCAAGGTGCGGCTCGAGGAGTTCCGGGTCGCGGCCCGCGGCATCTACCAGCAGACCCAGGGTTTCGCGGACGAGTCCTTCCTGACCGACCGCGAGTGCCGCAAGTGCCACCAGGACGTCGCGGACCTGCTGCGCGACAGCGCCCACAGCGACGCCTTCAACACCCTGGCGCGCAAGGGCCAGACCGACGCGCCGGAATGCCTGGTCTGCCACACGACCGGTTACGTCTACATCGGCGGTTACGACGACAAGCCGCCGGCCAACCGCCTGCGCGCCGTGCAGTGCGAGGCCTGCCACGGCTACGGCACGCTGCACAGCCGCGACGGCAAGTGGAAGCAGGAGGCGCGCAACGCGTGCGTGACCTGCCACGACCAGGAGAACAGCCCGGACTTCGACTATGACACGTACTGGGCCAAGATCGAACACTGAGCGGCACGTCCCCGCGGACGCGCGCGCCGACGGCCGGAGCCACCGAGCGACGGCCGTCGCGCTATGTGGCCTGTGCCTGCTGGGGCTGGCCGGGGCCGACGCCGCCCGGGCCCTGGACGTGTTCACCCTGTGGCGCCAGCCCGAGGCGGTGATGCGCATCGAGCCCGGCTGCCGGGCGGACTACCAGGCCACGACCCTCGAAGGGGGACGCCGGCGCGTGGAGGTCGTGCGCATCCAGTGCGTGGGCGAGTCGGAGGCGGCCTGGCTGATCGAGGTGCTGCCCCTGGCCGAGAGCCCCGACGGCCGCGAGCCCGTGCCGGGGGAGGGACTGCGCCTGACCCTCGACAAGGGGCTGGCCGCGCGCACGGGGTCGCTGGTCGACCACGTGCGGGAGGTCGTGCAGTGGCAGGAGGGGGAGGCCCGCACCCTGCCGCCCGAGCAGTGGCGCGACGATCCCCTGACCGGCGCCTTCCTGGAGACCGATTTCGAGGCCGACACCCGCACCGAGGAGGGCCGGACCACGCGCGTGGTCGGCGAGGCGGACCTGCTCTGCGACCAGTTCACCCTGGTCGCCGGCGACACGACGCGCATAGACCTGCCGCGCGGCCGGATGCTGCAGATCCACCGGCGGGAAGTGAGCGCCGCGGTCCACGCGGACGTGCCCTTCCTGGGGATCGCCTACGCCGCGGAGCGCGCCGAGACGCGTTCGGAGCTCGAACCCGCCGGCCATCGTCAGCCGCCGCCGCCGTCGCTGAGGGTGGAAATCATGGAATTGCTGGGTTTCGGGGCGGATGCCGAACCCTGTCTCGGAGGTCTTGAGTCATCGTTTTGATATATGTTATAATGAGTGATGCTTTCTGCTGAATTGCATGAATTGCGGATGGAGGCTGCCGACTTCCTCCAGTCCTGCGACCGCCCCTGCGCCCCGCAGGCCGTCGCACGCCACATTTTCGGCCCCCAGCGCCACGAGGACCCCGTGGCGGCCCTGCTGGTGCGCGCCATCCTCGATCCCCTGCTCCACATCGGACGCGCCCACGACGGCAACTGGCTGTCCTACGACGCCCCCTTCCTGGACGTGCCGCTGAAGGACATCCGCATGGTGGCGGTCGACCTGGAGACCACCGGCAGCCTCACCGGCGTGGACCGGATCATCGAGGTCGGCATGGCCGTGCTGGAGCGCGGCCAGGTGGTCAAGCAGTTCAGCAGTCTCTGCCACAGCAAGCGCCACGTCTCGCCGCGCATCCGCCGGCTGACCGGGATCAAACCCAGCCAGCTCAAAGAGGCGCCGCCGTTTGCGGAGGTGGCGCCCGTGGTCGTGGACATGCTCCACGGCGCCCACGCCTTCGTCGCCCACGACGTGCGCTTCGACATGCCTTTCCTGCGCTGGGAGCTGGAACGTCACGGCCTGGTGATGCCGGACCTGCCCGCGGTCTGCACCCTGCAGCTCTCCCGCAGCCTCTGGCCGGACCTGGACGGCTGGCGCCTGCAGGACCTGGCGGGCACCTTCGCCGTGGCCCACACGCATCCCCACCGGGCCGGCGAGGACGCCCTGGCCACCGCCGGCGTGCTGGCCCGCGCCCTGGCCGCCACGCGCGAACTCGGCGCGGAGACCCTTGGCGATCTCTACCGCGTCATCGACGCCCGCAGCGATCTCGGCGCGGACGACGACCTGCTCGAGGCCAACGCCGCCGGCTGACGCAACCTCAAATCCATTCGGAACTCTTTCGACCCGGTCCGGTTGACTCTGCCGTGCCGATCTTGTAGTATGCCCGACACCGAACGCTCGGTACGTTGTGCACGATACGGTCCGCCACACGGGCCGTGGAGATCAAGGAGGATGCCATGCAGCGACGCAGGGGAGAAACGGAGATCCTGATCCGCGACAAATCCTACGTTAAGTTCGAACAGCTCCTGACCAAGGCCGAGAACGAGGGCCGCATCGACGGCGAGTTCAAGTGCCTGGTCTGCGGCATGCGGTACCTGCACAAGGACGATGCGGAGAACTGCTGCAAGATCCTCCCATGACGGTTCGGCCGTCCATGCGTCACACGCCCCTGACACGGACCTCGCCATGAAGATTCCGCAGTACTGTTCCGTCTGCAAGGCGGAGTACGAGATGTCGGTCGTGCCCACGTCGGACGGGGACGACGACGGCGTCGTGTGGCTCCAGTGCCCGAGCTGCAAGGGATTCCTGCCGAAGGTCAGCTCCAGCGTCGACCTCAAGCCCGCCGACGAGCGCGACGCGCCCGCCGAGGACGCGGCCCCGGAGGCCCCGGCCGAGACGCCCGCGACGCCCGACCCGGAGGCGGCCCCGTCAGAGGCCGCGGAGGAGGAACCCCCGCCGGACGAACCGCCGCCGCCCGATCCCCTCGCCGACATGGACGTCTCGCAGGCCGTGCCCTACCGGCCCTGGGAGACCTACGCCGAGGGCGACGTCATACACCACCTGGCCTGGGACGACTACGGCGTGGTCGTGGCCAAGGAGACGCTTCCCGGCAACCGCAACGTGGTCCAGGTCCACTTCGCCGAGGCCGGCACCGTGCGCCTGATCGAGCAGGAGGGAGAGGGGCCGTGAACGGCTCCCGGCGCCGCCCCGCCGCCGCCTGCGCCTGCCTGGTCCTCGCCGCCCTGCTTCCCGCCGCCGCTCCCGCCGCCGCGCCCTGGGCCGAGCCCCTGCCCTGGGAGGCCATGACCGGCGACACCGGCTTCACCTTCGACGTCCAGCGTTTCGACGACCCCGAGAGCGACTGGCAGGTGGACGCCTTCGGCCTGACCAGCGTCATGTCCCAGGGCGACGTCAACCGCATCTACCTGCGCTGGCGCCATCTCACCTTCCACACGGCCGGGCGTTCCGCCCTGGCGCGCTGGCCCGAGGCCGTGCCGCCGGTGGCCGAGGGCGAGACGCCGGACCTCGACTGGCCGGGGGAGGACGGCGTCTCCGGCTGGGGGCGGCCCGAGCTGGGGCTCCTCGCCCCGCTGCGCCTGCCGCTGATCGGCGACAGCCTCTTCGGCGGCGAGGTGGCCCTGCCCTTCGCGCCCAACGCCCTCTACCCCTTCGCCGCGCGCAGCACCAGCGTGCGGCTCGCCCTGCGCCGGGCCTTCCGTCTCGGCGAGCGCCTGAGCGGGGCCCTGGTCTTCGAGCAGGTCATGAACATGGGCGCCGCCGGCGAGGAGCTCGCCGACGAGGCCTTTCCCGAGCTCACCGTCTGGGGCGGCTCGCTGGCGTGGCGTCTGGCCCCGGCCGCCGAGCTGCGGTTCTCCGCGCGGGACGCGGGCGCCGGGGAATGCCGGCGGCTGCGTCTGACCCTGGACCTGCCCTGGGGGGAGGGGCGCGGCCTCACCCTGGGCCTGATGCGCGGACTCGCCGACGCCGAGGATCGTCTCTTCGCCACCCACGCCACCGTCGCCGTGTCGATCGCCCTCGACACGGCGTCCGCCGACGCGCCGGAGGCATCGCCCGAGGAGGGCCCATGAGGACCGTCGCCCACATCCCCCGCCTGTCCTGTCTGTTGATCGCGCTCTGCCTCGCCGCGCCGGCGTTCGCGTCGGCCGCCGACGTGATCGGCATGAGCTGGGGCGATTCGTTGACCGTCGCCGAGGGTGAGATCCGGGGCCTGGCCTGGCTCGACGATCTCAACTACGTGGCGCTGGTGGCGCAGCCCGACACCGTACCCGGGGCGCCGCCGCTCAAGGTCGCGCTCGCCTGGTACGACGGTCGCGGCGAGCTCGTGCGCGAGGAGGATTTCACCGGCACCCTGTCGCGGGGGCTGGCCTTCGACGGCAAGTACCTGTGGAGTCTCGGCGACGCCACGGCGGAGGCCGAGGCCACGCTCTACAAGATCGAATCGGACACCCTGTTCGTGGACGCCGTCTATCCCACGCCCGGGCACCATCCCTGCGGGCTCGCCTGGGACGGGCGCCACATCTGGATCACCGACCGCGATCGCGGACGGCTCGAGAGCTTCGATCCCGAGGCCGAGGAGATCTCCCGTTCGCAACTCGCGCCGGCCTTCTCGCCCTACGGAGTCGGTTTCGACGGGCGCGCCTTCTGGACCAGCGACAGCGGGACCGGACGCCTCTACCGGCTCTCGCGGGGGGCCGGCCGCTGGAGCGGCACGGTCGCGCGCGAGGGCTTCGATTTCCGCGGACACGACGTGATACTGGCCTGGGATGGAGCGACCCTCTGGGCGGTCCCTCAGCCGGGCTCGGTGGCATATCGGATTCATTTTCATTGAGAAATCCCCACGTGGCCGCCCGCCCGGTTTAACCGGGCTGGAGCGCGTTTCCCGCGCGGCTGCCTCCGCAAGATCCCGCGCCCCACACCGTTGAGGACTTGACAGGCGTCAGAAGGTGAATTATCAATTTCCTTGATTTTGGATATCAGAATCACGCTTCACTGCACAGGAAGGAACAGCACGTGGCCATCAAGCGAGACGTCTTACCGGAGGCCGTCAAGGAGAAGGAACGGGCCTTCCAGAAGTTCATCCAGTCGGAGGGTCTGAAGACCACCCGCCAGCGCAACACCATCGTCAACGTGTTCTTCAACCTGAAGGGACACATCTCCGTCGAGGAGTTGCTGCGCGAGGTCAAGGCCGTCAACCCGAAGATCGGATACGCCACGGTCTACCGCACGCTGCACCTGCTGGTCCGCAGCGGGCTGGTCGAGGAGCGCCGTTTCGGCGACGGCCTGGCGCGATACGAAGGTCATTCCCAGGTCGAGCACCACGACCACATGATCTGCCAGAACTGCGGCCGCATCTTCGAGTTCTTCAACCCGGAGCTCGAGGCCCTGCAGGAGAAGCTGGCCGGCGAGCACGAGTTCACCATCCACCGTCACCGCCTGGAACTCTACGGATCCTGCACGGACGTCGAGAGCTGCGAGAACTACCGTCAGGCCAAGGGCGAGGGCAGGCTCAAGGAAAAGTAGCGACGACCGCGGATTCGGGTCCACCAGGACGGGGAGAGCGGTGCGATGATCGAGGCCGGCTGGCTCAGGCTCGAGACGGACCATGACGCGCTGCGGCGGAACGTGGAGCGCTTCCGCGCCCTCGCGCCGCCGCGCGCGCGCCTGCTCGCCGTGGTCAAGGCCGACGGCTACGGCCACGGACTGCTGCCGGCCGCCACGGCCTTCCTCGCCGGCGGCGCCGACATGCTCGGCGTGCACGCCGTCGAGGAGGCCGCCGCCCTGCGCGAGGGCGGCGTCGGCGTTCCGCTGCTCATCCTCGGACCGCTCACCCGCGAGGGCGCCGCGCTGGCCGCCCGCCTCCAGGCCGAGATCACCGTCGGCTCCCTGGCCGCCGCGGCCGACGCCGCCGCGGCGGTCGCGCCCGACCGCTCCCTGCGCGTCCATCTCAAGGTGGAGACCGGCGTCAACCGCCAGGGCATCGTCGAGGACGAACTGGACGAGGCCCTGGACCTGCTGACCGGCGCGCCGGGCCTGGAACTGGCCGGCGTCTCCAGCCACTACGCCGACATCGAGGACACCACCGACCACGGCTGGGCCCACGCCCAGACGGACAGGTTCGAGGCCTGGCTCGCGGCCCTCGCCGCGCGCGGGCACGACGGGCTGGCGCGGCACATGTCGTGCAGCGCGGCGGCCATCCTCTGGCGCTCGGCCTGCCGCGACATCGTGCGCGTCGGCATCGCGGCCTACGGCATCTGGCCCTCGCGCGAGACCCTCGTCTCGGCGCGGGCCGGCGACCACCCCGACCTGGAGCTCGAGCCGGCCGTCACCTGGTCCTGCGGCGTGTCCCAGGTCCGCCGCGTCCCCGCCGGCGAGACCGTCGGCTACGGCCGCACCTGGCAGGCCCCCGTCGACAGCCGGATCGCCGTGCTGCCCGTGGGCTACGCCGACGGCTACCCGCGCCGCCTCTCCCAGCAGGCCCACGTCCTGATCGCCGGGCGGCGCGCCCCTGTGCGCGGCCGCGTCTGCATGAACCTCACCATGGTCGACGTGACGCACATCCCCGGCGTGGCCGCCGGCGACGAGGCCGTGCTGCTGGGCGCCCAGGGGGAGGAGCGCATCACCGCCGAGAAGATGGCCGACTGGCTCGGCACCATCCCCTACGAAGTGCTCACCCTGCCCGGTCCCACGTGGCGGCGCGTGGTCCGCGGCGCCGCGGTCAGGAGCTGAGTTGCTGGACGCCATCCGCAAGCTGTTCCAGGACGAGGCCGCGCCCACCGGCCGCCCCGACGACGACGTCGAGCACCGCATCCGGCTCTCGACCTGCGCGCTGCTGCTGGAGATCGCCTGGGCCGACGAGGACTTCGGCGACGAGGAGCGCGACGCCGTGGCCGCCCTGGTGCGCGAGCGCTTCGACCTGGACGAGGCCGCCACCGACACCCTGCTCGACCTGGCCCGCCGCGAGCGCGAGCGCAGCACCGACCTCTACCAGTTCACGCGCCTGATCCGCGAGGAGCTCCCGCGCAAGGAGCGCCTGCGCGTGCTGGAGGCCCTCTGGCGCGTGGTCTACAGCGACGGCGTGCTGGACGCCCACGAGGACGCCCTGGTCCACAAGCTGTCGAAGCTGCTCGGGCTCAAGCACGAGGAGACCATCGCGCTCAAGCTGCGCGCCCGCGATCGCTAGCCCACCTGTACCCTCCCGACCGCCGACCGTACCCACAGGTTCACCTTCAGGGGCCCCGGAGCAATCATTTCCCGGCCCTCGTCTCTGTAATCCGTTGTCCTGAAATCGATAGACTGACACAGCCCCGCCTGGCACCGCAGATGCAGACGGGGGGCAGACGAGAGGACGACGGCCGCGCGATCGCGGAGAGGATCCACGGCCAGGGACACACCAAGAGGGAGACGATCATGAAGAACCTGAGAATCCTGGGCCTGCTCACCCTGCTGGGCCTGATCATCCTGGGCGCCGCGGGCTGTTCGGAGACGCCCGGCGTCACCGAGACGGCCGACATCGCCGTCGACGACTACGACCAGATGGACATGAGCAAGGCCAACGGCGGCCTGACCGCCACCGACGAGGCGGAAAACTTCGACGACGCCTACTACGAGGACACGGCGTACCTCTACGCGGACGCCGACGCCGAGGATCCCATGGACGAGGTCGAGCCGGCGCTGGCCGACGAGGTGGCGAACTACGAGGACGAGCTCGTCAACAGCGATCCCGACGATCCGACCCGCCCGCGCATCACCGTCGTGCGGCTGCTCTGGGGCCAGCTCGACGGCCTGGTGGACGACATCGACGACGACTTCAACGCCCTGGACTGGAGCGGCATGCTGCGCGTGGACCGCGGCATCGCCGTGGCCCGGCGGGTGATCCTCTTCGAGCGCCCCTGGGACAGCCTGGTGCGCCCGCGCATCGACCGCCACACCGTGGCCTGGTTCTCGCACACCGGTCCCCACTACGACGGCCTGGTCATCCAGATCATCGAGCCCCCGGTCGAGCCCGAGCCCGACGGCACGCTGCCCGAGCCCAACATGCTGCATCTGGTCACGCCCCAGATCACCCTCGACATCCCCATGGACGAGGTCGCCGGCCTGGACGAGACCTACCCCGTGGACGAGCTGGGCAACGCCCTGAGCTTCGAGGGCTTCCGGCTGACCGACGTGGACCTGTGCCCCAAGGGCTTCCTGAGCGGCATCTGGGTCGCCGATCCCCAGTACGACGAGGACGGCACGCTCATCGCCAACGGCTACTTCAAGGGGCGCTGGATGACCATCTGGGGCCGCGTGAAGGGTCTGCTGCGCGGGCGCTACGGCGTCGACGACATGGGCGAGAACGTGTTCTTCGGCAAGTACGTCAGCCGCAACGGCCAGTTCCGCGGGCTGCTCTCGGGTACCTACGGTCCGGGACCGAGCGAGGGCCACGGCTTCTTCGAGGGCCAGTGGATCAACGCAGCGGAGACGGTCGAGGGCGTCCTGGGCGGCCAGTACATGCAGATCCCGGATCGTCCGGGCGGCTTCTTCGCCGGTCGCTGGGCGACCCTCTGCGATCAGGATGCCGTGGATGATATCCAGAAGTAGTTCCTTACACGACAACGAGTTGTGGCGGCGGCCCCCCGGGGTCGCCGCCTTTTCGTCGCCTGAAACCGGCGGCTGTCCCGTTATTTTGCGTTTTCTGCATGAAATTCGATCTTCTATTGGACGATGGAAGAAGGAATATCCCGACCGTTGTACGAGGGTATGTCTTGTATCAAGACCCTGAAATGATGTATAATTAGGGTCCCGCAGAGAAAACCAATCCCGCTGACCATTCTTTCCCGAGAAGGAGTCCGTCAATGCGTCCCAGGATTATGGCTATTTTTGCCTTGGTATTGATGTTCGGTATGACCGCCACGGCGAGCGCCGCGTGGATCGACCAGGGCAGTCAGACACAGGTCGAGCCGCGGATCGCCGCCTCCGGCGCGCCGTCCTCGGTGACCATGGATATCGAGGTGCCGGGTTTCGAGCTGTCCACCGTGGACATCGACGGCTCCCCGCACTCGCTCATCGCCGTGCCCGGCCATGTCTGGCACATGGAGGCCGGACTCCCCGAACTCCCGTACATCACCCAGAGCATCGCGATCGCCGGCCGGGGCATGCCCTCGGTCCGCGTGCTCGACGCCCGGTGGAACGAGCTGAGCGTCGATCCCGTGGTCCCGTCCCGGGGACACATCTCGCGTGAGGTGGATCCCTCCACCGTGCCCTACCGGCACGGCGCCTTCTACGGCGAGGGCGGCGTCTATCCCCAGGCCGTGACCGAGCTGGGCGACGCCTTCATCGTGCGCGACATGCGCGGCGTCTCCGTCCGGGTCAACGCCTTCCGCTACGACGCCGACCGCGGCGTCCTGATGGTCCTGCGCAGCATGCGCCTCGAGATCGTCACCGAGGGCAGCGGCGTCAACGAGCTGGCCGTCGAGGCCGGCACCGTCGATCCCGCCTTCGACCGCATCTACGACCACCTCTTCGCCAACTACGGCGCCGACAAGTACGTCGCCGTGGGCACCGACGGCCCCATGCTCGTGGTCGTCGACGACGCGCTGCAGGGTCCGCTGACGCCCTTCGTGGAGTGGAAGCAGCAGAAGGGCATCCCCGTCGAGGTCATCACCACCTCCTCGGTGGGCGGCTCGGTGGCGGGCATCCAGACGGCCATCGACACCCGCTACGCCGGCCCCGACGGCCTGACCTACGTGGTGCTGGTGGGCGACATCGCCCAGATCCCGACCCACACCGGCACCGCCGAGGGCAACGGCTCCGACGCGACCTACGCCATGGTCTCCGGCGGCGACTTCTACGCCGATCTCTTCGTCTCGCGCATCTCGGCCAACAACAGCACCGAGCTGCAGACGCAGATCAACAAGTTCATCGCCTACGAGCGCGATCCCGACTTCGGCGCGGCCTCCGACTGGTACAGCAAGGCCGCCGGCCTGGCGTCGAACGAGGGCAGCCCCTCGGACGCCGAGCGCTGCAACTGGATCCGCGACGACCTGCTGGCCTACGGCTTCACCCACGTGGACCAGATCTACCAGCCCAGCGGCACCACCGCCCAGATCGCGGCCGCCGTCAACGAGGGCCGCAGCTTGATGTACTACATGGGCCACGGCAGCGGCACCAGCTGGAGCAACCCGCCCTGGAGCAACGGCGACATGCCCCTGCTGACCAACGCGGGCATGCATCCCTGGGTGATCGACGTGTCCTGCTCCAACGGCACCACCAGCCTCAACCCCAGCATGGCCGAGGCCTTCCTGCGCGCCGGCTCGCCGACCGAGCCCTACGGCGCGGTGGGCATGTTCTCCTCCTGGGGCACCTGCGCGTGGGTGCCGCCCACGGTCATGGCGGACGAGGCCATCGACCTCTTCGTGGCCGAGACCACCAGCACCCTGGGCGCGCTGTTCTTCTACGGTTCCATGGCCGCCCTGGACGCCTATCCCGGTACCGGCGGCGAGGGCCACGCCCTGGTCGAGCAGTACCAGATCTTCGGTGACTGCTCGCTGGTCGTCCGCTCCTTCGAGCCGACGGCGCTGGCGCCGACGCACCTGCCGGTCGTGCACCTGGGTGCGGCCACCTTCGAGGTGAGCGGCCTGCCCGCCGGCGCGCGCGCCGTCCTGTGGCGCGACGGCGTCACCCACGGCGTCGCGGACGCCGACGGCGCCGGCCTCGCCACGATCACACTCGACACGCCCGTGCTGACCCCGGGCGACGTCACCCTGACGATCACCGGCTTCAACCTGGGCACCTACCAGGCGGATCTGCCGGCCATCAACCCCTCGGTCGTCGTGATCGATCCCATGGTCATCGACGCCAACACGCCGACGGACATCACCGTCACGGTCTACGGCCCCGACGGCATCACGCCTCTGGAGGGCATCGACGTGTGGGCCGACGGCTTCGGCTACAGCACCGTCCCGGTCGCCACCGGCGTCGACGGCGTGGCCGTGATCAACGTCGACTACCCCTTCGGCCCGACCCTGGACATCGTGGGCCAGGACCCGGCCGAGGCCTACCTGCTCTTCTCGCAGGCCATCACGGTCAACGCCCTGCCGCTGACCGCGCCGGACCTCAACGTGACCACCACCTTCGGCATGACCGACATGTACGGGCAGAACATGCCCGGCACGATGCACGTCACCGTGGGCGAGCCCGGTCATACCTTGTACGTGGTCCTGCCCGACGGCAGCGAGCTGTCCACGACGGACCTCTCGCTGGAGGCCACGCCCGCCGATCTGGGCGAGGTCGTCGGCACCATCGCCGTGAGCGGCTACGACGTCTACAGCGAGGCCTTCGACGTGGTCGAGGCCTTCGGCACCCTGACCGGCACCGTCTACGCCGGTGGCTCGCTGCCCATGCCCGACGTGACGGTCCAGCTGCTCGACGACATGGGCGGCTTCCTGATGGAGACCGTGACCGACGGCAGCGGCGTCTACGACTTCGGCGGTGACATCGCGGTGAACGACTACATCCTGTCCATCGACCACTTCGGCTTCCTGCATTACGAGCTGCCGTTCTTCCTGACCTTCGGTCCCAACGTGATCGACCCGTCTCTCGACGCGGCCCCGGCCGGCGATCTGAGCGGCGTGATCACCGAGACCGGCACCGGTACGCCGCTGGAGGGCACCGTGAAGGTCTACCGCACGGACAACGGCGCCCTGGTCGACGAGGTCGTCAGCGGCGTGGACGGCACCTACACCGTCACCGGCCTGACCTACTTTACCTACGATGTGAACGTGCGGGCCTACCACCACTCGCCCGTCACCGTGGCGGTGACGATCGACGCGCCCGCGGTCGTCCAGGACTTCGTCCTCGATCCCACCGCTGGCGACATCCTGATCATCGACGACAACGCCAAGTTCGACCGCGACCTGCCGGGCAAGCTGGATGCCAAGACCGGCCAGCTCATCGCCCCGCCCTACCACGCGCTCCCGTCGCGCACGGCGGCCGGCATGGTCACCGACCTCGAGGGACTCGGCTACAGTGTGGTCCTCGAGGATCTCGGCGTCACCGATCCCGGCACCTGGTTCGACTACGACATGATCCTGGTGTCGATGGCCGACAAGACGGCGGAGCTGGGCGACACGGCCTTCCGCGCCGAGCTGGTCGACTTCGTCAACGCCGGCGGGCACCTGCTCATCGAGGGCGGCGAGATCGCCTACTACCACAACGACGAGGCGGCCTTCGCCTCGACAGTGCTTCACATCACGGACTGGAACGGGGACAGCAGCGGCAACGTGACCGTGGCCGATCCCCTGCACAGCGTGATGAGCGTGCCCAACACGATCGTCGGTCCCATCGCCTGCGCCTACAGCGGCTACGGCGACGCCGACCGCGTGACCGTGGCGGGCGACGGGCAGCTGGTCGGCGACTGGAGCAACTACAGCGGCCTCGGCAGCGTGGTCTGCTACGATCCGACCCCCTCGCCGGTGGGCGGACAGATCGTGTTCTTCGCCTTCGACTACGGCGCGCTCGAGGTGACCGAGGGCCTCAGCCTGCTGCACAACGCCGTGAACTGGCTGCTGGCCATCGAGGCCCCGGGCACAGCGTCGGTGAGCGGCACCGTGACCCTGCAGGGCGCGACCGACCATTCCGGCATTCTCGTGGAACTCATGCCCGGCGGCGACACCGTGACCACCGGCCCCTCCGGCGACTACGCGTTCACCAGCCTCTACGCGGCCGGCTACACCGTGACGGCCTCGCGTCCCTCCTGGAGCACCGACGCCGAGACCTTCACGCTCGCCGAGGGCGAGGCCCTGACCGGCGTCGACATGGTCCTGACCCACGTCTACGAGACCTCGGCCTGCAGCACGCCGGCCCTGGCCATCCCGGACAACAACCCGACGGGCGTGAGCGACGTGATCAACGTCTCCCTGGGCCTGGGCGCCTCGGTGACCGCCATCGAGGTCTTCGTGGACATCACCCACACCTACCAGGGCGACCTGATCGTGGATCTGGGTTCGCCGACCGGCACCACGGTACGCCTGCACAACCGCAGCGGCTCGGGCGCCGACAACATCTACGGCTGGTACCCGACCGAGTTGGCCCCGGCCGAGGCCCTGTCCGGCTTCGCGGGCGTCGATCTGGACGGCGACTGGACGCTGTCCATCAGCGACAATGCCGGCGCCGACATCGGCACCCTCAACGAGTGGTGCATGAACATCACCTACGGCGGCGGCACGACCGCGGTCGGGGACGTGGCGCAGCGCTTCACGCTGGGCGAGAACTACCCGAACCCGTTCAACCCGTCGACGACCATCAAGTTCGCCGTGCCGCAGACCGGCCACGTGAGCCTGAAGGTCTACGACCTGGCCGGACGCCTGGTCCGCACCCTGGTCGACGCCGACCTCCCCGCGGTCGAACACGCCGTGGTCTGGGACGGACGCGACCTGACCGGTCGCCAGGTTGCCTCCGGCACCTACTACTATCAGCTGAACGCGAACGGTCTTTCCGAGACCAAGCAGATGATGCTGATCAAGTAGGGAACGCGAAAAGGGAGAGGGCGATGTGCCCTCTCCCTCCAGCACGCTCGCTGCGCTCGCTTGCGCTGCGCGGAGCATTCCGGGAGAGGGCACATCGCCCTCTCCCTTTTCTTTCCCTAGCTTGCAGCATATCCGGGGTCGAAAGGCGGGCCGTGCCTGGTAGGCAGGCGCGGCCTCGAGGTTTCGCGATCCCGAGCTTGGTCCGTATGGGCACTCGGAAGCCGTGTTGCACCTGAGAGGAGGATCCTGGGTATGACGCCCTGCTCCGGGGGCGTATGAAGGGTCCTGGAGACATGGAGGTCGGAAGGGCCCGGAATTCGAGCGAGCCGCCGACATGAGGTCGGCGGTGAGCGGCCCCCGGAGCAGGGCGTCATACCCAGGATCCGGCTCCTGAGGTACAACATGCGCTTTCTGAGTGCGCCTATACGGTCTCGAGCTCTATCTCGGAGACCTCGATCAGCGGATGTCGATCGAGCGCTTCGTGCGCATCGAGGATCAGATCGACGCGCCCGCGGATCTCGCCGCCGCCCTTGACCTCGTAGTCGTGGACGGGGGTGTAGCCCTCGGCGCCCTTGGCCGCGGGATTGATCTTCTCCTCCCGCTCGTGGCTGACCAGGCGCGCGCCCTTGGGCAGGCCGCCGAGCAGGCCGGCGATCTCGTCGGCGTAGCGGGGGGCGTAGGTCACGTAGCGGAACTTGAATTCCGCGCTGCTGATCCTCCGCTCGGAGCACAGCTCCACACCCGTCTCCAGGGCCAGGCGCCGGGCCTTGCGCTTGAGCAGGCCGCGGGTGGTGTTGTCGAGGATCACCTGGCACTCGTGGCCGCCGGGACGGAACACGTCGGCCAGCTTCTCGCGCAGGGAGCGGTCGGAGATGCCGCGCTCGTGGCCGTACTCGATGGTCGCCTCGTGGCCGGCGCCGATGGCCAATCCCGTGAGCAGGCCGTGGATCAGGTCGTGGGGACCGCAGAGCACGACCTCGTAGTAGCTGGTCCGGGTCCGTCCGCTCGACTTGCTGGCCATGACCGGTTCCTCCCTAGACGAAGAAGACGAGGGTGACGATCACGAAGACCGGCACCAGGATGGGCAACGAATACTTGACCATGAAGCCGAAGAAGCTCGGCATGGGGATGCCGGCCTCCTCGGCGATGGACTTGACCATGAAGTTGGGCGCGTTGCCGATGTAGGTCATGGCGCCCATGAAGACCGCGCCGGCGGAGATGGCCGTCAGGTCGCGGATGAAGTGCGTGTTGCGGGCCGTCTCGCCGAGGTAGCCCAGCATGCCCGGCACGGCCGTCTCGGGCTGGCCGAAGCTGCCCAGCGCCGTGTTGAAGAATGTCAGGTATGTCGGCGCGTTGTCCAGGAAGCTGGACAGGCCGCCGGTCACCCAGAAGTAGTGCATGGGCGTCTTGACGAACTCGATCAGGCCCGCCAGGGCCCCGTGTGTGCCCACCTGGAGGATGGCCAGGGCCGGAATGATCGTCATGAATATGCCGGCGAAAAGGTAGGCGACCTCCTGTATCGGGAACCAGCCGAACTCGTTCCTCTCGCGGATCACCCGGGCGGTGGTGCGCAGGGATAGCAGGCCCATCAGGATCAGGAAACCGTCCTTCAGCAGGTTCTGCAGCTCCACGTACACGTGCCCGTAGACGGTCAGCGCGTCCAGCTTGACCGAACCCGAGAAGATAACGCCGCCCATCACGCCCAGCAGGAAGATCAGGTTGTGCGCGCCCTGGACGCTGATGCCCTCGCCCTTGCCGTCGTCCGGCGGCGGCTCTTCCTCCTTGCGGTACCAGTAGGTGTCCACGGCCCAGAAGACCGCCAGCAGGATGCCCACCACCAGCAGCATGTGCGGCAGCAGGGCCCTGGTCACCCAGAAGAAGGGCACCCCGTGCAGGAAGCCCAGGAACAGGGGCGGATCGCCCAGGGGTGTAAGGGAACCTCCGATATTGGCCACCAGGAAGATGAAGAAGACGATCACGTGCACCTTGTGCCGGCGCCAGCCGTTGGCCCGCAACAGGGGCCGGATCATGACCATGGCGGCGCCCGTGGTGCCGATCCACGAGGCCAGGGCGGTGCCGATAAGCAGCAGCACCAGGTTGACCTTGGGCGAGCCCCGCAGACTCCCGCCCACGAAGATGCCGCCCGAGATGGTGAACAGGGCCCACAGCAGCACGATGAAGGGGATGTAGTCGATCAGGTAGATGTGCAGGATCGACTGCACCGCCTCGCTCCGGTAGGCGATCACGAACGGCACGGCGAAGACCAGGGCCCAGAAGGCGGATACCTTGGGGAAGTGCCGGTGCCAGAAATGGGGCGCCACCAGCGGAAACACGGCGATCGACAGCAGGATGCCCACGAACGGCAGGGCGCTCCACAAGGGCAGGCGCGCACCCAGGGCCGGGCCGTGATGATCGTCGGCCCCGGCGGCGTGAGCGGTCTCGGCGCCGTGTACGGTCTCCTCGGCGGCGGCCGGGTCGTGGTGCTCGTCGTGCTGGGCGCCGGCGGGCGGCGTCCAGGCCAGGACGAGGGCCAGGGCCAGGCCCAGCAGGACCATCAGGCGGGGGGCCGGCGGGGCCGGTCTCGAGGGGCGCGATTCCATCCGGACTCCTCGGGTCGGGGGGGGGATCCGGCGATCCGGGGGCGTTTCCTCACTCAAGTCCTTATCGACAAGGGACTACGCGACTCAAGCTAGAGAAGGGCTCCTGGCCTGTCAACGGCTGAAAACGGGCGATTCGGGGGGTGGGGGCAATTGAGATCAATTCTCAAATAAGGCAAATAATCCTTGCTACCCTTGATGAGGGGTGCCAACATACCGCCCAGAATTTGCCGCCGGATACAAGGAATGCCCGGTCGGCGACATGGTTATGCCGGAAGGAGACCGCCTTGAATTCGCGAAAACTGTTTGTGCTGTTCATGGTCATGCTGATGACGTTCGGTGCATACGACGTACTGGCTGGCTGCGGCAGCAGCTGTGCTGGGTGTGGAGGCTGTGGCGACGAGACCGAGACTGATCTGAGCGTCTCCGGTTCGTTCCGCTATCGATTCAACACGGAAGGTTTCGACTTCAACTCCGACACGCCTCTCAGCTGGTACACCGAGTCGCGGGCCCGCGTGGGTGTGAAGGCCAAGGCCAACGACAAGGCCGGCGCCTTCTTCCAGATGCAGGACAGCCGCTTCATCGGTAGCAACATGAGCCAGAACTTCAACACCATGGACCTGCAGACGCATCAGGCCTACCTCTGGTACAAGCCCTGTGAAAAGGGCTGGCTCAAGGCCGGTATCATGGAGGTCACCCTGCACAACGGCCGCCTGATCAGCGCCGTGCCCTGGGACAACGTCGGACGGACCTTCGAGGGTCTGATGTTCGGTCGCCAGTTCAACGAGAATGCCAGCATCACGGCCTTCGCCTTCCAGCTCGATGAGTACGGCGATACCAGTCCCAGCGTGGACTTCGATCCGACCGGTACGGATCCCTGGCAGAACGACCCCCAGGCCGATCCCATGGTCTACGGTGTGAACCTGAACATGGCCGAGCAGAATGTCGATTTCTTCATCTACTACGTGAAGATGCCCATGCCGGGCAGCTTCTCAGTGCCGCCGACCTTCACCGACGACACCACATTCATGACCTTCGGCGCCTACACCAACCGCGAGATTACAACGGACGTCTGGTTCGACGGTATGTTCGCCATGCAGAGCGGCACCCACGACGACGGGGCTGACCTCTCCGGCATGATGTTCAACGGCAAGGTCGCGAAGAAGTTCAGCAGCGGCCTCAAGGTCGCCGGTGGCGTGGACTACACTACCGGTGACGATACCACCACGAACGACAAGTACGAGAACTTCAACAACCTGTACATGGACTACCACCGCTTCTGGGGCGCCATGGACCAGAACCTGAATCCCATGGGCATGTTCGCGGGCCTGATGGACATCTTCGCCATGGCCAAGTACCCCATCAATGGCTCCTGGACGGCCGGCGGCGCGTTCCACAAGTTCGCCACGGTCGAGGACATCGGCGGCGCCTTCACCGGCTCCGGCAACGACGAGACCTCCATCGGTAGCGAGATCGACGTCTTCGTCATGTTCAATGCTCCGGACTTCGGCTGGAAGACCGGCTACGGCATGTTCTCCCGCAACAAGGACATGTACGGCGGCGATCCCGACAGCCAGGGCTGGTGGTACAGTTCCGCCACCGTCTACTGGTAGACGATCACCTGCTGACAGCGACACCCCCGGCGGCCTTGGTCGCCGGGGGTTTTCTGTCGGGATACACTAGCGACGTCCAAACGACAGCAGCGAAAGCACTCGCGTCATCACCAGGCCCTTGAAACCGCGCCAGGTCCAGCGCTGGGCGATGGCTTCGCGGTAGGCGGGCAGGGCCTCGTCGTAGCGGCCGTCGCCGCGCAGGCCCCAGGCGTAGCCCAGCCGCATGTAGAGCAGGCGGTCGTCGAGGTAGCGGCGCATCTCGGGGTCGGTGATGTGGTCGAGCTGGCGCTCGCGCACCCGGATCACCGAAGGGAACCGGCGCCAGCCGCCGGCGGAGATGCCCGCGTCGTTGACGCGGTAGTCGTGATAGGGGCGGTCCAGGAAGGCGAAGACGGCACCGTCGCGGGCCAGCTTGAGCCACATGTCGATGTCGTCGCCGTTGCGCAGGGTCTCGTCGAAGCCGCCGACGGCCCGCAGGCGATCGCGGCGGGCCATCACGCTCGAGGTGCCCACGAAATTCCCCCGCAGCAACTCGTGGTGGAGATCGTTTGCGGACAGCAGGGACACGCCCGGCAGCGCGGTGGGGCGAAGCAGGCGCCGGAAGCCGCGGTAGTCGGCGAGGTAGCTGTTCGCGAGCACGGAGCCGTCGGCGTCGACGCGCCGGAAGTCGGTGCAGACCAGGTCCACCTCGGGCAGGGCCGCGAAGACGGCGGCCTGGGCCGAGAGCTTGCCGGGCAGCATCATGTCGTCGGCATCCAGCAGGGCCACGAACTCTCCCTGCGCCTGGTCGATGCCCACGTTACGCGGGCGGGCGGGCCCGCCGCTGTTGGCGATGCGCACGGCGGTGATGCGGTCGCCGTAGCCGAGCAGCACGCCGGAGGTGTCGTCCGGCGAGCCGTCGTCCACCGCGACGACTTCCACCTGGGCGTGGTCCTGGGACAGGACGGACTCCAGCGTCCCCGGCAGGGTGTCGGCGGCCTTGTAGCAGGGAATGACGACGCTGATCAAGGGCGTGTCGGCCATCTATCCTCCGGAATGGGGCACCGGCGCACGGCGATTCACGCGGGGCGCCTGGACGAGTATGATATCGGCCCTGAACGGCTTTCCTGAAGTCGAAACCGCCTGGCCGAGGCGCGATGTCGGGCTGTCCAGTACATGCTTCATCGGCCTGGAAATCTCCGGAATCACTCGATAGCCCAGTATTTAGATATGATATAAGACCTTTATATACCAACGAAATAGCTTGCCCAGGTCACCTGCGGGAAATATCGTTGAATCGATCAGTGAACGTTCACTTCTCGCGTGGAGGTCACCCATGCAGCGTCTGATCCTGCCGATGGCGGGGATACTCGTCCTGATCGCGGCGCAGGCGTCGACTGGCACGTACAGCGAAGGGCTCGGGGTGCCGGCCGAGGCCGCCTACGTGGGCGCTGACGCCTGCCTCGACTGCCACGACGACGTCGAGGATCCCGCGGCGCATTCACCCCACGCGGTGTCGCGCGCGGCCACGGTGCCCGGCACCGGCATCGACGCCTGCGAGGCCTGCCACGGCCCCGGCAGCCTGCACGTGGAGCAGGAGGGGGACGGGTTCATCCTCGGGGCGGAGGCCATCTCCCGGATGTCCGAGGCCGACCGCGCGGCCATGTGCACCCAGTGCCACGCGAACCGGCGCGTCGACTGGCACGCGGGCCCCCACGCCGGGAGCGGCGTGGGCTGCGCCGACTGCCACCTCGATCAGATGCACTTCACGGGGGACGTCACGCCGCCGTCGCACTATCGCAATCCGTCGGAGTTCTGCCTCCAATGCCACGGGTCGCAGGCCTCCGACTTCCGGCTGCCCTTCCGGCACAGGGTGCTGGAAGGCACCGTGACCTGCGGCGATTGCCACGATCCCCACGCGGACTTCCCCGACGTGGGCTGGAACGGGATGAGCGACGTCTGTCTCGCCTGCCATACGGAGATGTCCGGCCCCTTCGTCTTCGAGCACGAAGGCGTCGCCGGCGAGGATTGCGTCGCCTGCCATCGGCCCCACGGCTCGATGAACGACAAGCTGCTGGTCACCGACGGCGGCACGCTCTGTCTGCAGTGCCATTTCGAGACGTCCTTCGGTCCCGACGACAACTGGGAGCTGGGCGACGCCAATCACGGCGGTTACCTGGGCGGCGAGGCCCGTTGCTACGACTGCCATACGGAAATCCACGGTTCGAACGTCTCGCCGACGTTCCGCGACTAGGAGGCGCAAGGTCATGAAGACGACGAGCTCGACCTACAGCATGGTCCTGGCCGCGGCGCTTCTGATCGTGAGCGCCGTCGCGGCGGCGGACGATCTGCCCGTCCAGGCCGGCCGGATCTGGGCGCCCGCGGGCGACCTGGTCGGCACCGGCAACCACTGGGCCCTCGCCGGTGAATTCATGGACGCCTACGGCAGTGGCGCCAAGGCGGCGGAGGACGCGTGGCGGGTGGACGAGCACCGTCACGCGGGCCTCTTCGGCTGGCGGCGGGTGCGGGACGACGGGCGCCGGCTGTCCCTGCGGGGCGCGGGCGACTACGGCAGCGGGGCCGGCGCGAGCGGCGCCGTCGCCCTGGACTGGGGCGCGCCCGGCCGGTACGCCATCGCGGCCTCGTACCGCAGCTTCCACCACCACTACGACGATACCAGCGAGATGCGGGCGCCCGTCTTCCGGCTCGACCCTCCGCCCCCCGCCCTCGACCCGGCGCCGGTCCTCGACTGGAACCGCGCCCGGATCAGCGTGCGCCACCATGTCCGGGACGGTCTCGACGTGTCGGCGGGCGCCGTGCAGACCAGGCGCTCGGGCGAGAAGAGCAGCCTGGCCCGGGGCATGCTGGTCGCCGGCGAAGCGCCGCCGGCGTCCAGGGCCTTCGACACGACCGCCCGGGAATTCTGGTTGCGCGGCGCCTATGCCCGCGGCGGTTTCGCGGGCGATCTGCGTCTGAGCCATCGCGGCGCGGACGGTACCCGCACCCTCGACACTCGCCACGCCTACGAGGCCGACGGCGAGCTCTGGAGCGCCCGGCTCAAGGCGTCCCTGGACGTGGGCGACGGGTTGCGCGTCCTGGGCGCCGCCGCGACCTCGCGCCTGGAGAGCGCCCAGTTCGAGACCTACCAGGGAAATCGGCTCACGTCCCCGGGCGACGCGAACACGGATACCGGCCGGCTCGGCCTGATCAAGAAGCTGGGTCGCGCCTCGACCCTGCGCCTGTCGGCCGGCCTGCGCAGCCTGAACAGCGAGGGCCGGGTCGACTTCGGCGACGCGACTCTCCAGGCCGCCGATCGCAGCCGGTCTAGCCGGGATCTCCGCGCCGTGCTGACGACTACGGCGCTGGACCGGACGCGTCTCCGGCTCCACTACAAGTACCGCAGCTCCGATCTGGACGAGACCCGGGCCCTGGACGGCGTCCCCGGCAGCGGCCTGGAGGGCGATAGCCAGACCACCGCCCAGGACAGGCGGGACCAGGAGGTCGGTTTCCGCGGGCGGGTACGCCTCGGCGCCCGCACCGTCCTGAAGGCGCGCGCCGAATGGCGCGGCTCCGAAGTGGAGCAGCTCGACACCTGGGATACGACCTCCGGCGAGCCCTGGCACTTCTGGATGGGCGATCGCGAACGCGAGCAGTACGGCGGCCGGGTGGCCCTGCAGGCGCGGCCCCTGCGCGACCTGCGCGTCGATCTGGGGCACCGGGTCGTCGAACGGACCTTCCGGCGGCTCGATCTCGAGAACACCGAGACGACCTGGCGGGCCCGTCGCGGCTACGTGGCGGCGAGCTGGTTGGCGAACGACCGGCTAACCCTGCTGGGGACGGTGTCGCTGGGCCGCGAGGAGTACCGGCTCACCGACGGCCCGGACGCGGAAGCGGGCATGGCGCCGCTGGTCTACGACGGCACCACCCTGCGCTTCGCCCCCGGCGCGACCCTCAAGCTCGGCGAGACGCTGCGCGTGGAGGGCCACTACGAGGGCGTGCGGCACGAGGACGCCGCGGGGACCGGCGGCGTGTCCGACGACGTCATGTCCGACTACAATCGCCTGCTCGTGCGCGCGAGCTGGGAGTTCTCGCCGGGCAAGACGGCCCATGCGGCCTTCCGGCGCCACGAGTTCGACGAGAACAGGTGGGACGACTACATCCTGGACCTCTACACCCTCGCGCTGTCGGGCCGGTTCTAGGGGGATGCGATGATGACCGCCAAGGGCAGTCCGGGCAGCCGCAGCCGTCAGATCCTCGCGAACGCCTCGCGCCTGTTCGCGGACAAGGGCTACGCCGGGACCTCCATCCGGCTCATCGCCGGCACCTGCGGCATCAGCGAAGCCGCCATCTATCGCCACTACGACGGCAAGGCCCACCTCTACGAAGAGGTGATCCGCGACAAGGCCCGCCAGCACGACATCCGCGCCTACCTGAGCGGACGGGCCGACCGGGAAGGGATCGAGGAGATGCTCATCATGCTGGCGAGGCACATCCTCGCCCTGGCCGACCGCGATCCCGAACTGATTCGCCTGATGCACTTCAACCGTCTGGACAGCGGCCCGGGCTCCGCGGTGCTCTTCAAGGAAGTCCGGCTGCCCTATATCGAGTTCCTGCGCGACGAACTGTCCCGCCGGATCTCCGCCGGAGAGATCCGCGAGGTGGACCCCTACATCACCGGACGCTGCTTCGTGGGGATGGTCATGGATTGCGCCCTCAGCGCCGACGTCTGGGGCGACCTGGACGGAACCAGGCTCGACGCCGAAACGGTCATCTGCAACAACGTGCCGATCTTCGCTCGCGGACTCCACGACGGTTCCACGAGCCGGGACGCGGCCCAACGCGGGAGAGCCCGATGAACAGAGTCATCACCGTAAGCGCCATGTCGTTGCTGGCGCTGGCCTGCCTGTGGGGGTGCGAACACGACACCTCCAACGAACTGCTCGATCCGGGCGAGGGCGATCACCTGACCGATCTGACCTGTCTCGGCTGCCACGAGAGCGAGGAGATGCTCCAGGCGGCCCTGGCCGACGCGGGGGGCAGCAAGGCGGTCGTGCCCCACAAGCAGGACGGCTGAGGCGGCGACGTACCCGAGCTGGAGGCTTGGGAGAAGGTCATCATCAGGGGCACCAACGCCACCCGCTTCCTGACCAGCGCGCACGGCCCCGACTACGAGGGCGACCTGGTGCCGCACCCGCTATCGTGCCAGCACTGCCACGGGGGTCAGCCCGACAACACGTTCGACGACATGGCCGAAGCCCATGACGGCATGATCGCCGATCCCAGCGCCGTCGGGCCGTCCGGCTGCGTCGCTTGCCACGAGGAGGACTTCGCCGACTCCGCCTGCGCCGGGTGCCACGAGGCGGAGGCCGCGGCCACCGCCAACAGCCTGCACACCAATCTCTGGGGCGAGAAGCGCGCCATCGAGACGCGCGGGCGCTGCGTCTTCGAGGGGTCGGGCTACGAAACCTACTTCGACAACAAGTGCGGCGGCTGCCACACCACCTGCGGCCAGTGCCACATCGGCCGGCCCAACAGCGTGGGCGGCGGCTTCCCCAAGATCGGCTCCTACTACTCGCACCGCTTCCGGGCCTCGCCGGACATGAACGAGCAGTGCACCGCCTGTCACGGCAGCCGTGTCGGGGTCGATTTCAAGGGCGAACTCGAGGGCAACGTGCCCGACCTGCACCGCAGCGCCGGCATGAAGTGCGAGAACTGCCACAGCGCGGAGGAGATGCACGGCGATGGCCAGCACGCCGGCGACCACTACGAGCACCGCTACGAGGTGGCCACCATGCCCCGTTGCGAGGACTGCCACGGCGAGGGCCTCGACGGCGCGTGGGACAACGAGTTCCACGAGGCGCACGTGGGCGTGCCCGACGTGAACCTCCAGTGCCAGGTCTGCCATTCGCAACCCTACAAGAACTGCACGAACTGCCACAACCTGGTGGCAGACGAGGGAGCGAAGTTCGAGATCGATCCCAGCCGCATCCAGTTCAAGATCGCGCGGAATCCGAGCCCGTACCGGGATGAGTACGACTTCTCCGTGGTGAGGCACGTGCCCACCGATCCCGGCACCTTCGCGGATTGGGGCCTGGATCTGCCCGGCTATCTCGACGAGCCGACCTGGACCTACGCGTCGCCCCACAACATCCTGCGCAACACGCCGCAGACCACGGTCGAGGCGGGCCAGTCCTGCTCCGACGCCTGCCATCTATCGCCCGACGCGCCCGAGGGCTACCTGTTGCGCGTGTCGGATCTCTACGACGAGGACGGCGTCACGCCGTTGCCGGACCACGACGCGAACGTCGGCATCGTGATCCCGGAATCCTTTCCGGAAGAGGAAGAATGACGCGTATAGCGGCCGGGCGTTTGCCGCGCCCGGTCTCCGTTAGCACGGGGCGGCCCGCGCCGCTCCACAACCCCGAGCCCGCGGGCTCGACTGAGGAGTGATGAGAATGCAGAAGCGCTTGATGTGGACGGCATTGCTGCTGATCGCCATGGTGGCCGTCTGGGGTTGCTCCGACGACGGCACGTCGCCGACCCCCGAGGAAACGGCGTTCGAGGCCATGGTGGCGGCTGGCAAGGCCTACGTCAACGACAACGCCCAGTGCCCCGGCGTGCTCGACGCCCAGAACCTCCACGACAACCTCGAGGACTACACGGTCATCGACATCCGCTCGGAAGCGGACTACCTCGCCGGCCACATCCCCGGCGCGTACCACTCGTCGCTCGGCACGCTGCTGGCCGACTTGGCGGCCAAGGCCATCCCCGCGGACAAGCCCTACGTGGTGGCCTGCTACACCGGCCAGAGCGCCGGCCACGCCAAGATCGCCATGGAGCTGATGGGCTACGACGACGTCAACAGCCTGAAGTTCGGCATGTCCTCCTGGAGCCCCTCGCTGGACAAGTGGACCACCAACTGCGGCGACAACCTCGCCGCGCCCGAGACCGACAACAACAACGGCGACCTGAGCACCCACGACTTCCCCGCCCTCAGCGGCTACGACGCGGGCACGGTGGTGGCCGAGCGCGTGGCCTGGATGCTCAACGAGGGCTTCAAGGGCAAGAGCTACGCCGACATCATGGACAACCTCGACGACTACTTCATCCTCAACTACTTCGGAGAGAACGACTACCTCGGCAACGGCGAAGACGGCGTGCCGGGCCACATCCCCGGCGCCTTCCAGTTCACGCCCTACGCCAGCCTCGGCGACGACCAGATGCTGGACAACCTGCCCACGGACACGCCGATCATCGTCTACTGCTGGACCGGTCAGCACTCCTCGCAGATCACGGCCTACCTGAATCTGCTGGGCTACGAGGCCTACTCGCTCAAGTTCGGTTCCAACAACCTGTTCCACAGTCTGCTGACCGGCCACAAGTGGAGCGCCTCCTACGACTTCGAGCTGGAGATCGGCAGCGTGCCGACGCCGGTGTTCGCGGCCATGGAAGCCGCCGTCGTCGACTACGTCAACGACAACGGCGACTGCCCCGGCGTGCTGGGCGCGCAGGCCCTCTACGACAACCTCGAGGACTACACGGTCATCGACATCCGCAGCCAGACCGACTACGACGCCGGCCACATCACGGGCGCCTACCACTCGTCGCTGTCGACGCTGCTGACCGACGTGGGCACGACCATCCCGGTCGACCTGCCCATGGTGGTCGCCTGCTACACCGGCCAGAGCGCCGGCCACGCCAAGATCTCCCTGGAGCTGCTGGGCTACGAGGACGTGAGCAGCCTCAAGTTCGGCATGTCCGCCTGGAACACGACCCTCAGCGGTCCGTGGAACAACAACGTGGACAACACCCTGGCCGTGGCCGAGACCGACAACAACAACGGCGACCTCGTGGGCTACGCCTATCCGGAGCTCGCCGGCTACGACGCCGGCACCGTGGTGGCCGACCGCGTGGCCTGGATGCTCGGCGAGGGCTTCCAGGGCGTGATGTACGCCGACATCATGGACAACCTCGAGGACTACTTCGTCGTCAACTACTTCAACGAGGACGATTATCTGGGCGTCGGCGAAGACGGCGTGCCGGGCCACATCCCGGGCGCCTTCCAGTTCACGCCCTACGCGAGCATGAGCATGGAGACCATGCTGGGCCATCTGCCCACGGACATGCCCATCGTGGTCTACTGCTGGACCGGACAGCACAGCAGCCAGATCACCGCGGCGCTGAACATGCTGGGCTACGAGGCGTTGTCGCTGAAGTTCGGTTCCAACAACCTGTTCTACGACGACCTGTTGGGACACAAGTGGGGCGCCGGCGCCCAGAACGACTTCCCGCTCGAAACGACGCCGATCCCCTAACCTCGCCCGCACGGACACGCGAAGGGGAGGGCCGCAGGGCCCTCCCCGTTTTTTCGGCGCTGCCGGCGCGTCGGCGTCCAGAGCGGTCTTGCCATGCACGGGACAGCCCTTAGAATCGGGTCCGGGACGACCAACCGAAGGAGCCCGCCATGGACGCCAAGGAACGCCTGGAAACGCTCGCGCACGGCTATCAGAACGCCGCCATCCTCCTGACCGCCCTGCAGACGGGCCTGATCGAGGCCCTCGGACGCGAGGCCCACCGCCCCGCGGAGCTGGCCGCCCGCTTGGAGCTGGACGGACGCGCGGTGGACATCCTGCTACACGCCCTGGCGGCGGCCGGTGTCCTGGCGCGGGACGAGACGGGGCGCTTCGGCCTGCCGCCGGACAACGCGGCGCTGCTGCTGCGCGACGGCGAGAACTCCCAGTCCCACATCTTCGCCCACCACTTCCACCTCATGAAGCGCTGGGTGCGCCTCGAGGAGACGTTGCGCACGGGACGGCCGGTGCCCCGCGTCCCCTCGGCCCGCAAGCACCGCGACTACATCTGCGGCATGCGCGACATCTCGCGCGGGTCGAGCCGCGAGGTGGTCGAGCGCGTCGACCTGGGCGACGCCCGCCGCCTGCTGGACCTCGGCGGCGGTCCGGCCACGTCGGCCCTGACCTTCGCGGCCGCCCATCCGGATCTCGAATGCGTGGTCTTCGACCTGCCCGAGACGGTGGCCATCGCCCGCGAGGTGATCGCCGCGACGGACCTGGGCGACCGCGTCCGCGCAGTCGAGGGCGACTACTTCGTGGACGACTTCGGCGAGGGCTTCGACGTGGTCTACGTGTCGAACATCATCCACAGCCTCGGCGACGAGGCCATCGCCCTGATCTACCGCAAGGCCCACGCCGCTCTGGTCCCCGGCGGCCGCATCCTGGTGAAGGACTTCTTCCTGGACGACGACCGCTGTGCGCCCCCCTTCGCCGCCCGCTTCGCCGTGAACATGCTGGTGGGCAGCGAGCAGGGGCGCTCCTACACGCGCGCCGAGACCGTCGCGGCCCTGGGCGCCGCCGGTTTCGCCGAGTTCGAGATCGTCGACGTGGCCGTGCACAGCCAGGTGATCGTCGGGCGCAAGTCCTAGGCGCGTGGACGCGTATGCCTGGTGATCATCAACACGAACAGATGAGTGGAGACGCTTCAGCCCGGGGCGCCGCCCGGCGACGTCCTGTCGCCGGGCAGCTCGGCGTGCGGGGCCATCCGTCATCCGTGGCTCCAGGCCCCTCCCGACGCCCGGACTGAAGCGTCTCCACTCATCTGTTCTTGATGTTGGATCAAAGCTGACCCGTCCACGAGGAAGGGCTTGCCGTCGTTGAACCGGGAGGTGCAGAAGGTTCCATTGCGACTATCATGTGCAGAATGAAAACCGTTCTCAATAAGGCGGCGGCGCCTTCGCGCCGACGCCGTGTCTTGCCACTTCTGCGCACGGCCGCGTTCCTGGCGCTCCTGGCCGTGTGCACGGGAGCCGCCATGACCGACCGCGACGACGGGCTTCGCACGCCCGCGCAGATCCGCGCCCAGGGCAACCACCTGCGCGACGAGAGCTCCGTCTACCTCCGCCAGCACGCCCACAACCCCGTGGACTGGTATCCGTGGGGGGAGGCGGCGCTGGCGCGGGCGCGCGAGGAGGACAAGCCCATCTTCCTGTCCATCGGCTACGCCTCGTGCCACTGGTGCCACGTGATGGAGCACGAGGTCTTCGAGGACGACGCGGTGGCGGCCCTGGTCAACGCCCGCTTCGTCTGCATCAAGGTGGACCGGGAGGAGCGCCCCGACCTGGACGCCGTGTACATGGAGGCCGTGCAGGCCATGACCGGGCGCGGCGGCTGGCCCCTGACCGCCTTCCTCACGCCCGACCTGGAGCCCTTCTTCGGGGGCACCTACTTTCCCCGCGACCCGTTCCTGCACCTCTGCCGCAGCATCGCGACCGCCTATGACGAACGACGCGACGAGCTCGTGGGCCAGGCGAAGCGGGTGGCCGAGCACCTGTCCCGCGACATCGTCCGCGAGGGGGACGCGGTGCCCGGACCGGAGGCCCTGGCTGCCCTGGCCGCCGAGGCCCTCGAGAGCTACGACGAGACCTGGGGCGGCTTCCGCCAGGAGCAGAAGTTCCCCACCCCGCTGCGCTGGCGCTTCCTGCTGCACCAGTACCGCCGCAACGGCGACCCGGAACTCGCGGCGGCCATCCGGCACACCCTGTCGGCCATGGGCAGCGGCGGTATCCACGACCACCTGGGCGGCGGCTTCCACCGCTACACCGTCGAGCGCACCTGGTTGGTGCCCCACTTCGAGATCATGCTCTACGACGACGCCCAGCTCGCCAGCCTCTACCTGGAGGCCGCCACGGTCTTCGACGACGCGCGTTACCGGGAAATCGCCGTGGACCTGCTCGACTTCATGCTGCGCGACCTGAGCGATCCCGCGGGCGGCTTCTACGCCAGCTACGACGCGGACAGCGGGGGCGAGGAGGGCAGCTTCTACGTGTGGACGCCGGCGGAGATCGCGGCGGTGGCCGGCCCCGAGGACGGCCCCGTCCTGGCAAGCCTGCTGGGCGTGACCGAGGGGGGCAACTTCGAGGGCAAGTCCATCCTCACACGCCGTGTGTCGCCCGTGGAAGTGGCCGCCGAGTTCGGCCGCGACGAGGCCGAGATGGCCGGTCTCTTCGATCGCCATCGCCAGGCCCTGTACGACCACCGCGCCGCGCGCACGTGGCCGGGCCTGGACCGGAAGCTGGTGACCGCCTGGAACGGCCTGGCCCTGTCGGCCTTCGCGCGCGGCCACGCCGTGCTGGGCGACGCCCGTTATCTCGAGGCGGCGCGCCGCACCGCCGACCGCCTCTGGGAGCTGCACCGCGACGACGACGGCCGCCTCTGCCGCGCGTCGACCGACGGCGTGCGCAGCGGCGAGGGCATCCTCGACGACTACGCCCTGCTGGCCGGCGGGCTGCTCGACCTCTACCAGGCCGGCGGCGACCCGCGGGACCTGCGTCGGGCGCGGGAGCTGCTCGCCACCGCCGGCGAGCTCTTCGCCGACCCCGCGGGCGGCTTCTTCCTGACCGCCGCCGGCGGCGAGGCGCCCCTCGGCCGCCGCGTGGACCTCTTCGACAGCGTGGAGCCCTCGGGGGCCTCGGCCATGCTGCACGCCCTGCTGCGCGAGGCGGCCCTGGCCGGCGATCCCGCCGGGCGCGAACGGGTGGGGGAGATCCTCGCCCGCCACGGCGACTGGCTGGCCCGCGCGGGCCTGGAGATGGCCTGGTGGGCCGACGCCGCGTCCCTGTACCACGGGCCCCACTACGAGGTGGTGATCGCCGGCGATCCCGCCGCCGAGCGGACCGCCGCCCTGCGCGCGGCCTTCTGGGAGCTGGATCCCCACTACGCGGTGCTGTCGGCGGTGCCGGCGGGCGGACCCGGCGACGACCTGGCCGCCCTGCTGCCGGGCGCCCGGGGCAAGACGGCCCTCGACGACGCGCCGGCCGCCTACGTCTGCCGCTTCGGCGCCTGCGAGGCCCCGGCCACCGACGGCGCCACCCTGCGGGGGCAGCTGCGGAACCGCTGGCCCCATTGCGAACGGCGTGTCTCGCGGGGGGATGTCTCGCGGGGGGATTGACCCGGGCCGTCCGGATGCGGTATCATTACTGGACGTCGCCGCCTCTTGCGGCGACGTTGTCCGCTCCACGAGGAGGAGAGCGTCCGCATGACCCGCAACGACCTGCACCGCGACGCACACGTCGACCACCGCTGGTGGCGATGGTATGGTATGCGCCGTCGGGATGGCAGGTGCGGATCGAATCTCCCCTAATCAGACGAGAGACGATACCGATAGACCCGCCATCCGACGATGGCGGTTTTTTGTGCGCCGTCGACGGCATTCGACGGCAACCGTAGAGCTGGAGGATTGGCATGCTCGCACCGACGCGCGACGCGTATCTCGAACTCACGTCCCGGGGCCGGCGCGCCCCGCTGCGGCGGCGCATACCCGCCGACCTCGACACGCCCGTGTCGGCCTACCTGAAGCTCATGCCCCACGGCGCGGCCTTCCTGCTGGAGAGCGTGGAGCAGGGCATCCAGGTGGGACGCTACTCCTTCATCGGCGTGGGGCCCTGCACCGAGATCCGCCTGGACGGGGACGAGGCCGTCATCACGCGCGACGGCGCGTCGACGACCACGCCGGTGGACCCGGCCGACCTCTTCGCCCCGGTCCGCGCGGCCCTGGCCGAGTACGCCGATCTCGAGGGCGACGACCTGCCCGCGCCCTTCGCCGGCGCGGTGGGCAACATCGCCTACGACACGGTGCGCCGCTTCGAGCGCGTGCCCCTGCCCGAGGGGGGCTGGCTGGACGACCTGCCGGACTACCGCTTCGTGATCCCGACCACCCTGGCCGTCTTCGACCACGTGAAGTGCGAGATCGAACTGGTGACCCTGCCGGCCAACGGCGGCGGCGCCGCGGCCTACGACGCGGCCGCCGGCCGCATCGACGAGCTGCTGGCCGCCCTGGGCGCGCCCCTGCCGCCGCTGCCCGCATCGCCCGCGCCCCGGGACGGCGCCCCCGAGGCCTCCGAGTTCAACATGTCGCAGGACGAGTACGAGCGCATGGTCCGCGACGCCAAGGAGTTCATCCTCGAGGGCGACTGCTTCCAGATCGTCGTCTCCCAGTGCCTGCGCGGTCCGACGCGGGCCCATCCCTTCCAGATCTACCGGGCCCTGCGCATTCTCAACCCCTCGCCCTACATGTTCTACATGGACCACGGCGACGTGCAGGTGGTCGGCTCCTCGCCCGAGGTGCTGGTCAAGCTGGAGGGCGGGCGGGTCAGCCTGTGCCCCATCGCCGGCACGCGGCCGCGCGGCGAGGACACCGCGGCCGACCTGGCCCTGGAGCGCGAACTGCTGGCGGACGAGAAGGAGCGGGCCGAACATGTGATGCTGGTGGACCTGGGGCGCAACGACCTGGGCCGGGTCTGCAAGACGGGTACGGTCGAGACCGAGGCCTTCATGTCCATCGAACGCTACTCGCACGTGATGCACATCGTCTCGCGGGTGGCCGGCGATCTGGTGCCCGACCTGGACATGTACGACGTGCTGCGCGCCTCCTTCCCTGCGGGGACGGTCAGCGGGGCGCCCAAGATCCGCGCCATGCAGGTGATCAGCGAGCTGGAGGGACGCCGCCGCGGCCCCTACGCGGGCGCGGCGGGCTACTTCGGTCCCAACGGGGATATGGACATGTGCATCGCCATCCGCACGCTCTTCGTGCGCGACGGCGTCTACCACGTACAGGCCGGCGCCGGGATCGTGGCCGACAGCGATCCGGCGCGCGAGTACCAGGAGACCCTGGACAAGATCGGCGCCCTGCGCCGGGCCGTGGCCATCGCCGAGGAGGGGTTCTGATGCATCTGCTCGTCGACAACTACGATTCCTTCACCTACAACGTGGTGCAGGCCCTCGGCACACTCGGCGCCGAGGTGCACGTGGTGCGCAACGACGCCCTGGGCGTGGACGAGGCCGTGGCGCTGAAGCCCGCCTCGCTGATCATCTCACCGGGGCCGGGCCGCCCGAGCGACGCGGGGATCTCACTGGAGCTCATCTCCCGCCTGGGCGGCACGACGCCCATCCTGGGCATCTGCCTGGGACACCAGTGCATCGTGGAGGCCTACGGCGGCGTGGTGCAGCGGGCCGAGCGCGTGATGCACGGCAAGACCTCGCGCATCTACCACGACGGCCGCACCCTCTACAACGGGCTGGGCAATCCCTTCGAGGCCACCCGCTACCACTCGCTGATCGCGCCCGAGGAATCGCTGCCGCCGGAGCTGGAGGTGTCGTCCTTCACCTCGGCGGGCGAGGTGATGGGCGTGCGGCACCGCGAGTTCCCCATCGAGGGCGTGCAGTTCCACCCCGAGTCGATTCTGACCGGCGAGGGCCCCACCCTGCTGGGCAACTTCCTGCGGAGTTGCGCCGCGGTCGGGGGAGGACGCTGATGCGCGACCTGCTGGAACGCCTGCTCGACGGCGACGACCTCACGGGCGACGAGGCCCGCGCGTTCATGTCGTCCATCATGGACGGGGAGATGGCCCCGGCCCGGATCGCCGCCGCCCTGGCCGCCCTGCGCGTCAGGGGCGAGACCGTGGACGAGATCGCCGGCTTCGCCCGGGCCATGCGCGAGCACGCGGCGCCGGTGTCCGTGTCGCGCGAGGGGGTCATCGACACCTGCGGCACCGGCGGCGACGCCCGCGGCACCTTCAACATCTCCACCGCCACCGCCCTGGTGGCGGCGGGCATGGGCATCCCCGTGGCCAAGCACGGCAACCGGGCGGTCTCGTCCCAGTGCGGCAGCGCCGACGTGCTCGAGGCCCTGGGCGTGGCCGTGGACCTGCCCCCGGAGCGGGTGGCCGAGCTGGTGGACGAGATCGGGGTCGGCTTCATGTTCGCCCCGGTCCACCATCCCGCCATGCGCCACGCCATGCCGGTGCGGCGCGAGATGGCCGCGCGCACGGTCTTCAACGTGCTCGGCCCCCTGACCAACCCGGCGAGCGTGCGGCGGCAGCTGCTGGGCGTCTTCCGAGTCGACCTGGCCGGCAAGCTGGCGCGTGTGCTGGGGCGGCTGGGCAGCGAGCGGGCCTTCGTGGTCTGCGGTCACGACGGCGTGGACGAGGTGTCGGCCACCGGACCGACCCACGTGGCCGAGTTGCGCGACGGCACGGTCCGGGAGTACAGCTTCACGCCCGGGTTCGTGGGACTGCCGTGCTGCGGGCTGGACGACCTGGCCGGCGGCGACGCGCAGACCAATGCCGACTGCATCCGCGACGTGCTCGACGGCGCCCCGGGCCCCTGTCGCGACGCCGTGCTGCTCAACGCCGGCTTCTGCGCCGTGCTGGCCGGCCGCACCGACGACCCTGCCGAGGGTGTGGCCCTGGCGGCCGCGGCCGTGGACGACGGCCGCGCGCGCGCGGCCCTTGACACCCTGGCGGCCCGCTCGCGGGCTTTGACGGAGGACGGATCGTGAACGGATTCCTGAGCCGGGTGATGGCGGCCAAGCGCGAGGAAGTCGCGTTCCTGGCCGCGGCGGCCGACGCCGGCGCGCTGCGGGCCGAGGCCGAGGCCCGCCCGGTGCGCGACTTCGCGGCGGCCCTGCGCGCCGCCCCCGGCGACGTGGCCGTCATCGCCGAGTTCAAGCGGCGCTCGCCGAGCGTGGTCGAATTTCCGCGGGGCGTCGATCCCGCCGCCACGGCCCGCGTCTATGCGGCCAACGGCGCGGCCGCCCTCTCGGTTGTCACCGACGAGCCCAACTTCGGCACCAGTCTCGCCGACGCCAGCGCCGCACGCGCGGCCTGCGAGCTGCCGTTGCTGGTCAAGGACTTCGTGTTCGATCCGCTGCAGGTGCTCCTGGCGCGGGCCGCGGGCGCCGACGCCCTGCTGCTCATCGCCCGCACCCTGGCCCCCGGCGAGCTCGCGGGCCTGCTGGCGGCCATCGGCGACGCGGGCATGACCGCCCTGGTCGAGTGCCACGACGAGCACGACGTGCAGAAGGCCCTCACCGCGGGCGCTCCGCTCATCGGCGTCAACAGTCGCGACCTGGAGAGCCTCGACGTGGATCTCGACGCGCCGCGCCGCCTGCTGCCCCTGCTGCGCCGCCGCGCCCTGGCGGTGGCCGAGAGCGGCATCCGCACCCGCGCCGAAGTGGAGGCGATGGCCGCCTGCGGCGCCGACGCCTGCCTGATCGGCGGCGCCCTGCTGCAGGCCGACGATCCCGCCGCCCTGCTGCGCGAGCTGGGAGGCGTATCTTGATGACCCGGACGCGCGTGAAGATCTGCGGCCTGACCCGGCCCGACGAGGCCCGCGCCTGCCACGAGGCCGGCGCCGACTACCTGGGGCTGGTCTTCGCCGGCGGACCGCGGTTGATGGATATCGCGGGGGCGACGGCCGTCCGCGAGGCCGCGCCGCTAGCCAGGCTGGTGGGGGTCTTCGCCGACCAGCCCGCCGACGAGATGGCGGCGACCGCGTCGGCCTGCCGGCTGGACCTCGTGCAGCTGCACGGGGCCGAACCCGACGACGTGGTGGCCGACGTGGCCGCGCGGACGGGCCTGCCCGTGATCAAGGCGCTGCGGGCGGGGGAGACCGCCTCCGCCGCGGCCGACTACCTGTTGTTCGACCTGCCCAAGGGGCGTGCGCCGTCGTCCGGCGAGCGCGACCGGCTGTGGCGCGAGGCGGCGGCCGCCGTCGCCGGCGGCCGCTCCGTCTTCCTGGCGGGCAAGCTGAGCGCGGAGGACGTGCCGGCGGCCCTGGCCGCCGTCGTCTGCCACGCCCTGGACGTGTCCAGCGGCGTGGAATCCGCCCCCGGACGCAAGGACGCTGCGCTGGTGCGCGCTTTCATCGAGGAGGTTCGTCGTGCACGCTCCTGATCCCGGACGATACGGCCCCTACGGCGGCCGCTACGTGCCGGAGACCCTGATGCCCTGCCTCATCGAGCTGGAGGAGGCCTGGGAGCGGATCCGCCGCGATCCCGACTTCGAGCGCGAGTTCGCGCAGCTGATGCGCGACTACGTGGGGCGTCCCAGCCCCCTGTACCGCACGCGGCGCTTCGGCGACCTGCACGGCGGCGGCGCGGAGGTCTGGCTCAAGCGCGAGGACCTCAACCACACCGGCGCCCACAAGATCAACAACAGCCTCGGCCAGGCCCTGCTGGCGCAGCGCATGGACAAGCAGCGCATCGTGGCCGAGACCGGCGCGGGGCAGCACGGCGTGGCGACCGCCGCGGCTTGCGCCCTGCTCGGTCTCGACTGCGTGGTCTACATGGGCGAGGTGGACATGGAGCGGCAGGCGCCCAACGTGGCGCGCATGGAGCTGCACGGCGCGCGGATCGTGCCCGTGTCCAGCGGCACGCGCACGCTCAAGGACGCCACCAGCGAGGCCATCCGCGACTGGGTCACCAACGTGGCCGACACCCACTACATCCTGGGCTCCACCGTCGGGCCCCATCCCTATCCGGGGCTGGTGCGCGACCTGCAGTCGGTCATCGGCCGCGAGGCGCGGGCCCAGTTCCTCGAAGCCGCCGGCGGACTGCCCGGCGCGGTGGTGGCCTGCGTGGGCGGCGGCTCCAACGCCCTGGGCATCTTTCACGCCTTCATCGGGGACGCCGACGTGGCGCTGATCGGCGTCGAGGCCGGCGGCTCGGAGGCGGGCCATTCGGCCTCGCTCAGCGCCGGCGATCCGGGCGTGCTGCACGGCGCGCTGAGCTACCTGCTGCAGGACGACGACGGCCAGGTCTCGCCCGCCCACTCGGTGGCGGCGGGCCTGGACTACCCCGGCGTCGGCCCCCAGCACAGTCACCTCAAGGACATCGGCCGCGCGGTCTACGAGTCGGTGGACGACGCGGCCGCCCTGGCGGCCTTCGCCGAGCTGTCCCGCTGCGAGGGGATCATCCCCGCGCTGGAATCGAGCCACGCCCTGGCCTGGATCATGGAACGCCAGGCCGGACCCGATCCCCTGCGCGGCCCGATCCTGGTCAACCTCTCCGGCCGCGGCGACAAGGACCTGGGCGGCATCACCGGAGGTGGGGCATGAGACTCGAACGGATCACGCGCGAGATGCGCGACGCGGGCCGTAAGGCCCTGGTGCCCTTCTTCACCGCCGGCTATCCCGACGAGACGACCTTCTTGGCCTGCGTGCGCGCCGCCGCGATGGCGGGCTGCCGGGTCTTCGAGGTGGGCATACCGTTTTCGGATCCGGTGGCCGACGGGCCGCTGATCCAGGCCTCGAGCCAGCGGGCCCTCGAGGGCGGCATGACCCTCGACCGGGCCTTGGACCTGACAGCTCAAGCCGCCGACGAGACCGGCCTGGCGCCGGTGGTCATGAGCTACGTGAATCCCATCCTGCGCAAGGGCCTGGACGCCTTTGCCGCGCGCGCCGCCGAGGCGGGCGTGGCCGGGGTGATCCTGCCGGACGTGCCGGTGGAGGAGTCCGCCGCCGCCGCCGAGGCCCTGGCCGCCGCCGACCTGGACCTGGTGGCCCTGATGGCCCCGACCACCGATCCCGACCGGGCCGGGGCCATCGCCGCGGCCTCGCGCGGCTTCCTGTACCTGGTGTCGCTGACCGGCGTGACCGGCGCGGCCCTGGGCGGGGGCGAGGGACTGCCGGACCTGGTGGCCCGGGCGCGGGCCGCCACCGACCTGCCCTGCTACGTGGGCTTCGGCGTGTCGACACCGGAGCAGGCGCGCGCGGCCGCGTCCGCGGCCGACGGCGTGATCATCGGCAGCGCCCTGATCAAGATCATCGAAACTGCGCCGTCGCCGACGGCGGCGCCTGCCTTGCTGCGGGATTTTCTCGGCGGCGTGGCCGCCGCCCTGGAGGACTGAGCCATGATCATCGTGATGAACGAATCCGCGACCATCGCCCAGATCGGCATGGTGATCCGTGCCGTGGAGGACCTGGGGCTCTTCGCCCGGCCCTCGCGCGGGGAGAACCGCACCGTGATCGGCGTGGTGGGCATCGTGAACGAGGCGCAGATCGCGCCGCTGGGCGACATGGAGGGCGTGGACGAGGTGGCGCCCTACTCCCGCGCCCACAAGCTCGTCAATCGCGAGTTCCAGAACGACGCCACGGTGATCAGCCTGGGCGACTTCGCCATCGGCGGACCCGAGTTCGTGGTGATGGCCGGCCCCTGCTCGGTGGAGTCGGAGGAGCAGGTGCGCGAGACCGCCGAGGCCGTCCGCGGCTGCGGGGCACGCATCCTGCGTGGCGGCGCCTTCAAGCCGCGCACCTCGCCCTACAGCTTCATGGGGATGGGGGAGGAGGGCCTGCGCATCCTGCGCACCACCGCCGACGACACGGGCCTGAAGGTGGTCACCGAGGTCATGGCGCCCGAGCAGGTGCCCCTGGTCTGCCGCTACGCCGACATCCTGCAGATCGGCACGCGCAACATGCAGAACTACGCGCTGCTCGAGGCCGTGGGCAAGGTGCGCGTGCCGGTGATGCTCAAGCGCGGCATGATGTCCACGGTGGAGGAGCTGCTGCTGGCCGCCGAGTACATCCTGGCCAACGGCAACAGCCAGGTGATCCTCTGCGAGCGCGGCATCCGCACCTTCGAGAAGGCCACGCGCAACACCTGCGACATCTCGGCGATCCCGGTGATCAAGTCCCAGAGCCACCTGCCGGTGGTGGTGGATCCGAGCCACGCGGTGGGCGTGCGCGCCTACGTGGCGCCCCTGTCCCGCGCGGCCCTGGCCGCCGGCGCCGACGGCATCATCGTCGAGGTGCACCCGCGTCCCGAGGAGGCGCTGTCCGACGGCGCCCAGAGCCTGCGGCCTCCCGAGTTCGAGACGCTGATGGACGAACTGCGCGCCATGGCCGGCGCGGTGGGCCGCACCGTGGCTGCGGGTTGAGCGCGGCGGCCGCCGGCGTTATCATCGCGGGGAACCCCCGACGGGAGAGACACGCATGACCGACCTCGGCCTGACCCACATCGCCCTGCCGGTCACCGACCTGCAGCGCAGCCTCGACTTCTACGCCGTCTACGCGGGCATGGAGGTGGTCCACCGCCGCCCCGGCCAGCACGGCGAGGTGGCCTGGATCAGCGACCGCACCCGCCCCTTCGTCATCGTCCTGATCGAGCAGGACCGCGTCGAGGCCCCCCTCAGCGCGCCGGCCCACCTGGGCATCGCCCTGGCCAGCCGCGCCGAGGTGGACCTGCGCTGCGACATCGCCCGCGAGGAGGGCGTGCTGGTGCGCGAACCCGAGGACGCGGGCCCGCCGGTGGGCTACTGGGCCGTGCTGCGCGATCCCGACGGCCACACGGTGGAACTCACCTACGGCCAGCAGGTCGGCCTGACCGTGGCGGGGGAGGAGGGCGCGTGAAGGCGCACCGCCTGGCCCTGCTGCTGGTGCTGGTCCTGGTGGCCGCCCAGCTCGGCTGGTACGCGCCCCGCCTGCCCGACCACGTCGCCGCCAGCTTCGGCGCGGACGGCACCCCCAACGGCTTCGACGCCAAGACCGAGTTCCTGGCCTGGTACGCCGCCAGCCTCGTGCTGATCGCGGGCCTGTTCCTGGCCCTGCCGGCCCTGCTGCGCCGCATCCCGCCCCGCTTCGTGAACATGCCCCACGCCGAACACTGGCTGGCCCCCGAGCGCCGCGACCGCACCCTGGCCGAACTGGGCGAGGCCCTGGGCTGGTTCGGCGTCTGCACGACGCTCTTCGTGGCCTGGGCCTTCCACCTGTCGATCCTGGCCAACCTGCGCGAGCCGGTGCGCCTGGCGGCGGGCCCGTTCTGGGGCGGCCTGGGGCTGTACATGGTGTACACGCTGTGGTGGGTGGTGCGGTTGTTGCGGCGGTTCGGGAGGTCGGGCGGCGGCTGATCCCGAGACCCGCATCACGAAACATCGATTCGACACCTCCACGTGGAGGCGTGGGCGGTACATGGCATCAAGAATCAGGGTGCCCGTTCCAGCAAATCCTCCAGTTCACGTTCCCCCTCATGAAGCGCGCGGTGGCAACGGGAGCATAGTGCGATCAGGTTCTGCGGGCTCGTCGGTCCACCGGCGGCCCTGGGTTTGATGTGGTGCAGTTGTAGGAACCGGGTGTGTTGACAACCCTTCGCCCGGCAGCGGTGACCGTCGCGTGCCAGGACCGACCTCTTCATGCGGGGCGGTATGACGCGCGCGACTCGGCCATCGGGATGCTGTGTTTCTCCATCGCAGCGAGCGCGCTCGAGGAGGGCCCCGGGTACGACGAAATCGCCGCGGCCGGTCTTCAACTCGGCCGATTCGCACCGGGGACAGAGGTGAATGACGGTGCGCATGACGCTTTCACCCGTGCCGGCCCCACACTCCAAGGCAGTGCAAAGGAGAGTCTCCTTGCTGGCCTTCGTGTCGTTTCGACGTTGTGCAACGAGCCAACTCTCCCAGGTCGCATAGAGGTCCGGCGTGAACCTCAATGTGACGAACACCGGCGTATCCTGGGGGGCGGTTCGGCCCTCATCGGCCTTTCCGGTGAGTATCGGCATGGTTCGGCGCGGTTCTGGCCGCGCGGGTGTACCTTGCCCTGCTTCCAGGGAGATCCGGTCGACGACGGGGGAGTCCGTCTCGCTAGGGCCGGCGGAATCACCATCGCGAGACCTCTTCACTTCGGATTCCAACTCCCGCACCGTGAGATTGGCGGCCGTCTCGATCCAACGGGATTCCGATTCAGGTGCGGCCACGCGGCAGATCTCCTGGGCCTGGCGCCAGGTCAACCGTCCGGACTCCAATCCGGAGGTGACCTCGGGCAGACGGTTCAGCTTGCGTCCCAGGGACAGGAAGGCCTCGCATTGCTTCCTGCCCAGTCCGGCTTCCGCGGCGGCGTAGTCCGGGATGGTATCGTAGCCGAGTGCCTTGTAGATTCGCCGCTCCCGGATGATCCGCAGGTAGTAGATGCTCCGCAAAAGGCTGCGTTTCAGTGTTCGGACGGAGACCTTGAAGTTGTTGTGAAACGCCAGCTGTGCCGGTGTTGCGGATGTCACCTCTGGTTGACGGACCTCGCCGTTCCGTATCCTGGAGTTGACATCCTGTTCCGGTGGAATTTCGCGCATGGGCATGGCTCCAGGGGTATATTCGTACCAGGGATCAAACTGACACCTCCACGTGGAGGTGTGGCCCCGATGATTCCACAATTCCACGGTTTCCCCCTGGCAATCGTCGCACCTGAGCCCGCCCCCCGCCCCGCTATTGCCCCCCCGCCCGAACCGCGTTAAGCTGTCCCCGTTCCGCCCCGACACCCCCGACCGGGAGACGACATGCAATTGGGCGACTGGACCTTCCGCGCCTTCACCGACGGCGATTTCCGCCTGGACGGCGGCGCCATGTTCGGCGTCGTGCCGCGCGTCATGTGGGAGCGGCACCATCCGCCGGACGGGATGAACCGCATCGCCATGACCCTTCGCTGCCTGCTGGCCGAGTGCGGCGAGCGGCGCGTACTCGTGGACACGGGCATCGGCGACCGCTGGGAGGACAAGCACCGCGAGATCTTCGCCATCGAGCGGGGGCAGGGGCACCTGGTGGGGGAGCTGGCGGCCGCCGGCGTCTCGCCGGATTCGATCACCGACGTGGTGCTCACCCATCTGCACTTCGATCACTGCGGCGGCACCATCCGCGCCGTGGACGACCGGCTCGAGCCCATGTTCCCCAACGCGAAGCACTGGGTGCAGGAGAAGCACTGGCGCTGGGCGCACCAGCCCACCGACCGCGACAAGGCGAGCTTCCGCGTCGACGACTTCGGCCCCCTGGAGGCGGCCGGCCTGCTGGAGCTGGTGGACGGCGCGCGCGAGATCCTGCCGGGCGTCAAGGTGAGCCCCGTCAACGGCCACACCACCGGGCAGCAACTCGTGGAGTTCGACACGGGCAAGGGCGTGGTCGTCTACTGCGCCGACCTGATCCCCCTGGCCAGCCAGGTGCGCGTGCCCTGGATCATGGGCTACGACCTGAATCCCCTGCTGACCCTGGAGGAGAAGCGACGCTTCCTGAGCCGCGCCGCCGAGGACGACTACCTGCTGGTCTTCGAGCACGACGCCGGGCACGAATGCGCCCGGGTCGTCTTCGAGGAGGGCAAGTTCAAGGCCGTCGGCCCCTTCACCCTCGAAGAGCAGGGCGCCTAGGATGGCCGGCCAGGGCAGGGTGCGCAGCGTGCGCCGCCACCACCTTGAGAAGCCCGACTGGCTGCGCGCGCCGAGCAAGGGCGGCGAGACGTACCAGGAGGTGCGTGCGCTGCTGCGCACCGCGGGTTTGACCACCATCTGCGAGGAAGGCGACTGCCCCAACCGCGGCGAATGCTTCGCCAACCGCACCGCCACCTTCATGATCATGGGCGACGTCTGCTCGCGTAAGTGCACCTTCTGCAACGTGAAGACCGGCCCGGCGGCCGCGCTGGAGCCCGGGGAGCCGCGGCGCGTGGCCGAGGCCGTGCGCCACCTGGGCCTGGAGTTCGCGGTGGTGACCTCGGTCAACCGCGACGAGCATCCCGACGGCGGCTCGGCCCACTTCGCCGCCACCATCCGCTGGATCCGCCGGCTGAACCCCGGCTGCGGCGTGGAGGTGCTGACGCCCGACTTCCTGGGCCGCCCCCTGCAGCTGCTGAAGGTCTTCGCGGCGGCGCCGGACGTCTTCGCCCACAACCTGGAAACGGTGCCGCGGCTGGATCCGGAGGTACGTCCGCAGGCCGACCAGACGCGCTCGCTCACGGTGCTGCGGGCCGCCCGCCAGTGGAGCGATGCACACGGTGGCCGGATGAAGGTCAAGACCGGCTTGATGCTCGGGCTCGGCGAGACGCCCGAAGAGGTCCTCGAAGTGCTGCGCACTTGCAGGAACCACGGCATCGACAACGTCACGATCGGCCAGTATCTTCAGCCCACGCCGCGCCACCACGAGGTGGTGCGCTTCTACCGCCCCGAGGAGTTCGACGACTTCGCCCGCGCGGGCCGCGAGATGGGCCTGCCCTGGGTGGAGTCGGGGCCGCTGGTGCGCTCGAGCTATCACGCGCGCGAGCAGTCCACAGCCAGGGAAGGGACGCCCGACTGATGGAGACCGCCGCCGCCACCGGGACGCGACGCCGCATCTGGGCCGGTGTCGCCGCCTACGTGGCCATCATGCTGGTGGTCGCCTTCTCCCTCTCGCACCTCTACCGCCAGTCCCGCGACCGCCTGGACGAGGCCCTCGGCGAGCGCCTGGCCGGCGTGGCGGTCACCGCCTCCTACCTGGTGGACGGCGATTCCCTCGCGGTCTGGACCTATGATCCCCTGGAGAGCCTGGACTTCCTGTGGCTCAAGTCGCGCCTGGAACAGGTGCGCCGCGAGAACCGCCTCTCGGAACTCTCGCTCTGCGACGCGGACGGCTTCGTGCTGGTCTCGGCGGTGCGCCGCCAGGCCAAGGGCGACCTGAACGTCTACCGGGACCTGGACCCGGCGGCGGTGGCCTCGGCCCGCGAGGGCTTCACCACGCCGAGCCGCCTCTACCGCGCCGGCGACGTGATGCAGAAGAGCGCCCACGCCCCGGTCTGGGATTCGACCGGCCGGGTGGCCGGCGTGATCACCGCCGAGGCCGACGCGGATTTCCTGGACGCCCTGGCCGCCCTGCGCCGCGCCGCCTGGCTGACCGCCGCCCTGGTGCTGACCTTCCTGAGCATCATGGCGCTGCTGCTCTCGCGACAGCAGCGCGCGCTGATCCGCGCCCGCTCGGAGATGATGCGCCAGGAGAACCTGGCCATGATGGGCCGCATGACCGCCGGCATCGCCCACGAGATCCGCAATCCCCTGGGCATCATCCGCGGCGCGGGCGAGATCCAGGCCCAGAAGCTGCGCGAGGCCGGCAGCGACCTGCCGACCCTCGACTACATTCCCGACGAGGTGGACCGCCTGGACCGCATCCTCACGCGCTACCTCACCTTCGGCAAGGGCGGCAACGGCTTCGACATGGAGCCCCTGGACCTGGCGAAGCTGGCCCACCGCTCCACGCGCATGGCCGAGCAGGAACTGGCCGCCGCGGGCATCGAGCTGGCGGTCGAGGCCCCCGGCGAGCCCCTGTGCGTGTCCGGCGACAACCCGAGCCTGCAGCAGGTCATGCTCAACCTGCTGCTCAACGCCCGCGACGCCATGCCCGACGGCGGCCGGGTCGACGTCGTCCTGGCGCGCAAGGGCCGCGAGGCCGTGCTGCGCGTGCTGGACGAGGGGACGGGCCTGGGCGGCCTCAGCGAGCGCGAGATCTTCGAGCCTTTCCTGACCACCAAGGAGAAGGGCAGCGGCCTGGGCCTGACGGTGGTGCGCCAGGTGGTGGAGGATCACGGCGGCACGTTCAGTCTGAACGATCGCGGCGACGGCCCGGGCGCCGTCGCCGAAATGCGCCTGCCCGTCCTGGACGGGCAATAGGAGGCTCGAGATGGCACGCATCCTGGTGGTGGACGACGAGCAGCGCAACACCCAGCTCCTGCGCTTCCAGCTCGAGGGGGAGGGCCACGAGGTCGTGGAGATGGCCGACGGCGCCTCGGCCCTGGCGGCCCTCGACGAACGCGCCTTCGACCTGGTGCTGACCGACCTGCGCATGGAGCCGGTGGACGGCATGCAGGTCATCGACGGCGTCAAGGCCCGCGACCCCGACACGCCGGTGATCATGCTCACCGCCTACGCCGACTACGAGACGGCCGTGGAGGCGATGATGCGGGGCGCCTACACGTACATCAAGAAACCCTGGAAGACCGACGAGGTGAAGCTGGCCGTCGTGCGCGCCCTGGAGGGCGCCGCCCTGCGCCGTGAGAACCGCGTCCTGCGCCAGGAAGTGCGCAAGCTCTCCGGCGCGCGCTCGTTGCTGGGCGGGAGCGCGGCGATGCAGGGCCTGCGCGATCTGATCGACCGCGTGGCGCCCAGCGGAGCCACGGTGATGATCCGCGGCGAGAGCGGCTCGGGCAAGGAGGTCGCCGCGCGGGCCATCCACGACGCCAGCGAACGCGCCGCGGGGCCGTTCGTGGCCGTCAACTGCGCGGCCATCCCCGAGACCCTGCTCGAGTCGGAGCTCTTCGGCTACCGCAAGGGCGCTTTTACCGGCGCCGACAGCGACAAGGAGGGCCTGTTCGAGGCCGCCTCGAGCGGCACGCTGTTCCTGGACGAGATCGGCGAGGCGGGCGGCGGCGTGCAGGCCAAGCTGCTGCGGGTGCTGGAGGAGCGCAAGATCAACCGCGTGGGCGATCCCCGCGAGCGCGCCGTGGACGTGCGCGTGCTGGCCGCCACCAACCGTCCCCTCGAGGACGCCATCGCCGAGGGCCGCTTCCGCGAGGACCTCTACTACCGCCTGATGGTCATCCCGGTGGACGTGCCGCCCCTGCGCGAGCGCCTGGACGACGTGGAGACCCTGGCCCTGCACTTCCTGGGCGGCTTCGGCCGCGAGGCGGAGGGCCTGCCCCGCGACGTCGTCGCGCGCCTGCGCGGCTACGGCTGGCCCGGAAACGTGCGCGAGCTGCGCAACGTGATCGAGCGGGCCCACATCCTGGCCGGCGCGGACGGGCTGCGGCCCGAGCACGTGATGCTGGACATGAGACCGGGCGGCGCGGCCCCGGCCACCACCGATCCCGGCGGCGACCTGAACCTGGCCGACAACGAACGGCGCCTGATCCGCGCCGCTCTGCAGCGGGCCGCGGGGAACAAGTCCCAGGCGGCGAAGCTGCTGGGGATCACCCGGCGCACGCTGTACTCGCGGCTGAAGCTGCTGGAGATCGAGGACGCGTAGCGTCCCGCGAGGGGCGAATGTACTGGGAGGTACAGTAGGATTCGGGTCGTCCCGGCGATCCGTTCGCGCAACCGAAAGTGAAATAAAGACCTGCGATCGCGCTATGCGCAGCGCCCCCTTGGCCCAGAGGTTGCTCGGGAGAGGTCGGAACCAACCTCCAACAAGGATCGAGTCATGAAGCTGGTTACTGGATTACCAATAGAGGCTCCGAGAATGCCCGTGCTGGCGGCGCTGGCCCTGCTGACCGCCCTGGCGGTCGCCGGCGCCACCCCCGCCGCCGCCCAGCCGGCCGTCGACGCGGTGCCCGATGTCCTGGACCGGACCGACGAGATCCTCCAGGACATCGCGCCGCTGATCCACGAGAGCGACAGCGAGCAGGCCCGCCGCATCTTCGAGGACGCCCTGCACAAGCAGCAGATGGCCCGCAACCAGCTCAGCGACAACCGCCCGGGTTTCGCCGCCCAGCTCTCCCTGCGCGCCCGCGAGGCCGCCCGCCAGGCCGAGCGCATCGCCCGCGCCTCGCTCAACTACGAGGATCGCGTCCGCAACTACCTCGAACGGCTCATGGAGCTCTACGAGCAGGTCAAGGACCGGGCGCAGGAGACCGGGAACGCCCAGGCCATGCGCTTCGTGCACGAGGCCGAGAACCTCTACCGTCGCGCGCGCGAGCAGTACCGGCAGACCCACTACCGGCAGGCCTTCGCGCTGTTGCAGCAGGCCGAGACCCACCTGAAGCGCGCGGCGCGCCTGCTCTTCGAGGCGGGCGGCGCGGAGCGGCTCGAGCGCGAGCTCGACCGCACGGCCGACCTGATCGCCCTGGCCGCCGACCGGCTCGACGACGTGAACGATCGCGCCCTGTCGGACCTGCTCGGCCGCGCCGAGGAGAACCTGGGCCGCGCCCGTCGCGCCCTGGCCGACCAGCAGCCCCTGCAGGCCCTGCGCTTCGCCCGCCACGCCCGCGAACTGGCTCAGCGCGTGCTGCGCCAGCTCGGCCCGGCGCCGGAGGCCGAGGGCGTCGAGGCCCAGCTCGAACACTACGAGTCGCAGCTCGAACGGGCGTCCGACAGCATCCGGGAGAGCGGGGACCGGGACGCCCTGCGTCTGCTGGACCGCTCCCTGGAGATGCGGGACCAGGCCCGCGAGGCCCTGGCCGCCGGTGAACTCGAGCAGGCCCTGCGCAGTATCCGCAGTGCTCTCAACCTGTTACGCCAGGCCGCCGAGCGCGTCCGGTGAGGGCTGGCGCCCTGATCTCAGTCGCGGTCCTGATCACCGCGTTCGACATCCCCACCGTCAGGGGTGGGGACGTTTTTCATTTGACATCCTGTACTCATGTTGATACTATCGGTATACTGCATCAGTCAGGGCAAACCTTACCCCCCGTAAGCAACCCTGCTCCGCCCGTCGAGTCATCGGACGCTGCACCCCTCGCCCAACAGCGTGACTCGGCGGGCGGTTCGTTTGCCTGGCAAACAAAGTTGAGCTCGGGCTACGACACCTACATCCAGACCTACGCCCTCTCCCTCGAAGACACCACCGAGACCATCAGCGAGATGGAAATGACCCTGTCGGCCGAAGGCCGCACCTCAGGCCGCGCCGCACACCATTGGCTCGTCCGTCCACAGGTCTCCGTCGGCTCCGAGCGCAACCGCGCCCGCCTCGAATTCGCCTACGCCCACAAGCCAGATACCCGTCGCACCACCCTGCGCGTCGACGGCGACCTGCAGGGCACCCGCTACAACCGCCAGAGCGACTACTACCTGACCAGCGACAGCGCCGAGGGCCGTCTCAAGGCCCGCTGGACCCTGTCGCCGGAGGGAGGCCTGGCGGGCGAGCTGCGGGGGTGGGGCTCCGCCCTGCGCTACGACGCGCCCTCGGAACTGGAGGTGGACCGCGACAACCTCAACGTCGCCGCCTACCTCAAGTCCGGCCGCGACGCCGCCCGCCGCTGGCGCGTGGGCCTGCGCGCGGGCCGGCGGGCCTACCCCGACACCACCGAGATCAACCGCGAGAGCCTCGGCGCCGAACTGGAGTACGACCACTACGCCTACCTGGGCCCCACCGGGCGCATCTACCACCGCAGCGAACGCCGCAAACTCGAGAACCCGGCCGTGCGCCCCTCGTCCTGGAGCCACTGGTCGATGGCCGAGGCCGCGCTGCCCCTGTCGGACGCCGGACTGCGCCTGATCGCCGAGGCGGGCCACGAGGCCTGGCGCTACGACGCCGAGTGGGGCGCCTACACCGACCAGACCCGCTGGGACGGCGGCCTGCGTCTGGAGGGCGGCGGCCTCTTCGGCCCGGCCTGGCAGCTCGGCGCCGCCGGCGAATCCCTCGCCTCGAACACCGACGGCGAGTCCTACCGCCAGCTCGGCGCCCGCGGCGGCCTGGAGCACCTGGGCGACCGCTTCACACTGAGCCTCACCCTGGAGATCGGCCAGCGCGACTACGACGAGACCGCGACGGTGGTCGGGCCCGGCGAAGTGGAGGAGTTCTCCCTGTACAGCGACTTCACGTACGTGGAGCTGTGGTTGATGGCGGGGGTGGACCTGACGGCGGATCTGCGGCTGGATGTGATGGGGAGCTACCTGCCGGAGAATCACACCGAGGAGACGGACGACCAGAAGCTGGGCTTCGGGACGGCGCGGGTGGTCTACAGGTTCTGAAAACAATCTCAGAGTGTACACGTGTAGACTATCGGGATTTCATGCGCCTCGTGACTGTGAATTGACGCCGGTGCGTAACGATCTGTAGATTGTAGGTGTCGCCCGCCCAACCAGGGGGTTGCCATGAGATACCTCGTCTGCCTGTTCACTTCGCTCGCGCTCGCCGCGTCCGCCTCGGCCTATCCCATGGACCTGACCATCTCACCGGCCGAGCCCACCCATCTCGATCCGCTCGAACTCCACATGGACGTGATGCTGTCCACACCCTGCTACGGGATCCAGAACGTGGCGGCGTACCGGATCGCGGACGTGCTGCACCTGGATTACGAGACCTACGATCCGGGGCTATATGACTGCATCACGGTCGTCGTGACGGCCGAGTTCGACGCCCGGCACGATCCGATGCCGCCGGGGGCCTACCAGGTGGTGGTCTACGAGCGGCAGTTCAACGGGCCGCTGCTGATCAACGAGTTCTGGCTCTACGACGATCTGGTCGTGACCGGTACGGTGCCCGACGAAGACCTGACCTGGAGCGCCCTCAAGGCCCTCTACCGCTAGGCTTTCCCCTCACGGTTCCAGGTGTTATCTTGTCTCTCGGCGGCCCCGCGCCGCACCGTATCCATGCGCCATTCACGGGAAAGGACCCCATGGGCGACATCTGCAAACGCAGCGAGGACTACTCCCGCTGGTACCAGGACGTGATCCAGCAGGCCGAGCTGGCCGAGACCAGCCCCGTCAGAGGCTGCATGGTGATCCGTCCCAACGGCTATGCGATCTGGGAGAGCATGCAGCGCATCCTGGACGACCGGTTCAAGGAACTGGGCCACGTCAACGCCTACTTCCCGCTACTGATCCCCAAGAGCTTCCTGGCGAAAGAAGCCGAACATGTGGAAGGCTTCGCCAAGGAATGCGCCATCGTCACCCACAGCCGCCTCCGGTCGGTGACGAAGGACGGCAAGCCCTCGGTGGAGCCGGATCCCGCCTCGAAGCTCGAGGAAGAGCTGATCATCCGCCCCACGAGCGAGACCGTGATCTGGAACCAGTACCGCAAGTGGATCATGAGCTACCGCGACCTGCCCCTGCTGATCAACCAGTGGGCCAACGTGATGCGTTGGGAGATGCGCACCAGGTTGTTTTTGCGGACCACGGAGTTCCTCTGGCAAGAAGGCCACACCGCCCACGCCACTCCCGAGGAGTCCAACGAGGAAACCCTCAGAATGCTCGAGTGCTACCGCTGGTTCGCCGAGGACATGATGGCCATGCCGGTGGTCGTCGGCGCGAAGACCCCCAGGGAAAGATTCGCCGGCGCCAAGGAGACGTATTCGATCGAAGGCATGATGCAGGACAACAAGGCCCTGCAGGCCGGCACCAGCCACGACCTGGGCCAGAACTTCGCCAAGGCCTTCGACGTGAAGTTCCAGGACCAGGAAGGGAAGCAGGACTACGTGTGGGCCACGAGCTGGGGCGTCAGCACGCGCCTGATCGGCGGCCTGATCATGTGCCACAGCGACGACAAGGGCCTGGTGCTGCCGCCGAAGGTGGCCCAGCGCAAGGTCGTGATCGTGCCCATCTGGCGCAAGGACGAGGAACGCGACGTCGTGCTCGCCAAGGCGGCCGAACTGCGCGAAGCGCTCAAGCCCGTGGCCGGACTCGTCCACATCGACGACCGCGACAACATGCGCCCCGGCTGGAAGTACGGCGAGTGGGAGCGCAAGGGCGTCCCCATCCGCCTCGAACTGGGCCCCCGGGACGTGGCCAACGACGCCTGCGTCCTGGCCACGAGACACGACGGCGAGAAGCACACCGTGCCCCTGGCCGAACTCGGCCAGGCCGTCGAGGCCCACCTGACGAGGATGCAGCAGGAACTGTACGACGCCGCCAAGAACCGCCTGGTGAAGAACACCCACCGGCTGGACACCTGGGAGGAGTTCACCGCGCTCTACACCAACGAGGGCGGCTTCACCCACTGTCATCATTGCGGCGACGACGCCTGCGAAGAGGCCATCCAGGACGAGACCAAGGTCACGATCAGAAATATCCCGCTGGACGCGGAAGCCGAGGACGGCGCCTGCATCCGCTGCGGCAAACCCAGCAAGAAGCGCGTCCTGTTCGCGCAGGCTTACTGATAGAAGGAGGTCACGCCATGAACACCCCGTGGAACGACGAGAAGATCCAGGAGCGCATGAAGCTCAAGGTCGGCCTGGCCGAAATGCTAAAGGGCGGCTGCATCATGGACGTGACCAACGCCGAACAGGCCAAGATCGCCGAGGAGGCCGGCGCGGTCGCGGTGATGGCCCTGGAGCGGATCCCGGCGGACATCCGCAAGGACGGCGGCATCGCCCGGATGAGCCAGCCGAAGATGATCAAGGAGATCCAGGAGATGGTCTCCATCCCGGTCATGGCCAAGTGCCGCATCGGCCACTTCGCGGAGGCGCAGATCCTGGAGGCCCTGGGAATCGACTTCATCGACGAGTCGGAGGTGCTGACCCCCGCCGACGAGAAGAACCACGTGGACAAGTGGCCCTTCAAGGTACCCTTCGTCTGCGGTTGCCGCGACCTGGGCGAGGCACTGCGCCGAATCGGCGAGGGCGCCGCCATGATCCGCACCAAGGGCGAGGCCGGCAGCGGCAACATCGTGGAGGCCGTGCGCCACATGCGCACCGTGCAGGAGTCGATCCGGCGACTGACGGTCCTGCGCGAGGACGAGCTGATGGCGGAGGCGAAGGACCTCGGGGCGCCATACCACATCCTGCTGGAGACGGCGAAGCTGGGGAAGCTGCCGGTGCCGAATTTTGCGGCTGGTGGAGTGGCTACGCCCGCGGATGCTAGTTTGATGATGCAGCTCGGGGCGGAGACTGTGTTTGTGGGATCGGGGATCTTCAAGAGCACCGATCCGAAGCCGCGGGCCGAGGCCATCGTGCAGGCGGTGACGTACTACGACGACCCCCAGAAGCTGCTGGAGATCAGCATGGATCTGGGGGAGGCCATGGAGGGGCTGGACGTGGCGTCCATGCCTGAAGAGGAGAAAATGGCGGCCAGAGGCTGGTAGCCCGCCGCTGAGTTGGTTGCGCCCGGCCTGGTTGTTCCGGGCTGGGCGTTTTTTGATGCGAGATAGCAGTATTCCCACCCCGGGGTGGGGAAAGTCGGGACGAAGAACAAGAGAGGTCGAGTTGAGCGAGCTTCCGGTTGGTGTTCTGGCCCTTCAGGGGGACTTCGAGTTGCACGAGCAGGCTCTGGACCGGCAGGGGGTGCCGCATGTCCGGGTGCGGCGGCCGGGGCACGGGGGCCGCAGC
>CAZTWK010000003.1:71205-133501 GCA_964617805.1 uncultured Fibrobacteraceae bacterium | reverse complement strand
CAGCAACCAAAATTGTTAATCGCATATGCCCCCCTAAATCCTGATTGTCTAACGTGAATTCTCCTGGTCTGTGTAACCAGATATGTTGTGGGAGCGTGATAGGATATCTTGTCCATGAATCTGGGTGTTGACGCCCAACCCGCTCCGCGTCAACGTGTTCAGCCGTTTAGATGATTGCAGCATATCAGGATCTTCGTGCTGGCGTCAAGGATAGCGTGATAAGACACGCTTTTAGCTGCCGCCTGATTCTCCGTCGTCCAGTGGGCTTCGCACCGCTCGACCGCCCTTGTTCAACACGTGCGTGTAGATCATCGTCGTCGCGAGGTCCTTGTGGCCCAGCAGTTCCTGGATCGTGCGGATGTCGTAGCCGTCTTCCAGCAGATGGGTCGCGAAGGAATGGCGTAGCGTGTGGCACGTGGCCGGCTTGGTCAGGCCCGCCTCGCGCGCGGCCCGTTTGACGGCCCTCTGGACGACCGACTCGTGGAGGTGATGGCGCCGGCGTTGGCCGGTCTCCCGGTCGCGGTACTGTCGGGTCGCCGGGAATACCCACTGCCAGCCCCATTCCCACGCCGCCCGCGGATACTTGCGGGCGATCCCCTCCGGCAGCGCTACGCTGCCGGCGCCGCAGGCCAGGTCCGCCGCGTGTTGCCGGCTGACCCGCCCCAGGTGCGCCGCCAGGGGCCGCTTGAGGCTCCCGGGCAACAGCGTCCGCCGATCCTTGGCGCCCTTGCCCCGGCGCACCGTGAGCTCGTTCCGTTCCGGATCCACATCCTTGATCCTCAGCCGCAACGCCTCGAGCAACCGCAGTCCCGCACCGTAGAGCAGGGACGCCGCGAGCCACGACGTCCCGTGCATCCGCTCCAGGAGCGCCCGGGTCTCGCCCCGGCTCAGGACCACCGGCACCCGTTGCGGCCGCTTGGCCCGCACGATGCCGTCGAGCCAGGGCAGGTCGTGTCCGAGCACGTCGCGGTACAGGAACAGCAGGGCGCTCAGGGCCTGGTTCTGGGTCGAGGCGGCGACCTTGCGGCGGGTCGCGAGGTCGGACAGGAAGGCGGTGATCTCGGCCTCGCCCATCTCCTGCGGGTGGCGCTTGCCGTGGAACAGCACGAAGCGCCGGATCCAGCTCGTGTAGGCCTTTTCCGTGCGGCGGCTGTAGTGGCGGATGCGGACGGCTTCGTGCACGCGGTCGAGCAGGCGCGGGGCGTCGGTGCGGGACATGGTTTCGGGCTCCGTTCCGGGAGGAAATGGGGGCTTCGCCATGCATCTCGCGTGCCCCCAAAATACTCCTTGCACCGCCCCTTGATTTCGATTATCGTGCATTTATCAAGCTTCTTCACCCCAAGAGGTGGTCCATGTCAAAGTCTTCCAAGAAAACGAGTTCCGGCAGCCGCGGTCGCGGGGCCCACGGGGGGCGCCGGCCCGGCGCCGGCCGGCCCCGCGGCAGCGGTCCCTACGGGGAGCCGACCCGTCCGATGCGGATCCCCGAGAGCCTGGTGGTGCCCATCCGCGAGCTGCTCGAGCGGCGCATGGAGGCCGCGGGCGCGGCCCAGGGCGACCTGCCCGCGGGCGACAACATCCTGACGCCCGACTTCGCGTCCGAGGCGCTGCCCCTGCCCCTGTTCAGCGACCGGGTCGCGGCCGGTTTCCCCTCGCCCGCCGACGACCACCTCGAGAACAAGCTCGACCTGAACGAGCACCTGGTGAAGCACCCCGCGGCCACCTTCTTCGTGCGCGTGGAGGGGCGGTCCATGATCGGGGCCGGCATCCACCCCGACGACATCCTGGTGGTGGACCGCTCCCTGGAGGCGGGCAACGGCGACATCGTCGTGGCGGCCGTGGACGGGGAGCTCACGGTCAAGCGGCTGCACTACCGCCGGGCGCGGCTCTTCCTCGAGCCCGAGAATCCCGACTACGACCCCATCGAGATCACCGGCGAGACGGACCTCGTGGTGTGGGGCGTGGTCACCAACGTCATCCACAAGGTCTAGGAGCCCCGCCATGTCCCGCGTCTTCGCCCTGGTCGACTGCAACAACTTCTACGCCTCCTGCGAGCGGGTCTTCGATCCGCGGCTGCGGGACGTGCCCGTGGTGGTCCTGTCCAACAACGACGGCTGCGTGATCGCGCGCTCGGCCGAGGCCAAGGAGATGGGCATCCCCATGGCGGCGCCCTTCTTCGAGTTCCGGCGGCTGGCGCAGCACCGCAAGGTCCGGGTCTTCTCCTCCAACTACGCCCTCTACGGGGACATGTCGGCGCGGGTGATGCGCACCCTGGCCGACTTCACGCCGCACCTGGAGATCTACTCCATCGACGAGGCCTTCGTGGACCTCAGCGGCAACGGGCGGCGCGACCTGGGCGCCCTGGGCCGCGAGATCGCCGACACGGTGAGGCGGGCCACGGGCATCCCCGTCTCGGTGGGTCTGGGGCCGACCAAGGTGCTGGCCAAGGTGGCCAACCGCATCGCCAAGCGGAACCCGGAGACCGGCGGCGTGCTGGACTTCACCTCCCTGGGGCCGCACCGGGCGGCGCACCTGGCCCAGATCGCCGTCAAGGACGTGTGGGGGATCGGCCGACGCTGGTCCGAGAGGCTCTCGCACCTGGGGATCAGCACCGCGCTGGACCTCCGCGAGGCCGACCCCCACGTGATCCGCCGCCGGCTGAACGTGGTCGGCGAGCGCATCGTCCACGAGCTGCGCGGCACCTCCTGCCTGGCCCTGGACGACGCGCCGCCGCCCAAGCAGCAGATCATGACCTCGCGCACCTTCGGCGAGCGGGTCACCGACTACCGGAGCATGCGCGAGGCCGTCGGCACCTTCACCGCGCGCACCGCCGAGAAGCTGCGCGGGCAGCGCTCGCGGGCGCGGGCGCTGATGATCTTCATGACCACCAGCCCCTTCAACGAGAACGAGCCCGGCTACAGCAACAGCGCCACCCGCGCCCTGCCCGACGCCTGCGACGACTCGGGCGAGCTGATCGCCGCCGCCGTCGACGCCCTCGACGAGATCTGGAAGCCCGGCTACCGCTACATGAAGGCCGGGGTGATGCTGCTGGACATCGTGCCCGAGAGCCACGACCAGGGCTCGCTCTTCGCCGCGCCGCGGCCGGGGCGCTCGCGCGGCCGCACCCGCCGCCTGATGGACGCCCTGGACCGCCTGAACCGGGACCTGGGCCGCGGCACGGTGCGCTACGCCGCCGAGGGCCTGCGCAAGGCCTGGCGCATGAAGCAGGAGCACCGCTCCCCCGCCTACACCACGCGCTGGGACCAGTTGCCGGTGGTGCGGGGATAGCCGCAGAGTTACTGGATTTGGGAACTGCCATGGTTTCGTGTATAATCACGTACGTCTCGATTCCAAACTCTATACCAGCCCCTGGGATCGGAGATCGATCATGAATCACGGCAAGGCATGTCTCCTGGCGCTCCTCGGCATGGTATTCCTCGCCGGATGCAGCGACACCACCGGCCCGCAACCGGACGACAATATCCGCGGCCAGGTCATCGACGCACAGGGCGATCCAGTGACCGACGCCAGGATCGTCCTGCAGTACGAATACCCCCGCGCCGCCAGGGCGGACAAGCCGGATACGCCGATCCACTTCGAGGTACCCGAGTCGGTCCCGGTCACGTTCTGGGTCAGTTCCTATTGCGACGGTGATACCGTGAGGATGATCATCGACGGTGAGATACCGGCCGGTTCGATCTCCTGGGACGGACGGGACGACGACGAGCGGATCATGCCCGACGGCGTCTATCGCTATCACCTCATCACGGAGAGCAGCGAGCAGACGGCGGCTTTCCCGCTCTTCCACCTGGGCTACGGCGACCTGATCGACGGGCCTTTGGCCCCGCACGCCGTCGTCGACGACCAGGGCCGGTTCGCGCTGGACCAGGCCTGTCTGGGCTTCGGATTCACCTACGACATCCTGGACGACTACGGTGATCCCCTCGGATCGGTCTCCATCAGCCGCCGCGTCCGCGTCTGGGCCTATCGCGAAGACGGTACGTTCATGAGCAGAGGGGTGACCGTGGATCCCGACACCGGGATCTACGTGGAACTGACCCTGGCTCCATAGGCCGCCCCGCCCGCGCACATGAGGCGAGACACGACAACCGGCACCGATGTAATCTGCAAGATATGAGTATGCGCCCTAACACCCCCCTGATCGTCTCGTTCGCAGCGGCCCTGGCCATCTACGCCGGCTGCGGCGCCCCCGACGACATCCACCGTTTCGACTACGGCGTCATGGGCACCCACGCCCGCGGCGAGATCTACGTCTGGGACCGCACCGAGACGCGCTCCCCCGCCGAGATGGTCCGCGCCACCTTCGACAGCGTGGACGTGCGCCTCAGCTCCTGGCGAGACGACTCGGAGGTGGGCCGCTTCAACGCCGCGCCTCCCGGTCCGGCCGTCGAAGTGTCGAAATGGCTGAGCACCTGCCTGCGCGTCTCCGAGGAACTGAACGAGATCAGCGGCGGCGCCTTCGACCCCAGCGCGGGGCCCCTGATGGACCTGTGGGGCTTCCGCAGCCGGCAGGGACGCCTGCCCACGGCGGCCGAGCTCGACTCGGTCCTGGCCCTGCTCGGCGGCTACGACCACGATCCCTTCCGCCGCACGTTGACCAAGACCCGTGACGGCACGCGCCTGGACCTGGGCGGCATCGCCAAGGGCTTCGCCGTGGACCGGGCCGTGGCCAATCTCGTCGAGTTCGGCACCAGCAGCGCGCTCATAGACCTGGGCGGCAACGTCTTCGCCCTGGGCCTGCCCACCGGAAGCGACGCCTGGCGCGTGGGCGTGCGCGATCCCCACGACCCCGACCGCCACCTCGCCACCTTCACCATGGTCAACCGGGCCGCGGCCACCAGCGGGGCCTACGAGCGCTTCGTGGAGATCGACGGCCGGCGCTACGGCCACGTCATGAATCCCGCCACGGGGCGCCCCGCCGAGGGGCTGCTCAGCGCCACGGCCGTCTGCCGCTCGGCCACCCTGGCCGACGGGCTGTCGACGACCCTCTTCGCGCTCGGTCCCGAGGGGGCGGCGCGCCTGCTGCGCGAGCACTACCCCAACGTGGACGCCGTACTGGTCCTGCCCGCGGTCGACGGGGGCCCCGCGCGCGTCCTCGCCACACCGGGTCTGTCGGGCAACCTGAGCCTGGGACCCGGCTACCGGGACGGCTATCGCCTCGAATTCCTCGATTTCTGAATATCCCACGATTATGGGGCCCAATCGCCGGAATCTTTCATGGCGGGGCAATTGAAAAGGTACTACATTCTCAGCGTCAAATTGGAGCAAACAGGGTCGGTTTCCGCGACGCGCGCGGCGGCCCCTACGCGGCCGGCCGACGGCCCCCAACAGGGATGATCCGATGTCGACAGAAGTGATCAAGCAGGAAGACGTGGTGATCCGTTTCGCCGGCGACTCCGGTGACGGCATGCAGATCACCGGCAGCCAGTTCACCGAGACCACGGCGATGGTGGGCAACGACCTGGCCACCTTCCCCGACTACCCCGCGGAGATCCGCGCCCCGGCGGGCACGCGCGCGGGCGTCTCGGGCTACCAGATCCGCTTCAGCTCGGGAGACATCTACACGCCCGGCGACACGCCCGACGTGCTGGTGGCCATGAACCCGGCCGCGCTGGTCACCAACTACCAGGACCTCAAGCCCGGCGGCATCATCCTGGCCAACACGGGCGCCTTCAAGGAGCGCGACCTCAAGCTGGCCCAGCTCGACAGCAACCCGCTGGAGGACGGCTCGCTCACCGCGTACCGCGTCATCGAGATCGACATCAACGCCCGCGTGTCAGAGGCCCTGGTCGACTCGCCCCTGAACAAGAAGGACAAGCTGCGCTGCAAGAACTTCTACACGCTCGGGCTGATGTACTGGCTCTTCAGCCGCCCCACCCAGCCCACGCTGGACTGGCTGGCCGAGAAGTTCGCCAAGAAGCCCGATGTCGTCGAAGCCAATCAGGTGGCGTTGAGGTCTGGCTACAACGCCGGCAACACCCTCGAGCTCTTCCAGGGCCGCTTCACGGTCGCCCCCGTGGACGACGCGCCGGCGGGCACCTACCGCAACATCATGGGCAACGAGGCCGTGGCCCTGGGCCTGGCCGCCGGCGCCGAGCTGGCCGACCTGCGGGCGTTTTTGGGCTCCTACCCCATCACGCCGGCGACGGACATCCTGCAGCACATGTCGGCCATGAAGAGCCACGGCGTGGTCACCGCCCAGATGGAGGACGAGATCGCGGGTATCTGCACCGCCATCGGCGCCTCCTACGCCGGCATGCTCGGCATCACCACCACCTCGGGGCCGGGCCTGGCGCTGAAGACCGAGGCCCTCGGCCTCGCGGTGATGACGGAACTGCCGCTGGTGGTGGTCAACGTGCAGCGGGCCGGGCCGTCGACCGGCATGCCCACCAAGGTGGAGCAGGCTGACCTGAACCAGGCCCTCTACGGCCGCAACAGCGAGGCGCCCGTGCCCATCGTGGCCTGCGCGTCGCCGGCCGACGCCTTCGACTGCGCCGTCGAGGCCTGCCGCATCGCCGTGGAGTACATGACGCCCGTGCTGCTGCTGAGCGACAACTACATCGCCAACGGCGCCGAGCCCTGGCTCCTGCCGGACCTCGAGGCCATACCGCCCATCAAGGTCAACCGGGTCGCCGAAGGCGACGACTTCCAGCCCTATTCCCGCGACGAGCGGATGGTGCGGCCCTGGGCGGTCCCGGGCACGCCGGGCCTGCAGCACCGCATCGGCGGGCTGGAGAAGGAGGACGTCACCGGCAACGTGAGCTACGATCCGGAGAACCACCAGGTCATGGTCGAGAAGCGCCAGGACAAGGTGATGGGCATCCGCGACAGCCTGCCCGCGCCCGAGGTCACGGGTGTCCAGGACGGCGGCGTGCTGGTGATCGGCTGGGGCTCGACCTACGGCGCCGTTCACACCGCCGTGGCCCGACCCGAGCACGAGGGACAGCAGGTGGGCCACCTGCACCTGCGCCACCTCTACCCCCTGCCCGACGGCCTGCCGGAGATCTTCGCGCGCTACGACAAGATCCTGGTGCCCGAGCTCAACATGGGCCAGCTGGCCCGCTACCTGACGAGCGAGTACCCGCAGTTCCACTTCGATTCGATGCACAAGGTGATGGGCAAGCCCTTCAAGGCCGCCGAGATCCGCGCCCGCGTCACCGCCATGCTGGAGGACCGGTCATGAGTGAGACCCAGATGAAGGCCAAGGATTTCAAGCCGGACCAGGAGGTCCGCTGGTGCCCGGGCTGCGGCGACTACGCCATCCTCAACGCCACCCAGCAGGCGCTGGCCGAGATCGGCGTGCCCAAGGAGGACGTGGTGTTCATCTCGGGGATCGGCTGCTCGAGCCGCTTCCCCTACTACGTGGACACCTACGGCTTCCACAGCATCCACGGCCGCGCCCTGGCCCTGGCCACGGGCACGAAGGTCGCCAATCCCGACCTCTCGGTGTGGGTCGTCACCGGCGACGGCGACGCCATGTCCATCGGCGGCAACCACCTGATCCACGCCCTGCGCCGCAACGTGAACCTCAAGATCCTGATGTTCAACAACGAGATCTACGGCCTGACCAAGGGGCAGTACTCCCCGACCAGCCCCAAGGGGACGCGGACCAAGACCTCGCCCTTCGGCTCGCTGGACCACCCCTTCCACCCGCTCGAGCTGGCCCTGGGCGCCGGCGCCACCTTCGTGGCCCGCACCATGGACACGCAGCCCAAGCACATGAAGGAGGTGCTGGTGGCCGCCGCCGAGCACCAGGGAGCGGCCTTCATCGAGATCTGGCAGAACTGCATCATCTTCAACGACGGCGCCTTCAAGGGCTGGACGACCAAGGACACCCGCGACGCGAACACCGTGGTGCTGCGCCCCGGCGAGCCCATGGTCTTCGGCAAGGACAAGGAGATGGGCCTGCACGTGGACTGCCACGGCAACAGCATCGTGGCCGCCGAGGACGCCATGACCTGGCACCCCGACACGCCCACGCCGGTGCCCGCCTACCTGCTGGCGGCCCTGGACCGCGAGCCCGACATGCCGCGCGCGGTGGGCATCTTCCGCCAGGTGGAGCAGTCGACCTACGAGCACGACGTGAACGAGCAGGTGGCCGAGGTCAAGTCCAGCAAGGGGATCACCTCGCTGCGGGACCTGATCTACACGCCGGACGCCTGGACCGTCGACTGACCCCCTCCGCGAGGTCTCGACACGGACGCCGCTCCCCCGGGAGCGGCGTCTTCGCGTGGGGCCGCGGCCAGGTCGGACGTTGACAACACCCGAAGCCTATCGCTAGGCTGCTCCATCCGTTGCAAAGATCAGACAAAAGGAGTGGGGGATGGCACAGCAGCGCGGACAGTGGAGCGGACGACTCGGTTTCATCCTCGCCGCGGCGGGCAGCGCCGTGGGCCTGGGCAATCTCTGGAAGTTCCCCTACATCGCCTACGAGAACTCCGGCGGCGCCTTCGTGATCGTCTACATCGCCGCGGTGGCGCTGGTGGGACTGCCCATCATGCTCTCGGAGATCGTCCTGGGGCGGCGCAGCCAGCTCAGCCCCGTGGGCGCCTTCCGCAAACTGGGCGAGGGACGGCCGGGCGGCAGGCTGTGGACCGGCACCGGCGTGCTGGGCGTGATCACCGGCTTCGTGATCCTCTCCTACTACTGCGTGATCGCCGGCTGGACCCTGCGCTACATCCTGATGGCCGTCGGCGGCCAGCTGGGTGATCTGGCCGGAGCGACCGGCGGCCTCGAGGATTTCTTCGGCGCTTTCCTCGCCAGCGGCCCGCAGCAGACCCTCTGGTACACGTTGTTCATGGGCATGACCGTCGGCGTGGTCTTTTTCGGCGTGCAGCGGGGCATCGAACGCGTGGCCAAGGTACTGGTGCCGATCCTCTTCGCGATCCTGATCGCGCTGGCCGTCTACGCCACGACCACCGACGGTTTCGGCCGGGCCATGACCTTCCTCTTCCGTCCCAACTTTCACGAGTTGAGCCGCGGCGCGATCCTCGAGGCTCTCGGTCACAGCTTCTTTACCCTGAGCCTGGGCATGGGCGCCATGCTGACCTACGGCAGCTACATGCGTAAGCAGGACTCCATCCCCCGCGCCGCCCTGACCATCAGCCTGCTGGATACGGCGATCGCCCTGCTGGCCTGCGTCATCATGTTCTCGATCATCTTCAGCTTCGACCTGGAGGTGCGCAAGAGCTCCACCATCCTGTTCACGACCCTGCCCCTGGTCTTCTTCAAGCTGCCCGGCGGGTCCCTGATCAGCGCCTTCTTCTACCTGCTGGTGGCCGTGGCGGCCCTGACCAGCACCATCAGCCTGCTGGAGGTGGTCACCAGCGCCGCCATCGACCAGCTCAAGTGGACGCGGCGCCAGGCGGTGCTGATGATGGGCGGCACCATCTACGTCTTCGGCGTGCTCAGCGCCTGGAGCTTCGGCGGCAGCGCCAAGCTCTCGGAGATCAACCTGATCGGGCGGGAGTCGACGGCCGGCATCTTCGGCACCCTCGACTACCTGGCCAGCAACTGGTTCCTGCCGGTGGGCGGCTTCCTGATCGCCCTGTTCACGGGCTGGGTGCTGCTGGGCCGGGACGCCCGCGCGGAGCTGGAGGAGGGCCACGGGCCCTTCGGCTGGTTCGCCGGCTGGCGCGTACTGGTGCGCTTCGTGGCGCCCCTGGTGGTGGGTGCGATCATCGTGAGCGTGATCCTGGGGGCGGAGTACCAGTAGGCCTGTCGCAGCCTTCACATGAAACGGCCCGGCCTCTCGGCCGGGCCGTCCTCTTGCCTGGATCGCGCCGACTAGTCGACCAGGATGGGCCGCTGGAAGACTGCGATCACCACGAAGGCGACGTTTATGCCCAGCACGAACAGGAAGAAGAAGACCAGCCAGATCCAGGGATTAGCCTTCAGCCAGCGTCTCATCATCACGGCCCCCTGAAGGTGACCTCCAGCCGCCGGCTCTGGCCGGACAGCGAGTCGGTCACGGTGATGTGGACCGGGAACGGGCCCGGGTAGGCCTCGCGCGCCAGGTAGAGAAACACGGGCGTCTGCCCGTCCTGCAGGCCGAGCAGGTGGAGCGAGGGCTGGGGCACGATGACCTCGACCGCATCCGGAGCGTCCGGCGCGTCGTCCACCGCGATCAGGTAGGTGTTCGGCGCGTCGGTCTTGTTCTGGATGTGCAGGTTGATCAGGTTGCGGATGCGCTCGCCGTCGATCACGTAGGGCAGCCCCTTCGCGCGCAGGGCGTTGGCGTGGAAGTTCTCGCGGCTGCCCACCGAGAGGGTGGCCACCGCGAGTCCCAGCAGGCCCATGAAGGCGTAGATGAAGAAGCGCGGCCGCAGCAGGCGGCGGCGGGCCTCGCCGTCGAGACCGCGCTGCGAATCGTAGCGCACCAGGCCCCGCGGCTTGCCGACCTTGGTCATGATGTCGTCGCAGGCGTCGACGCAGTTGGCGCAGCCGATGCACTCCAGCTGCAGGCCGTTGCGGATGTCGATGCCGGTCGGGCAGACCTCGACGCAGCGATAGCAGTCCACGCAGTCGCCGCCTTCCTCGACACCCTTGGACCGCGGCTCGCCCCGCTTCTCGTCGTAGCCGATGATGATCGTGTCGTCGTCGATCAGCGCCGACTGCAGCCGTCCGTAGGGGCAGACCACGATGCAGGTCTGTTCGCGGAACCAGCTGTAGTTGAAGTACATGACCAGGGTCCAGAAGGTGGTCCAGCCGAAGGCCGCCCTGTGGCCGGCCGGATCCTCCCACACGGCGTGGATCAGCTCGCGGACGGGCATGAAGTAGGACAGGAAGATGTGCGCGATCAGCGACGAGCCCGCGAGGATGAGCACGTGCTTGACCAGCTTGCGCAGGAACTTGCCGCCGGTCATGGGACCGAGGTTGCGTCGGATGCGTGTGACGCGCGGTCCCTCGATCAGCCGTTCCAGCTTGCGGAAGACACCCTCCATGAAGACCGTCTGCGGACAGGCGTAGCCGCACCAGATCCTCCCCCACAGCGCCGTCACCACGAACAGGCCGAAACCGATGCCCGTCACGACGAAGAACATCAGGTAGAAGTCCTGGTTGGTGAAGCTGAAGCCGAAGAGGTGGGCGGCCCGGCCCGGCAGGTCCATGTGGATCAGGGGGCGGTCGCCCACCTGGATCCACGGCATCAGGGCGTAGACCATGACCAACAGCGGGAACAGCAGGTTCTTGAGCACCTGCCACCGTCCCTGCACGTCGGCGGGGTGGAGGAAGTTGCGCGAACCGTCGCTGTTGATGCTGTAGACGGTGTCCAGGTCAGGGCGCCGCTTGCGCGACGCCCTGGCCTTCGATTGCTCAGCCATTGCCGGGTGCATCCTCCGGCGTTTCCGCCGTACCGACCGCCTCGGGTTCGCCCTCGGGGGCCTTGCCGGGCACGTTGGTGTTCTTGATGCTGATGACGAAGACCGTGAGGTCCTGCACGCGCGACGGACCCAGCTGCCCGCCCCAGGCGGCCATGCCCTTGGCGGGCACGCCGTCGGAGATGGTCTTGTGGATGCTCATCGGCGTGCTGCCGTGTATCCAGTATTCGTCGGTCAGGTTGGGACCGACCAGTCCCTGCCCCTGGTCCAGGTGGCAGACCACGCAATAGGTCGTGAAGAGGTCACGACCCCGCGCCACGGTCTCGGGGATGGTCGCCATCAGGGCCAGGCTCTCGTCGTTGAGGCCGCTTTCGGCCATCCTGGCGAGCTGGGCCTCCGCGGCGGCGACCATCTCCTTGTCGTACCTGGCCAGCGGCAGGTCCACCACCTTGAAGGTGTGGAAGACCAGCCAGTAACCCAGGGCAAAGATGCAGGTAGCGTAGAGTATGAACAGCCACCAGTTGGGCAGGCGGTTGTCGTACTCCTCGATACCGTCGTATTCATGCCCGCGCAGAACATCGGGCTTGTATTCGCTCATTCCAGTACTCCCTCTTCTGCGGGCGGCGACTCGGCCTCGTCGTCGAGCGGCAACGAGGCCATGCGCTCCACCTCGTCCGACTTGCGCAGCCAGACGAACACGTAGAACAGCACCGCCATAAACGCGATGATGAAGATCACCAAGCCGATCAGCGGCCAGACCAGGTATGCGTTGTCCTGGAAGAACCACTGGAACATGTCAGTCCTCCCCCCGGGTCGCCACGGCGCCGCCGGTCTCGGGGCCCGTAGCCTGGGGCCCGCGACCGAGACGCTGCAGGTAGGCCATCAGGGCGGTCAGCTTGCTGTCGGGTTCGACCATGATGTCCATGTCCTCGAGTTCGGCGACGATGAGCCGGCCCTGGCCGAGGGCCGTCTCGGCGGCCGCTTCGATCTGGGCGTCGTCGTAGGGCACGCCCAGGGTGCGCAGGACCCGCATCTTGCCGGCCGTGGCCTCGAGGTTCACGGTCTGGTCCTTCAGGTGCGGATAGGACGGCATGTTGGAGCCCGGCGAGGTGTTGCGCGGGTCCATCATGTGCAGGTAGTGCCACAGGTTGGCGTACTTGCCGCCCACCCGGTGCAGATCCGGTCCGGTCCGCTTGGACCCCCACTGGAACGGAGTGTCGTAGATGAACTCCTCGGCGCGGGAGTACTCGCCGTAGCGCAGCGTCTCGTGGCGGAAGGGGCGGATCATCTGGCTGTGGCAGACGTAGCAGCCCTCGGCCACGTAGATGTCGCGTCCCTCCAGTTCGAGCGGGCTGTAGGGCATCTGCACGTAGACGTACTCGCCGCTCTCGGCCCAGACCGAGTCGGCCATGGCGACCTTGGCGGCCACGTCCTTCTTGGCGATCACCACGGGGATGATCTCCGCGAGTCCGCCGATCAGGACGGCCAGCAGCACCAGCACGGTCATGGCCACCGAATGGCCCTCGACCAGCTCGTGCCAGCTCTTGCCGGTCCGCTTGAGGCCGATGGACATGGCGCCGGCGATGATCACCACGATGAAGCCGGCCACCGCGATGGCGCTGCCGAGCACGCCCGTCGCGAAGAGCAGCAGGGTCAGCAGCACGAGCACGATAGAGTACATGACCGGCGCGCCGGCCATGATCCGCCAGAAGCCCGGGCCGTCCTTGACGAAGCCCTGGACCTCGACCTCGACGTTGTGCGCCTTGCCGGCGCGGATCGTCGCCCAGAGGTTGATGACCCCCAGCACGGCGCCCACGAAGTAGGCCAGGCCGCCGATCAGGCGCATCTGGTACATGAAGCGCGAGGCCAGCAGGCCCTCGATGAAGTCGGGGTACTTCAGGAAGGCGTCGGCGTCGAGCGCGCGCCAGAAGAGGCCCTGGCTCACGCCGGAGATCCACATGGCGACGACGTAGAGCATGATGCCCAGCGTGCCGATCCAGAAGTGGGCCTCGGCCAGCTTGACCGACCAGAGCTTGGTCTTCCAGAGGCGCGGCACCAGCCAGTAGAGCATGCCGAAGGCCATGAAGCCGTTCCAGCCCAGGGCGCCGCCGTGCACGTGACCGATGATCCAGTCCGTGTAGTGGCCCAGGGCGCTCACGCTCTTGATGGACAGCAGCGGTCCCTCGAAGGTGGACATGCCGTAGAAGGTCACGGCCACGATGAAGAACTTGATCACCGGGTCGGTGCGCAGCTTGTCCCAGGCGCCGCGCAGGGTCAGCAGGCCGTTGAGCATGCCGCCCCAGGAGGGCGCCCACAGCATGATGCTGAAGATCATGCCCATGGTCTGGGCCCAGTCCGGCAGCGCCGTGTAGAGCAGGTGGTGCGGTCCGGCCCAGATGTAGATGAAGATCAGGGACCAGAAGTGCACGATGGACAGCCGGTACGAGTAGACCGGCCGGCCGGCCGCCTTGGGCAGGAAGTAGTACATGATGCCCAGGATCGGCGTGGTGAGGAAGAAGGCCACCGCGTTGTGGCCGTACCACCACTGCACGAGCGCGTCCTGCACGCCCGTGAATATGGAATAGCCGTGGGTCAGGCTCGTCGGCAACTGCAGGTTGTTGACGATGTAGAGCACCGCGATCGTGATGATCGTGGAGATGTAGAACCAGATCGCCACGTAGAGGTTGCGCTCGTTGCGCTTGCCCAGGGTCCAGAAGAAGTTCAGGGCGAAGACGACCCAGACCACGACGACGGCGAGGTCGATGGGCCAGATCAGCTCCGCGTACTCCTTGCCTTGGCTCAGGCCCAGCGGGTAGGTCACCGCCGCGGAGACGATGATCAACTGCCAGAGCCAGAAATGGGTCCAGCTGAGGGCGTCGGAAGCAAGTCGCGTCTTGAGCAGACGCTGGGTCGAGTAGTAGATGCCGGCATACATCATGTTGCCGACGAACGCGAAGATGGCCGCGTTCGTGTGCAGGGGTCGCAGGCGCCCGAACGATGTCCACTCCAGACCTAGGTTGGCCTGCCAGAAGGACAGTTGGGTCGCGACGATGACGCCGACGAGCAGACCCACCGCGCCCCACAGAATGGTCGCGATGGAGAATGCCCGCACGATGGCATCGTCGTAGACGACGTGCTTTGTCACGGGAGTCGTGGCTTGCATGATGACGCTGAGCCTCCTCTCCTGGGTTGATGAAACGGACTACATCCCTTTTCGACTGTCGGATTCGTCTTCGGTCTCGTCCTGCCCGTCGTCGTCCTCCAGCGGGAGCAACGTCAGGCGATCGCCGTGTTCGAAATCGCCGCTCTTCAGTCGCGAGACGAAGAGCACCAGCCCGCCGACGACGAGCAGCAGGCTCACGAAAATGGTCGCGGTCAGGACATCCACCGGGACCTCCCGCCCGCCAGGCGCGCCGTCGTCAGGCTGACGACGGTCACCGAGCTCAGGGGCATCAGCACGGCCGCGACCACGGGGGTCACCAGACCGGCCAGGCACAGGGCCACCGCCGCCGCGTTGTAGACGGCCGCGAAGGCCAGGTTGCCGCGCTGCACCGTGCGCAGGCGCCGGGCAGCCTGCAGCGTGCGCCGCACGGCCGAGACCCCGTCGCCCAGGTAGTAGAAGTCGGCCTTGTGCGGCAGCACCGCCCGGTCGACCGCGGGCGTGGCGGCGCACCAGGCCGCGTCGAAGCTGGGGCTGTCGTTCAGCCCGTCGCCGATCATCAGCGTGTCGGCGTCGTCGAGTTCCCGCACGGCCGCCGCCTTGGACTCGGGCGTCAGCCCGCCCCGGGCCCGCGCCGCGGGCAGGCCCAGCTCGCCGGCCGCGGCCCGCACCCGCTCCGGCGCGTCGCCGCTCAGCAGGTGGACGTCGAAGCCGGCGGCGGCGAGGGCCGTCACCTCGTCGCGCGCGTCGCGCTTCATCTCCTCGGCGAAGCTTAGTCCGAGCAGGATCTCGCCGTCGAGACTGAATACCGTCGTCGCGGCCGGCGCGGCCCCAGCGTCAGTCAGGGCGAAGTCCGCGCGGCCGATGCGCCACGCCCCCGCGTCGTCGTGCCAGGCGAGTCCGCGGCCGCTGATCTCGCGCACCTCGTCGGCCCGCGGATCGAGCGCCGCGCCGTCGGGGCCGCTCGCCCCGCCGGCCACGCCGAGGGCGGCGGCCACGCAGCGGCTCACGGGGTGGTTGCTGCGGCTGGTCATGTTCCAGAGCACCGCGCGACGGTCGGCGGGCAGGACCAGCAGGGCCCGGCGCGCGTCCTCGCTCAGTCGCAGCCGGCCACGGGTGAGGGTGCCCGTCTTGTCGAAGAGGATCTTGCGGATACGCAGGGCCCGGTCCAGGTAGCTGTCGTTGCGCAGCAGCACGCCGTGCCGGCGCAGGGCCACGTACACGAGCTCGCGGGCCAGGGGCACGGCCAGGCCCAGGGCGCAGGGACAGGTGACCACCAGCACGGCGACCGTGACCTCGGTGGCGCGCCGCAGGCCGGCGCCGCTCCACATCAGGAAACCGGCGGCGGCCAGCGTGAGCACGGCGCCCACGTAGACCGTGGAGATCCGGTGCCACCAGCCGCGGCCCTCGTCGCGCACGGACTTGCCGACCCGCAGCAGCTCGTGCAGGCGCGAATCGGAGAAATCCTCCAGGGTGGCGCAGCGGAAGCCCTGTTCGCCCCCGTTGAAGGCGCCGGCCGGGATCTTGTCGCCGGGCGCGCGGACCTGGGTGTCGGACTCGCCGGTGATCCAGTCCAGGGAGATGGTCGCGTCGTGATGCATCAGCACGCCGTCCACGGGCACCAGGTCGCCCGGGGCGATCCAGAGCTCGTCGCCGCTGGCGATCTCGACGGCGGGCACGGCCCGCAGGCGTCCATCCTGGAAGCGGCGCGCGTAGAGGTCGGCGATGCCGCCCGACTCCAGCAGGGCGCCGCGGTTCTTCTCGAGGACCCACTCCTGGAGCCAGCGGCCCACCAGCATCAGCGCCACGAAGATGGTGATGGTGTCGAAGTAGGCCGCCTCCGGTCCCCCGTTCAGGTAGGCCACGACGGAACCGGCATAGCCCAGCAGCATGCCCAGGGCGATGGGCAGGTCCAGGTGCACCACGCCCCGGCGCAGACCTCGCCAGGCGGCGGTGAGGAAGGGCCAGCCGCCCACGAACACCACCAGTCCCGCCAGCACGAGGCTCAGGCGCCCGAAGAGCACGTAGGCCGGGCCGCCGTCCTCGGGCGAGAGGCCGAAATAGTAGCCGAGGCTGTACATCATCACGTTCAGCGCCACCGAGATGGTGATGCCCATGCGGATCTGCAGCGACCGCGAGCCGCGGTGGCGCGACTTGCGCGGCGGGCCGAAGCGATAGCCGAAGCGTTCGGACTCGGCGAGGTATGCGGACAGGTCGCCGGCGGTGGTGTCCCAGATCAGTTCCACAGTGCCCAGGGCCGGGTTGATGATCAGCGAGCGGCCGGCTTCGCGCCGGGCGAAGAGCTGCTCCAGCAGCCAGACGCAGGCGGCGCAATGCACGCCCTGCAGGTCCAGCTGCAGGCGCACCAGGCCGTCGCCGAGTTCGTGGGCGGGATCGGCGAGCATGAGCTCCAGCCAGGCCAGGTTGTCCGGGCGCAGGTCCGGCGGGGGCGAGATGGCGTCGTGGCGCAGGTCGTAGAAGCGTTCCAGGCCGGTGTCTTTGATCAATCCGTAGACGGTGCGGCAGCCCTGGCAGCAGAAGGGGCCCAGATCGGCGTCGTGGGCGGCGCCGAGGTCCAGGCCGCAGTGGATACAGGTAGCCGGCAGGGGCGGCGACGGCGCGGCGCGGCCCGCCGGGGCCGCGTCGGACATGGGATCGGGGGGCGGAACGGGATCCGGCTTGCCCATGGGATTCTGCATCTCCCGCACGACGAAAACACCGTCTCGATGCTTAAGTGGAGTGATATCATCCTCTTGCGGACGACACCACCTTACAACAAGGGCAGACCCAAATCAAAATAAACATTATCCAATTTGTTTGAATTTCGAATATCGATGGCCGGAGCGCCGGGCCCACCCCGCCCGGCCGGGTCACCGTGACCGCAACCCCCTACCACACAACGAATTCACCGTAGCGCAGGTGTCCCACCAGCCCCCAGGCCGTCAGACCGCGCAGGACGAGCTGCACGGCCATCAGCAGCACCAGGACGGCACCCAGGCGGTTGAAGAAACGTCGCCGCGCGACGCTCAGCCGCGCGGCTCCCAGCCCCAGCGCCAACAGCACCGGCACCGTGCCGAGCCCGAAGCAGAGCATGGCCAGGGCGCCCTTGAACGCGTGTCCCGTGGCGGCGGCGGTCATGGCCACGGTGTAGACGGGTCCGCAGGGCAGGAAACCGTTGGCCATGCCCAGGGCCCAGCGACGGGGCGGCGTGCCCGCGGCGAGCAGCCCCTGCAACCGGCCGGCGACCAGGCGCTGCACGCGGCCGCTCTCCAGCCAGCGCTGGGTGGGCAGCCAGCCGAACAGTCCGATGCCCAGCAACAGCATCAGCAGGCCCACCACCACCGACAGCCCGCCCTGGACGGCCTTGCCGTCGCCGGTCAGCAGGGTGGCCGACCCGAGCAGGCCCAGACCCGCGCCCAGCAGCATGTAGCTCGAGAGGCGGCCGGCGTGATAGATCGCCAGACGCCAGAACAGGGTCCAGGTGCCGGCGCCGTCTGCGCGCTGGGAGACGGACACCGCACCGACCAGCGGACCGCACATGCCGATGCAGTGGCCGAGGCTGATGGCCAGCCCGGTGCCCACCAGCAGGGCGATGTCGAAAGGCATGGTCGCTTCGCTCATGGGCGTTCCGCAGCAATCCACGTCGCGTTCCTTCCGTCGTCGGGGTGCGAGGTCCAGCGGGCCATGCTAGCCCAGTGCGGGCGGGTGCGCAAGTGTCTTGTATTTCAGATGTTACAGCTATGAATTCGCGGGGCCGCGCAACTCCCGGGCGGACTTTTCTGTTCCAGCCCGCCCGCCCATGGCTTATCATGCGCGGAATACCCGAGCGGACGCGGCAGACCCCCACACGGCGCAGGTACCATGACCCGACAAGACGACGCCATGCAACGAGACCTGGCGGCCTGGCACGCCGCGGACGACGACCGGATCGACGCCGCCTCCCTCCTGCAGACGGCCGCAGACCTGGTCAACGGCGAAGACCTGGACGACGGGACCTGGCGCACCTTCCTGGATGTCACGCGCAAGCCCGACTTCCTGCAGGCCCTGCCCGACGACACGGCCCGGCGGTGCTGGGCCGACACCGCGATCGCGGCCGTCCGGCGCACCGGCTTCACGCTGGAGGACCTGCTCGACCAGCGGGTCGCCGAGCATCCCGACCGCACCTGGCTGCGGCAGAGCCCCCTCGAGGGCGGCGACGACTGGAGCTACGCCCGCGCGCGGGAGAGGTCGCGGGCCTACGCGGCGGCCTTCCTGGCCGCCGCGCCGACGCCGCGGGTGGCCCTGCTCACGCCGAACAGTCCCCGCGGCGTCTTCTGCGACCTGGCCTGCCTGCTGCACGGCATCCTCGTCACGCCGCTGTCGCCGCACACCGACCGGGAGACCCTGGCCTGGATCTGCGGCGTCCTGGACATCAACATCGTCGTCACCGGCGGCGAGGACCAGGCGGCCCTGGCCTTCGAGGCCCGCGAGGGCACCGAGAACGACTTCACCCACTTCTGCCTGGAGGACGTGCCGCCCGAGGGCAGCGGCGCCCGCGCGCTGGAGGAGTACTGCGCGACGCTGACCCGCACCGACATCGACGAGGCCCTCGCGAAGCAGCCCCGCCTCGGCCTGGACGACGTGTGCACGGTCATGTTCACCTCCGGCAGCACCGGCCGTCCCAAGGGCGTGGAGTTCTCCCTCTACAACCTGGTCAGCAAGCGCTTCGCGCGCGCCGCGGCCCTGCCCGCGGTGGGCCGCGACGAGGTGATGCTCTGCTACCTGCCCCTGTTCCATACCTTCGGCCGCTACCTGGAGATGCTCGGCTCGATGTTCTGGAGCGGCGCCTACGTCTTCGTCGGCAACAACTCCCGCGCCACCCTGCTGGCCCTGCTGGAGCAGGTGGAGCCCACCGGCCTGATCAGCATCCCCCTGCGCTGGACCGAGATCCGCGAGAGCTGCCTGGCGCGGCTGGACGCCTCGGGCGCGAGTTCCCTCGCCGACGAGGACGTCCGCGCCGTGACGGGCCGCCGTCTGCGCTGGGGACTGTCCGCGGCCGGTTACCTCGACCCGCGCGTGTTCCGTTTCTTCCAGCGCCACGGCGTCGACCTCTGCAGCGGCTTCGGCATGACCGAGGCCACCGGCGGCATCACCATGACCCCGCCCGGCGACTACCGGGACGACTCGGTGGGCGTGCCCCTGCCCGGCGTGGAGGTGCGCCTCTCGGAGCAGGGCGAGATGCAGATCTCGGGCCCCTACATCGCCAGCTACCTGGATCAGGACACGCGCCCCGGCGACGGCAGCTGGCTGTCGACCGGCGACCTCTTCAAGCGCCACGACGACGGCCACCTGGAGATCGTCGACCGCATCAAGGACATCTACAAGAACGCCCGCGGGCAGACGGTCGCGCCGCGCCGCGTGGAGCAGCGCTTCGTGGAGGTGCCCGGCATCCGGCGCACCTTCCTGGTGGGCGACCACCGCGTCTACAACGTGCTGCTGATCGTGCCGGATCCCGACGACCCCGTCCTGCGGGGCGACCCGCTGGGCCAGGAGGCCCGGGACTACTTCCACCGCATCGTCACCGCCGCCAACCAGGACCTGCTGCCCTACGAGCGGGTGGTCAACTTCGCCGTGCTGGACCGGGATTTCGACGCCGAGCAGGGCGAGCTGACCCCCAAGGGATCCTACCGGCGCAAGGCCATCGAGGAGAACTTCCAGGCGGTGGTCGACGAGCTGTACCAGGGCGACAGCGTGGACCTGCGGGTGGGCGACCTGATGGTGAGCGTGCCCCGCTGGTTCCACCGCGACCTGGGCGTCCTGGAGACCGAGATCACCGCGGACACCGGCGGCCTGCGCAACCGGGAGGACGGCCGCGAGCTCGGGATCGCGCGCGAGGACGACGGCATGGTGCGCGTGGGCGACCTGCTCTACGAGCTCGAGGGCGACACCGTGGACCTGGGCCGCCTGGCGCGGCAGCCGGCGTTGTGGGCGGGCAACCCCCAGCTCGCCGCCTTCTGCCCCGTGCGCGACGGCTGGGACACCTCCCTGGGCGCCTTCACCCAGCACGTCTACCTGCCCTGGCGCGAGACCGCCGGCGAGCCGCCCGAGTCCGTGCCCGTGCCGCCCCTGTCGGACAACCGGCTGCCCCGCCTGCACGAGCTGTTCCGCGAGGCCCTCTACGGCGGCGGCACGCGCGCCCTGAAGGCCGTGTCCGAACTGGAGAAGGTCCTCGACATCGGCGACCACCGCACCTCGGAGCTCATCCGGCGCCGCCTGGAGTCCCTGGCCCGCCACCCGGAGATGAAGGTGCGCTGCGCCGCCTACCGGGTGCTGCTGCTGGACGAGCCCTCGCCGGACTTCAGCGAGGTGCGTCCCAAGTTCCTCAACTCCGGCCTGCCGTTCCTGGACCGCGAGACCATCGAGGCCGTCACCCACGACAGCCTGGAAGGCCGGCGCCTCGACTCCTTCCGGCGCCGCCTGCACACCTACCGGCTCTACCTGGACTGGCCCGCCAACGAGGTGATGCGCACCCAGTTCGAGGGCATCTTCGCCCTGCTGGCCGACTTCGTGCGCCGGCACCCCGCCTACTACGTGGCGGTCCGCGACGAGCTGATCAGCTGGATCCTCCTGGACGCTGACCCCGCGATCTCCGCCCAGGCCGAACGCACGGCCATGACCCTGGGCACCTGGTACGAAACCTGGCTCGAGGAGACCCTGCCCCGTCGCGAGGCCGAGGACTGGCAGGGCAAGATCCTCTACCAGGACGGCCTCTCGACCGAGGAGAAGACCCGCCTCGAGGAGACGCTCCTGGGCACGACCTTCCTGCAGCAGTCCGTGCAGCTGATCACCGGCGGCGAGGTGCTGGACATCAAGGACGTCCCCAAGGGCGGCATCTGGATCGGGCGCACGGCGGTGCGGCACCGCCAGCGCATCTACCGCTTCAGCGTCAACACGACCACGGGCAAGCACTACGACCTGCTGGTGGTGATCTGGGACCGGGAGATCCTGTCCAGGGACCAGGAGGACCTGCTGGCCACCATCTACTGGCTGATCGCCCTGAGCGGCCATCCCCACGGCACGCCGGTGCTGCCGCGCTTCGGTTGTTTCCGTCCCGCCATGGGCGCCCTGTCCCTGGCCTTCGTGAGCGACCTGAGCGTGTGGGAGCGCATCCGCGAATATGCCGGCGACAGGCACGAAACGCCCGACAGCGACCGCACCCTGGCCTGGCGCCACCTCTTCGTGACCGCCTTCGCGACCTTCTTCCGCGGTTGGCGCATCAGCGGCGAACGCATCGTGCCCGGCATGGTGACGCCCACCAACGTGGCGGTGCCCGAGCCCGACTTCCGCGAGGGTGCGCGCGTGCTGTCCCTGACCGGCTGGCGCCGCTACGAGTCGCCCCTGAGCCTGGTGCTGCCCATCCTGCACAACTTCTACAAGCAGACGAGCGTCACCTACCCCTGGCTCGCGCGCCACCTGGACCTGTCCTGGATCTGCGACGCCTGCCTGGAGGCCATGGACCGCGAACGGGCCGGCCGCTTCCTGGACGAGCTGCGCGACCTGCTGGCGGGCCACCCCGCCGACAGCTACCGGGGCCAGCTGGCCCAGGTCATCGCCGACTACCGGACGCGCATGGAGACCGAGCCCTACCGGAGCTGCGCCCTGCGCGGGGCCGTGTCGCGCTACCGCAGCTGGCAGCGCTCGAATCCCGGCGCCTCGGCCACCGCCCGCGAGCAGCTCGTGGACGAGATGATGCGCCTCTACGGCCTGGGCACCCAGTCCGACATCGTGCGCTACATGCTCTACCGCCGCACGTGGTTCGCCACGGCCGAGGTGGAGATCGGCCTGGCCTTCGACACCCTGCTGCGCACGCTGCACCAGCGGCCCGGCCGCACCTTCACCGACCTGGTCGAGATCTCCGAGCTGCAGGCCCTGCTCGCGTCGCCCGAGGACCGGCAGGCCTTCCGGCGCATGGTCTTCCCCCACTCCCGCCACGCCCAGGCGCCCGAGCTGCTGACCGTGGGCCAGGAGGAGGACCGCCACGTGGTCGTGGCGACGCAGATCGCGGACAAGACCGACGCCGGCTACGCGGTGCGCGAGCCCCTGACGCCCGCCGAGTTCGGCCAGCTCTACCGGCTCTTCTTCAAGGCCGGCTACTACAAGACCATCTCGGACCGCGACCGTTTCTTCATCGCCCTCGACGAGCAGGAACAGATCGCCGCGGGCATCAGCTGGACCGAGGTGGACGCCGAGATCGTGCACCTCAACGGCATCGTGGTCGCCGGCTCACTGCTGGGACGGGGCATCAGCAGCTCGCTGATCGAGGACTTCTGCGCGCGCCTGGCCGACATGGGCTACGGCGCGGTCAAGACGCTCTTCGTGCTGCGCCCGTTCTTCGAGAAGCACGGATTCCACCTGGACAAGCGCTGGGGCGGGCTGGTCAGGATGCTGAGGGAAGAGCCGGCGGGCCAGGAAGCCTAACTGCGGTCAGGCTCTGGCAGGTGATTCTCGGACCGAGCCGGGGCTAACCGCAGAACCGGTCGTGGAAGACGCCGTGGCGCAGGCCGCGGTGGCAGACGATCAGCTCGTCCGCGTCCAGCCGCCGCATGAGCGCGGTGACGATGGCGGCGCCGGCCAGCATCACGTCGGCGCGCCCCGGATGCAGGCCGGGGATGTGGCGCTTCTCCGCCAGACGCATGCCCCGCAGCCGCCAGACCGCGGTCTCCGCCACCTCGCGGGGCAGCGCGCGGCCGTGCACCTGGTCGGTGCGGCCGTCGACCACGCCGAAGTGGACGGTGGCCAGGCTGACGGCCGTCGAGCCGATGCCGACCAGGGCCCCGGGCCCCCGCGGCACTTCCGCCACGGCCCGCTCCAGTTCGTCCACCAGTTCGGCGAAGGCCGCCTCGCCGACGGGATCCTCCACGCAGTAGCGGTCGGTCAGCACCCGCGCGCCGACGTTCAGGCTCAGCGCCTCGCGGATCTCGCCGCCGATGCCGGCGACCACCTCGGTGCTGGCGCCGCCCGCGTCGAAGACGGTGACGGGGCCCGTACCCAGGGGCAGCGAGGTGGCGGCGGAGAGGAAGGCCAGCCGGGCCTCATCCTTCCCCGACAGCACCTTCACGCCGATGCGACAACGATTGCGGATCATGGTCGCGAACTCGCGGGCGTTGTCGGCGCTGCGCATGGCCTGGGTGCCGACGGCGACGACCTTCTCCACGCCCAGCCCCTCGGCGTGGTCGCGGAGCTCCTTGATGGCGTCGATGGTGCGGTCCATGGCCTCCTCGGACAGTTCGCCCGTGGCCGCCAATCCCTCGGCCAGGCGGTTGATGGTCGACCGGTCGTCCAGGTCGGTGACGCGCCCGTGCATCACCCGCCCCACGTAGAGCTTCAGGGAGTTGGACCCGATATCCATAACCGCATATCTGCTCACAGGTTGCTCCGATAGCTCGAGACACCGCTCCAGGAGGGAAAAGGGCGCCGGGACGCCCCTCGGGGACCCGTCCCGGCGCCGCGATCCTCGACGTGCCTACTTCTCGTTCAGGGCGCCCTTGAAGAACTCGCGCCGCATGCGGGCGATGTTCTCGATGGACACTTCCTTGGGACAGACCGCCTCGCACTCGCCGTGGTTAGAGCAGTTGCCGAAGCCCTCGGCGTCCATCCGGCCCACCATGGCCAGGGCCCGGCGCCCGCGCTCGGGCGCGCCCTGGGGCAGGTAGGAGAGCTGGCTGATCTTGGCGCTCACGAAGAGCGACGACGATGCGTTCGGACACGCCGCCACGCAGGCGCCGCAGCCGACGCAGCTCGCGGCGTCCATGGCCTTGTCGGCGTCCACCTTGGGGATGGGCACCGCGTTGGCGTCGGGGGCCGAGCCCACGTTGGCCGACACGAAGCCACCCACCTGCTGGATCCGGTCGAAGGACGTGCGGTCCACCACCAGGTCCTTGATGATGGGGAACGGACGCGCCCGGAACGGCTCCACGACGATGGTGTCGCCGTCCTCGAAGTGGCGCATGCGCACCTCGCAGGTGGTCGTGGCCGGATTGGGCCCGTGGGCGATCCCCTGGATCACCAGGCCGCAGGTGCCGCAGATGCCCTCGCGGCAGTCGCTGTCGAACTCCACGGGCTGCTCGCCCTTGCGGGCCAGGTCCTCGTTGAGGATGTCCAGCATCTCCAGGAACGACATCTCGGGAAGGATGTCGTTGACGGTGTACTCGACGAACCGGCCCTTGGGCTCGCCGCAGGCCTGACGCCAGATCTTCAGCTTGATGGTCATCGCGCTCATGTCCGCCTCCTTCCCTACTTGTAGCTCCGGGTCTTGACCTCGATGTTCTCGTACACGAGGTCCTCCTTGTGCAGCGTCGGCTCGCCGCCGTCGTTGTGCTCCCACGCCGACACGAACATGAAGTTCTCGTCGTCGCGCTTGGCCTCGCCCTCGGGGGTCTTGTGCTCCTCGCGAAAGTGGCCCCCGCAGGATTCCTCGCGGGCCAGGGCGTCGCGGGCCATCAACTCGCCGACCTCGAGGAAGTCGGCCACGCGTCCGGCCTGCTCGAGATGCTTGTTGAAGTCCTTCGATTCGCCGGGCACCTTCACGTCCTGCCAGAAGCGCTCGCGCAGGGCGGCGATCTCGGAGATGGCCTCCTTGAGCGGCCCCGCCTCGCGGGACATGCCGACCTTGTCCCACATGATCCGGCCGAGATCCCAGTGGAACTCGCGGACCGTGCGCGACCCGTTCACCTCGAGCAGCTTGTCGTAGTGGCCCTTCACGGCGTTCTCCGCCTCGGCGAAGCTGTCGTGATCGGTTTTGGCCTCGTCGATGCCGCCGGCGGCCAGGTAGCCCGCCACCATCCGCGGCACCACGAAGTAGCCGTCGGCGCAGCCCTGCATCAGGGCCGAGGCGCCCAGACGATTGGCGCCGTGGTCGGAGAAGTTCGCTTCCCCCGCCACGAACAGCCCGGGGATGGTGCTCTGCAGGTTGTAGTCCACCCACAGGCCGCCCATGGTGTAGTGGGGCGCGGGGTAGATCATCATGGGCGTCTTGTACGGGTTGTCGTCGGTGATCTCCTCGTACATGTCGAAGAGGTTGCCGTAGCGGTCCCGCACCACGTCCTCCCCCAGCCGGCCGATGGCCTCCTCGAAGTCGAGGTACACCGACTGGTCCGACATGTAGGCCGACTTGCCGGCGTCGCACTCCACCTTGGCCGCCCGGGCCGCGATGTCGCGGGGCACCAGGTTGCCGAAGGCCGGGTAGCGGCGCTCCAGGTAGTAGTCGCGCTCCGCTTCGGGGATGTCGTTGGGACGCCGGTCGTCGCCCGGCTTCGCCGGCACCCACACCCGGCCGTCGTTGCGCAGGGACTCGCTCATCAGCGTGAGCTTGGACTGGTAGTCGCCCATCTGCGGCACGGCCGTGGGGTGGATCTGCGTGTAGCAGGGGTTGGCGAAGAAGGCGCCGCGGCGGTGGGCCCGCCAGGCGGCCGTCGCGTTGCAGTTCACGGCATTGGTGGACAGGTAGTAGACCGGCGAGTAGCCGCCGGTGGCCAGGACCACCGCGTCGGCCACGTAGCGCTTGAGCTCGCCGGTGGTCAGGTCGCGGCAGATGACGCCGCGGGCGCGGCCGTCGATCACCACCAGGTCGAGCATCTCGTGCCGGGGGAACATCTTCACCGTGCCGGCGCCGACCTGCCGCGAGAGCGCCGAGTAGACGCCCAGCAGGAGCTGCTGGCCCGTCTGGCCGCGGGCGTAGAAGGTGCGGCTCACCTGCACGCCGCCGAAGGAGCGGTTGGCCAGGGTGCCGCCGTACTCCCGCGCGAAGGGCACGCCCATGGCCACCATCTGGTCGATGATGCCGGTCGAGAGCTGGGCCAGGCGGTAGACGTTGGCCTCGCGGGACCGGTAGTCGCCGCCCTTGATGGTGTCGTAGAAGAGCCGGTACGTGTTGTCGCTGTCGTACTGGTAGTTCTTGGAGGCGTTGATGCCGCCCTGGGCGGCCACGCTGTGCGCGCGCCGCGAGGTGTCGTTTATGCAGAAGTTGAGCACGTTGTAGCCGAGCTCGCCGAGGGTCGCCGCGGCGCCGCCGCCGGCGAGTCCGGTGCCCACGACGATCACGCTGTACTTGCGCCGGTTGGCCGGGGCCACCAGCGGCGTGTCCATGGCGTGCTGGTCCCACTTGTCGGCCAGCGGTCCGCTGGGAATCTTGGCGTCGAGGATCTGGCTCATCAGTGACCTCCCGGCAGGGCCGCGTGGCCGGCGGCTGGATCGACGAGGAAGTAGAGGTACAGCGGCAGCACGATGTAGCCGGCCGCCATCACGAGGGCGAAGAGCAGCCCCAGGCCGTTGAGCGCCGGCAGCACCCGGTCGTTGGTCCAGCCCAGGGACTGGAACATGCTCCAGAAGCCGTGGCGCAGGTGGAAGCCCAGCAGGATCATCGCCGCCGGGAAACCGAAGGCCCAGATCGGCTCCTTGAAGGCCGCCAGCACCACCCCGTAGAGGTCCTTCATGTGATGCCCGTCGGGCATGGGCAGCAGGGCGTGGTCGCCGAACTTGAACATCTTGATGTGCAGGACCACGAAGGCGGCGAGGATGATCCCCGTGATGATCATGGTCCGCGACGAGAGCGTCTTGCGGCTGGCGCCGCCCGCGTTGCGCTGCACGTCGTACTTCACCGGCCGGGCCCGCTGCTTGTCGATCCAGGCCACCATCACGCCGGTGACGATGTGGAAGCCGAAGATCACGAGCATGACGATCTCGAAGGCGTAGATCAGCCAGCCGTGTAGGGCCGTCTCCAGGAAGTGGGCGTAGCCGTTGAAGGCGCCCGCGCCGATGAACAGTGTCAGGTTGCCGATCAGGTGCACGATGATGAAGCCGACGAGCATCAAGCCGGTCAGGCCGTTCAGGTACTTCTTCCCGACCGACGACCAGACTTTCGATTGGTTGGTGGGCATGGGCAGGCTCCAACGCTGGTGGCCATGGAGAGAGGCGGATTGATCAGAAATGAATAGCACCTGGGCAGATAGGATTCAACCAGGGATGTGCGGTCGCCGAGCGCGGCGGTGGGCGAATAACGAGCTGATAACAGGACCATAATGGTCCGCTATAACGTATTTATTGACACCGAGTTAATTGTTGACAATTATATCTCAACCGAACTACTCTCCTTTCCGGTTCAACCGGAAAGACCGCCCCCGACACAAGGTCGCAAGGCCGGCGGGACGAACTGGAATCAGTGGGAATATATCACGGAAGGGGATCGAGACATGGGACGCAGGATCATCGTTCTCACCGTCGCGCTGCTGTGCGTGTTCACGCTGGCGGCCTCCGCCCTCGCCGGTGGCGACACGAAGCTCAAGTACAAGGGCGTGTACACGGCGTGGGCCCAATCCCAGCATGACTTCAAGCTGGGCAACGGCGACTACGACGACAACTACGCCGTGCAGATGCTTCGCATGATGCTGGACTTCGAGGCCGCCGAGGGCGTGCACGCCGTGACGCGCTTCGACATGGCCCAGGGCTGGTGGGGCGTCGACAACGCCGACCGCACCGTCAACCGCACCGGCAAGATCGGCGGCAGCAGCCTCTTCGACTACAAGGACACGAACTTCCTCTTCCACGTCGACCAGGCCTACATCGTCTTCGCCGTGCCCGACACGAAGCTCAAGGCCAAGGTCGGCCGCATGTGGTACGGCCTGGGCAACAAGATCGTCCTCGACAACAATTTCGACGGCGTGCAGTTCGTCTACGACGGCAAGTTCACCCTGGGCTTCGCCAAGGTCTCCGAGGGCGTGGACGGCCTGTCCGACATCGACAACTCCGGCACCGGCGGCGCCGACGCCCAGGACGCCAACCTGTTCACCGGCCAGTTCAAGGGCGCGACCTCGAGCACGAAGTACGAGCTCTACGGCCTCGTCTACCGGGACGCGGGCGGCGACGACGGCACCACCTACCTGCCGAACGACATCAACTACTTCCGTTCGCGCTTCACGCCGAACATCAGCGACCTGAACATCTTCGGCGCCGCGGGCAAGTGGAAGAGCGGCGGCTTCACGCTCAACGGCGAGTTCAACGTGCTGAGCGGCAAGGACAACGTCACCAACGCCTTCATCAACGACCTGCAGCTCACCGACATGAACGACGGCGACATCTCGGGCTACAACCTGTACCTGAAGGGCAACAAGACCGTCAACAGCTCCTTCGACGTGGGCGGCGTCTTCGGTATGGGCTCCGGCGACGACGACTGGACCGGCGGCGCGGGCAACGTCAACAAGCTGCGCACCTCCGGTTTCTTCTACGTGACCGAGATCTGGGAAGACTCGATCATGCCGGACGAGGAGGGCATCACGCCCCAGGGCCTCGGCGCCCCCAACGTGCGGGGCTACCGCGAGCTCGAGAACACGACCCTGTTCCAGCTGAACGCCACCTACAAGTTCAGCCCCAAGGTCAGCCTCTTCGGTTCGTTCACGTCGATCAAGGCCACCGAGGCCATCCACGAGTGGATGAAGGTGACCAACGACAACGGAACGCCCGGCGACCTCACGGACGACTACGACGAGACGGAGGTCGGCACGGCCAGCTCCACCGACATCGGCACGGAGATCGACTGGAAACTGGTCTGGAAGATCTACCCCAACCTGACCTTCGCCTTCCGCGGCGGAGTGTTCACGCCCGGCGACGCGGCCGGCTACCTGATCAACGGCAACACCACGAACCTCGAGAAGGCGTGGGAACACAAGACCATGATCACCCTGAAGTTCTAGCGGGGTGTGCTATCCTGGCGGGGCCCGCGCCGTACACCGGTGCGGCGCGGGCCCCGCAACCATCCTCGATGCCGCGGACGAGCGAGGAGGATAAATGGCTGAGAACCAGAATCTGACCCGCAGGGACTTCTTCTCCCGCGTGGGCATGTGGGGCGGCATGGCCCTGGCCTACGGGGCCCTGGGCTTCCAGGGCCTGATGTTCCTGCTTCCCGAGCGCATGCGGCCCAGGACGCGCTTCCTCTACATCGGGCAGGCCTCGGACTACGAGATCGGCCAGGTGCGGGACTACACGGGCCCCGACGGCAAGGTGGTGCTGATCAAGCGCACCGCCGAGGGCTTCCAGGCCCTCAACTCCACCTGCCCCCACCTGGGCTGCCAGGTGTTCTGGGAGGAGGAGAACAACCGCTTCTTCTGCCCCTGCCACAGCGGCGTCTTCGACCCGCAGGGCATCGCCATCGCCGGCCCGCCGGCCGACGCCGGGCAGCGCCTGGCCGAGGTCCCGCTGAAGGTCGACGAGGTGGCCGGGGTGCTCTACCTCGAAGTCCAGGCGACGAAGGGAGGGCACGCATGAGCGAGAACGAACGGACCTACAAGCCGCCCCGCGGCGGCTTCCGCAGACGTTTCGACGAACTGGTGCCGGTCGACTGGAGCAAGCTGGCCGAAGCCGGCGACGAGCCCATCCCCCACCACATCAAGAAGTGGTGGTTCTGTCTGGGCGGCACGCCGCTGATCCTGTTCGTCATCCAGGTCCTGACCGGCGCGCTGCTGGCCTTCCACTACGTGCCGGCGGCGGACCAGGCCTACGACAGCGTGGCCCGCATCACGACCGAGGTCAGATTCGGCTGGTTCATCCGGTCGCTGCACAAGTGGTCGTCCAACCTGATGATCGTGGCGGTCATGTTCCACATGCTGCGCGTCTACTTCACGCGCGCCTACCGCCACCCGCGGCAGCTGAACTGGATCGCCGGCCTGGGCCTGCTGATGCTGACCCTGGTCTTCGGCTTCACCGGCTATTCGCTCGTCTACGAGCAGCTCAGCTACTGGGGCGCCACCGTCGCGACCAACCTGGCCAACACGGTGCCTCTGGTGGGCCCCGTGCTGGCGGACCTGCTGCGCGGCGGCCCGGAGATCGGCCCGCAGACCCTGACCCGGCTCTTCGCCCTGCACGCGGGCCTGCTGCCGATCCTGACCACGCTGCTGATCGTCTTCCACGTCTTCTTCATCCGTACGCACGGCGTGACCGAGATGGAGTTCAAGGGCGAGGAGGTGCCGGAGGAACGGCGGTACTTCCGTTTCTTCCCCGATCACGTGATGACCGAGATGATCATCGCCCTGTTCGTGCTGTATCTGCTGACGGTGGTCTCGCTGATCTTCCCGGCGCACATGGGCCCGCGCGCGAATCCCGCGGTGACACCGGCCCATATCAAACCGGAATGGTACTTCTACTTCCAGTTCCGCCTCTTGAAGCTGACGTCACTGCAGATCAGCGTGGCCCTGACCGGCCTGCTGGGCGGTCTGATGCTCTTCTGGCCTTTCATCGACGGCTGGCTGGAGGAACGCACCAAGCACGTGGACAAGATCGTCACGTTCGTGGGTGCGGCGTTCTTCCTGTTGTTCCTGGCTTTCACGATCTGGGAGGCCAGCGCCGCTTGACGGCGCGGATCGACCTAGGCGAAGGAGACGACGATGAGTCTGACAGTCAAACGATATATCGTAGCGGTGCTCGCCCTCTTCCTCCTGGCGGCCTTGCTGGTGGTGGCGCAACAGGAATCGAAGCGGCACCGGCAGGAGGAGGGCCTGGAGGCCGTGGTCACCGCGGCCAACAAGAGCTGCGTCGAGTGCCACCGCACCGACTCGGCGGCCCTGACCATGGAGTGGGAGCGGTCTTCGCACGCCAAGTACGGCGTCGGCTGCTACGACTGCCACAAGGCCGAGGAAGGCGACGTGGACGCCTGGACCCACGAGGGCGCCCTGATCTCGGCCCTGGTCACGCCCCTGGACTGCGCGCGCTGCCACGCGCGCGAGTACGAGGAGTTCAACCACAGCCACCACTCCAAGGCGGGACACATCCTGGCCAGCCTGGACAACGTGCTGGCCGAGAAGGCCGCGGGCATGCCCGACAACAAGGCCGACGCCATCAACGGCTGCTGGCAGTGCCACGGCACGATCGTGAAGTTCCTGCACGACGAGAACGGCGAGATCCTGACCACGGGCAAGGAGAACAAGCCGGTCATCGACCCGGCCACCTGGCCCAACAGCGGCATGGGCCGCCTGAACCCCGATGGATCGGCCGGCTCCTGCCACGCCTGCCACTCCCGCCACTCGTTCGAACCCAAGATCTCGCGCTCGCCCGAGAACTGCGGCAAGTGCCACATGGGACCGGACCACCCGCAGATCGAGATCTACAACGAGTCCAAGCACGGCATCGCCTTCCACGCCAACCGCGACATCATGGCGCTGGACAAGGAAGGCGACTGGATCCTCGGCCGGGACTACTCGGCGGCGCCCACCTGCGCCACCTGTCACATGTCCGGCTACGTGACCACCCAGGGCGTCGTGGAGGGCAACAACCACGACGTGGGCAACCGCATCAGCTGGACCCTGCGGCCCAAGGTCAGCCACAAGCTGAACCGGGTCGTCTACGAGGACGGCTACAAGGAGGACTACCCCGACTCGCGCGAGTTGCCGGCGGTGGGCGACGTGGTCGAGACCGTGGACAAGGTCGTCGAGGACTACGAGCTGGTCAGCCGCAAGGTGGACCGGACCGTGGCCAGGATCGTCACCTGGCAGGAGCGGCGCGCCGAGATGAAGGGCGCCTGCAAGAACTGCCACAACGACACCTACGTGGACAACTTCTACTGGCAGTTCGACGAGCTGGTGGATCTGTACAACGAGAAGTTCGGCATCCCGTCCAAGCGGATGATGGACGAGCTGGTCGCCGACGGCATCCTGAACCCCGCCGCGCCCTTCGAGAAGCACGTGCAGTGGGTCTACTGGGAGCTGTGGCACCACGAGGGCCGTCGGGCGCGTCACGGCGCCAGCATGATGGGTCCCGACTACACGCACTGGCACGGCATGTACGAGGTCAGCAAGCACTTCTACGAGAAGTTCCTGCCGGCGGCCATCGAGGCGGCCGAGGAGACCAGTCACGCCCTCGGCGTCAAGTGGCAGCGCAAGATCGACCTGCTGCTGACCCAGCCGGAGCACGTGTGGCAGAAGGGGCTCAGCGCCGAGGAGGCGGAAGCCCTGCAGCGTGAGTACGAGGAGCGTTACGACCAGTAGCGCCCCTCCCGCGTACGACAAAGACCCCGGCGCCGCTCGTGCGGCGCCGGGGTTTCTCTTTCCGTTCCAGATGGCCGGCGAGCGGGCGCCGGCGTCTCACCAGTCCAGGAGCCTGACCCTCACCTGCGACCCGACGGGCAGGGACTTGACGTCCCGCGGCATTTCGAGCAGGGCGTTCGCCCCGGCCAGGCCGCTGAGCATGTGGGACCCCTGGCCCTTGGTCGGCCTGGCCACGAAGCGGCCATCGGCCAGGTCCACGCGGCCCCGTACCCATTCCAGGCGGCCGGTCCGCTTGCCCAGGGGCGCGGCCAGGACCGCCTGCAGTTCCCAGGCGGGCACCGCGTCCTCACCACGCAGGCGCCGCAGGGCCGGCGCCACGAACTGGTGGTAGGAGACCAGCGCCGAGACCGGATTGCCGGGCAAGCCGAACATGAGGCAGCCCCCCGGCGCCGTGCCGAAGACATTGGGCTTGCCTGGCTTCATGGCCACGCGGTTGAAGACCTCGCGCACGCCCAGCGCCTTGCGCACCGCCTCCACGTGGTCGTGGTCGCCGACCGAGGCGCCGCCCACGGTGATCACCGCGTCGTAGCGCTTCATCTCGCGCGCCAGCACCCGGCGCAGGGCCCGCGGGTCGTCGCCCACGGTCGTCCGCCGTACGCGGGCCACCCCCAGCCGGGCCAGGGCCGCGGCCAGGGCCGGTCCGTTGGAGTCGCGGATCTGCCCCTGGCGCAGGGGCTCGCCCGGGGCGGCGAGTTCGTCGCCGAGGCTCACCAGGGCCACCGACGCCTGCCGGTGCACGCGCACGCGCGCGACGCCGTTGGCGGCCAGCAGGCCCAGCACGGGCGGCGTGACGGCCGTGCCGGCCGCGAGCAGCGGGGTCCCCCGCCGCAGTTCCTCGCCGCGGCGCCGGATGTGTTCGCCCGGGCTCGCGGCCCGCTCGATCGTGACGGCGCCGTCGGCCTCGCGCGTGTATTCCTTCATGACCACGGCCTCGGCGGCGCGCGGCAGCATCGATCCGGTGAAGACCTTGACGGCGCAGCCGGATCGCAGGGGCAGCCGCCGGTCGCAGCCGGCCGGCATCTCCCCCGCCAGGCGCAGCGTCACGGGCGCGCGGCCGGCGCGCCGCAGGTCGGCCACGCGCACGGCGTAGCCGTCCATGGCCGACTGGTCGAAGCGGGGCAGGTCCAGGCGGGCCTTGACCGCGCCCGCCAGGACGCGTCCGTCGGCCGCGTCGAGGGGCACCGTCTCGGCGGGCAGGGGCCGCACCGCGTCCAGGACCTTCCGCACGGCCTGCTCGTAGGCGATCATGCCTTCACCTCCGGGCGGGCGTCGTCCGCATGGCCGCCGCCCCACAGCATCTTGAAGGCGTGGGGCAGGCCGGGGAAGAGGGCGTCCAGGGAGTCGCTCACGCCGCCGCGGGAGCCGGGCAGGTTGACGATCAGGGTGCGTCCGCGCACGCCGGCGCGGGCCCGCGAGAGCATCGAGAACGGCGTGCGGGCCTGCCCGTGGGCGCGGGCGGCCTCGGGGATGCCGGGCGCCTCGCGCTCGATCACCTTCGACATGACCTCCGGTACGTTGTCGCGCGGCCCGAAGCCGGTGCCGCCGGTGGTGATCACCAGGTCCAGCCCGTCCTCGTCGGCATACCGCAGCAGCCGCGCCTCGATCCCGTCCGGCTCGTCGGAGACGATGGCGTAGTCGGCCACCTGCAGGCCCTCGGTCTCCAGCCGCTCGCGGATCATCAGGCCCGAGAGGTCCTGCTTGCGGCCCGCGGCGATGGAATCGGAGAGCACCAGCACGGCGGCGCGCAGCCTGTCGGTCTTGAACTTGCGGAAGTCGGACTTGCCGCCCCGCTTCTCCAGCAGGCGCACCTCGCCGATGCGCAGGTCTTCGTCGACCATCTTGAGCATGTCGTAGAGGGTCAGCGCCGCCACGGCGGCGCCGGTCATGGCTTCCACCTCGACCCCGGTGCGGTCCACGCCGGAGACCGTCACCTCGGCCACGATGGCCGCGTCTTCCATGGTGTAGTCCACCGTCACGCCGTCGACGCGGATGGGATGGCAGTAGGGAATGATCTGCGGCGTGTTCTTGACTGCCTGGACCGCGGCCACCCGGGCCACCACCAGGGGATCGGCCTTGGGCACCTCGGCGGCCTCGACGGCGGCCAGGGTGGCGGGCGCCATGTGCACCACCGACCGGGCGGTGGCCGTGCGCAGGCTGGTTCCCTTGCGCTTGACGTTGAACACTGGGGTCACTCCCTTTCGTGCGCGCCGTCGTCGAGGTCGGGCAGGGCCGACAGCTCGCGCGGCGTGTTGACGTTGACGAAACTCTCCCCGCGCGGATCGACCGCGCGCAGTTCGGAAGCGGGAACGGGCCGGAAGCCGACTGTGGCCACGGCGCCGCGCAGGGTGCGCTCGCCGGCGTTCAGGGCGGCCGCCAGGGCCGGCGCGGCCGCGCGGGCGTAGAGGGCGCAGAGGGGTTGCAGGCGATCGTCCCAGCGCGGGATGACCGCACTATCGCCGGGCTCGGCCAGGCGGCGCAGCAGGCGCAGCAGGTCGGGGCGCAGCAGGGGCAGGTCGCAGGCCACGACCCAGGCCCAGTCGGCGGGACAGGCCGCGAGGCCGCGCACGAGGCCGCGCAGGGGACCCGCGGGGGCCTCGGGATCGTCGTGCACGACGGCGTCGAAGGCGTCCGCCGAGGCCGGCAGCGCCTGATCGGCCCGGGTCACCAGGAGACGGTGGGCGCATTCCTCGGGTATGGCCGCCAATACGTGCGCCAGGAGGTCGCGACCCCGCCAGGCGGCATCCGGCTTGTCGCTGCCGAAGCGGCGCGATTCGCCACCCGCCAGGACCACGGCTCCCGTGTCGCCGCCCATGGGTCAGGCCTCCCCGTCCGAGCCCGCCAGGCGGGCGACCCCGTCGCCGGGCGCGATATCGCCGCCGGCGAGTACCCGGCAGAAGATCCCCTCGCGGGGCATGATGCAGTCGCCCGTCTTCTCGCGGATGATGCAGCCGTGGTGGCATTCCTTGCCGATCTGGGTGACCTCCAGCAGGACCGCGTCGCCGATGCGCACGCGTTCGCCCACGGTCGTCCCGCGCCAGTCGATGCCGCTGGTGATCAGGTTCTCGGCGAAGGCGCCGTCCTCGATCTCCGGGTAGAGGGCGCGCATGCGCGCGATGCTCTCCTGCGCCAGCAGCGAGACCTGCCGGTGCCAGGGGCCGGCGTGGGCGTCGCCCTCGATGCCGTGTTCGGTTCGCAGGGCGGCCGTCGGCACCGGCGACTTGGTGGTGCCCTTCGCCTCGCTGATGCAGATCGCTTCCAGTCGGGCCATGTCGAGTCCTTTCCTTTCAGACGGCCGCGCGGGCCGGCAGCACGCGCGACAGTATCCGCTCCGCCACCCAGCCCGCCGCCAGGGCGATGGCCAGGTTCCTCGTCGCAAAGGCGATCACGCCGGTGGCCAGGGCCACCGCCAGGTCCCGGCGACGCGGCAGCTTGCCCAGCAGGCGCACCATCTCCCAGCTCACCACCAGCAGCAGCGCGCCGAGGACGGGCACCGGGATCAGGAACATCAGGGAGGTTCCGCCGGGCACCAGGGCCACGGCGATCATGACGGCGCCCAGCAGGATCGTGGCGCGGCCGGTGTTGCCGCCGAAGCGCGCGTGGGCCGCGATGCCGCCCGCGCCGTGGCAGACGGGGAAGCCGCCCGCGAGGCCGATGGCGACGTTGCCCAGGCCGATGGACGCGGCCAGGCGCTTGGCCGTGACGCGCCCCGCGCGCTCGCGCCAGTACAGGTGGCAGGCGTCGTCGGCCGCGATCACGGCGTTGCCGAGGGTCAGGGGCAGCTGGGGCAGCATCAGCAGCAGGGCCGCGTCCGGCAGCAGACGCCACTGTGGCGCCGCGAAGGCCAGGGGCGCGCCCGCCGCCGCCGCGGCGTCGGGGCGCACGCCGGCCAGCCAGCCCACGGCCATGCCGCCGATCAGCATGGGCAGGGCCAGCGGCCGCGAGGTCAGGCGTCCGCCGAGCAGGAGCACCGCCAGGGCCGCCAGTCCCGTCAGGGCCACGGCCGTGCCGGGCAGGCCGTCGCCAGCCAGGAAGAAGGGGGATCCCGTCAGCAGCTCGGCCGCCTTGCGCGCCAGCATCAGGCCGATGCCCAGCTGCACGCCGCGTACCAGTCCGGTCGTGAACAGCGCCCGCAGTCGCGAGACGAGCCCCGTCCAGGCCAGCAGCACGAAGAGCACGCCGTAGCCGAAGGCCGCCGTGGTCAGCATGTCGAGCCCGTAGCCCGAGGCCAGGGCGATCACGGCCATGGCCTTCAGGGGCTGGATGCTGACCGGCACGCGGAAGAACAGGCCCGTCGCCACGTAGGCCGCCCCCCAGAGCAGGGCCAGCCGCGGGGCCGGGATGCCGTTGGTCACGACCAGCGCGAAGGCCAGCGGGACGGTCAGGCCGAGGTCGCCCACGGCGCCGCTCGCCTCGCCCCACCATGTCCAGCCGTCGCGCCGCCGGGATTCGCCGCCCATCTCAGCCTCCTATCTCCGCCATGCTCTCGAAGCCCCCGCCGCGGAAGGTGCGCTCGGCGATCCAGCCGTCGGGCAGACGCGTCGAGACCGCCGCCCGCACGGCCCGCGCCAGGCGGGCGCCGTCGGCGCCCTCGCGCAGCAGGCGGCCCAGATCGGCCGCGGCGTCGCCGTAGAGGCAGGTGCGCAGGCGGCCGCGGGCGTCCAGGCGCAGGCGGTTGCAGGCGCCGCAGAAGGTGCGCGTGTGGCCCCGGATGATCCCGACGCGTCCCCGGTGTCCCGGCACCGTGTACAGCTCCTCCACGTCCGACGCGCCGCCGAGGGCGGCCTCCAGGGCGTAGTCGGCGCGCAGGCGGGCGAGGATCTCGTCGCCGTCGGTGACCGGGCCGGCCCCGTCGCCGGTTCCCGCGAAGGGCATGGACTCGATGAAGCGGACCGTGAGGTCGCGTTCGCGGGTCAGGGCGGCGAAGTCGCCCAGTTCGCCGTCGTTGACGCCGGGCATCACGACCACGTTGATCTTCAGGTCCAGGCCCGCCGCCGGCACGGCGTCCAGCAGGGGCAGCACGCGCGCCAACTCGTCGCGGCGCGTGATGCGCCGGTAGGTTTCGCGATCCAGGGTATCGATGCTGAGATTGACGCGGCGCAGGCCGGCCGCGCGCAGCTCTTCGAGGTGGCCGGCCAGCAGGACGCCGTTGGTCGTGAGCAGGATCTCGGGGCGCGCGGGCAGCCGTCCGAGCCGGGCCATGAACGCCGGCACCCCCTTGCGGACCAGGGGCTCGCCGCCGGTGACGCGGATCTTGCGCACGCCCAGGCCGACCATCAGGGCGGTCAGGCGGTGAAGGTCCTCCAGGGACGGCACGTCCCGGTGACGCACAGTCTCGATGCCCTCGGCGGGCATGCAGTAGCGGCAGCGCAGGTTGCAACGGTCGGTGACCGACAGGCGCAGGTAGTCGAGCCGTCGGCCCTGGGGGTCGTGCAGTGTATCGGGAGACGCGGCGCGCGCCGACGATTCCACGCCGGTGCGCCCCTCGAGCGAGACCTTCATGTCTTCCTTCCAAGTACGGGAGCTGATCGTGCCGTTTCCCGCGCGACCGTATCGGCCCTTCGCCGTGTCCCGGTGGGGATTTAGGCAGCCGGGCTGGGAAAACATACGACTGGGATTGAACCATATTGGCGGCGTCCTGTCCAGCGTCCGCCGCCTCAGCCTCCCTTCGTCTGGCCGTCGATCCGGACCACGGGCAACTCGCCGGACAGGCAGGGCTCGCCCCGGGGCTGGCCGGGGCGCCGCCAGATCATCTTCAGGCCCCCGTCGGTGCAGGCGTCGACGCAGCGGCCGCAGTTCCAGCAGTGCACCGACGTCCCCTCCCCCTCGCTGGGCGCCAGGCCCAGCGGGCAGGCCTCGTCGCAATGCCGGCAACCCGGCCCGGACTCGTCCACGCGGGCCACCACCAGACGGCGCCGCGCGCCCAGCAGGGCGAGCAGCCCGCGCAGGGGGCAGAAGGCGCGGCAGAAGAAGCGGCGCGTGAACAGGTTCAGGCCCAGGATCACCAGCAGCAGCACGCCTTCCACGGCCAGGGTGCGGAAGAAGACCAGCATCATCAATTCGCGGCCCACCAGTCCCGGCGGCGAGAGGAAGACGAAGAGCGGCGTGCCCAGCACCAGCGCCAGCAGCAGCTCGAGCGCCAGCACGTACCACAGCAGGGTGCGGGGCACGTCGCGGTCGCGCCGCCGTCCGCGCAGCCACGGGGCCAGCAGCCGGTCGCTCCAGACCTGCAGGGTGTTCACGGGGCAGACCCAGGAGCAGAAGACCGTCCCCAGCAGCGAGGCCGACAGCACGGGCAGGATCATGCCCACCAGCAGGGGGCCGTAGAGGCTGTGCGCCACCAGGATGCACTCGAGCCCCTCCAGGGGCGACACGAGCCACAACCGCCCGACGGCCAGGGACTGGAACCAACCCTGGAGCCAGGTGATGTCGTGGTAGTTCAGCAGCGGCGTGACCAGCAGCAGCAGCAGGGCCGCCGCCTGGGACGCGCTGCGCCAGCGGCCGATCACGGCGCCCCCCCCTCGTCACCGCGGGGCTCGTAGGCCGGGTCGATCACCACGGGCCGGCGGCCGCCGCCCAGGTCGACCGGGCAGGCGTGGGCGCAGATGCCGCAACCGGCGCAGCGGTCGGGATCCACGTGGGGCTTGAACTCGGTCAGGTGGATGGCCGAGTCGCGCAGCGGGCAGACGCTGTAGCAGGTGCGGCAGAGGGTCTCCTCGGTCCAGGCCACGCAGGTGTGATGGTCGATGACGGCCGTGCCCATGCGCGTCTCGGCGAGCTCGATCCGCTGCAGCGCGCCGGTGGGACACACCGCCACGCATTCCATGCAGAGGTAGCAGGGCACCTCCTCGGCGCGGATCAGGGGCGTGCCGGCGTTCACGCCGTCGCGGGCGTCGAGGGGAATGATGGCACGGTAGGGGCAGACCTCGGCGCAGCGGCCGCAACGGATGCAGCGGCCGGTGAAGCTCCGCTCGTCCACGGCGCCCGGGGGCCGCAGCCGGTTCACGCCCACCGGCGAGCGCAGGGTATGCGCCGCCGCGGGCGCGGCGGCGGCCGTCGCCCCCACGCCGATCAGGATCCTCAGCAGATCCCTACGACCGAGGCTTCTTCTTGCGTCCGAAGGGGGAGCCGGGGGGCAGTTCCCCGCTGGCGATCTTCTCGATTTCATCTTCCGCGTTCAGATAAGCCAGGCCGACCGAGAGGATGCGCGGGTCCTTCTCCAGGGCCAGGACGCGCGCGTCCATCTCGTCGGAGGTTTCCGTCTCCAGCACCGCCACGATGTTGCCCTTGTCGTCGGTGCCGTGGACGTCGAGGCCGGACTCGGCCTCGAGCGAGGCCGCGATCTCCTCGCGTTCGGCCGGGGCGACGCTGATGATGAATCCGCCGATGGGCATCTCGTTCGAACCTCCGGGGTGACGGGGGGCGGCCGTCGACCGGCCGCCCCCGTTGCGGACTAGAGCTCGACGACGTGAGGCGTCAAGCGCTTGGGGCCCGAGAGCCGCTTGATGCGGCAGGCGCAGATCTTGAACTCCGGCTCCTTCGAGCCGGGGTCGAAGGCGTCCTTGACGACCTTGTTGATCATGCGGTCCTCGTGCATGTCGTGCCAGTAGGCGAAGACCATGCCCGCCATGGGACCTTCGACCACCTTGGCCGGCATCTCCACACGCCCGCGCCGCGACTCGATCTCGACCATGTCCCCCGGCTGGATACCCATACGGGCAGCATCGGCGGGATTGATCTCGACGTAGGAGTACGGGTTGGCCCGCAGCAGCTCCGGAACGCGTCCGGTCATGCTGGTGGTGTGCCAGTGGTCGATGATGCGGCCGGTCGAGAGGTACATGGGGTACTCCGCGTCCGGTTCCTCATCGGCGCCCTTGTAGGGACGGCTCCAGACCCACAGTTTCTTGTCCGGATGAGCCGGACCGTAGAACTGCAGCGGCTTGTCGTCCTTGGCGTGGGTATCGGCCATGGGGTCGATGCCACGCACGAACTTGATGACCGTGCCGCCGGTCAGAGCGTATTCCTCGGTCGGTGCCGGCCACTGCACGCCGTCGTACATCTGGTCGAGCACCTCGTAGGTGGCTCCCGTGAGGTCGCTGTCGCGTCCCTTAGTCAGCTTCTGGGTGTATTCGTCCCAGATGGCCTTGGGCAGGTCGCGATCCTCGTCCAGACCCACGAACGGTTTCACGCACTGCTCGACCACGGGATCGTTCAGTTCGCGAGCCATGCGCAGGGCCCATTCGCGCACGATCCAGACCTCGGCATGGGCCTCGCCCGGAGCGTCGCAGCACTTGGGCGTGATCTGGGAACGTCGCTCGGTGCAACCGTAGACGCCGGTCTTCTCGAAGTGGAAGGCCGTGGGCAGGATCAGGTTGGCCAGCTCGGTGGTGCGGGTCGGGAAGATGTCCGTGCAGACCACGAACACGTCCTCGCGCGCCATCCCCGCGCGGTAGAGATCCGCGTTGGGCAGGGACTGGGCCGGGCTGGTGCAGTTGATCCAGATCGCCTTGATCTTGGCCTCGTTGACGGCCTGGAACATGGCGATGGTGTGCAGTCCCGGCTTGGGCGGGATGCGCCCCGCGGGAATGCCCCACGCGTCCTCGACCTGACGGCGCAGCGGCTCCTTCTTGACCAGACGGTGGCCCGGCAGGATGTGGCAGAGTCCGCCGCCCTCGCGCACGCCGCCGCAGGCGTTGGGCTGACCGGTCAGCGAGAAGCTGTCGGCGCCCGGCTTGCAGAGCTGGCCGGTGAGGATGTGCAGGTTGTTGATCAGGTTGTTGGCCCACACGCCGCGCTTGCGCTGGTTGATGCCCATGCACCAGCAACTGACCGTGCCGTTGCTCTTGGCGAACCAGCGCGCCGCCTTGCGGATCATGTCGGCGGTGATGTTGCCGCCGCAGATCTCGGCGGCCTTCTCGGGCGTGTAGTCCTGCAGGCCCGCATAAAATGCGTCGAGGTCGATGCTCCCGTCGGCATTCTTGAAGACCGCGTAGTCCTTCAGGAACTTGCCGTCGTACAGCTCCTCCTCGATGATCACGTAGGCCATGGCGTTGAGCATCGCCAGGTCGGTGCCCGGCTTGAACTGCATGTGCATGTCGGCGATGCGCGAGGTCGGCGAGACGCGCGGATCGGCGTTGATCACCTTCACGTTGTCGCCGTTGTCCAGCTTGTGACGCATGATGCGCCGGAAGAAGACCGGATGGGCCTCGGCCATGTTGCTGCCGATGATGAACAGGCAGGAACTCTTCTCCACGTTGTCGTAGCCGCCGATGGGCTCGTCGGCGCCGAAGCTGGTCAGGTAGCCGCCCACGGCGCTGGCCATGCAGAGGCGCGGGTTGCCCTCGACGTTGTTGGTCTCCAGTCCGCCGCGCATGACCTTCTGGAAGAGATAGGTCTCCTCGGTCAGGGCCTGGCCGGAACCGTAGTAGGCGCAGGCGTTGCCGCCGTGCTGCGTCTTGACCTCGGCGAACCTCTTGGCGGCGATGTCCAGGGCCGCGTCCCAGGAGATCTCCTGGAAGGGCTGGTCCTTGTGCTCGCGGTAGAGGGGCATGGTCAGGCGGTCCGGGTGCTCCATGACCTTGTAGAACAGCATGCCCTTCATGCAGAGGTAGCCGAAGTTGGTGCGCGACTCGGGCACGCCCCGGATGGCCACCGGCCGTCCGCCGCTGAGCCCCAGTTCGACGCGGCAACCCAGCCCGCAGAGTCGGCAGCTGCCGCGGACCCACGTGTCGGCGTCGGCCGCGCCCGCCTCGGCGATCTGCTTCGCGAAGGGCAGGTTCATCCCCACGTAGGAGGCTGCCGTCAGAGCAGCCGTCTTCTTGATGAAATCACGACGTGTCATCCCCATGGCCAACCTCCTTACTTGTGTCCGGTGAAACGGTGAGCGGGGTGGCATTGCCAGCAGGCCATGCCGTCGCCGCAGTTTTCGATCCTGCCCGCATGGCAGGACTCGCAGCGCGCCATGTCCGGCACGCGCTCCATGTCCTCGTATGTGCCGTGGCACTGGTAGCACTTCACGTTCGCGATGCCGTGGGTCGAGTCGTACCAGACGTCGTATATATCGGGCGTCTCGTCGCGATGGCATTCGGCGCAAGGCGTGTAGATCTCCTGATCATCCAGCTCGACATGGTCGGCGGCAACGGCCGCCGTGACCGGCGGCGGAGGTGCGGGATCCGACGGGGCGGGAGCTGGCTGCTGGGTACATGAGGTCGTCCCCAGGGCGACCAGCAGCATGACCGGAACAAGAATTCTCTTCTTCATCGGCACCTTCCTTCGTTGCTCAGCGCTTTCTCACGGGAGACGATATCTCCCTACTCCTGCGTAACAACTCCGCCGCAAATAGCTGGGCCGGCGGAACGATCTGCACGGATCATGGTGATTACCGACCTTCAAAACAAGTAGCGAAATGGTTTTGTTTGTGCAGGGTCGGTGGGATACGGAGTGGAATCTATGTATCAGACATGATAACAGCATGTTGAATGATTCTTCAGGGGGCCGGCATTTCGGCGCCCTCCCCCATGCCGGGCCCCCGATCGAACTCTCCGAGAAAAGGCAATAACCGACTCCGGTTTTAATATGGAGTTAATATATCTTATTTCATGACCGTCACTTGGCGCGGTCGTGCCGGGGACGAAAAGGGGCCGCGCGAACGCGCGGCCCCCCGGATGAGGTCGGATCGGAACTCAGCCCTGCTTGAGCGCCTCGTTCAGCTCCATCAACGCCTTCTTGCCGTCGCCGAACATCATCAGGCAGTTGTCGGCGGCGAAGAGCGGATTGGGAATGCCGGCGAAGCCGGGGCTCAGCGAGCGCTTCACGACCACCACGGTGCGGGCCTTGTCCACGTCGATGATGGGCATGCCGGCGATGGGGCTCTGGGGATCGGTGCGCGCCACGGGATTCACCACGTCGTTGGCGCCGACCACCATGCAGACGTCCACCTGGGACATCTCGGGGTTGATCTGGTCCATCTCCAGCAGCTTGTCGTAGGGCACGTCGGCCTCGGCCAGCAGCACGTTCATGTGGCCCGGCATGCGCCCGGCCACCGGGTGGATGCCGTATTCCACGGTCACGCCGCGGGCCTCGAGGATGTTGGCCATGTCGCGCACGGTGTGCTGGGCCTGGGCCGCTGCCAGCCCGTAGCCGGGCACCACGACCACGCGCTGTGCGGTGTCGAAGAGCATGGCCACTTCCTCCGGGGAGGTCGCCTTGACCTTGCCCGCGTACACCTCGTCGGCGGTGGCCGAACCCTCCGCGGGCTCCAGGGTGCCGAAGAGCACGTTGGTCAGCGAGCGGTTCATGGCCACGCACATGATGCGCGTGAGGATGATGCCCGACGCGCCCACCAGCGAGCCGGCGATGATCAGCACGTTGTTCATGAGCACGAAGCCCGTGGCGGCGGCCGCCAGGCCCGAATAGGAGTTCAGCAGGGAGATCACCACCGGCATGTCCGCGCCGCCGATGGGTAGCGTCAGGCTCGCGCCCAGCACCGCCGCGATGCCCACCACGAGCCAGTAGGCCGTCAGTTGCGACGGGTCGAGGGACAGCCAGACAACGGCCGTAACGGCACCGGCGGCCAGCAGCAGATTGAAGACCTTGTGGCCCGGAAAGGTGATCTGTCCGCCGGGCAGTTTGCCGGCCAGCTTGCCGAAGGCGATCAGGGAACCGGTCAGGGTCACGGCGCCGATCAGACCGGAGAGGCCGGTAGAGACGGTCATCTGCAGGTCCGGCACCTGCCCCCGCGACAGGGCGATCACGAAGGCCGCCCCGGCGACCAGGGCGGAAGCGCCACCGCCGAAGCCGTTGAACAGCGCCACCATCTCGGGCATCTGCGTCATCTGCACGCGCGTGGCCGCCACGGCGCCGATCAGGGCACCGATGGCAAAGCCGAGCAGGATGTACTGGTAGCTCAAACCGTTGGCCAGCAGGGTCACGACGACCGCCAGCAGCATGCCGAGCGCGCTGGTCAGGTTGCCGCGCACCGCCGTGCGCGGATGGGTGAGCCCTTTCAAGCCCGAGATGAAGAGAATCGAGGCGATCACGTAGACGAGATTCACCCAACCGGCGTCGATCCTGAATTCGTTCACGTTCTCACCTACTTCCTCTTGAACATGTCGAGCATGCGGTGGGTCACCATGTAGCCGCCGATCACATTGATGGTGGCGAAGGCGACCGCGCACACGGCCAGGATGGTGGCGAGTTGCGAATTGTCGGCGCGCGACGAGATGATCGCGCCGATGAGGGCGATGCCGGAGATGGCGTTCGAACCCGACATCAACGGCGTATGCAGGGTGGGCGGCACCTTGGTGATGATCTCGAAACCGACAAACACCGCCAGCACGAGCACGGTGATCGCAGCGACTAGAGCGTCCATCAGGCCTCTCCTCCTTCCGTATCGGCGACCTCGAGGCCGAGCAGACCGCGCAGGCGCGGATGCACGACCTCACCGTCCCGCGTCAACAGCGTCTCGGCGACCACTTCGTCCGCCATGTCGAAGGTCAGGGCGCCCTCGTCGATCATGGCCAACAGGTAGGTCTCCACGTTCTTGGCGAACATCTGGCTGGCGTGGCGCGGCTTGCGCGACACCAGATTGGTGGGCCCGAGGATGGTCACGCCGTGGGCCACGACCGTCTCGTCGGCTTTCGTGAGGGCGCAGTTGCCACCGCGCTCGGCGGCCAGGTCCACGATCACCGAACCCGGCGCCATGGCCGCGACCATCTCCGCCGTCACCAGCACCGGCGACGTCTTGCCGGGAATGGCGGCCGTGGTGATCACCACGTCGTTACGGGCGACCACGTCCTTCATCTGCGCCTGTTGGCGCCGGATGAAATCCTCACTCTGCTCTTTGGCATAACCGCCCTGATCCTCGGCATCCTCGGTCGCCAGGTCGAACTCGACGAACTTGGCGCCGACGCTCATCACCTGATCCTTGACGGCGGGCCGCACGTCGTAGGCCTCGACGACCGCGCCGAGACGCTTGGCCGTGGCGATGGCCTGCAGCCCCGCCACGCCCACGCCCACCACGAAGACCTTGGCGGGCGCCAGGGTGCCGGCGGCGGTCATCAGCATGGGAAAGAGCTGGGGCAGGATCTCGGCGGCCCCGAGCACCGCCTGGTAGCCGGCGACGGTGGCCATGGACGAGAGCACGTCCATGCTCTGGGCGCGGGTGATGCGCGGCACCAACTCCAGCGACAGGGCCGTGACCCCGCGCGCGGCCAGTTCCTTGACCATCCCGACCTCGCCGAGGGGATCGTGCATGGCGATCAGGCCCTGGCCCGGACGGTACATGGCCAGGTCCGCCGCGGCCGCGTCGCCGGCGGCGCCGGGCCCGCGCACCTGGAGCAGCATGTCGGCCCTGGCGAAGACCTCCTCGCGGGCGGCCAGCGTCGCCCCGCGCTCTGCGAAGGCCGCGTCGGTGTAGCCGGCGGCCTCGCCGGCGCCGGCCTCGAGCACGACCTCGAGCCCGGCCTTGACCAGGGCCCGGACCGCCGACGGTACCAGCGCCACGCGCCGCTCCCCGTCGCAGGTCTCCCTGGGTACGCCTACGATCATCTCGGACTCCCCTCGTTCGACCGGGTGTGTCGAGTTGTCCCTTCACACGCTTTATACTACATTGCGGTGCGTGCTGTCATAAACGCGACCAAACTAATCCGAAAGAGCCGACATGACAACTCGCCGCACCGCCGTACTGCTGATCCTGGCCCTCGCCGGCCACCTCTACCCTACGGGCGGGGCCCTGGCCGCCGACAAGCCGCTGCCCCGCCACTACCTGCCCGATCCCCGCGAGACGCATTTCTCCGTGCTGGACATGCTCACCGACGGGGGCGAGAACGCCGAGGCCTACTTCAGCTACGACTCGCAGCGGCTGGTCTTCCAGACCACGCGGCCGCCCTTCGACTGCGACCAGATCATGGTCATGCCCGCCGGCGGCGGGAATCCCGAGCTGCTGTCCACCGGCGAGGGACGCACCACCTGCGCCTATTTCACGAAGGACGACCGCCACGTGGTCTACGCCACCACCCACCTGGCGGACCCGGACTGCCCGACGCCTCCCGACATGAGCCAGGGCTACGTGTGGGGCCTCTTCGACTCCTACGACATCGTACGGCTGGACCTGGAGACCGGCGAACTGGCGGCCCTGACCGACACGCCGGGCTACGACGCCGAGGCCACCGTGTCGCCCGACGGCGAGACCATCGTCTTCACCTCGACCCGCGACGGGGACCTGGAGATCTACACCATGGACCTCGACGGCGGCGACGTGCGCCGCCTGACCCACACCCCCGGCTACGACGGCGGCCCCTTCTTCTCCCCCGACGGCACGAAGATCGTCTACCGCAGCCACCACCCCGCGCCCGGCCCCGCGCTGGAGGACTACCGGCGCCTCCTGGCCGACGAGAAGGTGCGCCCCTCGGTCATGGAGATCTTCGTCATGAACGCCGACGGCTCAGAACAGCGACAGATCACCGACCTGGGCTGCGCGTCCTTCGGACCCTTCTTCCATCCCTCCGGCGAGAAGATCATCTTCTCGAGCAACCATCCCGAGCCGCGCGGGCGGGAATTCGAGCTGTGGATGGTGAACCTGGACGGCAGCGGCCTCGAGCGCATCACCTACAGCGAGGGGTTCGACGGCTTCCCCATGTGGGCGCCCGACGGCGAGACCTTCGTCTTCGGCAGCAACCGGCACAACAGCGGACCGCGCGACACCAACATCTTCGTCACCCGCTGGGTGGAGTGAGGCCCATGGCCGATAGCTGTTTACCTGGGTCTTGATTTCGGATATCATCGCCGGGTCGCCTGTTCTACCTCCAACCTTGTGAAAGGAGAGGTCATGCGCCGGCTACTGCCCCTCCTGGCCCTGCTCCTGCTGGCCAACGTCTCGTGCTCTCCCCTGGCGGACCAGAAGGACGGCCTGGTCGATTTCACGGACATCCCCGCCGAATGGGGCCACCTCGTCTACATCAACAAGTACAAGGACACCGGGTACTACGAGATGTGGTTCAGCAATCCCGAGGCCGGGTCGCTGACGCACGTACCCCTGTACCGGCCCACCTGGCAGATCAAGCTGGAGCGGGTGCAGACCTTCGAGCGCGGCGAGGTCCTGAAAGGACTGCTGAACGAGCTGGGAGGTGAGTCATGAGAATCGAGACCTGGATGAGCACCTTCAGCCGCATCATGTTCGTCGCGGCGATGCTGTTCTTCATCCTGGCGGTGCTGGAGAAGATCGCCAACCTGAACGGACAGACCATCACCTTCATCACCTACGAACCGGGCCGCCTGCTCGAGTTCGCGGGCATCATGCTGATCTTCGTGATGACGGTGACGCTCAGGCGCATCCGCAAGGAGCTCAGCGGACGCGAATGACCTAGTCCCAGATGCCCAGCTCGGCGCGGACGTCCTCGGTGGCGTCCGTGCGCGGGTCCCATGGCGGGCTCCAGACCAGATCCACGAAGCACGCGCGCACGCCGTCCACGCCCAGGGCGGCGTTTCGCGTGGCGGCCACGATCTCCGGCGCCAGCGGGCACATGGGGCTGGTCAGCGTCAGCTCGATCTGGACGTGGCCGTCTTCGGGCTCGATCTCCACGCCGCGCAGCAGTCCCAGATCCACGATCGAGATGTTCATCTCCGGATCCATGACCGGACGCAGGGCCTCGATGAGGGTGTCCTGGCTCGGGATCGTCACGTCATACCTCCGTCGTCGAGACGCTCGCCGTCCGGCCCTGCTCGCGCGCGGCGGCCGCCTCCAGGGCGGTCATCCAGGGCAGCAGGGCGCACTTGACGCGCGCCGGGAACTTGCGGACGCCGCTGAGCACCTCGAGGTCGCCGGGATCCGGCTCGTCGGGCAGCTCCGCGACCTCGCCGCGCATGTGCCGGCGGAAGACCTCGGCCAGCCGCGTGACCTCGGCCAGGGTGCGTCCCGTGGCCAGTTCGGCCAGGATGGAGCCGCTGGCGGTGGCGATGGCGCAGCCCTGCGAGAGGACGGCCACGCGGTCGATGCGCTCCCCGTCGAACACGAGCTGCAGGGTGACCTCGTCGCCGCAGGACGGGTTCTTGCCGTCGGCCGCGAGGTGGGGATCCGGCAGCGCCTCGGCACCGCGCGGACTGCGATGGTGGTCCAGGATCACTTCCCGGTAGAGATCGTCCATGCCGCCGTTCAAGCGAACATCCTCCTGGCGTGGCCGAGGGCGTCGAGCAGGGCGTCGACGTCGTCGTGGGAGTTGTGGATGCCGAACGACGCCCGGGCCGTGGCCGTCACGCCGAGCCGGCGGTGCAGGGGCTGGGCGCAGTGGTGGCCCGCCCGCACCGACACGCCCCGCGCGTCCAGCAGCTGGGCCAGGTCGTGGGCGTGCACCCCCGCGTCGTGGAAGGCGACCAGGCCGCCGCGCCGGGCCGGATCGGCGGGGCCGAAGACGGTGAGGCCGTCCAGGCGCCGCAGGGCCTCCAGGGCGCAGCCCGTCACCTGCATCTCGTGGGTGCGGACGCGCTCCAGGCCGGCCTCGTCGAGCATGTCCAGCGCCGGCGGGAAGGCCGCCGCGGCCGCCACGTTGGGCGTGCCCGCCTCGAAGCGGTGCGGCACCTCGGCCCAGGTGGCCTCGTCCAGGCCGACGGTGTCGATCATCTCGCCGCCGAACTGCACGGGCTCGAGGCGGTCGAGGATCTCGGGCGTGCCCACCAGGAAGCCGAGACCCATGGGGCCGTAGGCCTTGTGGGCCGAGAAGGCCAGCAGGTCGACGCCCAGGGCGGCGAAGTCCACAGGCAGGTGGCCCACCGACTGGGCGGCGTCGACGACGACCACGGCGCCGGCGCGGCGGGCCGCCGCGGCGATCTCCGCCACGGGGTTGAGCGTGCCCAGCACGTTGGAGACGTGGGCCAACGACACGATTCGCGTGCGGTCGGTGAGCATCCCGGGCAGGGCGTCCAGGTCCAGTTCGCCGCCGCCGGTCACGGGCAGGTGGCGCAGCAGCAGGCCCTCCTGCCGGGCCAGGGCGATCCAGGGCACCAGGTTCGCGTGGTGCTCCATCTCCGTGAGCAGGATCTCGTCGCCGGGCCGCAGCAGGTGGCGCAGGCCGAAGGCGGCCAGGTTCAGCGAGGCGGTGGTGCCCGACGTGATCACGACCTGCTCGGGACGCGACACGCCCAGCAGCATGGCCACGCGCCGGCGGCAGGCCTCGTAGAGCTCGGTGGCCTCGGCGGCCAGGGCGTGCATCCCGCGGTGCACGTTGGCGTTGTGACGCCGGTAGTAGCGGGCCTCCGCGGCGATGACCGCCTCGGGTTTCTGGGTGGTGGCCGCGCTGTCCAGGTAGACCAGGTCGTGGTCGTTGACGGGGCGCTTCAGCAGCGGGAAGCGGTCGGCGAAGATGCCGCCGCAGCGCACGCAGTCGCCCTGCTGTCCCGCGCAGGTGTCGGCGCCGGGCTGGCCCGGCAGGAAACGCGGTTCGGTGCTCATGCCGCCACCCCCCGCAGGCGCGCGGCGACCAGTTCGGACACGGACTCGCGCACGCCGGCGGGCAGGCCATCGATGGCGCCCGCCATGAAGCCCTGCACCACCAGGCGCAGGGCCGCCTCGGGATCGAGTCCGCGGGACTGCAGGTAGAACACCTGGTCCGGATCGACGGGCGCGATGGTGGCGCCGTGGCTGCAGGAGACGTCCTCGTTGAGGATCTCCAGTTCGGGGATCGAGTCGGCCCGTCCGGTGTCCGAGAGCAGCAGGTTGCGGTTCTCCTGGAAGGCCTCGCTGCCGCGGGCCGCCTCCTCGATGCGGATCAGGCCGGTGTAGCTGCTGCGGGCGCGCCCGTCGGCCACCGCCTTGAAGTCGATGTTGCTCCAGGTACGGCCCGCCAGGTGGCGGTGGCGGGTGTGGTGGTCGAAGCGCTGGGCGTCGCCGCCGAAGGCGAGGCCCGTCATCTCGCTGCGGGCGCCCTCGCCCGCGAGGTCGGTCGCCAGCTCCACCTTGGCGCGGCTGCCGCCCACCGAGGCGAAGGTGGTGCGCAGGTCCGCGTCGCGTCCGGCGTGGCCGCGCAGGCTCAGGTGCCCGTGAACGCCGTCCGCCCAGCGCTGGACCAGCACGTGGTTCAGACGCGCGCCCGGGGCGGCGTGGAGCTCGCTGCGGCCGACCACGCGGACCTCCGCGCCGCCGCCGGCGTGCTCCTCGACCACGGTCAGGTCCGACCCTTCGCCGGCGTCGACGACCAGTCGCGGCAACACGGCCGGGCGATCGGCCCGCACCGTGACCAATACCGGCTCCTCCAGGACGGCGCCGCGCGGCAGTTCGAGCCGCAGGCCGCAGTTCCAGAAGGCGTCGTTGAGGTTGTGGAAGTAGCAGGACGGCGTCGCCGACGCCGGCTCAGCCGGATGCGAGAGATCGAGGAAGGAGCCGATGGGCGCGGCCGAGAGTCCCGCCGCCCGCGCGGCGGGCGAGAGGCGGATCACCGGCGCGGCGCCGGGCCGCAACTCGATGCGGGACAAAGTCGCGGGCGCGTCTTCGGCCTCGTCCGCGGACCGGCCCCCCGGCAAGGGATCGCCGGGCAGCAGATGGCGCGGATCGGTAAACTTCCACAGGTGCTCGATCCGGTCGGGCAGGTCCTGGACGCGCAGGCGGTCGTAGGCCGCGAGACGCTCGTCCAGCAGGTCGGCCGGTTCGTCCAGCAGGCGCGACAGGTCGGCCACCCGCTCCCGCGCGGGGAGCGTGTCCGGCGCGTCGGTGGTGATCATGCGCGTCGACTCAGCCAACGGATCCCTCCATCTCCAGCTCGATCAGCCTGTTCAGCTCCACGGCGTACTCCATGGGCAGTTCCTTCACGAACGGCTCGATGAAGCCGTTGACGATCATCAGCCGCGCCTGGTCCTCGTCCAGGCCGCGGCTCTGCAGGTAGAAGAGCTGCTCCTCGCCCACCTTCGACACGCGGGCCTCGTGCTCCACGCGCACGTCGTCCTCGGCGATGTCCATGGTCGGGTAGGTGTCGGAGCGGGCCCGCTTGCCGATGAGCAGCGCGTCGCATTCCACGTTGGTGCGGCAGTCGGCGGCGCCGCGCGCCACCTTCACGAGTCCGCGGTAGGAGGAGCGTCCGTCGTCCTTGCTGATGCTCTTGCTGACGATGCGCGAGGTGGTGTTGGGCGCGGCGTGGATCATCTTGGCGCCGGCGTCCTGGTGCTGCCCGTGGCCCGCGAAGGCGATGGACAGCACCTCGCCGTGGGCGCGCTCGCCCTTGAGCACGATGGCCGGGTACTTCATGGTCAGCTTGGACCCGATGTTGCCGTCCACCCACTCCACCACCGCGTCCTCGTGGGCGTGGGCCCGTTTGGTGACGAGGTTGTAGACGTTGGTGGACCAGTTCTGGATCGTCGTGTAGCGGATGTGTGCGCCCTTCATGGCGATCAGTTCCACCACCGCCGAGTGCAGCGAATCCGAGGAGTAGGTCGGCGCCGTGCAGCCCTCGATGTAGTGCACGCTGCTGCCCTCGTCGGCGATGATCAGCGTGCGCTCGAACTGCCCCATGTTCTCGGCGTTGATGCGGAAGTAGGCCTGCAGCGGGATCTCCACCTTCGTGTTCTTGGGCACGTAGATGAAGGAGCCGCCCGACCAGACCGCCGTGTTCAGCGCGGAGAACTTGTTGTCGCGGGTCGGGATCACCGTCCCGAAGTACTTCTTCACGATCTCGGGATGCTCGCGCAGGCCCGAGTCCATGTCGCAGAACAGCACGCCTTGCTTCTCGAGGTCCTCGCGGATCGAGTGGTAGACGACCTCGCTCTCGTACTGGGCCGTCACGCCGGCCAGGAACTTGCGCTCGGCCTCGGGCACGCCGAGACGGTCGAAGGTGCGCTTGATGTCCTCGGGCACGTCGTCCCAGTCGCGGGCCTGCTCGCCCTTGGGCTTGATGTAGTAGTGGATGTCGTCGAAGTCGATGCCGCCGAGCATCTCCGTGTTGCCCCAGCGCGGCATGGGCTTCTCCAGGAAGATGTCCAGCGCCTTGTGGCGTTTGTCGCGCATCCACCGGGGCTCGCCCTTCTTGCGCGAGATCATCTCGATCAGCTCGTGGCCGATGCCCTTGGGCGCCTTGAGGAAGTAGTCCTCCGGGTCGTGGAAGCCGTAGCGCTCGGTGTAGTTGCTGTTGATGTCCTGGACGTTCTGCCTGGCGCTCATGCCGCGCTCCCCTCGCCGACGGCCCCGGACCGGGCCAGCCAGTCATAGCCGCGCGCCTCCAGCTCCTCGGCCAGTTCGGGGCCGCCGGAACGGACGATGGCGCCGTCCATGAAGACGTGCACGAAGTCCGGCTTCACGTAGTTCAGGATGCGCTGGTAGTGGGTGACCAGCAACACGCCGGTCTCCCCCGCCGAGGCCGTGTTGACGCCCTCGGAGACCACCTTGAGCGCGTCGATGTCCAGGCCGGAGTCGGTCTCGTCGAGCAGGGCGAACGACGGGCGCAGCAGGAGCATCTGCAGGATTTCCAGGCGCTTCTTCTCGCCGCCGCTGAAGCCGTCGTTGAGATAGCGCGAGACGAAGCCGCGGGGCACGTCCAGCTCCGCGAAGGCCGCCATCATCTCCTTGCGGAACTCGCGCACGGGGATGTCCTCGCCGCGGCGCGCCGAGAGGGACGCCCGCAGGAAGTTGGCCACCGAGACGCCGGGCACCGCCACCGGGTACTGGAAGCCCAGGAACATGCCCAGCCGGGCCCGCTCGTGGGGCGGCGACGCGTCCACGCGGCGACCGTCGAGCCGGATCTCGCCCTCGACGGCGTAGGCGGGGTGGCCCATCAACGCGGCGGCCAGGGTTGACTTGCCCGAACCGTTGGGGCCCATCAGGGCGTGCTTCTCGCCGGCGCGGATCTCCAGGTCCACGCCCTTGACGATCTCCTTGCCCTCGATGGAGGCCCGCAGGCCCCGGCAGGCGAAGACCGTCTCTCTCGCAGTGCTCATCTCTTTCACCTCTCGTGAACGGCGCCGCCAGCGCCGGTATGGCTCACAGTTCCAGGAGCTTCTCCTCCACGGCGCAGGTCTCGCCGCAGAGGTCGGCCAGGCTGGTGCCCGCCAGCACCCGGGTGATGCGGTCGGACAGGGTCTGCCAGACCGAACGCAGGCCGCAGTCGCCCACGTGGGGGCAGATCGTGTCCAGGGGATCGTCCGGGGTGCACTCGCTGCCGACCAGCAGGGGCCGTCCCAGCGAGGTCAGCACCTCGGCCACGGAGATCTCGCCGGCGGGGCCCGCCAGTTCGTAGCCCCCGTGACGTCCCCGGACGGTGCGCACCACGCCGCCCCGCCGGAGCTGGGCCAGGAGCTTGGTGACCGTCGGCGGCGGCAGCTGCTCCGCCGCGGCGATCTCGGCCTGCGTCATCTGGGCGCCGCCGCGGGCGAGGCACAGGGCGATGCGCAGGGCCTGTTCGTCGGTCTTGAGGATCTTCACGGGCGGCCTCCGGTTCCGGGGATCGGTCTCGCCCATAAAGTAAATACATGTATACTTTTGTCAAGTATTATGGCCGACTTTTTCTGAAGTCGCAATCGACTGCCGGATAATGAGTTGTGGGATCACATCACTGCCGGGGGGAGCGGCGCTAGTCCTCGGGGCCGTAGGCGGGCACCTCGCCGCGGGCGTGGTGGTACTTGGGATCGTCCAGTTCCAGGACCCGGCGCTGGAATTCCGCCTCGGGGATCCCGGTTTGCCACTTGCCGGCCAGCTTGGCCGCGCCGATGCCGCCGTAGAAGACCAGCGCCACCGCGGTCGCGAAGACCACGGGGCGGATCCGGCCGCGCCAGCCGGCCGCGGCGCGCACCTCCAGGGCCCCGGGCGCGGGGCACTGGGCCACGCATTCGAGGCAGCCGGTGCACTCGGGATCGGTCACGCGGCCCTTGCGGTCCACGTCCAGGAACGCGGGGCAGACCGCGGCGCAGCGGCCGCACTCGGTGCAGTCGGGCTCGCGGCGCTCCACCTTCAGGGGCGAGAACATGGACAGGGGACCGAGCAGGGCGCCGTAGGGACAGAGGTAGCGGCACCAGAAGTAGGGCACCACGAAGGACAGCGCCACCAGCACGGCCAGCACCTGGGCGGTGAGCGTCGACATGCGCGTGAAGAAGAGCAGCATCTTGATGTCGGCCACCTTGTTGTAGGGCGAATGGAGGAAGACCTCCACCTCCCGGGGCGACATCTGCACGAAGACGGCGTAGACGAAGTAGAAGGCCAGCAGGTACTTCAGGGCGCGCAGGGGACGGTCGAGCCAGACCGGCAGCTTGATGCGCCGGCGGAAGACCTTGTGCGACAGGCGGGCCAGGTACTCGGCGATCGTGCCCACGGGACAGATCCACGAGCAGAAGGCCTTCTTGAGCAGCAGGGCCATCAGGCAGGCCAGGCCGAAGATGGCCAGACCGGCGGGATGGATCAGGGAGTATTCCCCGCTCAGCACCCAGTGGCGCAGGCTGATCAGCGCGGAGATGGGCAGGAAGCCCTCCACGCCGGGCGGGCGCACGCCGACGCTCTCGACGCGCATCAGGCCACCCACCCACTGGGCGAACTGCAGGCCGATGACGATCACCACGGCGAGGGTGATCAGCTGCACGGACTGGCGCGAGACCAGCGGCCGCTTCTGGTGAGAGCGGAAGACGAGCGCCTTGCGCTTAGCGCGGGCGAGCCGCGCGACGATGTCAGGCCCGGGGGAAGTCATGGGCGTCCTCGACGCGCAGGTCCAGGTCGACGTTGCCGGCGGCCATCTCGGCCACGGTGCGGTCGTTGAGCATGGCCAGGATGTGGGTGCGCAGCTTGAGCCAGGCGGGATGCATGGCGCAGGGGTTGTCGTCGTCGCACTCGGGCAGGCCCATCAGGCAGCCGTGGCCCCAGTCCTCCCCCTCGGTGGGCGCCACCACCTCGTTGAGGCGGACCTCCTCGGCGGGCCGCGCCAGGGCATAGCCGCCGCCGGGCCCGGGGCGGCTCGTCACCAGGCCGGCCTGCACCAGGCGGTTGAGGATCTTGGCCACCATGGGCAGGGAGATGTTCAGGTTGGCCGCCAGCTCGGCATTGGGCACCAGGCCCTCCGAGCGGGCCAGCACCGTCACCGCGTGCAGGGCGTATCGCGTTTCCGTCTTGAACATGGCGATCACCTTCCCGGGGTGCCGGATTCTCGCGTGAATTCTATACCGATTGATAATTGTTTATGGGCGATCCGTCAAGGAACGGGAATCAACACGAGACCTCTCTTGTTCGACAGGAGGAATTGATTATCATGGTCTGAGTCGCGGCCGGACAGGGGCCGCGCTCCATCTTCTTCGCGCAACACGGAAGGTGAACGTGCGAAACATCGAAGGCTTCCCCCCCATCCGGTTCCTGGCGTCCCTGAAACTGAGCGTGGCCCTGCTGGTGATCTTCGCGATCGCCATCGCCAAGGCCACCTTCCTCGAGGGAGAGTACGGCGCCGTGGGCGCCCGGGACCTGGTCTACAACGCCCGCTGGTTCGAGGGCGTGCTGGCCCTGCTGATCCTGAACCTCACCCTGGTGCTGTTCCTGCGCGCGCCCTACCGGCCGCGGCAGTACGGGGCCCTGGTGGTCCACGTGGCCATCATCTGGATCCTGATCGCCGCCGGCATCACGCGCTACTTCGGCTACGAGGGCGTCATGCCCATCCGCGAGGGCAAGGCCGTCGACTACATGTACTCGCGGGCGCCCCACGTGCAGCTCGAGCTGGACGGCGAAACGCGCACCTTCCCCGTGCGGCTGTACCGGCCCGGCGCCCACGACGTGGGCGGCAAGCTGGCCTTCGGCGACGGCGACTACCGGGTGACCGTCCGCGAATACTGGCCGCGCTTCGCGGAGGCCCTGCAGCCGGCCGACTCGGGCCCGGCGGCCCTGCACCTGGCGGTCGTCGGCCAGGACGGCCCCGAGGAGTTCTACCTGCTCCAGGACGACCGCCGCACCGTGGGCGGCGTCCAGATCCGATACCTGGACGGGCCTTTGCCGGCCTCGGCCGCCGGCGCGCGCTGGGGACGCCTGCGCACCCACGTGAACGGCGAGACCCTGGACTTCGACGTGCCCGACACCCTGCCCGCCGACTTCACGGGCGCCGGCTGGCGCTTCGTGATCACCGAGTTCCAGGCCGACTTCCGGGTGGGGCAGGGCACGAGCTACGAGGGCGAGCTGGCCAATCCCATGATCCGCGTGGAGGTCACCGCCCCGGACGGGCGCGCGGGCGAGAAGATCCTCTTCGCCTACCACCCCGAGTTCTCCATGGGCCACAGCGGCGGCGAGGAGGACTTCCCCGACCTGGACGTCCTCTACCAGCTCGAACGCGGCCTGGTCTTCGGCCGCGACGACGCGGGCCGGCTGGTCGCCCGCGCGTCCGAGCCCCTGGCGGCCATGGGCATGGACGAGGACGCGCAGGCCAGCGACCTGGCGGCGGGCGAGCCCTTCCCCGTCGACTCCGAGATGGTCTACCGCAGCGGCGGCGGCCTGGCCTTCATGCTGCGCGAGGAGCTGCCCCACGTGGAGTTGCAGCCCGTGCTGAGCGACGACGAGCGCGCCCCCGCGGCCGCGCGCGTCGAGGTGGTCGCCCCGGATGGCACCCGCGGCGAGACCATCGTCATCAAGGACGACGACCGGGGCGCGCCGCTGGCGCTCGGCGACGACGCGGCGGTGCTGCGCCTGGGCTCGATCGTCATCGACCTGCCCTACGCGGTCCACCTGGACGACTTCCTGCTGCTCAACTACCCGGGCAGCCGCAACCCGGCCAGCTACGAGAGCCACGTGCGCCTCTACGACGAGGAGCAGGGCGTGGACGGCCGGCCCGTCCGCATCTACATGAACCATCCCCTGACCCACCGGGGCTACAAGCACTTCCAGTCGTCCTACGACCCCGACGAGCTGGGCACGGTCCTGTCGGTGAACTACGACCCCGGCAAGATCCCCACGTACCTGGGCTACACCCTGCTGGCCCTGGGCTTCCTGATGATCCTGCTGCGCGACCTCATCTGGCCGCCGCGCAGGGAAGCCCGCGAAAGGAGCTCGTCATGAGGGCGCTGGCCAAGACGCTGATCCCGCTGACCGTCCTGCTCTGGGGCCTGGCCGCCGCGCCCCCCGCGACGGCGCAGCACGAGGGGCACGACCACGACCCCCGCTTCAACTACCTGGACGAGGACAACCGGGCCACCGCCCGCACCCTGGTCATGCAGGACTTCCGCGGCCGCATGAAGCCGCTGGACACCCACGCCCGCGAGATCGTGATGAAGATCGCCAAGCGCGAGCACTTCAAGGGCTGGGAGCCGCTGGACCTCTACCTGAGCTGGCTGACCAATCCCGGCTTCTGGTTCGACCACGAGCTGATCTATGCCAAGCACCCCGGGGTCAAGGCGTTGCTGGGCATCCCCGAGGACCAGGGCGAGGGCCACTTCGGGTCGCCGGGCAAGGCCGTGTGGGTGAGCGCCGCCAGCCTCATCGACGGCAACCAGTACGTGCTGGGCGACGCGGTGCGCGAGGCCCTGCGCACGCCCGACGCCAGGCGCACCAAGGCCCAGCGCAAGCTCCTGAAGTTCGACGAGCGCTTCAACATCTTCTGGAACGTGATCAACGGCGGCGGCCTGAAGCTCTACCCCGTGCCCGACGATCCCGACGACACCTGGGCCGACTTCAACGAGGTCCGCGAGTCGGACCTGCCGGCCGAGATCACCGACGTCATGGAGGCCCTGGTGGCCGGCCTGCACGAGATGGACAACGCCCTGATCGGCCCCGCCCTGGAGGACACGCGGCGCCTGCAGCAAACCCACGGCGCGGACGTGCTGCCGTCGGGGGCCGCCCTCTCGGCGGAGATGTGGCTCAACGACGCGCACCCCTTCCGCAACGTGACCCTGCCCTACTTCGCGGCCTTCCTCCTGCTGATCGTGGCCTTCTTCTGGAGCCTGGGCCGCCGCGGCGGCGAGGGTTACCGGTGGCGCCATCCGCTCTACGCCCTGGGCATGCTGATCTACTGGGCGGCCGTGGCCTACCACCTCTACGCCTTCGTGCTGCGGTGGATCGCCTCGGAAAGGGCGCCGCTGAGCAACGGCTACGAGTCGCTGATCTTCATCGCCCTGGCCACGGGCATCGCCGGCGTGATCTTCGAGTTCCGCGACCGGCGCGGCTCGGCGGCCGCCGTCTCGGCCCTGCTGACCGCGGTGGTGCTCTCGGTGGCCATGCTCTCGACCTTCGACCCGGCCATCGGCCCCCTGGTGCCCGTGCTGGCCTCCTACTGGCTGAACATCCACGTCACGGTCATCACCGGCAGCTACGGTTTCCTGGGCCTAGGCTCGCTGCTGGGCGGCCTGACCCTGGTGCTCTACCTCATGAAGGGGCCGGGCCGCCGTGCCGTGCACGAGGCCATCCATTCCCTGGACCGCCTGCAGTTCCGCGTGCTGGTGACGGGGCTGGGCCTGCTGAGCATCGGCACCTTCCTGGGCGGCGTGTGGGCCAACGAGTCCTGGGGCCGCTACTGGGGCTGGGATCCCAAGGAGACCTGGAGCCTGGTGACGATCCTGGTCTACGCGGTGGTCATCCACTTCCGCTGGATCAAGAGCCTGAACCGCCCCCTGGTGCTGGCCAGCGGCAGCCTGGCGGGCATCGCCTCGGTGGTGATGACCTACTTCGGGGTCAACTACTTCCTCAGCGGGCTCCATTCCTACGCCCAGGGCGACGCGGCCACGGTGCCCGACTGGGTCTACTTCATCTCGGGCGGCATGGTCGCGCTGATACTCCTGGCCTGGCTGGTGGACCGGGCGCGCAGCTGGGAGTCTGCGGGCGACTGAAACAAGCCGTTGCGCCGCAGAGGCCTCCCGCCGCGGGCGGGGGGCCTCTTCGCGTCCGGAAGAGGCGGAAAAACCGATTTCAAGAATGCACGTCTCGTGCTAGGGTCCGGCGACCTGGCTATCAACGCTACGGACACGTGTAGCGGGCGCCGTCGCGCTCGTCTGCGCAAGCAAAAGGAGGCGCGATGGAAGGGATCAAGAAACTGCTCCTGCTCGCGGGCGCCCTGTGCCTGCTCGGGACCGGAGCCGCTTGGGGCTCGGGCTTCAACATCTACGAGGCCGGCGCCAAGGCGACCGCTCTGGGCGGCGCCTTCACGGCGACCGCCGACGACGGCACGGCCATCTTCTACAACCCGGCCGGCCTGGCCTTCCTCGAGGGCTCCGCGGTCGACCTGAATCTGATGCCGATCCTGCCCTCGGCCGAGTTCGTCGGCGCCATGCAGCCAGACGGCACCTACGCCACGGCCAAGACCGCCGACCAGACCTTCCCGATCCCCGGCGTGTACTTCTACAAGAACAACGGGGAGTTCACCTACGGGATCGGCCTCAGCGCCCCCTTCGGCCTGGGCGTCAAGTGGGACGACCCCGACAACTACGTCGGGCGCGCCGTCAGCTACGACGTGCACCTGGCCACCATCTACGTCACCCCGGCGCTGGCCTGGAAGGTGAACGAGGATGTGGGCCTGTCGGTGGGCGTGGACGTGTCCTACACCGACATCACGCTCAAACGCCGCATGCTGCAGACCTTCGGCGGGAACAACGTCCCCATCGACGTGGTCGACGTGGAGATCGCCGGCAACAGTCCGCTGAACTACACGCCCGTCGCGGGCGCCATGATCAAGGCCACCGACAAGCTCACCTTCGGGGCCATGTACCACCACAAGAAGACCATGAAGATCGACGAGGGCACGCTCACCCTGACGAACATCGCGCCGGAGGCCCTCGAGACCACCGTCGACGGCATCATCGCGGGGCTGGGCGGCGATGAGCACAAGGGCAGCACCGAGCTGAAGCTGCCCCACATCCTCAGCCTGGCCGTGGCCTACCAGTTCACCGACAAGCTCCGCGCCGAGTTCGACGCGGTGCACTTCGGCTGGAGCCACTTCGACGAGCTGGCCCTGGACTTCGGCAACGAGGACCTCAACGAGACCATCCCCGAGGCCTACGAGGACGTCTGGCAGCTCCGCTTCGGCGCCGCCTACGACATCAACGAGAAGCTGACCGTGATGGGCGGCTACGTGCGCGACAAGTCGCCGCAGCCCACCGAGTCCGTGAGCCCGCTGCTGCCCGACGCGAGCCGCGACGACTTCAGCCTGGGCATCACCTACGTCGTGAGCGAGAAGGTGACCCTCAACGCCTGCTACATGGGCGTGAACTTCGAGGAGCGCACCAACGTCGTGGACGGCGTGCAGGTCGTCTTCCCCGAGGAGGAAGCCGAGTACGGCGCCGGGCCCTATCCCAATCCCGCTGGAACCTACGATTCCTACGCCGACATCTTCGGCATCGGGATCACCTACAGCTTCTAGGAAAGGAGGACTGCCATGACCAAGCTCAACAAGATCCTGATCGGCGTGGCCCTGACGGCCCTCCTGGGCGCGGGCTGCAGCCTCGACACCCCCGCTCCGGCCGACCTCGCCGAGGTGCCCCAGCCGACGGGCGACGGCTACTTCGCCTCCTACGCGGCCATCGGCAACAGCCTGACGGCCGGCTTCATGGACGCGGGCCTGGTGATGAACGGCCAGGTCAACAGCTACCCGCAGCTGCTGGCCTCGGTGGTGGGCGCCAAGGCCATCAGCTTCGTGCAGCCGATGATCGCCTTCCCGGGCATCGGCAGCTCGGACACGGGCGACCCCCTGCAGGTCGCCGGCGTGCTGCACTTCGACGGCGCGGGCCTCTCGCTGGCCGGCGTCACACCCCTGGCCGACGTCCAGGAGGAACTGCTGCTGGCCGCCGAATGGCCCATCCCCTACAACAACCTGGGCGTCCCCGGCGCCACGACGCTGGACGTCAGCGCCGCGCTGGGCTCCACCACGAGCCAGTCGCCCGGCAACGCCTTCTTCGACTTCATCCTGCGCAACCCGACCTTCGGCGACGTGGTGATGCGGGACCAGGCCATCGCCCTGGGCCCGACGCTGCTCACCTGCTGGATCGGCAACAACGACATCCTCGGCGGCGCCACCAGCGGCGAGCCCGAGGTGGGCGTCAACGTCACCCCGACGGCGGCGTTCACGGCCATGTACACCGCCCTGCTGGACGACGTGACCGACGGCATCATGACGCGCTACGGATACGAGCCCGCGATCTTCGTGGGCAACATCCCCGACATCAGCAGCGCGCCGTACTTCGTGCCCAAGGCCCTGTTCGACGTCATGGCGACCGGCGATCCGCCGACGCCGATCCCCACCGTGGAGGTCGACCCGGTCTACGTGCTGTTCCCGGCCCTGAGCTACCTGGCCGGCGGCGGTCTGCCGCCCCTGCCCGAGGAGTACACGCTGGACGCCGCCGAGGTGGCCGTCGTGAACACCGCCGTGGCCGAGTTCAACGCCGCCATCGACGACGCCGTGGCCGCCCGCGACAACGTGTGGCTCTACGACGCCAACGCCGAGCTGGCCGCCATCGCCGGCACGCCGGCGGCAAGCCACTTCCTGGCGCTCGTGGGCACGCTGGGCGTCGAGACCGCCGCGGCGACGACCTACTTCTCGCTGGACGGCATCCACCCCAACAACCGGGGCTACGGCCTGGTGGCCAACGGCTTCATCGACGTCATCAACGACGCCCTGGACACCTCGCTGCCGGAGATCGACCTCGGCGGTCTCACCTGGGACCCGACCTACGGCCTGGTGACCAAGTCCTGGGGCGACGGCCCCCTGGTCACGCCGGAGGCGGCGCGGGCCATGGACGCCGTCTTCCGGTGATCCAGGGGCACGACGCCTGAACCCGGGGGCGGGGCCGCGGGGCCCCGCCCGTCGTGAAACCCCCCCCCAAAAGCCCGG
>CAZTWK010000003.1:0-71195 GCA_964617805.1 uncultured Fibrobacteraceae bacterium | reverse complement strand
GGGGCCCGGGGGGTGGGGGGGGGGCCCTGGCCCGCGGCCGGCGGGGTCCCCGGGGCCCCCCCCCCTCCCCCGGGGGGGGGGGCCGCGCGCCCCCGCCCTTCTTCATCCCCGACGCAATTCGCGCGTGCCAAGGCCGCCGTTCTCTTGTAGGTTTCACTGCGACACGCCCCTGCACCCGGAGGCATCGCGTTGCGCCAAGGCTACCGCAAATCCTCGTTCGGCTTCGGACCGTCGCTCACCCCGACCATCAAGGTCCTGCTCGCGGCGAACATCACGGTCTACCTGCTGCAGTTCATGCTCGGCGAGTCGTCGGCCGGCATCTGGTTCGACCGTTTCTTCGGGCTGGTCCCCCGCAAGGCCGTCGCCGGCCTGCACCTGTGGCAGTTCGGCACCTACATGTTCCTGCACGCGACCTTCATGCACATCTTCTGGAACATGTTCATCATCTGGATGTTCGGCTCCGAGCTCGAATCGCTGTGGGGGCGCCGGGGATTCCTGCAGTACTACTTCGTGACGGGCGCGGGCGCCGGCCTCGTCTACTTCCTGCTGATGCCGCTGGTCGAACCGGCCACCGCCTACGCGCCGCTGATCGGCGCCTCGGGCGCCTGCTTCGGCCTGCTCATGGCCTACGGGCTGCTCTTCCCGGAGCGGCGGATCATGCTCTGGTTCCTGATCCCCGTGAAGGTCAAGTGGTTCGTGCTGGGCATCGGGATCTTCGAGCTGCTGTCCATCTGGCAGTCGGACAGCGTGGGCCACCTGGCCCACCTGGGCGGGCTGCTCTTCGGCTACATCTACCTGCGCGGTGGCAAGAAGTGGCTGGACCGGTTGCTGGGCGCCCGGCGCAAGCGCAAGGCCGGCTCGCGCTTCCGCGTCGTGGACGACGAACCGGAACGGGATCCGGTCGCCCAGGCCGACGTGGACCGCATCCTGGAGAAGATCTCCCGCGAGGGGCTGGACAGCCTCACCCGCGAGGAGCAGGAAATCCTGCGGCGCGCCAGCCGCAAGCGCAAACCCCACTAAACGATCAAGCGAAGGGCGAGTCGAGGTCCGCCAGCACGGGCCAGCGCCGGTCCTTGTCCGACAGCGTCGGCTCGCCGTCCAGTTCCCAGGGGATGGCCAGGGCGGGGTCGTTCCAGATCAGCCCGCTCTCGGCCCCGGGGGCGTAGACGCTGTCCACCTTGTAGGCGACCACCGTCTCCGCGCTCAGGGTCAGGTAGGCGTGGGCGCAGCCCTGCGGGATGTAGACCGCGTTGTGCCGCTCGGCCGACAGCTCCACGACGGCGACGCCGCCGTAAGTGGGCGACGAGCGACGGATGTCCACGAAGACGTCCTGGACCCGGCCCGCCAGCGCGCGCACCAGCTTGGTCTCGGCGTGGGGCGGGGCCTGGAAGTGGAGGCCGCGCAGGATGCCGGCGCCGCGGTTGGCCGACTGGTTCTCCTGCAGCCACTCGGTCTGCAGGCCGTGCTCGGCGAAGATGTCCCGGTCGTAGGTGCGCATGAAGTAGCCGCGGGGGTCGTCGATGGGCCGCAGGGTGATCTCGTAGGCGCCGGCGACGGCGGGAATGGGCTCGATCTTCATCTCGACGCTCCGTGGAAAGGGAGGCGGATCAGGGACGCCAGCGCAGGTCGTCGTCCAGACGGCCGGCCGACATCAGGTCCGTCAGCTGCTTCAGGCGCAGGGCCGGCGCGCCGTGGAACTCCTCGGCGCTCAGGCCGCGCGCGTGCAGGGCGCCCACCAGTTCGGCGACGCCGGCCTCGAGGGACCAGCGCACCAGCGGCCGGTCGCCGAGGGCCGCCAGCTTGGCGAAGGAGACGTTGTAGTCGCGGTTGTCGGGATCGCCCTGCCCCGCGTAGACCACCTCGGTGTCGGGCAGGAACGCCGCCACCGCCGACGCCATGTCGCGCACCTGGTAGTTGTTCTCGTCGCGTCCGATGTTGAAGGCCTGGGCGTGGATCGCCTCGCGGTCGGCCTCGAGCAGCGCCACGAAGGACGCCGCGATGTCCAGGATGTGGACCAGCGGCCGCCAGGGCGTGCCGTCGCTCAGGATCTTGACGCGCCCCTCGGTCCAGCCGTAGCCGGTCAGATTCGAGACCACCAGGTCGAAGCGCATCGAGGGCGACAAGCCGAAGGCCGTGCCGTTGCGCAGGAACACCGGCGAGAAGCCGTCGCCCGCCAGGGCGCGCAACTCGCTCTCCGCGTCGACCTTGCTGTGGGCGTAGGCGGTCTGGGGCGCGAAGGCGTCGTCCTCGGTCAGCGCCTGGGTGACCCCCGCCCCGTAGATGGAGCAGGACGAGGAGAACATGAAGCGGCCCGCGCCCATGCCGCGCACGATCTCCGCCAGGCGCACGGTGGCCAGGTGGTTGATGTCGTCGGTCAGCCGGGGATCGATGGCACCCATGGGATCGTTGGAGAGGGCGGCCAGGTGCACCACGGCGTCGACCGCGGGCAGGTCCGCGGCCTCCACGTCGCGCACGTCCATCGTGATCTGCCGGTCTGGCGCCGAGGGCGACGCGTAGAAGCTGTCGGCGGGGAAGAAGCCCGTGTCCAGGCCCACCACCGTCCAGCCGCGACGCCGCAGCATGGGCACCAGCACGGTGCCGATGTAACCCAGGTTGCCGGTGACCAGGACCGTGCCGCGGGATGCCGTCATCGTCGTCCTTCCCTCACGCCCAGGTCCGCCAGGGCGGATCGCCCCCGTCCCAGAGCTTGTTGAGCAGCGTCTTGTCGCGCAGGGTGTCCATGCTCTGCCAGAAGCCCTCGTGGCGGTAGGCCATGAGCTGTCCCCGCTCCGAGAGGGCCGTGAGCAGCCCCTTCTCGAGCTCGGTGCCGTCGCCCTCGATCATGTCCAGCACCGCCGGCTCCATGACGAAGAAGCCGCCGTTGACCCAGCTCTCGCTGGCCGGGTCCTTCTCCGAGAAGCGCGACACGTGGCCGTCGGCGAGCTCCAGGCTGCCGTAGCGCGCCGGCGGCCGCACGGCGGTCAGCGTGGCCAGCTTGCCGTGGCCCGCGTGGAAGTCGCGCACGGCGGTCAGGTCCACGTCCGAAACGCCGTCGCCGTAGGTCAGCATGAAGGTCCGTCCGTCGACGAGTTCGCGCAGGCGCGCGAGTCGGCCTCCGGTCTGGGTGTCCAGGCCGGTGTCGGCGAGGTGGATCACCCAGTCCTCGTCGAGGTCGCCGGTGCGGGTCACCTCGCCGCTGGCGAGATCCACCGAGAAGTCGCCGCGCACCATGTGGTAGTCGAGGAAGTAGCGCTTGATGACCTCGCCCTTGTAGCCCAGGGCCACGCCGAACTCGCGGCAGCCGTGCTGCGCGTAGAGCTTCATGATGTGCCACAGCAGGGGCCGCCCCCCCACCTCCACCATGGGTTTGGGCACGGTCCGGGTCTCTTCCGCCAGGCGCGTGCCGTAGCCGCCGGCCAGGATGATTGCGATCACGGTCTTCCCCGTTCTTTGCGGGCGATGGTCACGAGCGACGGTCGAAGCGGCGCGCGAAGACGGCCAGCGAGCCGGCCGCCAGCAGGCGCCCCAGCGAGAGACGATACTCCCGGCCGCGCCCCAGGACAAGCTTCACCGCGGCGGGCAGCCCGCGCGGGCCGGGCTCCAGCAGCAGCCGGTAGCGCATGCGGTCCAGCCGGCGGGGCATCTCCGCGCGGATGCCCTCGAGCAGGGCGCGGGTCTCCCCGTCTGGCGGCACGTCGTCCAGCCGCGCGCGCAGCCAGTCCTCGTAGAGGGCGATGGCCGCGAGCTTGACCGTCACGCCCGAACGGCTGGTCAGGCTGATCCCCGACTCGCGGTAGCAGAAGGTGGCCTCGGGGCTGCAGGCCACGCCGCCGGCGAGGCCGTGCCGGAAGGCCGTGGCCTCGTCGCTGAACCAGGCCCCCGGAAAGTCCACGAAGCCGCCCGCGTCGCGCAGGGGGCGCGTCGGGTAGACGAAGTCGGACACGTAGTGCTCCCGCATGCGGGCCATGCGGTGCCAGATGAACTCCAGGGCCGTCTCCAGTTCCGGACAGGCGGGGGCCAGTCGCTTGAGGGCCCCGGCCTCGTCGATGATGCGGGCCCGCGCGTGATAGACCCCGGCCTGGGGGTGGCGCGCGATGAGCGCGGCGATGTCGGCCAGGAAACCGGGCAGGTAGACGTCGTCGTCCGAGGCCAGCACGAAGTGGTCGCCCTCGGCGTAGTCGAGGCAGCGGTTCCAGTTCTCGATGACCGGCAGGCGCGCGTCGTGGCGCACGTAGCGCACGCGGGGATCGTCCCGCCGCGCCACCTCGGCGCGCACGTCGCCGTCGGCCTCGTTGTCCACCACGATGACCTCGAAGTCGTCGTGGGTCTGGGCCAGCACCCCGTCGAGGGCCTCGGCGAAGTAGCGGGTCTTGACCACGGGCAACGCCACACTGATCACGGCGACTCACCTCCGAAGGCCTCGGCGTACCAGTCCGCGAGGGCGTCCCAGGCCCGGGACTCGTCCCAGTCCGGGCAGAGGCCGGCGGCCGGCTGGGCGTTCACGCGCCGCAGCGGCTCTGTGAACTCGGTCTGCCGCGCGCAGGGGACCGTGTCCGGCGCCGGCCAGCCGCGGCGGGCCAGCTCGCGGGCCAGCCGCTGCGCGAAGTCGCCCTGGCTCTCCGCGTAGCCGCTGGGCTCGCAGCACGCGTACGGGGCGTCCGACGCGGCCACCTCCCCGCAGAATCCGCGGTAGGCGCGCGCCAGCAGGTCGACGTGGATGTTGTCGCGCACGTAGTCCGGGGTGCGCACCTCGGGCGAGGCGCCGTCGCGCCAGGCGCGGGCCATGTAGGAGGTGAAGCGGGGCTCCTCCCAGGGACCGAAGGGATTGGGGATCACGAACCTGCCCAGGGGCACGCCGTCGCGACGGCAGTCGCGGCGGAAGGCGTCGCTGGTGAGGCTCTTGGCGAGTCCGTAGGGCTTGATGGCGGCCGCGTCGGGTCCGTCGCCGCCCTCGCCCCGTTCGAAGATCGATCCCGTCAGGACGACGCCGCGGCCGCCGGCCTCCCGCAGCGCCGCGAGCACGTCCGCGAGGCCGCGGGTGTTGGCCGCCAGCGCGCCTTCGATGTCGTAGTCCTCGCTGCGGTAGTCGCCGACCTCGGCGCCGTGATGGCAGAGCAGGTCCCACCGGCCGCCGTCGCGCAGCAACGCCAGGAAGGTCTCGGAGCCGAAGCGGAGATCCCCGTGCAGGGTCGCCGATCCGGCCAGCAACGCGACGCGGCGGCGACGGAGGCCCTCGTAGGCCTCGACGCCGGGTCGCGTGAGGGTGGCGTGGACCTCGTGGCCGCCCTCGGCCAGGGCCCGGGCGAACCATAGGCCCGTGAAGGAACTGCCGCCAGTGAGCAGGATCCTCATACGGCCCTCACCTCAACTCTCGCGTCGCGCCTTGGCGGCGGAGGAGCGGCGGCGGCCGCCCCGGCGGCCGCGCCGGCGGGGGCGCCGGGGTTGCTCGACATCGCCCGACCTGGCCTCGCCGGCCTTGGCCTCGGCCTCGCGGGCCGGCGGCTTGCCGCGCTTGGCCGGCGCAGGGGCGCGCCCGCGCGAGCGGCCACGGCTGCCGCGACCCCGCGGCTTCGACTTGCGGTCGGCCTCGGCGATCAGGTCCTTGTCCGTGCGCAGCGACATCACCTGGAAGGATTCGCGGTGCCGCGCGGGGTCGTCCATGATGTCGATGGTCAGGTCGTGCTCGGCCGCCAGCTCGTCGAGCTGCTGGGAACGCTCGTTGAGCATGTAGAGGGCCAGCAGCGGGTTGGTCTGGATCTGGATCTGCTTCTCGCCCGTGGTGTGGTGGACGCGGTGGATCTCCCGTTCGACGCGCGTGGCCAGGGTCTCCAGGCTGAGCACCTTGCCCCCGCCCTTGCAGTAGGGGCAGTCGTCGCTGAGGAAGCTCGTCAGCGAGGGCCGCACGCGCTGGCGGCTCATCTCGATCAGGCCCAGGTTGCTGACGGGGAAGATCTTGGTCCGCGCCCGGTCGCGCCGCAGCACGCCGCGCAGTTCGTTCTGCACGCGGCGTTTGTTGCCCTCGTTCTCCATGTCGATGAAGTCGATGACGATGATGCCGCCGATGTCGCGGAGCCGCAGCTGCCGGGCCACCTCGCGCGCGGCCAGCAGGTTCGTCTCGACGATGGTCTCCTCCTGGCTGCGGCGACCGGTGAAGCGGCCGGTGTTCACGTCCACCGAGACCAGCGCCTCGGTCTGCTCGATGATGATGTAGCCGCCCTTCTTGAGCCAGACCCGCGACTCGGTGCTCTTGCGGATCTCCTGCTCGATGCCGAAGCGCTCGAAGATGGCCTGCGACTCGCGGTAGTGCTGGATGCGCCCCTTGAGGTCCGGGGCGAAGATCATCACGTACTTCATCAGGCGCTTGTAGTCGTCCTTGTCGTCGATGATCAGGCGCGCCACGTCGTCCTTGAAGATGTCGCGGATCAGGCCGACCACCATGCCCACGTCCTCGTGCACCAGGCAGGGCGCCTCGCCGGCCTCGCGGTCGCTGCGGGCGATCTCCTTCCAGACGTCCGCCAGGTAGTTCACGTCGTTGCGGATGGCCTTATCGTCGCCGCCCTCGGCGGCGGTGCGGATGATGAAGGCGCCGGTGTCGGGGCGCGACTCCTGCAGGATCTTCTTGAGGCGCACGCGCTCGCGGCGGTCCTCGATCTTGCGCGACACGCCCACGTGGGTGCCCTGGGGCATGTGCACCAGGAAGCGCCCGGGCAGGCTGATGTCGGCGGTCAGGCGGGGGCCCTTGGTGCTGATGGGCTCCTTGGTGACCTGGACGAGGATCTCGTCCCCGACCTTCAGGGCGTCGCCGATGTTGGGCACGTCGCGGTGCGAGCGCGAGCGCCCGCGGCTGGCGGGACCGGGACCGTCCACGGCCTCGGCCGAGTCGGGATCCTCGTGGACCAGGTCCGAGGCGTGCAGGAAGCCGGCGCGCTCGAGGCCGATGTCCACGAAGGCCGCCTGCAGGCCGGGCTTCACGGACGAGACCACGCCCCGGTACAGGTTGCCCACGATCCGCTTCGAATCGGCGCGCTCGATGAGCAGCTCCACGAGGTCTCCGTCCTCGAGGATACCGATACGGATCTCGTGGGGATTCGAGTTGATGATGATTTCCTTGCGCATTTGCGTGTGTATCCCTTCTGAGCGATCAGGCCGACAGATGCTTGCGCAGCCAGTACCGCAGGTTCAGTTCGCGTAATCTCACCAGGGGCGACATCCACCCGCCCTCGCGCCGGCGCGACAGCAGCGCCGTGCGGCGCACGCGCGCCAGGCGCGGTTCGGGCAGCAGGTCGCCGCAGACCGCGGCGAGAAAATCGTATACGGGCAGGCCGGCCTCTCCGGGCGGGCGCTGCAACGAGAATTCCAGGACGACCCCGTCCTCCTCGGGACGGGTCTCCTCATCGACAAAGATTCGGTCGCCGTTGACCAGGGGGCGCACGTCGACCTCGATGTCGCCCTTGGGCCGGCGACGCAGGTAGGTCCACGTTTCGGCCGCGAGCAACGACGCGATCGCTCGTCGCGCCTGTTCCTCCGTCGGCCCATCCTCGCCCGGTGGCGGCAGGACGACCCTATAATCGTACCTGTCGACATCCTTGTCTATGGCGCCCGGCAGGACCGGGCCCACCTCGGCGCTCGCGATCACCCGCACGCCGTCCGGCAACTGGGCGTTCAGCGTGTCCTCCCAGCCCGGCCAGCGGCGTGTGAGGGCCAGATCCATGAGCTCGGCCTCGCCCTCCACGCCCACGGGCAGCGGCGGGCCGAACTTGAGTAACGCCTGGGGGTTGAAGCCCTGGCTGTAGGCCGCCGGCAGGCCGGCGCGGCGCAGGGCGAGGCGGACCTGGCGCTGGAAATCCAGGTGCCCCCAGAACGCTGCGTCGCCACGCTTGGTGTAGACGACGCGGTACCAGCACTTGCCCGGGGATCGGTCGCGCCACTTGCGCCAACGGCCCTCCTCGCGGGCGGGATCGGCCGGATCGGCGTTGCGCGGGTCGAAGTCGGGCGTGTAGGCGGCGGCGGGCGCGGGGGGCGCCGCGGTGTCGTTCGGAGTGTCGTCCGGAACGGCAGCGGGGGCGGCGAAGACGTGCTCCAGGTCCCCCTCGCAGGCCTCGCAGGCGTAGCATTCGTCCTCGAGGCGGCAGTCGGGCAGGGTCTCGCCGTTGCGGGCCGCGTTCCAGTCGCTACGCAGGTGGTCGGGATCGATCTGGGCGAAGACGCCGTCCCAGGGCAGGGGCGCCTCCGGATCGCGCGGCGCGACGTAAGGATCCGGATCGACGTCCGCGGCGGCGAAGGCCCCGGCCCAGAGTTCCGCGTCGAAGTGCTCGTCCCAGCCGTCGAAGCGGGCGCCGGCCGTCCAGGCCTGCTCGACCACCGCGCCGAGGCGCGCGTCGCCCAGCCCCAGCACGCCTTCCAGGCGGGACACCTCCGGGTCGCGCAGGCTCACCTTGACGCGCGACCGGCGCAGCCCGTCGCGCAGGTAGCGGTTGCGCCGGGCCATCTCCGCGCGGTCGATCTGGCCCGCCCACTGGAAGGGGGTGTGGGCCTTGGGCGCCAGGGGCGAGATCGAGACCGTGACCTGGGAGCCCCCGCGCGGCACCACCGCCACCACCCGGCCCACCAGGTCCACGATGGCGTCCAGGTCGGCGTCGGTCTCCGTCGGCAGGCCGATCATGAAATAGAGCTTGATGCGCTTGGCGCCGGCCTCGCAGGCCCGCCGCACGCTCTCGAGCACGTCCCGCTCGGTGATGTTCTTGTTGATCACGTCGCGCAGGCGCTGGCTGCCGGCCTCGGGCGCGAAGGTGAAGGTCGACGGCCGCTCGCGGTGGATCAGGTCGTAGACGCTCTCGTCCAGGGCGTCCACGCGCAGGCTCGGCAGTTCCAGGTTGGTGCGCGTGCCCGCGGTGCCGGCGAGGATGCCGGTCATGGCCGGGCCCAGGCCGCTGTAGTCGCAGGTGGACAGCGAGAGCAGGGAGATCTCGTCCCAGCCGGTGGCGCGCACGCCGTCGACGGCCGCGTCCACGATCCGCGACACGTCGCGTTCGCGCACCGGGCGCGTGATCATGCCCGCCTGGCAGAAGCGGCAGCCGCGCACGCAGCCGCGCATCACCTCCAGCGAAAGGCGGTCGTGCACCGCCTCGATGGTCGGCACCAGGGTCGCCGGCGGCGGATGGGCGTTGAGATCGCGCACCACGCGGGCCTCGGCCCGCTCCCGCCGGCCCGGCCACCAGGTGCCCGGGATGTCGTGCAGGCGCGCCAGCAGGTCCGCGCGACCGCCGCCGTCGCGCTTCCAGTCGCGCACCGCGGCGGCCACGTCCAGCACCACGTCCTCGCCGTCGCCGATGCAGAAGAGATCCACGAACTCGCCCAGCACGGTGGGATTGGCGGCGCAGTGGCCGCCGGCGATCACCACGGGATCGCCGTCGCCGCGCTCGTCGGCGCGCAGGGGCAGGCCCGCCAGGTCCAGCATGGTCAGGACGTTGGTGTAGCAGAGCTCGTAGCCGAGGGAGACGCCGATCACGTCGAAATCGCGGGCCGGGCGGCGCGACTCCAGGGCGAACAGGGGCAGGCCCTCGGCGCGCAGGCGCGCCTCCATGTCGGGCCAGGGCGCGAAGGCCAGGTCGGCGTAGGTGTCGGGCGCGGCGTTGAGGCCCGCGTAGAGGATGCGCAGGCCGTTGTTGGAGATGCCCACCTCGTAGGCGTCTGGGAAGGTCAGCAGGAGGTTGGCCCGCTCGGCGCACCAGGGCGCGCGCACGGCGCCGAGCTCGCCGCCGAGATAGCGGCCGGGCTTGGTCACCAGGGGCAGGATCCGCCGGCGCAGCACGGTATCGAGCTGGGGCGGATCGTCGTGCCGCGTCGGGGGTCGGTCGGCGCCGCCCGGGGCGGGTGCCTGCACAGGGCCTCTATTCCGATCCCGACCGGAGGTTATCGCCCACCCGGAGAGCCCACTTCCGGGATATCAACGCTCCGGTCCATGATCTCCTTGGTTAGGTCCGACTCGAAGGACACGGGATAGTCGCCGGTGAAGCAGGCGGAGCAATAGCGCTCCGGATCGCCGGTCGCCCGCAGGAGGCCCTCGATGGACAGATATGCCAGGGAATCGACACGCAGATAGGTGGCGATCTCGTCGACCGAATGGCTGGACGCGATCAGCTCGTTGCGTACGGGCGTGTCGATACCGTAGTAGCAGGGATGCGTGATCGGGGGCGACGCGATGCGCAGATGCACCTCGGCCGCGCCCGCGGCGCGGATCAGCTTGACCAGCTTGCGCATGGTAGTGCCGCGCACGATCGAGTCGTCGACCATGACGACACGCTTCCCGGCGATGATCCTCTGGACGGGATTGAACTTGATGCGCACCGACATGTCCCGGACCTTCTGGGCTGGTGAGATGAAGGTCCGGCCCACGTAGTGGTTGCGGATCAGGCCGAGCTCGAAGGGCAGACCCGTCTCCTGGGCATAGCCGAGGGTCGCCGTGTTACTTGAGTCGGGCACGGAACAGACGAAGTCGGCGTCGACCGGGCTCTCCTGGCCCAGGACCGCGCCGCAGCGGCGGCGGATCTCGTCGACGCTCTCGCCAAAGACGGTGCTGTCGGGCCGCGAGAAGTAGATGTGCTCGAAGACGCACTGGGACACGCTCCCGTTGGGGGCCAGACGCCGGCTCACCAGGCCGCTCCCGTCCAGGACGACCATCTCGCCGGGTTCGATCTCCCGCAGGTAGGTGCCGCCGATGATGTCGAAGGCGCAGCTCTCCGAGGCCACCACGTAGCTGTCCTTGAAGCGCCCCAGGCAGAGGGGCCGGAAACCCAGGGGATCGCGCGCCGCGATCAGCCGGTCCCGGGTCAGCACCAGCAGGCTGTACGCCCCTTCCACCCTCTGCAGGGCCTCGGCCACGGCATCCTCGAAGGTCTCGGCGTGGCTGCGGGCGATCAGGTGCAGGAAGACCTCGGTGTCGCAGGTGGTGCCGAAGATCGAGCCGTCCAGCTCCATCTCCCGGCGCAGCACGTGGGCGTTGACGAGGTTCCCGTTGTGGGCCACCGCCACCGCGCCCCGGTGGCAGGTGACCTGCATGGGCTGGGCGTTCTCGAGCTGGGACGTGCCCGTGGTCGAGTAGCGTACGTGCCCCATGCTGAAGGTGCCGTCCAGCTTGCGGACGACCTCCTCGGTGAAGATGTCGGCCACCAGGCCCATGCGGCGGTGGGTGGAGACCGAATGCCCGTCGGAGACGGACACGCCGGCGCTCTCCTGGCCACGATGCTGCAGGGCGTGCAGGGCGAGCGCGGACAGCTCGCCGGCGCCCGCGCAACCCGCGATACCGACCACGCCGCATTCGTCGTGCCAGTGTTTCGCCGTCTCGGCCATGGGGTCTCCCCGCTGCGGATCCGGGATCCGGGTCATCGTTCGGCCACCCGTCGCTTGCCCGCGCCGGCCACCAGCCAGCCCTGCATGTGGGGGTTGACCAGCAGGCCCGCGTCGGCGCCGCGCGCCTCGGTCAACCGCCCGGCCAGGGCGTCCGGGTCCGGCGTGCCTGGCGCGAGGACCAGACGCCACACCACGCCCGAGAGCAGGGGGCCGGTCTCGCCCAGCGGAAAGGTGCAGACATCGACGGCCGCGGCCCCGTCGGGGGTCGCGCCGCCGAGCAGGCGGTCGTAGGGGCCGCCGTCGGCGCCGGGCAGGTCGCTGTCGACGGGCTCGCCCGGCCAGTCGCCGGGCAGCGGGCCGCCGCGCGCCTCCGCGTCGAACCAGGGGCCCTCGGCGCGCTCGCGCCGGAAATGCGCGTAGTGGTGCTTGTTGGGGTTGAAGAACCGCCCCACGTTGAGCAACCGCTCCACGGACTCCGGCGCCGGCTCGCCTCGCGTCTGCCAGAAGGTGTGGAATTCGGCGCGGTGCAGCCCCGCCAGGGACTCGCCGCCGGGCAGGACGGCGCGCATGACGCGCGCGGCCGTCTCCGCGTGCAGATCCACGCCCTTGTGACAGGTCATCAAGGTAACCTGAATGATCATAGACCGCCTCCAGGATGGCAAGGCGTTCCCCGGCGCGCGAGCCGGGAAACCGGCTGCCATCAGCAGAGTTCCACCAGTCGTCGCAACAGGGCCATGCCCGGTCCGGCGCCGCGCAGGGCGGAGCCGTCGCCGGCCGCCGTGCGCCGGCGGCGACCCCAGGCGTGATCCAGGTCCTCGGGGACCTGCAGCAGCCAGGCCGCGCGCTCGGGATGGGGCATCATGGCCAGCACGTTGCCGGCCGGGTTCGTCAGGGCCGCCGCGCCCAGCAGCGAGCCGTTGGGATTGGCCGGTCCGGCGCCGTCGGGCCCGGCGTCGGCGTAGCGCAACGCCAGCAGGCCCTCGGCGGCCAGGCCGTCGAAGAAGTCCGGATCCTCGTGGGTGAAGCGTCCCTCCGCGTGGGCCACCGGCAGCGGCAGCGAGGCGGGCAGGCCGTCGATGAAGCGGCTGCGCGAACCCGCGGCCGGCTCCAGCACGGTCCAGCGCGCGTGGTAGCCGCGCCGTCCGGGGTAGCGGTTGGGCGCCAGGGCCACCTCCAGCCGTCCGGGGCTCCGGCCGGGCACCAGCCCCGCCTCGATCAGCACCTGGCAGCCGTTGCAGATGCCCAGGATGGGCTTGTCGGCGGCGGCGGCGTCCAGCAGGGCGCCCACGATGGGATCCTTGGCCGCCACGGCCCCCGCGCGCACGCGGTCCTGGTAGGAGAAGCCGCCCGGCACGAGGTAGCCGTCGAAATCGGCGAGCTCGGCCGCGCCGCGGGTCCAGCGGAAGATCTCGGGCGCCGCGCCGGCGTCGGCCAGCGCCCGCGCCGACTCGTCCTCGCAGTTCATGCCCGGCAGCTGCAGCACCGCCACCCGGGGCTTCTTGCCGCCCGCGACGGCGGGCGCCGCGATGGCGTCCGCGGCGTGGTCGGCCGTCGGCAGCCGGCGGTCGGCGGGGTCCGGCAGGTCGCGCGTGGCCAGCAGACGCGTCAGGCCCTCGCGCCAGGCGAGGTCCAGCTCGTCCAGGGCCACCGCGCAGACGGGCGCGCCGTCGGCGTCGGCGAAGGCCAGGTCCTCGCCGTCGGTCACCACGCCCAGGGGCGCCCAGCGCGCGCCGGAGGCCGCCAGGATCTCCTCGGCCCGCGCGGCGTCGCCGGGGCGAACCTCCACGACGAAGCCGCCGGTCTCGGCATAGAGGAACTCCCGCAGTGTCAAACCCGCGCAGGCCGGCGGCACGGCGAGGGCCGCGCCCAGCCGCGACTGTCCCTCGAGCCCGAGGGCCATCTCGGCCACGCAGACGGCCAGGCCGCCGTCGCTGGCGTCGTGGGCCGCCTGGACCAGCCCGGCCTCGTGCAGGGTGCAGACCGCGTCGATCTCCCGGCGGACCTGTTCCAGGTCGAGCCCCGGCGGCAGGTCGGCGCCGACCGCCAGCCCCGCGGTGCGGGCCAGCGAGGCCCCGAGGCGGTCGTCCGGCAGGCCCACCAGGTAGAGGCGGTCGCCGGCGGCCTTCAGGTGGGAGCTGCGGCAGTGGGACACGTCGGCCACGTTGCCCACGCAGGCCACGATGGGCGACGGCGCCACGGTCTTGCCCTTGGCGCTCTGGTTGTAGAAGGAGACGTTGCCGGACACCACGGGCAGCGGCTCGGCGCCGCGGGCGTGCAGGGTGACGCCGCGACAGGCGTCGCCGACACCGCGCACCGCCTCGCGGAACTGACGAAAGACCGCCGGCATTTCCGGATTGCCGAAATTCAAACAGTCGGTCACCGCCGCGGGACGCCCGCCCACGCAGGCCACGTTGCGGGCGGCCTCGGTCACCGCGCGCGCCCCGGCCAGATAGGGATCCGCCAGGCCCAGCAGGGGATTGCCGTCGGCGCTGACCGCCACGCCCAGGTCGCTGCCGGGCACCGGGGCCACCACGCCGGCGTCGGCCTCCCCCGGCCGCAGCACGGTGCAGCCCCGCACCTCGGGATCGTAGTGGCGGTAGAGGTGCTCGCGCGAGGCCACGTTCACGTGGCCCATCAGTTGCAGCCACTCGTCGGCCATCTCCGCGGCGGGCGCTTCCGGCGCCTTGGGGCCGGGATCGGTCGGCGGCAAGGCAGGCGCCTCGGTGCGCGCGTAGCTCACCCCGCAAGTCACGGTTTCCACCGGCGACTCGCTCAGCACCCGGTCCCCGTGGCGCAGGCGGTAGACGCCGTCGGTGGTCACCCGCCCGATGCGCCGGGCGCAGGCCCCTTCGTAGAGGGTCGGCAGGGCGAATTCCTCGTTGTAGATGCGCAGCGCCTCGTCGGTGAAGCGCGCGGGCACGGCCAGGCAGTAGCGCTCCTGGGTCTCGGAGCAGGCCACCACCCGTGCCGGCACGTCGTCGCCGGCGGTGTGCACGCGGGCCAGGTCCACGTCGCAGCCGAAGCCGCCGGCGTCGGCCAGCCAGCCGAAGCCGCCGGCGTCGGCCAGCTCGCTGGTGACGCAACTCACGCCGCCGGCGCCGAGGTCCTTGAAGCCCACGGTCAGGCCGGCCTCCCGCGCCTGGTGCAGCACCTCCCGGTTGGCCACGGTCAGCACACGCTTGAGGAAGGGATCGGGCACCTGCACGCTGCCCTTGTTCTCGGTGGCGGCGTCGGCGTCGAGGGTGGCCGAGGCGAAGGCCGCCCCGCCCATGCCGCTCCAGTCGGTGGGCTTGCCCACCAGCACCAGGTCGTAGTCCTCGTCGCGGGCCTCGGGGGGCACGGCCGAGTGGGTGATGTGGTCCACGGGCACCAGGCCCACGGCCACCACGTTGACCAGGCAGTTGTCGTCGAAGGAGGGATCGAAGTAGACGTCGCCGCCCAGGTTGGGCACGCCCAGGGCGTTGCCGTACTCCCAGATGCCCGTGACCACCTGGCGGGCGATGTCCAGGCGGTGGTCGGCGCCGGGACCGTAGGGCCAGCCGAAGCGCAGGGGATCCAGCGTGCCGATCACCTCGCCGCCCATGCAGTAGACGTCGCGCACGATGCCGCCGATGCCCGTGGCCGCGCCCTCCACCGGCATGACCTGGCTGGGGTGGTTGTGGCTCTCGTGGGCGATGACCACGCCGTAGCGTACGCCGTCCACGGTGCCGAAGTCGAAGACGCCCGCGTCCTCGACCGGCCCCACGATCACGTTGCTGGCCTCGGTGGGCAGGAACTCCTTCAGCGTGGGCCGGCTGCTCTTGTAGGAGCAGTGCTCGCTCCACATGGTGTCGAAGAGGGTCAACTCGGTGAGCGTCGGCTCGCGGCCGAGCAGTTCCTGGACCCGTCGCGCCTCCGCGGGCGAGAGGGTCAGGGCGTGGCGCTTCAGGGCGCCGCGCAGGGCGTCGTCGTCGAGGGCCGCGGCGTCGAGGGTGTCGAAGGAGGGGTCGTGGTTCATGCCTGCTCCCGGGTCATGGCATCTCTTGCGCGAGCGTGCGCGCGAAGATCCGGTCCAGGTTGCGCTGGTGGTGGGCGAAGTCGAAGCAACGGGCCAGACCCTCTTCGCCGAGGGTCTCCATGACCTCGGCGTCGTCGCGCAGGCTCGCCTCGAAATCCACGTCCTCGTCCCACACGCGCATGGCGCAGCGCTGCACCTGGGCGTAGGCGTCCTCGCGGGAGACGCCCGCGCCGACCAGCGCCAGCAGCACGGTCTGTGAGAAGACCATCCCCCGCACGCGGGCCATGTTCTCCAGCATGCGCTCGGGGAAGACGACGAGTCCCTCGATCAGCCACATCATCTTGCCCAGCATGTAGTGCAGCAGATGGCAGGCATCGGGGAAGATGACGCGCTCGGCGCCGCTGTGGCTGATGTCGCGCTCGTGCCACAGGGCCACGTTCTCCATGGCCGTATGGGCATAGCCGCGCAGGACGCGCGCCATGCCGGTCACGCGCTCGCTGACGATGGGGTTCTTCTTGTGGGGCATGGCCGAACTGCCCTTCTGCCCCTTGGCGAAGGGTTCCTCGACCTCGTGCACGTCGGTACGCTGGAGATTGCGGATCTCCACGGCCATCTGCTCGAGCGTCGCCCCGATCAGGGCCAGGCTCGACAGGAAGGCGGCGTGACGATCGCGCTGCAGGACCTGGGTCGCCACCGGCGCGACGTCGAGGCCCAGGCGCTTCATGGTCTCGGCCTCGATCTCGGGATCCAGGTGGACCATGGTGCCGACCGCGCCGGAAATCTGTCCGACGGTAACCTCTTCCATGGCGGCATCGAGCCGGCGCAGACCGCGTCGCAGGGCGGCCCAGTAGACGAGCAGTTTCAGGCCGAAGGTGGTCGGCTCGGCGTGGATGCCGTGGCTGCGGCCGACCATGGTCGTGTGCTGATGTTCCAGGGCGCGGGTCTTGACCACGTCCAGCAGTGCGAGCAGGGACTTGCGGATCACGGCGCCGGATTCGCTCATCTGCATGGCGAAGGCGGTGTCGCCCAGATCGCTGCTGGTCATGCCCTCGTGCACGAAGCGTGATTCGGGGCCGATGTTCTCGCCCAGGTTGGTCAGAAAGGCGATCACGTCGTGGTGAACGGTCTCTTCGATCTCCAGCACGCGGTCCACGTCGAAGGCGGCCTTGGCGCGGATGGTCTGCGCGGCTTCGGCGGGGATTTCTCCCCGATCGGCGCGCACCTCGCACACCAGGATCTCGATTTCCTGCCAGATTTCGTACTTGCGTCGGAGCGACCAGATCGCGCTCATCTCGGGGGTTTCATAGCGGGAAATCACAATAGACCTCGCATCTCGGGCACGAGTGAGTTAATTGCCATGTTTTTCAATGTCTTGCAGCCCTTCCCGTCAGAGGTGACGGAGGACGATCCGGTCCGCTTGGTCAGGATCGATTGGAACATAAACCAGTAAAATGGTGAAGGAAAGGCCCATTCGCGATTTCGCCTATTCCACCGGTGCCCGGCGCCGCGGATCCTCCTCCAAGACAATGGTCCCCGAGAACTGCTCGCCCTCGCGATAGGCGATGTACTCGAGCTGGGTCCCCACCTTGGCTTCGTAAACCAGTCGATTGAAGGTGTCGGCATCGTTCAGATCCACGCCGTTGATGGAGATGATAACGTCGTAGGGCATCAGCCCCGCCTTGGCCGCCGGCGACCCGTTGATCACGTCGCGCACCACGAAACCATCGGTGCTCGGCAGGTTCAGGGACTGGGCGATGAGCTCGTTGACTTCCACGATGCCGAAGCCCACATACGCCCGCCGGAAGTAGCCGTACTCGCGGACCTCGCGGATGATCCACTGACCACGCGCGATGGGCACCGCGAAGCCCAGGCCGATGCTGCCGCCGCTCTCGGTGAAGATGAAGGTGTTGATGCCGACCACCTCGCCGGCGCTGTTGACCAGGGGGCCGCCGCTGTTGCCGGGATTGATGGCGGCGTCGGTCTGGATCATGCCCAGGAACGCCTGCCCCTCGCTCGACGTGCTCTTGATGTCGCGGTTCAGGGCGCTGATCACGCCGATGGTGACCGTAGGCTGGGTGTCGGCCAGCAGGTAGCCGAAGGGCGAGCCGATGGCGATGGCCCACTCCCCGATGTGCAGCTCGTCGTCGGCGCCGGCCAGGGTCGCCACGGGCAGGTCCGCGGGCGGCGACTCGAGTTGGATCAGGGCCAGGTCCCAGGTGGGCACGACCTCCAGCACGCGGGCCGAGTACTGGCGGCCATCGTGCAGGGCGACCACGATCTCGTCGGCGTTCTCCACCACGTGCACGTTGGTCAGGACGAAGCCGTCGTCGGAGACGACGACGCCCGAGCCGAGGTTGGACAGGTCCTGGCGGAAGGCGCGCTGCGGGAACATGCCCGGATAGAAGCGCTCGAAGTACTCCCAGCCCCGGGGCACGAGGCTGCGCGTGACGGTGCGGTGCCGTATGGCGTTGATGCTGACCACCGTGGGCGAGACCCGCTCGGTGGCGCGCACGATGGCGCTGCGCCGCCCGTAGGTCACGGCCTCGGAGGAGCCCGCCTCGATGATCTCGCGCACGACGACCGTGTCGCGCGCGGCCGTGCAGCCGCCGTCGCCGCGGGGGGCCGCACGCCAGCCGATGATGTAGGCGGCGCCCAGCAGCAAGCCGAAGAGCGCGCCGATGACGATACCGGTCCAGACGGGAGCCCTGTTCATCTCGATCCTCCGGAGTCTGACTGTACTTCCGGCATCCTCCTACACGTCAGCCCTGCAGCTTGTTCCAGTCGGCCATGAACGCGTCCATGCCCTTGTCCGTGAGCGGATGGGCCACGAGCTGCTTGATGACCTTGTGGGGGATCGTCGCGATGTCGGCGCCCAGCAGCGCCGACAGCCGCACGTGCTCCGGGTGGCGCACGCTGGCCACGATCACCTCGGTCTGGTACTCGTAGTTCTCGTAGATCTCCACGATGTCCTCGATGAGCTGCATGCCGTCCTGGCTGAGGTCGTCCAGCCGGCCCACGAAGGGCGAGATGTAGGCGGCGCCGGCCTTGGCCATCAGCAGGGCCTGGTTGGCCGAAAAACAAAGCGTGGCGTTGACCGGGATGTCCTCGTCGCTCAGGGCGCGGGTCGCCTTCAAGCCCTCGAGCGTGGTGGGGATCTTGACGACCATGTGTTCGCTGATGCCGGCCAGGCGCTTGCCCTCCTCGATCATGCCGGCGGCGTCGAGGGCCACCACCTCGCCGCTGACCGGGCCCTGGACGATGTCGCAGATCTCGTTGAGGAGCGCGTCGGTGTCCTGGCGGCCGGCCTTGGCCATCAGGCTGGGATTGGTGGTCACGCCGTCGAGCACGCCCATGGACGCGGCGTCGCGGATCTCGTCCAGGTCGGCGGTATCGATGAAGAACTTCATGGGGTCTCCTCGGTCGGGTCGTCCGGGCGCGGGCCCGGTGAGGTGTAGGCCGGGTCGTCGAGTCGGGCGTCGTAGCCCACCTCGGCCAGGTAGAGGCCGCAGGGAGGGGCCTTGTCGCCCGCGGCGCGCCGGTCGCGGGCCGCCAGGATGTCGTCCAGGTCGGCGGCCGCCCGCCGGCCGCGGCCGACCTCCAGGATCGTGCCCACCAGCGTCCTGACCATGTTGTGCAGGAAACGGTCGGCCCGGATCCCGAAGATAGCCGAGTCGTCGGACCATTCAAAGGCGCAATCGACCACCCGGCAGCGGTTGTTCTCGCGCAGCGAGGCGGTCTTGCAGAAGCTGCTGAAGTCGCGCTCGCCGGGCACGCGCGCCGCGGCGGCGTCCATGGCGGCGCGGTCGAGTTCGTCGCTCACCTGCCACTCGAGACGGCGGCGGAAGATGTCGCGCCGGAATCCCAGGCGGTACGCGTAGCGGCGCCAGTTCGCGGAGAAGCGGGCGTCGAAGGACGGGGACACCTCGCGCACCGCGCGGATGTCGATGTCCTCGGGCGCCATGCCGGGCAGGACGCGGCAGAGGCGGGCCGTCTCCTCCCCGTTCAGTCCCGACGCGTGGGCCACCTGGCCGAGGGCGTGCACGCCGGTGTCGGTGCGGCCCGCGCCGGTGGGCATGGTCTCGCGCCCCAGCAGCCGCGAGAGCAGGCGGGCCAGTTCCCCCTGGACGGTGCGCAGCTCCGGCTGGACCTGCCAGCCGTGGAAGGCGCTGCCGTCGTAGGCCAGGTCGATGCGGACGGTCCGGGTCATGCCGGCGTGACTCCGACCAGGCGGTCGGCGATCTGCACGGCGTTCAGGGCCGCACCCTTGCGCAGGTTGTCGGCCACCACCCACAGCAGCAGCACGTCGTCGCGGCCGGGCTCGGTGCGCACGCGGCCCACGAAGACGTCGTCCTCGCCGCTGGCGCCGAGGGCGGTGCGGTAGCCGTGGGGCGAGTCGGCCACCTGCACGCCGGGGTGGGCGACCAGGGCCGCCAGGGCCGCGTCGCGGTCCACGGGCCGCTCGAAGACGACGCGGATCGAGGCCGAGTGGCTGTTCCACACGGGCACCCGCGTCGCCAGGCAGGTCACGGCCAGGGCGGGATGGTCGAGGATCTTGCGCATCTCCTCGACGACCTTCTCCTCCTCCACGAAGGAGCCGTCGTCCACGGCGGCGCCGATCTCCGGGATGGCGTTGAAGGCGATCTGCCGCGGGAAGAGACCGCCGGTGACGTCCTCCTCGGGGCAGGGCCCGCTGGTGGCGTGGAGCCGGGGCAGGCAGAGACGCAACTGCTCCTCCAGGGCGCCGCGGGCCCGTCCGCCGGCGCCGGAGACCGACTGCAGGGTCGTCACGTGGCAGGCCTTCATGCCGAAGGCCGCGTGCAGGGGGGCCAGGGCCATGGCCACCTGGATCGTGCTGCAGTTGGGATTGGCGACCACGTGGCCGGGCGGCGGCAGCGTGCCGGCGTTGATCTCGGGCACCACCAGGGGCACGTCGGGATCCATGCGGAAGGCGGTCGAGTTGTCGACGACCCAGGCGCCCGCGGCGGTGAAGCGGGGCGCGTAGTCGCGGCTGGGCCCGGCGCCCGCGCTGAAGAGGGCCACCGTCAGTCCGTCGAGCTCCGCCTCGGCCGCGTCCCGGCAGACGAGCGTCTCGTCCCGGAAGGGCAGCTCCTTGCCGGCGGAGCGGTCGCTGGTCAGCAGCAGCGGCGGTTCGTCGACCCAGTCGCGGGTTTCCAGGATCTCGAGCATGACCCGGCCCACGAGTCCCGTGGGGCCGAGGATGGCGGTGCGCATGATCGTCCTCGCCTTTCCGTGCGTGCGGTTTCGTCGGAGGGCAGTGTAGCAGCGCTCCGGCGGGGGGTCAAAGCCTGCGCATGGACACGCATCATGGCTGATGCTATGGTCCCGGCGCTCGAAAAGGGAAGGGAGTGCGATGTACCGGAACCGAACGAACGCCGCCGCCGTGACGGCCGTCTGCGCGCTGGCGGCCCTCGCCGCCCTGCTCGCCGCGGGGTGCGCCCCCTCCGACCGCCGGGACACGGCCTTCGCGGCCCTCGCCCGCTGGGAGGACCGCCGTCTGGCCGATACCGACTCGCTGGTGGCCCTGCTCGCGGACGACGACGCCCACGTGCGACGCGCCGCCCTGCGCGCCGCCGGCCGCATCGGCCGCACCGACGTGAGCCGCGAGGTGATCGCCGGCCTGGACGATCCCAGCGACGCGGTACGTGTCGCCGCGGCCGTGGCCCTGGGATTCATGGGCGACGCCGACGCCGTCGCTCCCCTCGCCGCGCTGCTCGACGACGAGCACACGCGACTGCGCGAAGCCGTCCTCTTCGCCCTGGCCCGCGTGCCCCACGACGGGAGTTGCCTGGTCGAGACGGCCCTGCACGGGCCGGAGCGCGAGGCGGTCCTGGCCTGGAACGCCCTGCGCGACCGCGCCGCCGACGCCGATTCCACCCTGCTGGCCGAGACGGTCCGCACCGGCCTCGTGCGCGCCGAGACCGAGGTCCTCTGGCGCGTGCTGCGCTGCGCCGAGCGCGTGCCGGGGCGCGACCTCGTGCCGGACATCGCCCCCTTCGCCACCGCTGACGCCGCCCAGGTGCGCGTCCACGCCTGCCGCGCGCTGGCCCGCCAGGGCGGGCCCGACGCCCTGGCCGCCGTCGTCGACTGCGGCGAGCGCAAGGGACGCTTCTCGCGCCGCGACCGCGCGCGCATCGACATCGCCGTGGCCAACGCCCTCGGCGCGCTGGCCGGCGACCACCTCTCGACCGACGGCGACCACGCGCAGGTGGTGGGCCTGCTGGCCGCGGGCTCCCGGGACGACGATCCCCACGTGGCCCGCGCGGCCCTGAACGCCATGGCCCGCGCCGTGGCCGAGGCCCCTCTGCCCCCGGCCGCCGCGGCGCGGGAGAGCCTGCTGCCGGTCTGGCGCATCCGCCTGCTGCAGTCGGCGCGCGCCCAGTTGCGGCCCGCCGACGGGGGGACGCCGCCCGATCCGGTCGTGCGCGCCGCCGCCGTGACCGCCTGCATCGCCCTGCGCGGCGCCGGCGTCACCGGCGATTCCGCCTGGATCCGCATCGAGAGCGACGACGATTCCCAGGTCCGCGCCGCCGTCTGGCGCGGCCTCTGCCGCCACGTGCTGACGCCGGAGCAGATCGTCGCACGCGCGGCGACGGTCGACCGCTCCCTGCCGGCCGGCCTGCGCATGACCGCCTGCGAGGCGCTGGTGGCGGCCTGGCGACGCGTCGGCGAGACGGCGCCGGACAGCGTGCCCGTGGCGGCGGCCGTGCAGACGGCGCTGCGCCGGATCCTGGGCGGGGACGATCCCCACCCCGCGGCCAACGCCGCCGACCTGCTCGCGACCTTCCCGGCGGACGAGAACCTCGCGGCGCTGCTGGAAGCCTACCGCGGGGCCCGCGGCCCCGCCGGCGTGGACATGCGCCGCAGCGTGCTGGGCGCGCTGACCGCCTTCCAGGCCGATACCACCTACGCGCTGGCGGACACCCTGCGCCCCGGCACGGCCGCCGTCATCGAGACCGGCTTCGACTACCCCGACGCCCACGTCCGCGCGGCCGCCCGCGCCGCCGCCGTGGCGGGCGACCTGATCTCGCCGGCGTCGATCCCCAGCGAAGCCAGCCTACGCGCCACGTTGCCGGCCCACGCGCGCGATCCGCGCCAGGCCCCTCTCACGCGGCCCTTCGACGCGCCGCGGGTACGCTGCGTCACCGACCGCGGCGACTTCGTCATCGCCCTCGACGGCCAGGTCGCGCCCAACACCTGCGCCACGTTCCTGGCGCTGGTGCGCGAGGGCTTCTACGAGGGCCTGGACTTCCACCGCGTCGTGCCCGACTTCGTGATCCAGGGCGGCGACCCGGCGGGCACCGGCTGGGGCGGCCCGGGATTCGCGATCCGCAGCGAATGGAGCCGTCTCCCCTACGCGCGCGGCACCGTCGGCATCGCCCATTCCGGCAAGGACACCGGCGGCAGCCAGTTCTTCGTGGCCCTGTCGCCGCAGCCCCACCTGAACGGCCGCTACACCGTCTTCGGGAAGGTGGTCGCGGGCATGGAGGTTGCGGAATCCGTCCAGCAGGGCGACACTTTCCGACTGAGTATCGAGCCCTAGCGGGCTACGTCCGGTCAAGAGGAGGTCATCATGTCCAAGGGTGTTCTGATAACGGTCGTGGTGCTGGCGATCATCGCCTTCGCCGTCATCGGCCTGGTCGGCAAGTACAATTCCATGGTCGGGATGCAGGAGGACGTGGAAGGCCAGTGGGGCAACGTGCAGACCCAGTATCAGCGCCGCGACGACCTGATCCCCAACCTGGTCGAGACGGCCAAGGGCTACGCGGCCCACGAGCGGGAGACCTTCGAGGCGGTCATCGCGGCCCGCGCCAAGGCCACCCAGGTCTCGGTGGAGCTCACGCCCGAGACCATGAGCAATCCCCAGCTCCTGCAGCAGTTCGAGCAAGCCCAGGATGGCCTGTCCCAGGCCCTCGGCCGGCTGATGGTCGTGCTGGAGCGCTACCCCGACCTCAAGGCCAACCAGAACTTCCTGGATCTGCAGACTCAGCTCGAGGGCACCGAGAACCGCATCGCCGTCGAACGCCGCCGCTTCAACGAGGCGGCGCGCGGCTACAACACGGCGATCCGTCGCTTCCCGGCCAACGTCGTGGCCGGCATGTTCGGCTTCGAGAAGCGCGCCTACTTCGAGGCCGCCGCCGGCGCGGACGAGGCCCCGACCGTGGACTTCGGGGAGTAGGACTTGCGCCGCGCCCCCATGGCGATCTGCCTGCTGGCACTGGCGGCCGTGGCCGCCCGCGCCGAGCTGCCCGCGTCGCCCAGCCATCACTTCGACGACCGGGTGGGCCTGGTCCCGCGCGGCGAGGCGGCCTCCTTCACGCGCACCCTCGAGGGCTTCGAGCAGCGCACGGGCATCCAGTTCGTGGTCACGATCCTGCCCGAGCTCGAGGGCAACCTCGAGGACACCGTCAACCGCATCTACGAGACGTGGGGCATCGGCGACCGGGAGACCGAGCGCGGCGTGCTCTTCGCGGTCTTCCCCAGCGACCGCCGCTCGCGCCTCGAAGTGGGCTACGGCCTGGAGGGCGACCTGACGGATCTGGAGTGCGGCCGCATCCTGCGCGAGATGCAGGAGGTGCCTTCGAGCCAGGCTGCGCGGCGCTTCGCCCTGGTCATGACCCGCGTCGCCGCGGAGGTCGCCCCGGATGATCCGCTGGCGGCCGGCGAGTTCGCCGATGGCCGCAGCTATGCCGCCGACGACGATGACGCGGGGCGCAGCCCCTGGGCCCAGCTCGTGTCCCTGCTCTTCGTCCTGGCCATGCTGGGCGTCATCCGCGGCCGCTGGATCGCGCCGCTGATCATCGCGTCGTCCATGGGCGGCGGCGGCGGTTTCTTCGGCGGCGGTGGCGGAGGCGGATTCGGCGGCGGAGGCTTCTCGGGAGGCGGCGGCTTCTCGGGCGGCGGCGGCGCCAGCGGAGGATGGTGAGATGAGCGACCTGCGCAGCGACCGGCCCAAGGACTTCTTCTCCGCGGAGGAGGAACAATGCGTGGAAGCCGCCATCGCGGCGGCCGAGAAGCGCACCAGCGGCGAGGTGCGCTGCTACCTCGACCGCGACGTCCCCGACAAGCCGCCCGTCGACGGGGACGCCTACCTGCAGGCCCGGCGCATGTTCGCGAAACTGGGCATGCACCGCACCGCGTCCCGCAACGGCGTGCTGGTCTACCTGGCCGTGCGCTCGCGGAAGTTCGCGATCGTGGGCGACGAGGCCCTGCACGCCCTGGTCGGCGACGACTTCTGGGCCGACGTGGTCGCGCTCATGGCGCGGCACTTCGCCGAGGAACGCTTCGCCGAGGGCGTCGCGGAGGGAGTCGCCCTGATCGGCGAGAAGCTGCGCGTGCACTTTCCCTACCAGGATGACGACGTGAACGAGCTGCCGGATGAGATCTCATACGGGGACGACGACCCGAACGGACGCTAGCCGCTCACACGAACACGCCGTGCGTCGTCACTTGATGAGGGACAGCTTGAGGGTGGCGCCCGTCCTTCCCGCCGTGAGTCTCGCCAGATAGACACCCCCGGGCAGGGAGCGACCGGTGTCGTCGCGGCCGTCCCAGGTCGCGGTGAAGAGGCCTGCGGTGCGGGGTTCGTCCAGCAGGGTGCGGACGCTCCGGCCGCGGGCGTCGAAGATCTCCAGTCTCGCATGGCCCGCCGTCTCCAGGGAGAACGCCAGGCGCGTGCCCGGATTGAACGGGTTCGGGTGGGCAGCCAGGCGCAGCGGTGCGGACGGGGTTTCCTCCACCGACACCGGCACCCAGACGGGTATCCAGTCGGCCTGGGTGAGCAGGTCGCCGTCGCCGTCGCCGGCGGGGCACTGGTCGAGCAGCGCGCCGGCGTCGGCGGTGCCATAGGCGCCCACGGCCACGATCAGTTCCAGGGGCCAGCCGCCGGGATAGAGGTCGTCCAGCCGCAGCACGCCCTCGAGCACGGTGCCGGTGGCCTGGCGGAAGTCGCCGGGCGGCGGCGTGGCCTCGGCGGCGTCGAACCAGCCGCTCCAGCCGTTGTCGCCCTCGCGGGCCAGGTAGGCGTCCCAGGGGAGGGTCTGGCCGGCCTTGGCCCAGGGGGCGGATTGGGGCGTGAAGCCGTCGCCGTGCAGCAGGACGAAGACGTCGGCGCCGGGGTTCGCCGTATGGAGCTCGGTGGCCACGTAGAGCCAGCCGTCCAGCTCCCCCGCCCACACGCAACCTTCCAGGGGCTCGACACCCGCGTCGAGCAGACCGTCCATGACGAAGGGCGGCTCGCCGCCCCCGCCGCCGCTGACGGCCACGTGCCAGTCGGCGCCGCCGTTGTTGTCCCAGGTGCCGGCGTTGTCGTGGAAGACGAAGTCCAGCGAGGTGGCGGCCGACGGCACCGTGAAGGTGATCCACCAGGCGTCCTCGCCCGCGCTGTAGGACATGGCCTGGTCGACGACGCCCAGCCAGCCGCTGTGGCCACGGTGGATGTAGACGGTGAGCGCGCCCTCGAGAACCCGGCCGGCGGCGTCGTACCAGACGGTGACCGTCTCGCCGGCCACCGGCTCGGCGGGATCGGTCCAGGCCACCGAGTCGGGCGGGGTCGTGCCGCCCTCGCCCACCCACACGTGCTGGATGGGACTGCGCTTGATCAGTCCCTGCGCGTCCTCGGCCTCCACGTAGTAGTCGAGCAGCACGTCCTCGTAGCCCGTCAGTTCCAGCCAGTACTGGTCGGCGATGTGCGTGGGCAGTTCGGTGAAGTCGATCTCGCCCATGGGCCAGGGTTCGCCGACGGGCATGACCCGCTGGGTCATGGGCAGGGCGCTCCAGGCGCCCACGCCCGCTCCGCCGGCGTAGAGCTCGTTGGCGTGGGTGGCGGGATCGTTGCTCCCGTCGGCGTCCTCGCGCACCATCAGGTCCACGCGCGCCAGGCCCGAGGCGTCGTGCACGAAGGTCCAGACGTGGAAGTCCGCGGACATGGCCGCGCCCTGCCCGCCGGGGTAGCCCCAGAGGGCGCCGCCGCCGAAGCCGCCGGGATTCCAGGGCAGGCGCTGAGGCAGCCAGATCGTCGGCGCGACGACGTCGGCACCGCCGGCGACGATGGGGTCGGCCAGGGCCACGGCCTCGTTGCAGGCCAGGGTCGCCTTGATCTCCATGTCCAGCGAAGCGCCGTAGTACATGTAGCCGCTCTCGTAGCCGGCCAGCAGGAAGTGCCAGGCCCGCTCGGCGTCGGTGGCGCCCGGCGCCAGGGGGTCGAGCACGCGCGCGGTGTCCACACCGGCGATGGCGGCGGCGGTCTCCACCCGGTTCTGGGCGGCGGTCAGCACGGCCCAGTTGCGCTCGTCCTCGGCCCAGCCGCCGGGGATGTCGAACTGTCCCGACGCGTCCACCAGCGGCCAGTTCCAGTTGACGTACTGGGGCGAGCCGAAGTCGCCGTCGGCGTTGACCCAGCCGCCGTCCTCCACGTGCACCACGTCGCCCGCGGGCACGGGATGGTGCTGCAGGTAGGTGGCGACGGTCGTAGGCGTGTAGCCCTGCCCCGCGGCTGCATGCGCGAATCCTGTGACGTTCTCGTAGTAGTAGCTGAAGCCGCCGCTCCAGGCGTTGTCGCCGTCGTGGGCGAAGAGCACCAGCATGGGTTGCGCGGGATCGTTGGCCGCGGCGATGGCGTCGACGCCCCCGGTGCCGAAGAGCCCGTAGCCCTCCTCCCAGCCCATGGCGTTGGCCGCGGGCACCACCACCAGGCTGGATACGCCGCCCCCGTCGGGATCCACGTACTCGGCCCGGTGGGGCGTGAAGCCGTAGGGATAAGGCACCTTCAGGGTGACGCCGCGCGAGATGAAGTGGTTGGTGTACGTTCCCTGGGCCGGGTTGACCTGATCGGCCGGGTTGGGCGGATCGCAGTTGTCCAGGTTCGCGTCGTAGGGATAGTCGGCGCAGGCGCGCGCGATGTGCAGGTCGGGCACGATGGTCCAGGTCACGCCGGCCTCGATCAGGGCGGGGATCATGCGCTCGCTGAAGCACATCTCCGCCGGGAAGAAACCCTGCGACGGGGTGCCCGGTCCCCAGGCGTCGGCGTAGATCAGCCGGGCCAGGGCCAGCTCCATGCGCAGCGCGTTCTCGTCCAGCAGCGGCCCGATGGCGTGGTGGAAGCCCACCAGCACCGGCTCCAGGCGCGGCCGCCCGGCGTTGTTGGTCCAGCCCCGTGCGGTGCGATAGTGGCTGTACCAGTCGGCGGCGTAACGCCCCCCGTTCCACCCGGCGTCCCCCAGGCTGAACAGGTTCTCCATCAGCGCACCGGCGAAGGACACCTGCGCCCCCGCTTCCGGCAGGTCCAGGATCGACGACACCGCGTCCTTGGGATACCACTGGTAGTCCCCGACCCGGTCGTCGGAATTGAAGATGGTGAACTCGTCGTTCTGGCTGTGCCCCAGCGTGATCGTCTCGTACGCGGTCTCGTACCGCGCCGGCGTCCAGGTGCTCGCGTCCGGCCAGTAGATCGGCTGATGCATGTGCCACAGGTAGGTCGTATGCACCCCGGTGCCGGCATGAACGAGCGAAGCGAAGCAGAGCGCGAAGCAGACGAAAACGATCAGGCGACGGTACACGGTGTCCTCCTGGAGATGTCGACAACTGTCACCCGGAAGTATATCACACCCCCTGAACGTTGGCGAAGGTGCTGAGACAGGCTAGAACGCTGGTGACGGAGAGGGGGGGGGGGGGGGCGCGGGCGGGGGGGGGGGGGGGGGTGGGGGTGGTGGGCCCCCCCCCCCCCCCCCCCGAGGCCCCTTCGCCTCTCTGTCGACCACCTTCAATCGGCCTGCCGCAGCACCTTCACCAACGTCCCCCAGGAAGGAGCGGCCCCGTGCATCAGGATGCCGACCCGGAAGAGCTTCCCCGACAACCGCGTCAGCCCGTAGATCGTCACCACCATCAGCACCCACGACAGCACGATCTGCCAGATGGGCGGCGTCTCCAGGCAGACGCGCATGAACATCAGGATCGGCGTGAAGAAGGGCACCAGGCTGAGGATGGTCGCCACGGTGCCGCCGGGGTCCATCATCACCAGGGTCAGCAGCAGCATGGGGATGATCACGAACATGGCGATGGGCGTGGCGAACTGCTGCGACTCCTGCACCGTGTTGCAGAGCGAGCCCACGCCGGCGTAGAGGGTGGAGAAGAGCAGGAAGCCCAGTATGAAGAAGATCACGAACGAGGCGAGCATCATGGGCGTCAGGAACGAGGCGTCGATGTTCATGCCGCCGATGTTGATGCCGCGGGCCGAGAGGCCGACGATCACCACGGTCCAGATGCCCACCTGGGTCAGGCCCGCGCTGCCGATGCCCATGATCTTGCCCTGCATCAGGCGCGAGGCGGGCACGCTGGAGAGGATCACCTCCACCACGCGCGAGCTCTTCTCCTCGATCACGCCGGTCAGGGTCTGCTGTCCGTAGACCAGCACCATCATGTAGAGGATCATGATCAGGGTGAAGGCCACCGCGAAGACGCCGTCGTTGTCGCGCGAGGTGGTCTCCCCCTCCTCGCTCACCGACAGGGTCGTCCAGTCGGTCCAGGCCGACAGGTAGGCGTGCAGGCTGTCGGGCACGCCGGCCGCGGCGAAGCGGTTCTCGCGCAGGACGCGGTTGAGCGCCGGCGCGATCAGCTCGCGCACGATGCTCGCCGAGACCGATTTGCTGTAGAAGATCGCCTCGCGCGATTCGACGAAATCGGGGGCGATGAACAGGCCCGCGTCGAGATCCTCGTCCCGTATGCGGGCGGTCATCTCGGCGATGGCGTCCTCGGTGCCCCCCGGCGGCGCCTCGAGGGGGATCAGCACCACGCGGGGCTTCTCGCGCGCCTCGACGATGTCCCTCAGGGCCGGGTAATGGTCGCCGGACGGATCGACGATGCCCACGGTGCGCTCGGCGTCCACCTTGTCCATGGTCAGCATGGGGATCAGCATCACCAGGGACATCATCAGCGGGATCAGCACCGTGCTGATGATGAAGCCCTTGCTGCGCACGCGCTCGAGGTACTCGCGGCGGATGATGGCGAGGGTCTTCACGACGCCACCTCCTCTCCCGCGGCGCGCTGGCGGCGGACGGCGGTGAGGAAGATATCCTGCAGGCTGGGCCGGTTGGCCGAGAAGAGCGCGAGCGTGCCGTGGCCGCGCAGGCGGTCCAGCAGGGCGTCGAGGTCGGCGCCCTCGCGCAGGGTCAGGCGCCAGCCGTCGCCGTCGGGCTCGCGGCCCGTGACGTCGGGCAGGCCGTCGGGGGCCTCGGTCCCGTCGGCGAAGACCACCTTGACCGAGCGCAGGGGGAAGTCCTCGCGCACCTGCTCGAGGCTGCCGTCCAGAATCTTGCGGCCGCCCTCGATGAGGCAGATGTTGTCGCAGAGCTGCTCCGCCTCGGCCAGCATGTGGGTCGAGAAGATGATGGTGCAGCCGCGCTCGTTCTCGGCGCGGATGATGTCGCGCAGCAGCTCGATGTTCAGGGGGTCGAGCCCGCTGAAGGGCTCGTCGAGGATCACCAGGTCCGGCTCGAACAGGAACGTGGCCGCGAACTGGACCTTCTGCTGCATCCCCTTGCTCAGCGCATCGACCTTCTTGTCCTTCCAGTCGCCCAGTTCCATCCGCTCCAGCCAGCGCTCGGCCAGCGGCCCCGCCTCGCGCCGGGGGATCGACTTGAGCTCGGCCAGGAACGTGAGCTGCTCCACGCACTTCATCTTGCGGTAGAGACCCCGCTCCTCGGGCAGGTAGCCGACGCGGTCGAGCCGGTCACGGGTCAGCGGCACGCCGTCGAAGAGGATCTCGCCCTCGTCGGGCGGCACGATGTTCATGATGCTGCGGATGGTGGTCGTCTTGCCGGCGCCGTTGGGGCCCAGGAAGCCGTAGATGGCGCCGCGGGGTATGTTCAGCGAGAAGCCGGAGACGGCCTCCACCTCGCCGAAGCGCTTGCCGATGCCGCGCAGGCTCAACATCGTCCCGTGCGTGGCGTTGCGTAGAGCGTCCAAGCGTCGTGTCCTTTCGTGGGAAGCGGTCGTGCAGGGCAGAGCATAGGTCGCCCCCGTGCGCGGTGCAAGGACGAGAGCGGTGGGGAAATGTTGCGGAAGAGGTCCGGGCGGGCGCCCGGGCGTGGTGGACGAGAAAAAAAAGTCTCGGGGTTCCCCCCGCCGAGAACCCCGAGCCTGCCGCCGGTCGCGCCGTGGGGGCGGTTCCGGCCGGTGAGTGCCCGCTATCGATCCTCGATCATGGAATTCCTCAGGGAGCTAGCCGCGAAGTCGTATTACGTTTCGGGAAGGCCCTGAACCGGAGATCCGATGGCAAAGATCCGCGGGCTTTATTCTGGATCGGCCGCGAGCGCCGACCTGTTGTCCGTAATGAACGATAGCTGCCAAGTCTCACGTTTCTGTCACGATTAGATCAATATTTGATGATATAGAGAGTAATATCAGAGATCTCCCGACACGGGAACGCGTTGCGGTCTTGAACGGCTCCGGATCGGGGGCAAAAAAAGGACTCGGGACGACCCCCGCCGGTAGTCCCGAGTCACGGAACACGAGCTGCGAGCCTAAGCTCAGTGCCCGGTCCCTGCATTGTCCTCCGGGCGATCACGCCCGAAGATGAAACTCGACACTGGTAACGATAACCCCTGGGTATCACGACAATATCACGCCCATCTCATATCTTCGGGACTTGCAACTCTTTCGCACCCCGGACCCGCGGGACACGCATGCGCCCGACAAAACAACCCGAGCGGACAATAAGCGACCCCTGTGATAGGATCGTGATACTCAAATGCGATAATTATCCTGAAATACGAGGGGTGAGCACGTTGGCGAGTCAGCTGTTACGGCGTGTCCTGATCGTCGAGGACGATTGTGACCTCACCGAGGTCGTCACGCTCCATTTGCAGAACGAGGGCTACGAGGTCGTCGCCACCCATGACGGGCGCGCGGGGCTGGACGCCTTTACCACGGGCAAGTGGACCGCGGTGCTGCTGGACTGGATGCTGCCCGGCCTGTCGGGCCTGGACGTCCTGCGCGAGATCCGGGAGCAGGACCGGCAGATCCCGGTCCTGATGCTCACGGCCCGCGGCGAGGAAGCCGACAAGGTGCTCGGACTCGAGCTCGGCTGCGACGACTACATGACCAAGCCGTTCAGCCTGCGCGAGTTGACCGCGCGTCTCAACGCGCTGCAGCGCCGGGTCGAACTGGCCCGGGAGATCGCCCAGGGCTCGAGCGAGGACAAGATCCTCGACTTCGGCACCCTGGAGATCGACCACGCCAAGCGCAAGGTCGTGGTGCGGGGCGAACCGGTCAAGCTGACCCTGAAGGAGTACGACCTGCTGTTCACGCTGGCGTCGCACCCCGGGCGCACCTACTCGCGCACCCAGCTCCTGAACAAGGTCTGGGACCAGGACAGCGACGTGTACGAGCACACGGTCAATTCGCATGTGAATCGTCTGCGGGGCAAGATCGAGGAGAATCCCAATCGACCCCGCTACATCCTGACCGTCTGGGGAATCGGCTACCGGTTCACGGACGACTTCTAGGTGGAATAGAACGGATATGGCCCGCTGGAGCTTCCTGAAGACCCTGCACTTCCGCATGTCGGTGCTGTTCCTGGCGCTGCTCGCGGTGGTCTTCATCGGCTATTACAAGTGGGTCAACCGCACCATCTACGAGGTCGAGTGGGCTCCCGGCGAGGAGTACTGGTACAGCGAGCTGCAGGACGCCGAGTCGGACAGCCTGGTGGCCCTGCTCGAACCCGCGCTGGCCGACTCGTCGGCCTACCAGGGGATCCTCGCCGACTACGGACGCCACATCTCCGGCTTCGACGCCGAGGTGGCCCTGGTCGCCGACAACGGCTGGATCATGGCCTCGACGCGCCCGGACAGCCTGACCCGCATCCTGCGCTTCGTCAGCCCGGTGCTGCTGGACTCCATGTCGCTTGACGACTGGGACTACGGCTCCTATCCCGATCCCTACGACATGGACGCCTACGCGAACCGCATCACGGGCGTGTTGCCGATCCGCGCGGTCGCCGACACCACCGCCCCGGCCGACGCCTGGCTGGTCTCCAGCTTCAAGCCGCTGGCGGTCAGCACCAGCGACCTGGACGACGAGGACCGCATCCGCCGGATCCACGGCGCCGGCGCCATGCTGCTCTACGCCTTCCTGACCGGGCTGGTGATCATGGCCTGGGTCAGCCGCCGCGTCCGCGCGCTCTCGGCCGACATGGCCCGCTACCGCAAGGGCGACTACGCCCACCGCGCCAGCGAGGGCGACCGGGACGAGATCGCCGTCCTGGGCCACGACTTCAACCGGCTCGCCGACCGGCTGACCGAGGTCATCGGCAAGCTCAAGCAGTCGGAGGAGTACCGCAAGCAGCTGGTGGCCAACATCTCCCACGACCTGCGCACGCCCATGGCCAGCCTGCGCGGCCACGTGGAGACCCTCACCCTGCACGGCGCCGACCTGTCGTCGGAGAACCGCGACCGCGCGCTGAGCACCATCGCCGCCAACACCGACAACCTCGAGGCCCTGATCGGGCGCCTCTTCGAACTGACCACCCTCGAGAGCGGCCGCATGGACTACCACCGCGAGGCCTTCTCCCTCGAGGAGCTCTCGCACGAGGTGCTGGCCCGCTGCGAGGGCGCCGCCGCCGAGCAGGAAGTCGCCCTGCACTGCGACGTGGCGGGAGACCTGCCCCTGGTCGACGCGGACCCGGTGCGCATCGGACAGGTGCTGCAGAACCTCGTGGGGAACGCCGTCAAGTTCAACCGCGCCGGCGGCGAGGTGCATCTCGGACTGCGCGCCGCGGACGACGGCGTGGCCATCGAGGTCCGCGACACGGGCATCGGCATCGCCTCGAAGGACCTGCCCCACGTCTTCGAGCGCTTCTACACCGCCGACGAGAGCCGCAGCGACAAGGGCTCGGGACTCGGCCTGGCCATCGCCCACCGCATCGTCATGGGGCACGGCAGCGAGCTGACGGTCGAGAGCGGCGAGGACTCCGGCACCGTCTTCCGCTTCAGCCTGCCCGCGGCCGAGCTGGACTAGCTCTTCAGCAGCTCCCGCGCCACCACCGCACCTCCGGCCACGGCCATCCCCAGCAGCAGCGCCGCCGTCGTCCACTCCCCCAGCAGCGCCTTGCCCATCCCGAAGGTCAGGCCGTAGGTCATGGCCACGCCCGCGGCCCAGGGCAGGAGCATGCGCCGGGAGAGGCCGCCGCGGCCGGTCGTGGTGCCGCCGCCGACCGGTCCCCAGAGACCGCCGGGATTCACGCGGTCGCGGAAGGCGCGCAGCCTGTCCAGCGACACCGGACGGGTCACCAGCGTCGCCGTCACCCAGCAGAGCGTCGTCACGGGTACCAGCACCAGCGCCTTGTGGTGCGTCTCCATCACCAGCCCGCCCAGGCGCGCCGGCGTGGCGAAGAGCTCGTAGGCGGCCCCGTTCTGGACCCAGGCGACGATCTCGAAGACGGCGGCCACGATGACCGACGAGGCGAGCGCGGCGATCTCGCTCCAGGCGTTGATGCGCCACCAGAACCAGCGCAGAATCAACACGGGGCCGATGCCCGCGCCCATGGCCCACACGAACAACCAGGCCTTGCCGATGGAGGTCAGGGCCAGAGCCACCAGCACCGCCAGGCCCATCAGCACGGCCACGCAGACCTTGGCCGCCAGGACGGTCTCGGCCTCCCCCGCCCCGCGCCGCACGAAGCGCCGGTAGAGGTCGTTGACCAGGTAGCTGGCGCCCCAGTTCAGGTGCGTGTCGATCGTCGACATGAAGGCGGCGAAGAAGGACACCAGCAGCACGCCCATCAGTCCCGGTCCCAGCACCTCCAGCATCACCAGCGGGTAGGCGGCCTCCTCGCTGGCGCCCTCGGGCACGACGGGGATCAGCACCAGGGAACACAGCGCCACGATGATCCAGGGCCAGTAGCGAACCGCGTTGACGGCGATCACGAACCAGAGGGTCGCGCCGCGGGCGTGGCGCTCGTCGCGCGCGGCGGCCATGCGCTGGATCAGGTAGCCGCCGCCGTCGGCATTGTGGCTGGCCCACCACATGACCGTCACGAAGACCGCGAACTTGAAGAAATCGCTCTCCAGGCCCAAACCGTCGCCGGGCACCATCGCCAGGGTGCCGTCGCTGAACAGGGGCGTGTCGACCAGCTTCTCGCGCAGTCCGGAGACGCCGCCGACCCGGCCCAGGGCGGCCACCGCCAGGGCGATCGACCCGACCATGGCCAGCACGAACTGGATCAGGTCGGTCACCACCACGCCCCAGAAGCCCGCCAGCAGGGCGTAGCTCAGGGCCAGCGCCGCGCCGGCGACGATGGCGATCTCGCGGGGCACGTCCAGCACCATCTCGGCCACCGTGCCCAGCCCCAGCAGCACCCAGCCCATGACGATCAGGTTGTAGAGGATGGAGAAGTAGCCCGCCTTGAAGCCGCGCAGGAAGGCCGCGGGCCGGCCGGAATAGCGCAGCTCGATCAGCTCGTTGTCGGTGACCACACCGGCCCGGCGCCAGAAGCGCGAGAAGAGGAAGACCGCCAGCATCTGGGCCATGACGTAGTGCCAGCCGAACCAGTTGAACCAGATGCCGTCGTTGCGCACGAAGCCGGTCACCGCCAGCGGCGTGTCGGCCGCGAAGGTGGTGGCCACCATGCTCGTGCCCAGCACCCACCAGGGCAGCGAACGACCGGCCAGGAAGTATTGGCTCGACGATGACGAGGCCCGCCGCCGGAAGGCGAGCCCGAGTCCGACGGTCAGGACCAGGTAGCCGACGATCACGATCCAGTCGGCGCTGTGCAGCTGAGACACGTCTATCCTCCGGTGCGAACGATCCCTGTGCGGCGATCGCTCCCAGTATCGGGGAGGAAACGGGGCCGCGGCGAGGGAAAAGTCATCCGGTGGCCCCGATCCCTTGACGAGTATGGTAGATTCGGCACACGCGTCACCTCCCACCCCGCATGAAACGAGGTGTCCATTTGCTGGCCGGTAGACGCACCCGGCGGGATCGCTCCCGCCCTCGCCCATGGCGCGTCTTGATCATCGTCCTCGCGAGCGCCCTGCTCGTGGCGGCGGGTCTGCGGCTGGCCCTGTCCGACGAGACCCTGCGGGGCCAGCTGCGCACGCTGGTCAAGGGCCCCCCCCCGCCGAACCGGACGGGCACTGGCATGTGCTGCGCCCGATCTATCCCGACGACGACCTGAGTCCCGAGCAGCGGGAGCGGATCCGCCAGCTGCAATCCCTGGGCTACGCCGGCGGCAGCCGTCTCTCCACGGAGGCGTCGGGGATCACGGCCCTCGACGAGGACCTGGCCAGCGAGGGACTGCGACTCTACATCTCCGGTCATGCGCCCGAGGCGGTGCTGATGACCCGCGAGGGTGACTACATCCATTCCTGGCGCTTCGCCTACGAGAACCTCTACGCCGCCCTGCCGGGCGCCTATCTGCCGCCCGTACCCGCGACGGCCTGCTGGCGCCGGGCGCGACTGTTGCCCGGCGGCGACCTGCTGGCCATCTACGAGGGGCACGGTCTGGTCAAGATCGACAGGCGCTCGCGCCTGATCTGGGGCTTCGGCGGCAAGTGCCACCACGACCTGGATCTGGACGCCGACGGCAACATCTGGGTCCTGACGCGCGAGGCCCTCGTCGTGCCGCACCTGCACCCCGACGAGCCCGTCCTGCTCGACTACGTGACCATGCTGGACCCGAACGGCGTCATCCTGCATTCGGTCCCCCTGCTGGAGGCCTTCGAGCGCTCCCCGTACGCCCACCTGCTGCCCGCGCCCGGCAGCTCCGGGGACATCTTCCACACCAACACCCTCGAGCTGCTCGACGGCAGCCTGGCCGACCGGGTGCCGGCCTTCCGGGCCGGCAACATCCTGATCTCCGTGCGCGAGATGGACGCCATCGCCGTCCTGGATCCCCGCGCGGGCGTCATCGTCTGGGCCGCGCAGGGCGGCTGGGCCCGGCAGCACGAGCCCACGGTCCTGGCCAACGGCCGCATCCTGCTCTTCGACAACATGGGCCACGACGGGCATTCGCGGGTCATGGAGATCGACCCCGTCACCCTGGACACGGTCTGGGAATACGCCGACAGCGTCGCCACGCCGCTCTATTCCCAGACCTGCGGCCTCAGCCGGCGCCTGCCCAGCGGCAACACCCTGATCGTCGAATCGGACAACGGCCGGGCCTTCGAGGTGACCCCCGACAGGATGATCGTCTGGGAGTACTACAATCCCTTCCGGGCCGGCGAGGAGCGGGAACTGATCGCCGCGATCCTGGACATGGAGATCCTGCCCGAAGACGCCTACCCCGACTGGCTGCCCCGCCGGTGACCCGCAAGAGAAGGCCCCTCCCGTCGCCGGGAGGGGCCGCTGCGGCCGGCGTGGCGCCGGCGCTCAGTTGGCGAACAGGCTCTTGATCAGGCCCCAGGTGGAACGCTCGTTGGGGAACGGTCCCTCGGTGCAGAGGGTGTCGATCACGATCTGGTCGATGACCGTGCAATAAGCCACCTCGATGGTGATCTCCTCCGACTCCGGGTTGGGCTCGATGTAGAGGCCGTAGAAATAGGTGTACCAATTGCCCGGCGGGAACGGCACCGGCGATCCCCACTGCTGGTGAGGCGGCACGGTGCCCGGTGGCCAGATGCCGCCGGTGTACTCGCTGGCCGAGCCGGTGCCCTCGGTCTCCACGCCGCTGGGCGACTTGGAACTGGTCAACTGCATGAAGATGAGTTTCTGGTCGTTCTGGGTGTTGTTGTTGGGGATGGTGATGGTGATCTCGCCCCCGGTGGGGCTTGTACAGTGCCAGCCGCTGACGCCGCCGCTGGGATCCATGCTCGTGGGACAGGGCCACAGGGGCTGCCACTCCCAGGAGCCCAGGGTGAACTCGATCCGGGGCTCGCCGTACTCGTTCTCCATCATCCCGGGATCGGGATAGGCCGGCAGGTTCCCGTCGGGGAACGTCCAGTGCTGATAGGTGGTGCCGTTCTCCCCGCGGGCCCAGGTGATGCCGTTGTCGGGCGGGCCGGGGAAAACCTCCACCGAGGCCGCGGGAACCGCAAAGACCAGAATGGAAAGCAGGACGATAGCGATCTTCCAGCGCATGATACCCCCCTTGTTCATGGCGCGGATCGTTCGACCGGGCCCGCATGTTTGGCGCGGGTGGTGAACACGACTATCCAGAATCAGTATGCCCTAAATGGCCCCGGAGATCAAGAGGGACTCAGAAGTTGAGTTATGACCGGTAGTTGTGATATAATATATTCTGGAATGAGCGATCGTACGTCAAGTCCACGACCGCTGCATTTGGCGTCGTCACAACCCACTCGCAGCAAGCGGTTTCGGACCCCGCGCCGTCTCCGCCGGAGGTAATCATATGACCAAGCTAACGCTGATCCTGACCCTGATCCTGGTGAGCGGGCTGGCCTCGGCCCAGTCCGTCGTCCTGATCAACGAGGTGGATGCCGACACCGCCGGCACGGACGTCCTCGAGTTCGTGGAGCTCTACGGCAATCCCGGCGTGCCGCTGGACGGCCTGGTGCTCGTCTTCTACAACGGCAACGGCGACGTGTCCTACAACGCCTTCGACCTGGATGGCTACGCCCTCGACGGCAACGGCTTCTTCCTGCTCGGCAACGCCGGCGTGGTGCCCACGCCCTCGATCATCTTCCCGTCCAACGGCCTGCAGAACGGGGCCGACGCCGTCGCCCTCTACTACGACGACGCCGTCAACTTCCCCAACGGCACGGCTGTCACCACGGCCAACCTGATGGACGCCGTGGTCTACGACACCAACGACGGCGACGACGCCAACCTGCTGGTCCTGCTGAATCCCGGCGAGCCCCAGCTCAACGAGGACGGCGGCGGCAACAAGGACTTCCACTCCAACATGCGCTGCCCCGACGGCGGCGGCGGTGCGCTGGTCACGACCAGCTTCTACCAGTTCGGCGCGACGCCGGGCGCCACCAACAACCAGTCCTGCGAGCCGATCCCCAACGAGGCCATGAGCTGGGGACATCTCAAGTCGCAGTACAGGTAGCCGGTTCCGGAACACGGAAAGAGGCCCCTCCCCGGTGGAGGGGCCTCTCGTATGCAGGTGCGGCGCGGCGGCCGTTCAGACGGGCAGGAGCTGCTGCGCCGATTCCACGTCCGGCGCCAGGTCGAGGAACTGGTCCAGGTTGAGCAGCTTCAGCACGTGGCGCACGGACTGCACCGGCGCCGCGTAGATCAGGCTGCCGCCCACCCCCTTGAACTCCTCGCTGATCACCAGGAAGCTGCCCAGGCCGCTGGAGGAGACGAAGGTGACCTTCTCCAGCGACACGATCAGCCGCTTGTTGCCGGCCACCCGCTGGGTGGCGCATTCATCCCGGAGGCTCTGGGCCGCGGCGGCGTCGATGCGGCCGCTGACGTAGAGCACCGGGCTGCCGTGCCGGTCTTCGACCAGCTTGAACTCCATCTGGCTAGACATGGATCTCCTCGCTTTGCTCGCTGTCCTGCATTGACTTGAATCTGACCAGGTACAGGTTCCCCACCGCCGTGTTCGGCAGGTAGGTCTTGTCGCTGGCCAGCTTGTCGACGACCAGCATGCCGAGTCCCCGCCCCTTCAGGCGCGTCGCCTGGTCGGAGAGGTCCGGCGGTGTCCAGTCCGCGGGGTCGAAGGCCTCGCCCCGGTCCCGGATCAGGAAATGGCCCTGCAGCAATGTGGGCGGCGTGTCGGAATCGACGCCGTCGTCCGGCTGCCACCAGATGTCCAGCGACCGCTCCACGTCGCCGCCATAGCCGTGCTCGGCGATGTTCGCGCAGATCTCGTAGAGCCCCGTCTCGAGCAGCGCCCGCTCCTCGGCCGGGATGCCCTTGAGGCCCGGCGTCTGGTCCATCCAGCGGCCGATCTCGTCGAGCTGGTCCAGGTCCGCGTTGAGCTTCAGGTGCAGGGCGTGGAGCAGGTTGTCCAGCAGGTCCTCGTCGCAGGTGAAGCCCGTGACGAGATCGGTCACGCGCCGGTGCACCGCGCCCTCGCGGCTGATGGCCAGCAGGGTGAGGTCGTCGCTCTGGGGCAGCTCGCCGGACCAGCGGCGGGTCGCCTCCTGCAGGGTGTTGAGCAGCACGCGCCGGCCCGAGCCCGAGGCCTGCTCGATGACCTCGACCACCCGCTCGAAGCCGAACTCCTCCTCGGTGTGGGCGTGGGGCGCCTCGTTGAGCCCGTCGGTGTACTGGAGCGCCAGGTCGCCCGGCGCGAGCTCGATGCACGCGTCGTCCAGGGTGGTGGCGAGCACGCCGCCGCGCACGGCCCCGATGGGGATGCCCCGGGTCTCGAAGCGCTCCACCCCGCCGCCGGCCGCCCGGTAGACGAGCAGGGGGCTGTGGGCCGCCGAGGCATAGGTGAGCTTGCCCTGGTCCGCATCGAGGATGCCGTAGAAGGCGGTCACGAACACGCCGGGCGCCAGCTGGTCGACCAGCCCCTCCTCCAGGGCGATCAGGAACTCGCGCGGCGACGTGAAGCGGTTGCGCTGGGAACGGATCAGCACGGCCAGCATGGAGGTCACGAGACAACCGCCGAGGCCCTTGCCGGCCACGTCGGCGATGATGCAGCCGATGCGCCCGTCGGGCAGGTGGAAGACGTCGAAGAAGTCGCCGCCGACCTCCGCGGCCGCCTGGTAGCTGCCCTCGATGACGAACTCGCCGGCCACGGTGTAGGTGTCGGGCAGCAGCGAGAGCTGGATGTCCTGGGCCAGGTCCATCTCGTGGGCCAGCCGCTCCTTCTCCACCATGTCCCGCTGGGACTCGCGGATGCGGGCGGCCATCTCGTCCACGGTGTCCGCGAGCAGGCCCAGCTCGGTGCGGTCGTTCAATTGCATGGGGCTTTCCAGGTCGCCGTGGCCGATGCGTTCGAGCCCCTTGCGCAACGCCGCCACGGGGCGGAGCAACTGCCGCATCAGCAGCACCGAGACCGTCAGGCTCACGGCCAGGAGCAGGGCCGAGACCAGGATCACCCGCTGGCGGGCCCGGGTCACCAGGGCCTCGAAGGTGTCGCGCCGCAGGCCGACCACCGCGCGGCCCAGGTGCTGGCCGTCGGCGTGCAGCGCGTCGACGGCCGCCACCAGCAGGTGCTCGTTGCCCAGGAAGACCTCCCCCTCCTCCAGGTCGAGGCTCGTGGCGACCGGCGCCAGGCTGTCCAGCAGGGCCAGGCGCATGCCGTACATGCGTACGTCGGCGTGCCCCTTGATGGCCCCCTGGTGGTCGAGGACCGTCACCACGGCCAGGTCGGATCGCTCGTGCTGGATCTCCGAGACCACGGGATTCAACGTGAGCTCGGGGAAGTCGTCCAGCAGCGCGTCCACGCTGAGGTTGGCCAGGTTCGAGGCCTCCAGCAGCAGCCGCGCCTCGACCTCCGAGGACAACAGCTCGCGGGTGTTCTTCTCGGACACGGCCCCGACGCCGAGGACGCAGAGGGTCACCAGCGCCGCCGAGGCCGCGCTGACGATCAGACGCATGCTGACCACGCGCCGGCTCTTGGCCAGTCCTTCGATCCCCGTCCTGTCTCGATCCACGCTCAACGCACACCTCCGACGCCGGCCGCGTCGCTCTCCTGCAACGCCCTGATCCGCGCCTGTTGCTGCCGTGCCCGTTCCAGATAACCCTGAGTGCGCGGGTCGTCGGGCGCCACCCGCAGGGCCTGTTCCCACACCTTGACCGCACCGGCCAGATCGCCCGCAGCGTAGGCCGCCATGCCGCGGGTCAGGTACTCTTCGCGCAACGCGTCGCCGACCTCGCGGTCCTGCGGATTCTCGGTCCAGACCATCTCCCAGAGGCGGACGGCCTCGTCCGTGTCGCCGGCATCGAAGAGTTCGCGCGCCCGCGCCGACAGGGCTGCCAGTTCCTGGCGCCGGCCGGCGCTCAACGAGGATCCGCTCGCGCCGGAGCGGTCGGCGGCCGTCTCGACGGGCTCCGGATCCAGGGCCGCCAGCTGCGCGGCCATCGCCTGCTCGCGCTGGCGCCGCTCGTCCTCGTAGGCGAGCTGGCGCCGGCGCTCGTCGATGCGGACCCGCAGGCTCGACAGGGTGTCCGCGGGCGCGCCCATGGCCGACGCCCGCGCGAGCGCCGCCTCGGCCTCGTCCACCAGACCCGCGCGCACCAGGCCGTGCGCTTCGCTGCAGACCGCCGACAGGCGCTGGTCGCGCAAGCGCCGCACGCGGTCGAGCATGGCCAGGATGTCCTCGTCCTCCGGGGCGAGGGACAGGGCCTCGGTGAAGAGCCCGTGCGCCACGTCGAGCTCCTCGGCGACGAAGGCGTCGAGACCGCGCGCGTAGAGGTCCTGCAGGTCGCGCGAACGCTTGGCGCTCGCGGTGCTCAGGTCGCGCAGGCGTTTCAGCTCCGCACGAACCGCGTCGTCGTCGGGGGCCTTGGCCGTGAGCTGTCCGAGGGTGATGATGGCCGAGGCCAGGTCGCCCGCCGCCTCCTGCGTACGCGCCAGGTCGGCGAGCACCTCCAGCTCCAGGGCCGCCGCTTGGGCGTTGCCGGGATCGAGCAGCCCGAGCATGGACAGAAGGTCCAGGGCCGCGGCGTGGTCGCCGTCGGCGTAGGCCTCGCGGGCGGAATCGAGCAGCTCGGCGCGTCGCGCCCGCTCGCTCTCGGCGAAGGCGCGCTCCAGCTGGAGACGCCGCGCCTCGGCCGCCCGGGCCAGGGCCGCCTCGCGCACCTCGCCCACGGGCGCGCCGTGCAGGAAACTCACGCCGATACGCTTGACCGAACCCAGGGGATGGTCCTCGAAGGCGAAGTCCACGACCACGTCCCGCCAGCGCAGGCCGAGGCCCGCGGTCAGGGAGCCGGAGAGCACGCCCAGACGCAGGGCGGCCTGCTCGCGGTAGTCGACCTCGGCACCCAGGTGCAGACGCGCGTCCATGCCCGCCGTCTTCTCCAGGTCAGCGGCCACCAGACCCCGGAGTTCCTCGCCGAAGGGCCGCCGCCAGGCGGTGCCCACGCGCAGGCCGCGGGGATCGGGCACGCTCTCGGCGTCGAGGCGGATCGAGGGTTCGAGCAGATTGCGCACGGCCACGCCGACGGTCCAGGCCCGCGCCGAGGGGCCTTCGCCGCCCTGCAGCAGCAGGGGCTCCAGCAGTAATCCGGCGTCGAAACCGAAGCCGCTGCCCGCGTAGCCGGCGAGGCTGTGCCGCTGCAGCTTGAAGCCGCCGCCCACGCTCAGACCCGGCCGCAGGGTGCGGGCGTGGGCCAGGAGGATCTCGAGTTCCTGGTCCTTCAGGTCGTCCGCCAGCAGCATGTTGCTTTCGTCGCGGGACTCGATGCCGTCCACGCCGAAGGTCCGCAGCGTGAGCGAGAAGTTGCCCAGCCGCCAGTGCGGCAACGCCACCGAGACGTACTTCTCGGAGAAGCCCATGCCGAAGAGATTCGTGCTCGTGAAGCCGGCGTGGCGGCGCTCGAGCTGGGCCAGGCCGGCGGGATTCCAGAGGGCGGCGCTGGCGTCGTCGGCCACGGCCGCGTAGGCCCCGCCCAGGGCGAGCGCCCGGTTGCCGGCGCCCAGGGCGAAGACCGAGCGCAGACCGCCGTCCTGGGTCTCGGCCCGGGCGCGCGCGGCGCCGAGGACCGTCAGGGCGGCCAGCAGGCAGGCGAGGATGTGCGTGCGCCGCATCATCTGACCACCGCCACTTTCCGCCGCAGCCGGGCCGAGGTGCCGTCCTCGAAGCGCACCTTGAGCTCGGCCACGTAGACGCCGTTGCGTACCGTTTCGCCGCGCCCGTTGCGACCGCTCCAGTCCACGTCCTGGTAGAGGCCCGCCGGCAGATCGGCGCCGTCGAGCAGGGTGCGCACGAGTTCGCCGCGCGGTGTGTAGAGACGGAGGTCCACCGTCGCGGCGGCGTCGAGGGCGAAGACGAAGGTGGTCGCCTCGCGGCCGGCCGCGAAGGGATTCGGGAAGTTGCTGTAGCTCTCCTCCAGACTGGCCGCGCTCACGGTGCCCGGCGCGGTCCAGAAGGGGAAGACCTGCCCGGACGCCGGCAGGACGCTGACGTCGACCAGGTCGCCCTCGGGCTGGCGGGCCGAGATGTCGTCCAGGTTCAGGCCGAGGGTGAGGGTGGCGGCGGCGGGCTCCGCCACCAGCACCACGCGGATCTCGAGCTCGTCCACGACGCCGGGCCCGAGTTCCAGGGGCGTCGGCGGCGAGATCACGGCCGTCGAGTCGCCGCGGGCGAGCGTGCCGGAGGTGCCCCAGAGATCGTCGCCGTGATAGGCCAGCAGTTCGTGGGCGAGGTCCCCGAGGCTCACCGCCGACTTGGCGTCGCCGCGGGTGCGCACGACGAGACCGTCGACCACCAGGTTGCCGGCCACCACCGGCGCGGGATTCTCCAGCTCCAGCCGCATGACGGGGGTCTCGCCGCCGAGCACGGAGATCACCACGGGCATCAGGTCCTCGACGCCGACGATCAATTCGTCGGCGGCCACGCGGATCACGCGCGCGCCGGTGGACAGGGGCACCACCACGCCGGCGTCGGCGGTCACTTCCACCGGCGTGTGCAGGTGGGCGTCGACCGCCGAGACGTCCTCGGTCCCGTGCAGGAAGGCGAAGGACTCGACGCCCGCGCCGTCCAGCAGATCGACCGCCACTTCGAGGGTCAGCATCGAGGCCGGCGCCACGCTCACGCCGGCGACGGACACCGCCAGGTAGCCCGCGGGATCGTCGGTGGGCAGGACCGCGCCGACGACCTCGCCGCCCGCCCGGATCGAGACGCGGGTCAGGAAGGTGTCGGTGGCCAGGCCGACGCCCAGACCGTCGACGCAGCGCAGCCGCAGGGTGTCGACCGCCACCGGCGCCGTGCCGGCCTCGTCGGGGTGGCGCAGGTCGATCTCGAGCACCGGCTGGTCTAGGGCACCCTCGGTCAGCTCCGGCAGACCGCTCGGACGGCCGCCCAGGTGCACCAGCGCGGCGGGCGTCACGACCGCCAGAGGCTCCGCCAGCAGCGGCATCGGATTCGCGTTGACGGACACCGGCTCACCGGAGTTGGCGTCGCGGGCGTCCCAGCCGGCGACGTCGTCCACCGCGAGCCGGTACGCGCCGACCGGGGCGTTGGGGCGCAGGCCGCCGCGGATCTCCAGGTCGGCCGACTGTCCGGCCTCCACGGCCACCAGGCGGCTCAGGATCAGGGCGAAGGGCTGCGTCATCCCCGGCCCCACGTCCAGCCAGGCCAGGGATTCGCCGTCCAGCCACACGTTCACATGCTCCAGGACGGCGGCGGGATCGGTCACGAGCGGGCCTGCAGCCTCGTAGAGGGACACCGCGGCCACGCCCAGCTGGATGCCCGCGTCGAGCTCGGGCACGCCGTTGTTGGCGACCGTCAGCGATCCCAGCCGCACGCCGCTCTGGCCCTGGCTCGCCTCGGAATCGCCCACCGGGCCGAGCGTCAGGTCCAGGGCGCTCGCCCCGTCCACGACGCGCGCCAGTTCCGACATCACGGGCCAGGTGCCGCCGTCGAGGGTGACCTCGACCGTCCCGCCGGCCACCACGTCGGTGGCCGCGAGATCGCTCTCGGCCAGCACCAGCCGGAACTCGGCGCCGGCGGCGCCGGCGGCGATATCCACGTCGAGGGTGATCACGCGGCGGGCGCCGGGCGTCAGGACCAGATCGGCCGCCGGCACCAGCTGCAGGACGGGCCCCTCGTCCAAGGCCACCGTGTAGGCCTGCATCAGCTCGCCGTCCGCGCGCATCTTGACGACGGAGAGCAGGCCGCCGGCCGGGACCGGCTGACCCTGTCCGTCCTCGAGGCCGATGGTCAGGCCGTCGATCCGCACGGCGGCCGAGCCCGCGTCGCCGGGGTGCTCCAGGTCGAGGGTCAGGGCGCTGACGTCGGTCTGACCACCGTTGACCGCGAAGGGCAGCTGGGACAGGGGCGCCAGCACCAGGCTGGGCGGGGGCGCGACCACCGTGACCGGTCCGGTGGTGATGGGCAGCGAGGACAGGGGCGCGCCGCCGGACGCGTGGCCCGACGCCGAGCCCGTGAGGGTCACCGTGCCGACGGCGTCGGCGGTGTAGGTCCAGGCGAAGGTATCGACCTCGCCTGGCGCCAGGTCCAGGACCGCGGGCAGCGGTCCGTCGGCGAGCACCAGTCCGCCGTCGCCCGCGGGCGCCAGCGCTGAGGGTGCGACATCGAGCGCCGCCTCGATGCCCGTGTTGCGCACGGTCATGCTCACGGACACCGACTGCCCCGCGATGACCTCGCCGGGGACGGCCGTCAGAGCGACTTGCAGGGGCGCGCGACTCAGCAGCAGGGTGCCGCCGGGATCGAGCGCCGCGTCCAGGGGACCGTCGTTCGCCGAGGCGTACTGCAGGCCGTCCACGGGCACCGACAGCCGGATGGTGGTGGAGTCCGTCAGGCCTACGGCGCCGCTGGCACCCACGTAGAGGCGCGCGCCGACCGCGCCCACCGGCTCGCCGAGACCGTCGGCGGTCCAGAGACCGTCCTGCGGATCGAGGAGACCCAGGTCCACGTCGTCCGCGCCGCCGCCGTCGAAGATCCCGTCGCCGCCGTCGCGGAACAGGCGCAGCTCGGCGACGTCGGCCGTCGTCGCCGTGCCGAGATTGGCCACGGCGATGCGTCCCAGCACGTCGTCGGCGTGGCCGTTGCGCGGCACCCGCAGGTCGAGGGCGAGCACGGGGCCCTCCCCCGGGGCGATGGAGCGGGCGGGCACCGGCGTCGGCGTCACGGCCGACGCGAGCAGGCCGTCCACCAGCAGGCCGCCGCTGCCCAGGGGCCAGTTGCCGGCCAGCTCGGCGCTGCCGTCGAACTGCACGTCCACGGCGCTGGCCACCGATGCGGCCACGTTGTCCCCGTCGGCGGCGGCATCGGTCGAGAGACGCGCGGTGACGAAGATGTGCCGGGTGGCCGAGGGCGGCACCGTCCAGTCGAGGCCGCCGAAGTCGGCGGTGCCGTCGACCAGGCTGGTGGCGCCGAGCACGCCGCCCTCGTCGGCCGGCGTGTAGGTGCCGTCCAGGTCGGCGTCGTCCCGCAGCAGGAACTGGGAGACCACGCCGTCCAGCACGGCCGGGTCGTCGGTGTAGGGCGAGGTGACGGTGCCGGTCACGCGCAGGCCGGTCAGGGTGCGCGGCTCGTCGAAGGTGTTGGTCGCGGTCAGGTGCAGCAGCAGGGTCTCGCCGCCGTCGGGATGGACGCTGCGCCAGGGGATCGTCGCCGCCGAGAGCCAGAGGCGGTCCGATCCGCTGACGACCTGGGCGAAGGGATTGATCAGCGGGGCGTCCAGAGGGCCGTCGGCGTCCTCGTCGGTCTCCACGCCGCCCACCGGGATCGCCAGCTGCACGCTGCGCAGCCCCTCCGCCATGGGCGCGGCGTCCACCGAGACCATCACGCGGGCGCCGCCGATCGGGATCGTGTGCGACAGGCCCGCCAGCACCCAGCGGTCGCCGGTCCAGACCAGCTCGCCGAGGGCCTCGTCGAAGATCGTGGAGAAGGCGCCGTCGCCGTCGTCCAGCCAGGCCCGCACCGCGCTGATCTCCTCGACGGGCCGGGCGGTACCGAGGTTGACCACCGCCAGTTCGTTGAGCGCGTGGGGGGCGTAGCCGTCGGCGGGCAGGACCACCGAGAGGGCCAGGTGGTGGGTGCCGCCGGGGGCCAGCACGCCCGCGTCCACCGGTTCCACCGTGGCCTGGGCCGCCACGAAGGCGTCGACGAGGTGGGTGGAGGCCGTGGCGAGGGGCCAGGCGGCGTCCATGATAACCTGGCGCGTGTAAACGAGATCGTCCGCTTCGCTGAGAGACAGCCCGAAGCTGTCGCCGTCGCGGGCGGTGGCCGCGGCGACGCCGCCGGCGACCAGCCGCAACGTGTCGCCGGGGGCCAGGGTCAGGCGCAGGTCGCCGAGGGTGGCCGCTCCCCCGGTGAAGGGCGCGTCGGCCTGGGCGAGCAGGGTACGCCCGCCGGTATCGAGACGCCAGAGGAAGAGGCTCGCCCAGGAGGCGTCGAGTTCGGCCTGGCTGCCATCCCCGTCGACGGCGTTGTGGAGGGTCATGCTGTCCAGGGTGTCCGGCACCACCGACCAGTTCACCAGGTCCACCGCCAGCAGGTCCACGGCTGTCCCCAGGGGCCGCAGCGGCGTGTCGGGCAGGGTCGCCGCGGCGGCCAGTACGTGACCCTCGCCGGGCACCGACACCGCGACCTCCAGGTCCACCGCGTCGTTGCCGGGCACGGGATCGACCTGGTCCACCGCGTCCACGCAGGCGTGGTGCAGCAGGAGCGAGCCGCCGGTCCGCTCGTCCACGCGCACGGTCAACTCGAGCTGGCGCGCCTCGTCCGCCGCCAGGTCGCCCACGGACCAGAGACGCGTCTCGAGGTCGAAGCCCGCTGGGGGTTCGGCCGCCAGCAGGGTGAGCCCCGTCCCGAGAGAGTCGAGCACGGCCACGCCGGTGGCGTCGTGGGGGCCGAGGTTGGCGACCGACAGCACGTAGGTCAGGGTGTCGCCTTCGGCCGGGTTCGCGTCGTCCACCGTCAGGTCCACGCCCAGGTCCACGCCCTCGACGACGATCACGTTCACGGCCAGGTTGTCGTCCGGCTGCGGGTCCTCCTCCGGGCCGGCGAAGACGTGGGCCGTGTGGCGCAACACCTGTCCGGTGGTGTTCTCGAGCACGCGCGTACGCACGAAGAGCACACGCGGCGTCTGGGATTCGACCTGGTCCACGTTCCAGGTCCACACGCCCTCGAGGGACTGGGTGAAGGTCTCCGTGGGCGGCGTGTGGGACACGTAGGCGAGGCCGACGGGGATGGTGTCGGCGACGGTCACGCCGGTCGCGGCGTCCGGCCCGAGGTTGGCGACCGAGAGGGTGAAGTTGACGTCGTCCCCCTCGTCGGGCGAGGACAGGTCCACGAAGGAGGAGAGGCGCAGCCCGGCGCCCAGGATGTGCAGGGCGGCCGTGGCGGCGTTGTTGCTCTTGTCGCGGTCGGACTGGTCCACGGTCATGACTTCCGCGAAGGCCGACAGGTCCTGGCCGCCGTTGCCCGGCTTCACCTCGTCGGCGTCGTCGGCGGAATCGGGGTCTCCCGGCGAGGCCGTGACCACCGTTGCCGACACCGTCTTGGTGTGGCCGATGGTGCCGGGGAGCACGCGCAGGGTCAGGGTCAGGGTCTCGGCGGCGGCGGCGGGCAGGCCCGTCAGCGACCAGAGGCCGAGGTCGGCGTCGAAGACGCCGCCGGTGGCATCCCAGTCGAGCAGCGCGAGCCCGGTGCTGGCGTCGATCTGCAGGGTCGCCGCGTCGCTCGCGTCGGGCCCCGCGTTGGCGAGACCGACCTCCACCTGGACGGTATCCCCAACCGTGGGCGCGGGATCGTCGACCGTCATCGCGACGCCCAGGTCGGCGGCGCGCACCGTGAGCACGGCCTGGGCCTGGTTGTTGCTGCCGTCGGGATCGGCCTGGTCGGAAGCGGCGACGCTCACCTCGTTGTCGAGGGTCTCGCCGCTGGCCTCGGGCACGATGAGGGCCGAGATGCGCAGCGTGTCGGCGTCGCCCGCGGCAAGGGTGCCGATGGTCCAGAGGCCCGTGACGGGATTGTAGTTGGCGCCCGGCGGGTCGTGCGACGCGTATTCCGCGCCGGCGGGCAGGATGTCCAGGGCCGCTACGCCGCCGGCGAGGCTGGGGCCGCCGTTGTCCAGGACCAGCGTATAGAGGACGGTGTCGCCCGCGGCGGGCGCCGTGTCGTCCACCCATTTCTCCAGGGCGAGGTCGGCGCTCTGCTGGGTCAGCACCGCGCTGTCGCTGTTGTCGCCCGGATCGGGATCCTCCTGGTCCGAGGCGACGATCCGGGCGGTGTTGGTCGCCGAATCGCCGGAGCCCACGTCGAGCTGGACCAGGGCGGTGATGTCCAGGGTCGCGGTGTCGCCCGCGGGCAGGTCCCCGATGTCCCACAGGCCCGTGGCGGTGTTGTAGCTGCCGCGGTCGGGCGTGTCCGAGACGTAGACCAGACCCGCCGGCAGCGTATCCGCCAGCACGACGTTGTAGGCCGTGTCGGGCCCCTCGTTGGTGGCCAGGATCGAGAACACGACCTCGGCGCCCTGCACGGGCGTCGGGTCGTCCACGTTCTTGACCAGGTGCAGGTCGGCCGCGCGTACGGTCACCGGCATCTGGACCAGGGTGCTGCGGATCTCCTGGTCGATCTGCGCGAAGCTGAAGACCGAGGCCACGTTGACGATGGTCGTGCCGCCGGTGCCGGGATCCACGCTCGCGGACAGCTGCAGCACGCAGCTGGCGCCGCCCGCCAGTTCGCCGATCAGCCAGCGCCCGTTGACGGGATTGTAGGTGCCCGTGCTGGGGACGTCGTCCACGTAGGTCAGGCCCGCCGGCAGCAGGTCGCGCACGATCACGTCGGTGGCCGCGACCCCGCTGGTGTTCTCGGCCGTGATGGAGAAGGTGACGGTCTCCCCCACGTCGGGCCGGTCGTCGTTGACGGCCCCTTCCAGATGGATCTCGGCGCCCAGCACGTCGATCTCGGCCGAGGCGGTGTTGTTGTCCGTGTCGGGATCGGTGGGATCCGAGGTGAGGATCGTCGCCGTGTTGGTGATGATCCCGGTGACGGTGTCGTCCACGTCCGCGGTGAGATCGAGGGTGGCGGTCCCGCCCGGGAGCATGGAGCCCACGTCCCACAACCCGTTGTCCGGATCGTAGAGACCCTGGCTCGGCGCGTCCCACACGTAGGTGAGCCCGTCCGGCAGCATGTCCCGCACCGCGATGGAGCCGGCCGCGTCGGGACCGTCGTTGCGCAGGGTGACCCGGAAGACGACCTGCCCGCCCGCGGGCGGCGACGGCTCGTCGACCGTCTTCTCCAGGACCAGGTCCGCGGCCAGCACGCTCACCTCGATGGTGGTCGTGTTGTCGTCCGGGTTGGGATCGCTCTCGATGGAGGCGATGGACGGCGTGTAGGCCAGCGTCTGTCCCGCGGCGCTCTCTTCCACGCGCACGTTGATCTGCAGCAGGGCGAAGGTCATGGCGCCCAGGGTGTTGATGCTCCAGGTGCCCGAGATCGGATCGTAGGTGCCCACGTTGACCGAGTGGGAGACGTAGGTCAGCCCCGCGGGCAGCGCGCCCGTCACCAGCACGCCGGTGGCGGCGTCGGGCCCCAGGTTCTGGGCACCGACGCCCAGCAGGACGGTCTGCCCCACCTCCGGCTGCGGGTCGTCGACGTAGCCGCTGAGACGGAGGTCCGCCGTGCGGGGCACCACCACCGTCGCCGAGGCCGCGTTGTTCGACGGGTCGGGATCGTTGTCGCTGTGGCTGGTGATGGTGGCGTCGCACACGATCACGCCGCCGGCGCTGCCGGGGCGGACCTCGGCCATGATCTCCAGCACGGCGGCCGATCCCGGCTCGATCTGCGTCAACTTCCAACTCCCCGAGTCCGGTTCGTAGGTGCCGTTGTTCACCGTGTGGCCGACGTACTGGAGCTCCAGCGGGAGCAGGTCGCCCACCTGTGCCGAACCCATGCGGTCCGGTCCCGGATTGCTCAGCGTCACCGTGTACACGACCTGGTCCCCGACCAGGGCCGTGTCGCGGTCCGCGGCATGGCTCAGGTCCAGGTCGTGGGAGATGGCCAGGGCGGACCAGTAGAAGTCCTTGCCGGCCTCGTTGACGTCCATGTCGGATCCCACCTGGAAACCGTCCGCCAGCAGATCCTGGATGCGATCGACGTCGTTGTCCCTGTTGACGAAGTAGAGGGACTCGCCCCGACTCTGCAACGAGGACATCAGGTGGATCCCCTCCTCGCCGCTGTCGCCCTTGGTCATGACCCAGGCGGGCCGGAAGGCGGGATCGCCGATGTCGCGGTCGTCGGTGTCGTCGCCCAGGTAGGTGCCCACGGCATAGCGGCCCGGCTCCTCGCGCCAGGCGAGGTAGTGGTAGTCCACGCCCGGCTCGTTGATGGCATTGTCGTCGCCCACCTGGAAGCCCGAGCCCAGGACGTTCTGGATGCGGTTGCTCACGGACGCGCTGTTGTCGAAGGGCAGGGCGAAGTCGTTGGTCATGGCCGAGGTATGGTGGACGCTCGCCCGATCGTGCGCCGGCACGACCATTACATGATCGGGCTTGAAGCCGAGCTCGATGCCGCGGTTGTCGGCGCCGTTCCCCGTGTAGACGCCCACCACGAGCAGCCCGGCCTCGGCCTGCAGGGCGAGCCAGTCGTAGCGCGTGCCGTCCTTGTTGACGTGATCGGAGCTGCGCACGTAGAAGCGGTCCTCCTCGAGACCACCGAAGTCCCCGAAGCTGAGCGCCTGGTTCTCGGACAGTTCCTTGCCCTGGTAGGATTCCATGGTCGACATGGTGATGACGGCCGGGTAGCCGCCGTCGCTCTTGACGAGCACCAGGTCGGGCAGGAAGCCCACGCCCGAGATGGTCCGGAAGAATTCCCCGTCGCCGATGTAGGTGCCTGTGGCCACGCGCGCGTCGGCGGGCACGGCGAGGCACAGGCCCAGGAGCATCCCGAGCCCGGCCAGGGCCGCACGCCGCGGTAATCCACGCATGTGACGGAAATCAGACGTCGCCATAACTCCTTGCTTTGCAAGATGATATCTCGCCCGCGGGCACGACGCTGGGCCCGGTCAGGCGGGAAACCTAGCTATTGCAAAGGAGTTATCGTCGAAACGATGGGAGGCTTTAGGAAATCATGAGGCCTCAGCCGGCGCTGTCGCGCACGGCGTCGGGCACCGCCGCCAGGGCGCCGGCGACCGACTCTGGGCCGGGCAGGCCCGCCTGGGCGGTGTTGGGGCGTCCGCCGCCGCGCCCGCCCACGACCGCGGCCACGGTCTTGACCAGGTTGCCGGCATGCAGGCCGGACTCGACCCGGTCGGCGGTGACGGTGATCAGCAGGGTGGCCTTGCCCTCCCACTCGGCGGCCAGGGCCACCACGCCGCTGCCGAGCAGGTCGCGGGCCCGGTCGCCCAGCTGGAGCAGGGCGTCGCGGTCCTCGGCGTCGACGCGGGCGGCCAGCACCCGGACGCCGGACACCTCCACCGCGCCGTCCACCAGGGCATCCAGCGAACCGGCCGCGGCGGCCCGCTTGCCGTCGCGCAGTTCGCCGGCCAGGGCGTCACGCTCGGCCGCGAGCTCGGCCACGCGCGCGCCGAGGTCGCCGTCGTGGCGCAGGGCGGCGCGCACGGCGGCCAGTTCCGCGCGTTCGGCGTCGGCCAGCGCCAGCGCCACCTCGCCGGCCACCGCCTCGATGCGGCGCACGCCGGCGGCGCTGCTGCCCTCGGCGGTGACGCGCACCGGGCCGATGTCCCCGGTCCGCGCCACGTGCGTGCCGCCGCAGAGTTCCAGGGAATAACCGCCGGTGGTGCCGGGGATCTCGATCATGCGCACGGTGTCGCCGTACTTCTCGCCGAAGAGCGCGATGGCGCCGCGCTCGCGGGCCTCGGCCAGCGGCACGTCGTCGTGGACGCGCACCTCGCCGTTGGCCAGCACCTCGCGGTTGACCTGCCGCTCCACCTCGGCGATCTGCTCGGGCGTGAGCGCCCGATCGTGGTGGAAGTCGAAACGCAGCTTCTCAGGACCGACCTCGCTGCCCGCCTGGGCCACGTGCTCGCCCAGCACGCTGCGCAGGGCCGCGTGCAGCAGGTGGGTGGCGGTGTGATGCCGCATGGTGGCCTGCCGCTGCGGGGCGACCCGCAACGTGATCTCGCCGTCGTCGGACAGAAGGACCAGCAGCTTCTCGGCGTCAGCGTGCACCACCGACACGGGTCCGGTTTCGTCGGCCACTGTAGTCAGGATCTCCAGCTTCGCGCCGTCGGCCAGCTCCAAGGTACCGCTATCGCCCACCTGTCCGCCGGCCTCGGCGTAGAAGGGCGTGCAGGCGAAGAGCAGTTGGGCGCAGTTCTCGCCAGCCGTTCGAACACCGACTACCTTTGTTTTGACCTCAAGAGTACTGTAGCCGATGAATTCGGCACGAAAAGTAGCAGGCTCTACACCTTCATGTACGGCATGCCATGAACCTATGCCAGATTTGAATGACCGTTCTTTGCCACTAGAGCGGCGCTGTTGCTCCATACGCATCCAGAAATTCTCTTCATCAACACTCAAGCCATCCTCTTCGGCCATATTGCACGTCATATCAATTGAGAAGCCATATGTATCATGCAACTTAAAAGCATCTTCACCCGAGAGATAGGGATTATTCTCATTGCGAGTTAATTCAAGCATATCGGCATATACTTTCAATCCATGATCAAGAGTCAGATTGAATCTCTCCTCTTCGCGCCGGATTGTCGCAATCACATATTCACTTCGCTCTACAAGTTCAGGATATGCATCACCCATTTCACGAACGACGACTTCTCCAACACGCCAAAGGAAAGGATCATATAAACCTAGCTTTCGGCCATGTCTAGCCGCACGTCTGAGGATGCGTCTCACAACATAGCCGCGCCCATCATTTCTTGGAGAAGCACCGTCTGTAATAGAAAAAGTGACCGCCCGCGCGTGGTCGGCGATGACCTGCATCGAGACGCGATCCTCGCCCTCGGCCGCGCGGCCGCTGAGCTCCGACATGAAGTCGACGACGGGCGTGAAGAGATCGCTCGCGTAGTTGCTGCGCACGCCTTCGACCAGGGCCACCAGGCGCTCGAGGCCCATGCCCGTGTCGACGCTGAGCATGGGCAGGGGGTTCAGATTGCCCTCCCGGTCGCGGTCGAACTCCATGAAGACGTGGTTCCAGATCTCCAGCCAGCGATCGCAGTCGCAGACGCCGAGGGCGCAGCCGTCGGGGTGGTCGCAGGCCATGTCGGCGCCCTGGTCGAAGTGGATCTCGGAGCAGGGGCCGCAGGGGCCGGTGTCGCCCATGGACCAGAAGTTCTCGTCGTCGCCCTTGTCGAGGTCGCCCAGCCGCTCGATGCGCGCCTCGGGCAGTTCGATGTCGTCGCGCCAGATGGCGTAGGCCTCGTCGTCGTCCTTGTAGACCGAGGCCCACATGCGGTCGGGGTCAAGTCCCATGTCCTTGGTCAGAAACTCCCAACCCCAGAGCAGCGACTCCTTCTTGCCGTAGTCGCCGAAGGACCAGTTGCCCAGCATCTCGAAGAAGGTGTGGTGGCGGGCATCGCGGCCCACCTCCTCCAGGTCGTTGTGCTTGCCGCTGACGCGCATGCACTTCTGGCAGGACGTCGCGCGCACGTAGTCGCGCTTCTCCATGCCCAGGAACACGGACTTGAACTGGTTCATGCCGGCGTTGGTGAAGATCAGGGTCGGGTCGTCCTCGGGCACCAGGGAGGAGGAGGAGACCACGGCGTGGCCGCGCTCGGCGAAGAACTCGAGGAAGCGGGCGCGGATCTGCTTGGCGTTCAACGCTGGTCCTTCCGTTGCGCGGGGCAACAAGGGCTGTCCATGAGAATCGAGAGCGGCTATTGTAAGCACGCATCCGACCAAAATCAACACGTGCGGAGGCTCCATGAAGAGGATATCGCTGATCTTCGGCACGCGTCCCGAGGCCATCAAGCTGGCCCCGGTGGCCCTGGCCCTGCGGGAAGACGCCGACCTGGAGGCCCACGTCTGCGTGACGGCCCAGCACCGCCGGATGCTCGACCAGGTGCTGGAGGCCTTCTCCCTGGCGCCCGACGCGGACCTGGACCTGATGCGCCCCGACCAGTCCCTCGCCGGTCTCACCGCACGCGCCGTCACGGCCGTCGACGCCTATCTGGCGGACGCGCGCCCCGACCTGGTCCTGGTGCAGGGCGACACCACCACGGTGTTCTGCGCGGCCCTGGCCGCCTTCTACCGCGGCGTGCCCGTGGGCCACGTGGAGGCCGGCCTGCGCACCGGCGACCTGGCCGCCCCCTTCCCCGAGGAGGCGAACCGCGTGCTGGCCTCCCGCCTGGCCGACCTGCACTTCGCCCCCACCGACACGGCCCGCGACAACCTCCTGCGGGAGGCCGTGCCCGCCGACCGGATCCACGTCACGGGCAACACCGTCATCGACGCCCTGCACCTGGCCCTGGCGCGCGTGCGCCGCGAACCGCCCGCGGTGCCCGGGCTCGGCGACGATCTGCTCGCGGGCGAGCGCCCCCTGGTCCTGGTCACCGGGCACCGGCGGGAGAACTTCGGGCCGGGCTTCGAGGCGGTCTGCCGGGCCCTGTCGCGGCTGGCGGCGGACTTCCCCGACCACGCCTTCGTCTACCCGGTGCATCTCAATCCCCACGTGCAGGATCCCGTGCGCCGGATCCTCGACGGACAGGCCAACATCCACCTGATCGAGCCGCTGCCCTACCTGCCCTTCGTGCGGCTGATGGACCGCTGCCGGCTGATCGTCACCGACTCCGGCGGCGTGCAGGAGGAGGCGCCGGGACTCGGCAAGCCGGTGCTGGTGACCCGCGACAAGACCGAGCGGCCCGAGGCCGTGGCGGCGGGCACGGTCGCGCTGGTGGGCACGGACGAGGAACGGATCGTGTCGGAGGCCGCACGGCTGCTCGCCGATGAGGACGCTTACGCCGCAATGGCAGGGGCCGTCTGCCCCTACGGGGACGGGCGGTCGGCGCCGCGCATCGCGGAGATCTGCCGGCGCTGGCTCGTCTGAATATGGCGGGCTAGAACTCCACGAAAGCGCCCGCGCCCAGGTTCACCTTGCTGTAGCCGTCGATCCCCTCGCCCAGGTCCAGGTATCCGGCGCGCAGCTTGAGGCCGAGCCGCGGGCGGAGCCAGCGCTGGTAGTCGACGGCCAGTTCCCAGAAATCGTGATCCACAGGTTCAACTGGCGCCACCCAGGTCGCGGTGTAGCGCTGCTGGCCCAGGGTGAGGTTGGCGAAGAGCCAGGACCGGCCCTCCGCGCCCCGGCCGCAGGAGAAGAGGTGCTTCCAGCCCACGCGGCCGCCCGGGTCGCTGTGGGTGCGCGTGAGCCGGTACTCGGCGATGTACGGTCCCCGCCAGAAGCGCGGTCCCGCCGCCACGTACCAGTCCTCGTGCCCGTCATAATCCTCGAGCCAGCCGCCCGCGACCACCGCGACCACCGGGCCCGTGTTCAGGTAGAAGGCGTGGTCCCAGCGGTGGCGCTGCAGGTAGTGGGAACGGCCGCCCGAAGTGAAGGCCGTGTAGGAATAGAGGCGGCTCGTCCAGTCGGCGTACGCGCCCAAGGTCAGGCCGGCGTCGGCGTCCTCGCGCTCGAAGAGGCCCATCGAGACGAAGGGCGTGATCCGCGGCAGGGTCCGCACGTAGAGGGTGGCGGTGGCCGTGTGCCAGTTGCCGTAGACGTCGCCCGGGTCGAGAAGGTCGGCGCTCAGGTCCAGGTCCAGCCGGTAGTCCGGATCGCCGCGGGCCTGCACCCGGTCGGCGGGCGTGTCCGCGGCGGAGGCCGCCAGGGCCGTGGTCAAGGCAAGCAGCGCCAGCCAGGACGCCGCCCACCACTTGTGCTTCAGGTCTGTCACTGTGTCACCCGCTCCCGCGTCAGTTCGATGAGAGTGCGTTCGTGGGGGGACCGCGCGTCCCCCTTGCGCGGATCGTAGCGCGCGGCGAACTCCCGCCACAAGGATCCGGCCAGCTCCTCCCCGGCCGGCACCACCCCGTAGAGGACGGGGAAGATCTGGGCCAGGGCGTCCGGATAGTACTCGTCCCAGGACGAGGCGTGCACCACGTCGCCGCTCTCGGCCCAGTGGAACCGGTGCGTGGCCGGGTCGTGGAGCCGCGTCATGATGGCCCGGCGCAGCCGCTCGGCCGCCGCCAGGTAGCGCGGGCCCGCGTCGCGGCCCAGCCTCCGTTCCAGCGCCGCCCAGGCCACCAGCCCGCCGTAGGCCTCGCAGTTGTCCATCAGGTAGTGGGTGCCGTCCCGGGGCGACACCCGCACCAGGCCGTTCGCGTCCTGCAGCGACAGGAGCAGCTCGGCCACGGTCCGTATCTCTTCCCAGCGCCCCAGCAGACGGCCGTCGTCGCCGCTGGCCTGCTCGTATTCGTCGAGCAGGATCAGGAAGGTGCCGGCGTAGCCGTCGGCCGAATCGTAGGTCTCCTGCGTCCGTTCCCGGTTGCCGTGATGCACCAGGTAGTCGTCGATCGTCCCCGGGAGCCCGTCCCGCTCCCCGCCGTTGAGGTGGTCCAGGTACCAGTCGATGTAGCGCGCCACCTCGTCCAGGTGCCGGCCGTGCCGGCAGAGCGACACGGCGTAGAGGTTGGCGAAGTACGGCCGCACGAGCTGCGGGCTCGGGCCGACCGGTTCGAAGCGCGCCACCACCGCCAGGGCGGCGTGCCGCTGAGGTCCCGCCGCGCAGCCGGCCAGCAGGAGCAGCAGCGCGAGGCACAGGGCGCGTTCAACGCCGGGTCGCCGCGATCTCGATCTCATGCAGGTCCTCCGTGACCACCAGTATCGTTTCCCGTTCGTCGTCCAGCCGGCGGCAGCCGGGCGGCGTCTCCGCGCGCCAGCGCGACAGCGGCAACGCCACCGCCACCCCCGCCAGCCCGCGCGCGTTCTCCAGGCGCAGGGTCGCGCCGGTGTAGGTGAGCGTCACCGCGAAGCCGGTGTCCCAGGCGCGTCGCAGGAACTCGGCGCAGTCGGCCATGGTGATCACGCGCAAGTCCCCGTCGGCCTGCGCGGCCGCGAGCTCCTCGAACCAGCCCGCCACCGCCGGCCGGTAGTCGAGGTCGTGAGTGTACCTGACCAGGTTGTAGGGGTGCGAGTAGACCATGCGCACGGTCCGCTCGCGCCGGCAGTAGTCCGACGTGGCCGATAGCCAGGCCCGGACGTCGGCGGCCGGCAGGGCCAGCGCGTCGTCCATCTCGGCCAGCGACGCCAGCCCGCCGCGGGGCATCACCGGGAAGGCGATCAGCTCGTCGGAGAGCTGCGCGCCCGCGTGGAAGGTGCGGTTCGGCGCGCTGCCCGAGTCGCCCGTGTAGTAGTAGCAGGTGAAGCCCAGGTCGGCGAGCAGGCCGGTCATGATCCCGGGCGGGTGGACGCCCGCCGGCGCCGAGTATTCCCGCACGGGCCGGCCCGTGATCTCGCGCAGGCAGTCGTTGTTGCGCCGCACGCTCACGGCGATGGAATCGGCGTCCCAGACCCCGCTCTCCACGGCGGCGGCGAAGCGGTTGTGGATCCAGCCTCCGTGGGAACCGATCTCGCCAATCCCCTGCAATCGTTCGATATGCGGCCTTCCCTTCCCGCAAGCCTCGAACCCCTGTCCGTCGCCCGGTTCGTTGACGTCGGGTCCCGCGCAGACGTGGTAGGAACAGGGCAGGTCCTCACGGAGCAGGCCGTGGGCGGCCATGTCCTCGAGGGCGGCGCGGTCGTCCGCGAAGTCCAGGTGCCAGTTGATCACCACGGCGCCGAGCCCTCCGGGCGAGGGCACCAGGTGGGGTAGGCCGGCGACCCTGGCGGTGAAGGTGCGCAGCAGGGCGCGCAGGGGCAGGTCGTCCCCGTGGGCCTTGAGGTGGCCGAGCGGCAGGTTCACGTACATGACCGCGCCGGGCCCTTCGCCCCGCAGCGTGATCCCCGGGTGCTCGCCGCCCGCGGCGCCGTCGGTCCAGGCCAGCACGACCGGTCGCGGCGCCGGCGTGTCAGGTGCCGGCCGGCTCAGGGCCACCGGGTAGACGAGCCGGCCATAGCCGTAGCCCGTGAGGTGGAGCGCCGCGTCCAGCTTGCCGGGCGGGATCTGGCAGTAGGCGGCGGCCGCGGCGTCGGCGAAGCGCAGGCCGCCCTCGGCGTGGGTGGCCGCGTCGTCCGCCGCGATGAAGACGTGCTCCACACCGGTGTGGCGGGACAGGAAGCTGCGCGGCAGCAGGCCGCCGGTCTGGCTCTTGATGCCCGCGTCGTGGATCACGGCCAGCGCGCCGCCGGCCGCCAGGTAGGCGTCCAGCCAGGCGGCGAAGGAGGAGTGGAGACGCCGGCACAGGCCGTCGGGCAGGATCAGCGCCGGGGCCGTGGCCGCCAGGACCTCCGGCGGCACGTCGCCCAGCGTGAACAGATCGACGGCCTCGTGGGGAATGCCCTCTTCCGACAGCACGGCGAGGTAGGCGTCCAGGACGTAGCCGTGCTCGGCCTCGAGGGCCGGATTGTAGGCGACCACCGCCCGCAGCGACGCGGTCTCGGAGACCCGCGCCGCCTTGCGCTCCGACGACACGCCGATGTACAGGACCGTGAGGCAGGCCAGCAGGACGAGGATCAGGAGGAGCCAGCGCATGACACGCGCCCCCGTCCGTCGGTGAGCAGGTATCCGTGTACGACCACGCCGGCGCCCAGTTCGATGCCGCGCTTGCCGATCACGGATTTGCAGGCGCCGGGCACGCCGACGCGGGCGCCCGTCCCCAGGCGGATCGTCCCCTGGGTGAAGACGTTGCCGTCCACCGCCGCGCCGTCGCCGAGCGACACGTCGCCCTCGACGAAGGCGTCGCCGCCGATGGCCGCGTCCCCGTCGAGCTTCAGCTCCCCGTACACGCGCACGGCGTAGGGCACCGTCGCGCCGGCTTCCAGCGCGAGGTCGCCCTTAACCACCAGGGCGCGCGCGAATTCGTCGCCGGGCGAGACGGTCAGGTCGTCGCGGTGGAAGTGGACCAGGTCCTCGATGGTGCGGATCTCTTCCACGACCGGCACGGGGGCCGCGGGGGGCAGCGGCGGGCGGGTGGGCTCGCCGCCGGCCGTGCGCACCGGGGTGCCGTAGAGCCCCGAGAAGCGGATGTCGTCGTCCAGGAGCAGGGTGCCGCCGGCCGCGGCGCTGACGCCCAGGTCGACGCCGGGCCCCACCGCCACGTCGCCCTCGCAGTCCAGCCAGCGCTGCAGCCTCACGCCCCGGGCCAGGGTCGCGCCGGCCTCGCCGGAGAGGGTGCGCAGCACGGCGTCGGATCCCACTTTCGCGTCGCCGCGGGCGAAGAGTTCGAGTTCGCAGACGGCGCCCTCGCCCACCGCGAGCGTGCCGCGCGCCACCAGGACCGCATCGGTCGCGGCGCCGGCCTCCAGGTCCCAGTCGTCGCGCACCTCGACCGTCTCGGGCTTGGACATCTCCACCTCGTGGCGACCGGGCGCGACGGCGTCCACGTCCAGGGCGGCGGCGAGCAGTTCGCGGGCCGCCCGGCCGTAGAAACGCGGGTCCTTGCTGAAGCCCGTGTTCACCGGCAGGGGGTACCTGTCGCGGGGCCAGTAGACCTCGATGAGTCCGGGCACGAAGGGCAGCAGGATCAGCGCGGCGAAGGTCAGCAGCAGCAGGGCCGTCGCGCCGGGGCGCGGTCCGTCCACGGGCGGCGGGATCTCCTGCAGGGCGGGATCCGGCGCCAGCGTCTGCGCGGACTGGGCCGCCGCGAGCGGTGCCGCGGCCAGCGCCAACAGGAGCGTCGCGAACCATATCCGCCGCGCCGTCATGCCGCCTCCTTCCCGCGGAAGCGGCTGGTCTTCTCCCACTCGGCCCGGCGGCTGAAGAAGCGGTCGCCGAGGGCCTGGAAGAAGCCGGTCGTGATGGTCCAGATGTTCAGCAGGAAGTAGAACATCAGGAAGGGCAGCAGCCGGATGCGGTGGGTGACACCGTCCAGCAGGCTGGCGGTGGCGATCTGGTAGAAGGGCGCGAAGTTGCCGAAGGCGCTGTAGGTGGCCACGAAGAGGAAGACCAGCACGCTGTCCAGGATCTGCATCTCCCCCATGAAGAACAGGATCACCGAATCCACGATGCCGGTGAAGAGGAAGACGGGCAGCAGGTAGATCAGCAGCAGCAGCAGGCCGTCGATCTTCTCGGCGCGGCTCAGGAACTTCGAGCGCAGCAGGGCGCCGATGTGCTTGAACATCGTGTAGTTGTGGCCGCGGGACCAGCGGCGGATCTGGCGCGAACGCACGCTCCAGGTCTCCGGCACCTCCTCGTAGCACTCCACCTTGTTGGCGTAGATCACCTTCCAGCCGCCGATGTAGAGGCGGTAGGTGAGGTCGGTGTCCTCGGCCAGCACGCGCGGGTCGAAGCCGCCGAAGCTCAGGGCCAGGTCGCGGCGGAAACCGCCCACGGTGCCGCCGTACTGGGGCATCAGGCGCAGGTTGTGGCGGGCCTGCTGATCGACCTGGTAGCCGCCGCTGCGCTCGAGGTCCAGCAGGCGGGTCAGGAGGTTGGCGCGGGTGTTCAGCGGCACCACGCGGCCCATCACGGCGCCCACCTCGGGGTCCTTGAAGTTGATGGCCAGGTCGCGCAGGCAGCCGCGCCCGGGCAGGTAGTCGGCGTCGAAGACGATGATGATCTCGCCGGCCGACAGCAGCAGCGCGTCGTTCAGGGCCGGCGGCTTGCCCCGCAGCCCCCGGTCGCGGTGCAGGGGCCGGATCACCGGGTGCGCGGCGGCGAGCTCGTCCAGGATGGCGCCCGTGCCGTCGGTCGAATGGTCGTCGATGGGGATGATCTCCAGCAGTTCGCGCGGGTACTCGCAGCGCAGGAGGGTCTCCAGGGACTGGCGCGCCACCTTCTCCTCGTTGTGCATGGGGATCAGCACGGAGATGCGCGGCAGGTCGCTGTCGACGATGTCGTGGTAGCCGAGACGCTGGTCGCCGGTGAGCCGGTTGACGGTGAACAGGTAGTGCCGCACCGCGTAGACGGCCATGATCAGCACGACCAGGATCACGTAGAGCTTCAGGATCAGAACGACCATCGCCAGATCTCCGGTTTGTTCCCCAGGCGCAGCGCGACGATGTTCACGTAGATGGCGTAGATGGCCACCAGGTAGACGAAATCGATCAGGGGCCCCAGGGCGAAGAACATGGCCGCCATGTGCAGCACCGTGATGGCGTCGAGCAGGTACAGGAAGGCGGCGTAGCGCACGGCCCCGAAGAGCGCCGCGTAGCAGACGGTCAGCAGGATCACCAGCATCTTCTCCAGCGTCGGTGCGTGGATCGGCGCCAGGGCCACCCCCATCACCACCGGCAGCAGCAGCCAGATGCCGAACTGGGTGCCCATGTACAGCAGGGAGAAGTCGATCACGTCGTAGGGGAAGAGCTGGGGCGCCAGCACGAAGAAGCCCGCCGAGACCGTGTTCAGCAGGGCCAGGAACACCACGTAGACCCGGATCACCTTGGGCAGGACCCGGATGCGCGGCATCAGGGCCACCAGCAGCACGCTGATCACGAAGGCCGCCAGCGCGAAGCGGCGCGAGGGGTAGGCGCCCTCGGCGTCGAGCACGGGCATGCGCGTGACCCAGGTGGGCAGGAAGGTCCAGGTCGTCACGGTGGTCGGCACGCCGCACCAGGCCAGGATCCGCGCCACCGCGCCCACGAAGCGCTCCAGGATCGGGGCGTGCCAGATGGCGATGCAGGCGTCCAGCACCACCACCAGCGCGAAGAGCAGCACCGCCGACCCGCGCTGGATGCGGGCGAGCTTCTTGTAGGCGCGATGATAGTAGATGCGTTCCTTCATGACTCCGCTCGGGAGGATCGTGCGTCTCGGCTGGGATGCAGCCGGGGGATCATAGCATCGGTGTGCCCCGCTGGCTAGCCGTCGCGGGCCAGAACGCCGACACGGACCTTGCGGGTGCGGGGACCATCGAAATCGCAGAACCAGACGGTCTGCCAGGTGCCCAGGGACAGGCGCCCCCCGACCACCGGCACGGTCTGGTCGCAGCCGAAGAGGCTGGACTTGACGTGGGCCGCGGCGTTGCCCTCGGCGTGCCGGTAACCCGCCGTCCAGGGCGCCATGCGGTCCAGGGCGTCCGCCATGTCGCGCACCACGTCCGGATCGGCCCCCTCGTTCACCGTCACCGCGGCCGTCGTGTGCGGCACCCAGACCAGCACCGCCCCATCCACGACGTCCAGTTCCTTGGCCGCCGCCTGGACCTGGGCGGTGATGTCCACGAAATCCGTCCGACCGCTGGTCTTCACCGTGAACTCGATCATGAGCAACCTTGCTGGGATGGGGAATACTGTGCCCGACTCGACAGCCCGTGGCATGTCGGACTGGCGAGTCGGGCACAGTATTCCCCATCCCTACCTACATGTCAAAGTACATGGTGAACTCGTAGGGATGCGGCCGCCGGTTGATGGCCCGGATCTCCTTGCGCTTGATCTCCAGCCAGCGCCGGATCAGCACCTTGGGGAACACGTCGTTGCGCAGCAGGAAGTCGTGGTCGACCTCGAGGGCGTCCAGGGCGTCGTCCAGGGAGCGGGGCAGGAACTGCACTTCGCCACGGGACTCCTGCGAGGGGGCGTCCTCGGGGTGGAAGCCCTCGGCGTCGGGATCGATCTCGTTGACGATGCCGTCGATGCCCGCCATCAGGACCGCCGAGGCGGCCAGGTAGGGATTGCAGGTGAAGTCCGGCGGACGGTACTCGATGCGGCGGTGGGCCGGATCGGCCACGTAGCTGGGAATGCGGATGGCCGCGCCGCGGTTGCTGCGTCCGTAGGTGATGGCCGTGGGCGCCTCGAAGCCCGGCACCAGCCGCTTGTAGGAGTTGGTGCTGGGGTTGGTCAGGGCGCAGAGGGCCGGACTGTGCTTGAGCACGCCGCCGATGTAGTGCAGGGCGGTGCGGCTCAGCCCCGCGTAGCCGTCGGGATCGTCGAAGATGTTGAGGCCGTCGGCGCCCAGCAGGAGCTGGTGCAGGTGCCAGCCGCTGCCGGCGTTGTCCAGCAGGGGCTTGGGCATGAAGGTGACCTTCAGGCCGTGCCGGTCGGCCAGGTTGAACAGGATGTACTTGGCGAGCACCGCGTTGTCGCAGGTGGTCGGCAGGTCCGACAGCCAGCCCTCGATCTCCTGCTGGGCCTTGTCCCCGACCTCGTGGTGGTGGTAGCGCGTCTCGATGTTGAAGTCGCGCATCAGGGCGCAGGCCTCGTCGCGGAAGTCGTCGTAGTGGTCGTGGGGATTGCAGGCGTGATAGGCGTTCTGGAAGAAGCGTTCGCCGCTGATCATGGCGTAGCTCGAGCGCGTGACGTCCGACTCGTACTGGGTGTCCTCGAAGATGTGGAACTCGTACTCGGGGATCCAGCGCGTGGACTCGGCGATGCCCAGGTCGCGCAGGGCCTGCTCGGCGCGGCGCACGATGGTGCGGCCGTCCTGGGCGAAGGGCGTGCGCTCGGCATCCACGTGACGGACCCCGGCGAACATGGTCAGCGTGGGCCGGTCGCGGAAGGGGTCCGTGTGGGCCGTGGACAGGTCCGGGATCAGCACCATGTCGCTGTTCTCGACCTTGAGGAAGCCGTAGCTGGAGCCGTCGAAGCCGATGCCCTCGGCCATGGTCTCGAGGGTGAAGCGTTCGAAGGGGAAGGTGATGTGGTGCAGGCGCCCCACGAGATCGAGCACCTTCAGATCGACGAATTCCACGTTGCGCGAGATGGCGTCGCTGCGCACCGAGGCGAAGGTTTCGCTGGACATGTCCACTCCCCTTTGGCTTCCTGTTGACTTTGATTCGGGGACGTCAAATATGTGTTCCGCGTCTGCGGGGCGAAAGGGAAGAAAACCGAGTACCTTGGCAGGGCCGGTCCCCCTTGCGCACCGGCCGTCCCGTCACCGAACCCGCTCCGGCCAGGGAGGATGCCGCCCTTGTCCGACTCGACGGTCACCATCGTCTTCGCCGGCCGGCGGCTGGCCTGCCGCCCCGGCCTCAGCGTGGCCGCGGCCCTGTGGGAGCACGGCGTCAAGGTGCTGTCCCACAGCCACAAGTTCGGCCGCCCGCGGGGACTCGCCTGCGTCCGCGGCCAGTGCATGAGCTGTCTGCTGCGCATCGACGGCGTGCCCAACGTGCGCGCCTGCCATACGACCGTGCGCGAGGGCCTGGTCGTCGAGCGCCAGGACACCGGCGCGATCTACGCGCCCCTCCTCCACATGACCCTCGACGCCGGCGGCCACCTGCTGCCGGTGGGCTTCTACTTCAAGTGGTTCACCCGCCCCGCGCCGCTGCGCCGCGCCTTCCTGGGCGCTCTGCGTCCCATGACCGGCGTCGGCAAGCTGCCCGACGGCCCGGCCGCCGCCCGCGCCGCCGTCCCCCCCGCCCGCGACCTGGGCCGCCTGGCGACGGTGGTGATCGGCGCCGGGGCCGCCGGTCTCGACGCCGCCCTGGCCGCGCCCGGCGACGTGCTGCTCTGCGACGACCTGCCCGCTCCCGGCGGCCCCCGCCGCGCCGCCCTGGCGCGCGTGGCCGAGTCGGGCGACGACATCCTGGCCGCCCTGCCCCGCCTCGCGCGGCTGCACGACCGCCTGGACGCCGCCGCGCGCGCGGTCGCGGCCGAGGACCGCATCGAACTCCGCGCCGGCACCCGCGTCGTGGGGGCCTACCAGCCCGACATGCTGTTGCTCAAGGATAGCGACGGCCTGCTGTTGCTGCGCGCCGGACGCATCGTCTGGGCGGGCGGCGCCTGGGACCGCTGCGGCGGCTTCGAGAACGACGACCTGCCCGGCCTGATCGGCCCCCGCGCCCTCTACCGGCTGGCGGCCGTGCAGGGCCTACGCCTGGCCGGGACCCGCGCGGCCGTGTGCGGGCACGGTCCGGACCTGTGGCTCTCGGCGGCCCTGCTCCACGCCGCGGGCGCGAGGCCGACACTGTTCCTCGACGCGGACGCCGAGGCCGACGGCGAGGCCCTGGCCACCGCCCAGCGGCTGGGCTGGCCGCTGCACACGAACCTGGCGCCCGAGCGGGCCTCGGCCCGCGACGGGGCCCTCGCCCAGCTCGCCTGCGCCGGCGCGGGCGGCCGCGTGCGCGTGCCGGCCGAGCTGGCCGTGATCTGCACGCGGGCCAAGCCGGCCCACGACGTGCCCTACCAGCTCGGCGCGGACCTGGCGCTCGATCCCGACCGGGGCGGCTTCGTGCCCCGCGACCCGGACCCGTCCGGCTCGCCCCTGGCGGTGGTCGGCGAGGCCGCCGGTCTCGCGCCCGAGGACCTGTGCGGGGAGGTCGTATCGTGAGCAAGCGCATCCTGTGCCGCTGCGAGGACGTGACCCGCGACGAGTTCGGCAAGGCCTTCGCCGAGGGTTTCACCGAGCTGGAGTCCCTCAAGCGCTACACCGGCGTGAGCACCGGCTTCTGCCAGGGCAAGGGCTGCCTGGTGGAGGCCGCGCTGGAGCTCGCCGCCCTGCGGGGCGTGCCCCCCGGCGAGATCCGGCTGACGAACATCCGCCCGCCTATCGAGCCGGTGAGCTTCGCCGAGCTGGCCGGCCTCGAACCCCCGCCCCTGCTGGGCGCCCTCGAGGATGCCGACGGGGAGGACGCCCCATGATCCCCCTGCCCGACGGACCCGTCCCCGCGCGCGCCGACGCGGTCATCGTGGGCGGCGGCATCAACGGCCTCGCGGTCTCGGTGGAGCTGGCGCGGCGCGGCCTGAAGGACATCGTCGTGCTGGAGCGGGCCTACCTGGGCAGCGGCTCCACCGGCCGCTGCGGCGGCGGCATCCGCCAGGTGTGGACCACCGAGGAGAACATCCTGCTGGCCCGCGAGAGCGTGGCCTGCTACGAGCGCCTCGCGGGCGAGCTCGGCCTGCACACCTACTTCCGCCAGGGCGGCTACCTGATGGTGACCGAGGACGCCGCCCAGCTCGACACCCTGCGCGACGCCGTGGCCCTGCAGAACCGCTGCGGCGTGCGCAGCGAGTACCTGCAGCCGCGCGACTGCCTGAAGCTGGTGCCGCAGCTCGACGTGGACCGCCTCGCAGGGGCGCTGTTCTGCCCCGACGACGGCACCGCCTATCCCTTCTCGGTGGTCTGGGGCTACGCGCGGGCGGCGCAGCGCCTGGGCGTGCGCATCTTCATCCGCACCGCCCTGCGGGACGTGACCCTCGAGGGCGACCGCATCGCCGGCGTCCGCACCGACCGCGGCGACATCGCGACGCCGCGTCTGATCAACTGCGCCGGCCCCTGGGCCCGCACCCTGGCGGCCAAGGTAGGGGTGGCCCTGCCCAACCGGCAGGAGCGGCACGAGATCATGGTCAGCGAGTCCTGCAAGCCGTTCCTGGACCCCATGGTCATCTCCATCAGCAACGGCATCTACTTCAGCCAGAGCATGCGCGGCGAACTCCTCGGCGGCATCGGCGACCCGGGCGAGCCCCACTGGAACGACCCCGGACAGTTCGACACCCGCAGCCAGCTCCGCTTCGCCGTCCGTTTCGCCCGCGCCCTGATCAACTACTACCCCCCCGCCGCCAATCTGCGCCTCATGCGGCAATGGGCCGGCATGTACGACGTCACCCCCGACCACCGCCCCATCCTCGGCGGCGTCCCCGGCCTCGACGGCTACTTCCACGCCTGCGGCTTCAGCGGCCACGGCTTCATGCTGGCCCCCGTCGCCGCCCGCAAGATGGCCCGCCACATCCTCACCGACGAATCCGACCCCATCATCGACTCCCTCTCCCTGGACCGTTTCTCTTCCGGTGACATAGAAGTAGACGCTTTCGTTGTAGGGTAAGGGACAGACACCTCGCACACGCGCATCGAGCGACTCTCGAAGAGCCGGAGACTCGATGCGCGTGTGCGAGGTGTCTGTCCCGCTGTCAGCCTACAACGAAAGCGTCTACTTCTATGTCAGCGGAGAAGGTCCTGCAGGGCGGGCTCGAGGTCCCGGTAGGTGAAGCTGAATCCGTTTGCGCGGAGCACTTTGGGGACGGCCCGGCAGCTGGAGAGGATCATGTCCGCCTTTTCGCCCAGCGCGAGGCGGATGAGGAAGCCGGGGGTGTGCAAGGTGCCGCGCTTGCCCAGGATGCCGCCGAGGATCGCGGCGAACTCCTTCTGGGTGGGCGGATCGGGGGCCACCATGTTGACGGGGCCGGAGATGTCGTCGCGGTCGAGCAGGAAGAGGGTGGCCCGCACCATGTCCGCCACGTGGATCCAGGGGAAGTAGGCGCGCGGGTTGCCCAGCGGGCCGCCCAGGCCGAAGCGGTAGGGCATGACCAGGCGCTCGAGGGCCTCGCAGTCGCGGGACAGGACCAGGCCCGTGCGCAACAGCGCCACGCGGGTCTCCCCCGAATCGGCCTCCAGCGCGCAGCCCTCCCACTCGTGGGCCAGCCGTCCCAGGAAGTCCACGCCCGGCTCGCGCTCCTCGTAGAGGGGTTGCCGGTCGGCCTCCGCGTAGTAGCCCACCGCCGACCCGCTCAGCAGGGTCCGCACCGCCGGCCGCGCGTTGATGGCGTCGACCAGGTTGCGGGTGGTCTCCAGGCGCGAGCGGCGGAAGAGGTGCTTGCGGCGGCGGGTCCAGCGCCCCGCGGCCAGCGACTCCCCTGCCAGGTTGATCACGGCGTCGCATTCGTCCAGGGCGTCCTGCCAGGGGCCCGCCTCCACGGGGTCGCCCTCGACGATCTCGACCGGCCGCGGCAGGCGGGACAGGGCCCGGCGGCGGTCGCGCGTGAGGCAGACCACCCCGTCTCCCCGTTCGAGCAGGCCCCGTGTGAGGGCCCGTCCGATCAGCCCGGTACCACCGGCCATGAACACCCGCATACCCGTCTCCAGACTGCCGCGCCGGACCATTCCGGCGATGCCAGCATAGGTCCGGCCCCGGACCTTGTCCACCCTCGAGCCCGCCGGCGTTGACACCGCCTTCTCGGGTATTATCGTGTCGGTTAGGACGGCGCGCGGCCGTCCCCGGACCGAGACGACGCCCGTGCGAGGAGCGAGCCATGAACTACGAGTACTTCGACTGCGAAATCGCCGACGGCGTGGCGACGATCTCGCTGCTCGGCCCCGATTCGCCGCCCCTGCGCGAGCTCGGCGACGAACTGGTCGACATCCTGCTCCGCCTGCAGGAGGACGCCGCCGCACGGGTCATCCTGCTGAGCGACTCGGGCGGTTCCTTCGACGCCACCATGGGCCTGCGCTCGGCCGCGGAATCCCGCACCCGGGGCGAGGGCATGGAGGACTTGTCGGCCAGCCTCGACACCGTGCGCCGCGTGGTCACGCTCTTGCAGGAGATGGGCAAGCCGGTCGTGGCCGCGGTCAACGGCGACGTGCGCGACGCGGGCTTCGGCCTGGTCATGGCCGCCGACGTGCGCCTGGCCTGCGCCACCGCCACCTTCACCCTGCAGGACATCCGGCACGGCCTGCTCCCCGACTGGGGCCTCACCTACACCCTGCCGCGCCTGATCGGCCCCAACCGCACCCTGGAACTCTTCTGGTCCGGCCGCTCGATCCCCGCCGAGGAGGCCGCGCGCAACGGCCTGGTCGACCGCGTGGTGGCCGCCGACGTCTGGGAGGACGAGGTGGAGCGCTTCGCGCGCCGCCTGGCCACGATCCCGCAGCCGGCCCTGCAGCTCAGCAAGATGGCCGTGCAGCAATCGCCACAGTTCGACCTGACCACCATGCTGTCCCTGGAATACGAAGCCCAGCAGCGCTGCTGGGACTCGCGCGAGACGGCGACCGGCATGGCCGCCATGCTCACCGGGGAAGCCCCGGATTTCCGCTTCGTCGATCCCGACGAAGAATAACCGTCACCGCACCACCAGGAGGGCACGACGTGGGCCTCACCCTTATCGAGAAGATCATCGCCGACCACTGCGACCAGGATGTCGTCCAGCCGGGCGACACCATCGACATGCGCGTGGACATCCGTGCCGCGCGGGACTTCGGCGGCGCCAACGTGGTCAAGAACCTGCAGCAGGCCGGTCTCGGCGTGGACGACGCCGCCAGGACCCTCTTCACCTTCGATTGCAATCCCGGCGGCAGCGACCAGGGCTACGCGGCCAACCAGCAGATCTGCCGCGTCTTCGCCCGCGAGACGGGCGTCGGACTGCGCGACATCACCCAGGGCATCGGTACCCACGTGGCCATCGACGACGGTCTCGTCGGCCCCGGCTCCACCTTCGTGAGCACCGACTCCCACGCCAACATCATGGGCGCCGTGGGCGCCTTCGGACAGGGCATGGGCGACCAGGACATCGCCTACGCCTGGAGTTCGGGCAAGGTGTGGTTCAAGGTGCCCAAGTCGTGCAGGGTGGTGCTCAAGGGACGCCCCGCGCCCGCGGCCACCGCCAAGGACATCGTACTGAAGATGCTGCAGACCCTCGGCGCCGGCGGCCTGCTGGGCTACGCCGCCGAGATCACCGGCGATATCGTCGACGAGCTGGACGTGCCCGACCGCGTGACCATCGCCAGCATGTCCACCGAGATGGGCGGCATCATCTCCCTGTTCGAGCCCAACCGGGCCGTGCTGGACTTCTGCCGCGCCGCCGGCGGACGCGACTTCGCCCCCATCACCGCCGACCCGGACGCGAACTACGACGCGACCTTCGAGGTGGACATCGACGGCCTGCAGCCCATGGTCGCCCGCCCCGGCCACCCCGAGGACACGGTGCCGGTGAGCGAGGTCGCCGGCCGCAAGGTCGACTCGGTCTTCATCGGCTCCTGCACCAACGGCCGCCTGGAGGACCTGCGCCGCGCCGCGCGGATCCTCGAGGGCCGCTCCGTGGCGCCGGGCGTGGTGCTCAAGGTGGTGCCCAGCACGCGCGTCGTGTGGGAGGCCTGCCTGGACGAGGGCCTCGTCGACCTGTTCATGAAGGCCGGCGCCCTGGTGGGCAACGCCGGCTGCGGCGGCTGCGCCGCGGGACAGATCGGCCAGAACGGCCCGGGCGAGGTTACGGTCAGCACGGGCAACCGCAACTTCGCCGGCAAGCAGGGCAAGGGCGAGGTCTACCTGGCCAGCCCGGAAACGGCCGCCGCCACCGCCGTGGCGGGCGTCATCTGCACGGTCGACACCATGCCGGCGGAGCCGGTCGCCTTCGAGATCGGCGCTGGCGCCGCGACGACCGCCCAGAGCAACCCCACGGAGGCGGCCGCACATAAACCCACGGTGCTGGTGGGCCGCGCCTGGGTCATCGATGTCGAGAACATCGACACCGACATGATCTTCCACAACCGCTACCTGGCCATCACCGACCTGGCCGAGATGGGCCAGTACGCCTTCGACAACCTCGAAGGCTGGACCGACTTCGCCGACAAGGCCGCGCCGGGCGACATCGTCGTCACCGCCGGCAACTTCGGCTGCGGCTCCTCACGCCAG
>CAZTWK010000002.1:0-149855 GCA_964617805.1 uncultured Fibrobacteraceae bacterium | reverse complement strand
ATAAGCCGTGAGGCTTAATCATCTTCTTTCCCCCCGTGGGGAAAGTCGCGGCGGATTGTTTTCAAAGTTGCGTCTTCTGATGCCCTCTATATTCGGTCATTAACGACACCGTTTTTCGGTGGCTATAGCGCGGTGGAACCACCTGTTCCCTTTCCGAACACAGTAGTGAAACGCCGTTGCGCCGATGGTACTGCATGGGTGACTGTGTGGGAGAGTAGGACGCCGCCGGATTCTCGAGGGCGCCGGTCATTCGACCGGCGCCCTTTTTTTGCGTCTACCGCCGAACGTTGATGGTGTAGACTCGGCCCGCTCGAGACGGAGCCGACCCGACTGATGTCGAGAAAGGAGACTCGCATGTCCTTCACCAAGCCGCACGTTTCCCTGACCATCCTCTGCCTCGCCGTCCTCTGCTGCGCGGCGCCGGCGACCGCCGGCACCCAGCTGCTCGCCGGCTTCACCGTGCCCATGGGCGATCTCAACGACGGCGCCGACATGGGCTACCACGGCGGCCTGTCCATGCACTTTCCCGTGGTGCCGTTGACCTTCTCGGCGGGCCCCAGCGTGATCTACCACCGCATGCCCGGGGCCGGCGCCGACGACAGCTACAAGTTCCTGGAGATCCTGGCCACCGGTAGCCTGAGCATACCCGCCGGACCGTCGATCTTCGGCGGCGTGGGCTACGCCTTCCCCGATGCCGACGTGGGCGGCACGGACCTGGATCCGGACAGAGAGTTCACGATCGTGATCGGCACCGGCACCAAGTTCGCGCTCCTTGAGATCAAGGGACTCTGGCATCATCTTGGTGACACCGATTTCATCACCCTGTCCGCTGGCCTGGGCTTCTGACACCCGGCCGCGCCACAAGCCCGCTTCCGGCGGAGGAGGCCCATTGGCGACCGCACGAAAAGTTCTCATCGACGCGATGCTGACCGCCCCCCTGGCCGAGGCCGGTTCCGAACGCGAGCGGCGGCTCAACGAGCGCGAGGTCTACGGCCTGCTGGAGACCGTCGGTCTGAAGACCTGCCGCCACGAGACCCTCGAGACCGGGGTCGACGCGGCCGCGCGCGCGCAGTGGGCGGAGCGGGCCCTGGCCCTGGCCGCGGGGCGGGGCCGGCTGGTGCTGAAGGTCCTGGGCCGCGAGATCCTGCACAAGAGCGACCTGGGCGGCGTGCGTGTCCTCGCGGACCCGACAGCGGCCGGCCTCGTGGCCGCCGCCGACGATATGCTCGCGACCGTCGCGGCCGCCGCCCCGGGAGCAGCCGAGGGGATCCTGGCCACCGAGTTCGTGCCCCACGGGGCCAACGTGCCCGGCCAGGAACTGCTGCTGAGCCTGACCCAGGACGCGGCCTTCGGGCCCGTGGTGGTCGTCGGCCTGGGCGGCGTGCTGACAGAGTGGTACGGCGAAGGCACCGGCGGGCGCAGCCGGCTGATCCTGCCGGCGGACGGCCTGACCCGCGACACGGCCCGCGCAGCCCTCGAAGGGCATCCCCTGCTCTCGCTGCTCTGCCGGCCCTCGCGCCTCTACGGCGACCCGCCCCTGGACGGTGGCGACCTCGCGGACGTGGTCGTGCGCCTGGCCGGACTGGCCGAGGCCTTCGGCCCCGGCGGCGAGGGAGAGGCGACCCTCGAGGAACTGGAGATCAATCCCGCGGTGGCCGTGGACGGCGAGCTCGTGGCCATCGACGGTGTGGGCCTGGTCTCGGACCGGAGGTGGCCGCGGTCGGAGAGGCCGCTGGCCCTGATCGAGCAGCTGCTGCACCCGCGCAGCGCCGCCGTGCTGGGCGTGAGCGCGCGCGCCGCCAATCCCGGACGCATCATCATGCGCAACCTGAAACGCTCACAGGGCGTGCCCGCCGACCGGCTCCACGTCGTCCACCCGGAGGGCGGCACGATCGACGGCGTGCCCTGCGTCAAGAGCATCGCCGAGCTGCCCGAGCGGGTCGACCTGGCCGTGGTCTGCATCCCGGCCGCCGGCGCGCGGGACGCCATCGCCGAACTGGTGGCGCGGGATGCCGCCGCCAGCGTGATCCTGATCCCGGGCGGATTCGCCGAGACGGGCGAATCGCAGCTGGCCCGCGACATCGAGACGAGCCTGGCCACGGGCCACGCGCGGGGCGACGGCGCACCCGTCATGGTGGGCGGCAACTGCCTGGGCATCGTCAGCCGCGACGAGTACAACACCTTCTTCCTGCCGCCCTACAAGCTGCCCTTCGCCGAGGCCGACATCGGCGGCAACCTGGCCGTAGTGAGCCAGTCGGGCGCCTACCTGGTGACCTTCGCCAGCAATTACGACGGGGTGATCAACCCGCGGGCCAGCATCAGCTTCGGCAACCAGATGGACCTCTCGGTGGCGGATTTCCTGGCCCACTTCAACCGGGTGGACGAGGTGGAGGTGATCGGCTGCTACATCGAGGGCTTCCAGCCCGGCGACGGCGCCCGCTTCGCCGCCTTCGCCCGCGAGGCGGCGGCGCGCGGCAAGCAGGTCATCGTCTTCAAGGCGGGCAAGACGCCCCTGGGCGCCCAGGCGGCGGCCAGCCACACGGCCTCCCTGGCGGGGGACTACGACATCTCGCGCGCCTGCCTGGAAGCGGCGGGCGTGCTGGTGGCCGAGACACTGGAGGACTTCGAGGACTACCTGAAGGTCTTCACCATGCTCATGCCCCGGCGCGCGCGCGGTGACCGCCTCGGCGTCATGAGCAACGCCGGCTTCGAGTGTTCGGTGGTGATGGACGCCATGGACGGCTTCACCCTGCGCCCCTTCACGTCGGAGGTCACGACGGTGCTGGACGACGCGCTGCCGGCCTACGCCCACCGCGACAACCCGGTGGACGCCACGCCCATCGCGGGCACGGCGGCCTACGCACGCTCGGTGGAGGCGATCCTGGCCAGCGACGAGATCGACTGCGCCGTCATCTCCTCGGTGCCCGTCACGCCTTCACTGGACAACCTCGTCGCCGATCCCGCCGGCGGACACGCCGAGGACATCACGGGGCCGGACTCCCAGCCCGGCGCCTTCATCCGCATCCTGGGCGGGGCCGGCAAGCCGGCCGTGGTCGTGATCGACTCCGGCGACCTCTACGATCCCATGACCACCATGATCGAGGCGGCCGGCATACCGGTCTTCCGCAAGATCGATCGGGCGGCGCAGTCCCTGGCCGCTTTCGTCGGGCGCTGCCTGCAGATGCGGGACGCGTCCTGAGCACCCTGGAGGGGGCATGAAGAAGTTCTGGATCGTCATGTTGATCGTGCTGGTCCTGGTGTGCGGCGCGCTGCTGGCCGGCTGGCTGCTGCTGCGCCAGCTGGAGGGGGACGCCGGCGGGCCCACGCGGGGCGTGCTGCACTGGACCGTCGACGGCCGCTACGCCGAGAAGCGTGAGCAGAGCCTGGTGGGGATGGCCACGGCGGGCTACCGGCCGGTCATGAGCGAGATGACCTCGGCCCTGCGCCGCGCCGCGCGGGACGACGGCATCACCGGGCTGCTGCTGCGCATCGAGTACGCGCCCATGCACTGGGCCCAGCTCGAGGAGCTGCGGGACGCGGTGGCGCACTTCGCCGCCACGGGCAAGCCGGTCGCGGCCTGGCTCACCGTGGGCGGAACCCGCGAGTACGCCCTGGCCATGGCCGCCGGTACGGTGGCCATGCCGCCCGAGGGCGTGCTGATGATCACCGGCGCCGCCGCCGAGATGACCTTCCTGGCCGGCACCCTCGAGAAGCTGGGCATGGAGGCCGACTACGTCCACGTGGGCCGCTACAAGTCGGCACCCGAAATGATGACGCGCACCTCGGCCACCGACGCCCACCGTGAGATGATCGAGGCCCTGGTCGACGACCAGTACCGGCGCTACCTGGACATCCTCGCGGCGGGGCGCGGCCTGACGCGCGAGGCGGCCGCTTCGGCGGTGGACCGGGGCGTCTGGGACGCGGCCGGCGCGGTCGAGGTCGGGCTGGCGGATACGGTGAGCTACTTCCAGGACTTCCGCGACGCCGTCTTCACGGACGAGCGCACCACCGAGATGTGGGACTACGTGTACGGCGGCGGCGGCGGGCGCGGCGGACCCCGCGTGGCCCTGGTGCCCGTGACCGGGACCATCGTCGACGGCGAGTCCAGCGACAGCTGGCGGGGCGCCACCGCGGGCAGCGCCACCGTGGCGGAGCGGCTGCGCGACGCGGCCCTCGACGACCGCATCGACGCCATCGTGCTGCGCGTGGACAGCCCGGGCGGCTCGGCCAGCGCCAGCGACGTGATCTGGCACGAGGTGGTGGCCGCGCAGGCCTACAAGCCCGTGGTGGTGTCGATGGCCGGCTACGCGGCCTCGGGCGGGTACTACGTGTCCTGCGGGGCGGACTCCATCTTCGCCGCGCCGGGCACCCTGACCGGCTCCATCGGCGTCTTCGCCGGCAAAATCGACCGGCACGGCTTCTTCGACAAGATCGGCGTCCAGCGTGAATACGTGCAGCGCGGCGAGAATGCCCTGATCTTCGCCGACCACGCCAAGTTCTCCCCGTCACAGCGCCGTCTGCTCCAGACCCATCTGGACGAGTTCTACGAGCGCTTCCTGGCTCGCGTGGCCGAGGGACGCGGCCTGGACCGCGACCAGGTGCACGCGGTCGCCCAGGGCCGCGTCTGGACCGGCAGCCAGGCCCTCGACGCCGGCCTGGTGGACGGGCTCGGCGGGCTGGACCGGGCCCTGGCCTCGGTGCGAAGCCTGCTGGACGTGCCGCAGGACGAGCCCCTGACGCTGGTCACCCGCGAGAGGCAACTCGGGCTGCTGGAGCGCTGGGTCCTGCGCGTCCTGCGCGAGACGGACGCCTCGACGCCCCTGACGCCCGAGCTACGGGCCCTGGCCGGCTCGGGCCTGCTGCACCAGGTCGAGCTCTGCGACGGACGCCCCCTGGCGCTCCTGCCCTGGGGGATCGAGTTCCGTTGAGCGTCCGTAGACGCTGATGTCCATCCCCGCGGGCAGGGCCTGCAGCAGGGCCACGGCCCGTCGCTCGTCCAGCGACGGGCGCTCCACCAGCGGTCCGAAGTGCCAGAGCACGTGATCCCGGTCCAGACTGTGTCCCCACAACAGCAGGGCGTGCGCCAGCTCGTGGGCGAAGCCCCGCCGCGCGTAGCGTTCGTCGTGGGGGGCGTCGTAGGTGTCGCCCACCCGGATCTGCAGGCGCAGCGCGCGGCCCCGTTCGTCGCGCTGGACGAGCGACGCGCTCATGGGCGGGCTCAGTTGATGGCCCGGCAGGTGCAGCAGGCGGGTGCCCAGGGCCGTGCCGGGATCCCACGCGAAGAGGTCGGGCCCGGGTCCCTCGTTCCAGGCGGCGACGGCCGCTGCGAAGCAGGCGCCGAGGTCCACCGCGCCGCTCACGGCCGGGCCGCCGTGTACGGGCACGGGGCGTTCGAACCAGTGGCACACGATCTGGCCGAAGCGCGGCGTGGTCAGGGCCTGCAGCAGGGCGAGCAGGTCGTGGTAGTAGGGTGAACGCAGGGCCTGGCGCGACAGGGGGAACCAGGCGCCGGGCGCGGTTGTATCGGGGCGGGTCGCGAAGTCGTGCCAGAGATCGGGCTCGCGGGGCTCCAGGTGCAGCCACGGCGGCAGCACCGGCGAGGCGGGATCGAGGTCGAGCCGCCAGCTCCAGCACGCACCGTCGACGTTCAGGACGGCCGTGCGCGGGGCCGCGTCGTCCGGGCCGCGCCAGAGCCAGGCGTGCTCCCCGCCGGGCGGTTCCAGGAAAGCCGCCAGTTCCGCCGGGTAGGTCCCGTCCACGGTGTGGATCCGGGGCGGATCCGACGCGGGGTCCCCGGGACGGTCACCGCCGCAACCGCCTGTCAGGCTTCCGAGAAACGCGCCGATAACCCAGAGAACGGCCGGGGCGCGACTGCGGCCGGGGTGCGGGATCGTGGACATGTCCATCCTCCGTGCGCGGGTCCGGTCGCCGGGCGGCGACACCGGGGCGCGGAACGCGTCCGCGGGTTAACGCGGCGCCTGATGCGAGATTGAACTGGGGGACGAGTTGCGTTAACTTGAGCAGGTTTCCGCGTCCCCATACCCCCGGGACGCGTGGCCACCAGCAAGATCGAGGCTTGACGATGATCATGGATCAGTTCGACGACGACGAACTGGAACAGGGCAGCGGTTTCAATCCCGCCGACCTGCTGCGCATGTTCCTGCGCCGCAAGTGGCTGTTCCTGATCCCCTTCGTGCTCTGCCTGGGGATGGCCTACGTGGCCATCAAGACCATGGAACCCATCTACTTCTCGGCCGGCCAGGTGCGCGTGATCCGGGAGGCCACCGCGTCGCGCACCCTCTCCGAGGGCATGCCCCGCTACCGCAGCTCGCGCGACGCCGACCGCGAGACCATGACCCTGATCCGCACCATCATCACCAGTCCCATCTTCCTGCAGCGCGTGGTGTCGGAGCTCAACCTCACACCCAGGGACATGCTGCCGGGCCTGGTGGAGTCGGGCGTGATCCAGGACACGGGCCAGACCGCGGAGGGCTTCGCCCTGGACCGCATGGTCTCCACCCTGGAGAAGAGCATCCGCGTGATCAACCGCGAGCCGCAGATCTTCGCCATCGGCGTGCGGCACGAGCGGCCGGAGCTGGCCTTCCGCCTGGCGCGGGAGATCCTCGACCGTTTCCTGGAGGAGGAGCAGGCCGGACGGCTCGAGCGCTCCACCACCACGCGCGACTTCCTCATCGAACAGCGCGAGGTGGCGCTGGCGCGGCTCCAGGACGCCCAGAACCGGCTCACCGAGTTCCAGCGGTCGATGCTCTCGACGTCGCTGGTGGGCAATCCGGTCAACGAGCAGAACCTGAACCAGGCCGAGAGCCTGCTCGCGGACCTGCGGCGGCGCATCAGCGAGCTGGAGATCAGCGACATCACCCAGCACCGCGAGGCGGCGACGGACGTGCTGCCGGCCGTGGCACAGCTGGCGCAGCTCATCGGGCGCGACAGCGACCTGCTGGTCATCAAGCGCGACCTGACGGACCTGGAGTTCGTCCAGGTCGAGGCCGCGCTGACGAACCGCCAGGGGGGCGACTCCCAGAACCTGCTGGGCACCATGCGCCTGTCCCTGGACTCCCACCTGGGCCGCCGGGTGGTCGAGGAGTACCCGCAACTCGACGGCGCCGGCCGGCACGCGGTCACCATGTACCTCTATTCCCTGAACTACCGGGACGTGCTGGACATGACCGCCGGCCGCTTCGGCCAGCGGGTGGAGGAGTACCGCACCTTCTTGACGCGCCAGCCCGAGCAGGCCGCCACCCTGAGCCGCCTGCAGAGCGAGGTCGATTCGGCGCAGAACATGCTGCAGAACATCGAGCAGGACATCACCCGCGAGAACCTGAGCCTGGCGGCCAGCATGTCGGAGATCGGCTACCGCATCGTGGTGCGGCGCGATCCCCGCATGCCCCTGGCGCCCATCGAGCCGGACAAGAAGAAGCTGGCCATGATGGGCTTCGTGCTGGCGCTGGCCATCGGCGTGGGCCTGGTCCTGCTGGCGGAGATGCTGGACCGCTCCTTCAAGTCGGTGCAGCAGATCGAATCGGCGCTCAGGCTGAAGGTGATCGGCGCCCTGCCGGTGGTCGACGACGGCCCCTTCGAGAACCTGAGGCGAAGACGGATCATGATGTGGGTGCTGGTGGTGGCCGGGATCCTGGCACTGGCGGCCTTCGGGCTGCTGTGGGTCTACCCGCGCTTCCAGTAGGCCGCGGACGGCGCAACGGACGGAGAGGTCTTGGGCAAGAGGAAACGCAGGGGACAGGAATTCGACATCGAGTCGCCGCTGGCGATCGAGTTGCGCCGTGTGATGATCCGCATCAACCGCGAGCTCGACCTCGAGCGCAAGCGCTGCATCATGATCACCAGTTCCGAGCGTGGCGAGGGTAAGAGCCTCTTTTCGCTGCACTTCTCGCAGGTGCTGGCCCACCACATGCAGAAGAAGATCCTGCTCATCGACGGCGACATGCGCCGCCCCGTCCAGCACACCATCTTCAACACCGGGCGCGGCCCCGGCCTGGCCGACATGCTGCGCGACGACGACGTGGGCGTGCGGCCCTGCAACACCGTGCTGGCCAACCTGGACTTCCTGCCCGCCGGCCACGCCGGCGACAATCCGAGCAAGCTGCTGCAGGAGAACCGCGTGCGCGCGGTCTTCGACAAGATGCGCGCGGACTACGACATCGTGATCCTGGATTGTCCGCCCGTAGTGCCGGTGAGCGACCCCCTGCAGTTCGTGGACGTGGTGGACGGGGCCATCTACCTGGTGCTCGCCGGCCGCACGCCCCGCGACGTCTGCGAGCGCGGCGTGGGCATCCTGCGCAGCGTGGGCACCAACATCATCGGCGTGGTGGCAAACAACCTCGCCGAGGTGCTGCCCTACTACTTCGACCACAAGTACTACGGCTACGGCCAGCGCGTGCGCAAGGACCGCAACGCCGACTGAGCCCGCGACGCCGGCCGGACCGCAAAGAGAAGGAGGATGCCCGCGGGCATCCTCCTTTTTCTGGATGTCCGTCACGGGCAGCAGGTAGGCGACATGGCGAGACAAGCACTTGTGGGAGTCGTGTAGAGGATCACTATCACTATGCACTTGGAATGGTGTGAAACGTCTCGAAACCGGTGAAGCCGTCCCGGGAAATTTGGACTCGCCATTTCATGATCAGCTTGCTAGGATCTCGCTGAAAGATGTCGATCAGGTGCTAATGAGCGGCATTCGAAGCGACGAATGCTCGACGTGATTAGTCAGATGAGAGCTGCTCCTGATCATATTGATAATATGGCCATAATCTGTACATATCTGCCGGGGCTTGTCATACCTTGAGTATTGAGGCGTGCGAACCTACGGTTCGGGGGGGCTTATGGACTTTCTGGTCTACATCGTGGTTATCATCCTGGTGTTCATGCTGCTCCGACGTTTTATCGACAAGAGGACGCAGTCCAACCTGGTCCGTCTGCTGTTGTTGTTCGGGCTGGTCTTGTTCTTGATCGCCTTTTCCGCCTACCGACTGACCCAATAACCCAGGAGTCCATGAGAATGAAGAACTCAACCAGTACCTGGATCCTGACCGCACTGCTTGTTATCTGTCTTCCCGGCGCAGCCCTGGCGCGAGGCAATGATGACGCCGCGGGCATAGTGGTCGGCATCGTCATCGGTTCGATCATCCTATTTCTCATCTGCCGCGAGTTGATCTGCTGGTATTACAAGATCAACGAGCACTCCCGTTTGCTGGAGGACATCCGCAGCGAACTACGAGCGATGAACGCGGCGAAAGGTGTCGCGGTGAACGGGGGGGGCGCCAAAGGGACGGGGTCTGGATCGGGTACCGCCGAGGATTCGGATTCGCCGGACGCCTGGAGCTAATCGCCGAGTCGCGTGAGCGAGGGGAGAGGTTCGTAATGAGAAATGCGGGCGTGATCGGTTTCGGGATGGTCGCGGCAGGTTTCATCTGGTCATTCGTCGATGGATACCTTTTCAGATGGTTCAGTTCGCTAACGGGTGTCCTGTATTCGCTACCGTGGTTCTGTGCGGCTGGATCTTTGGTAGTGTTCTATGGGTCTGTAGTGCGTGGCGCCAGGTCGAGCATGGTTCAATGGGCCATCATCGCTGCGATGCTCGTGGGTCTCTCCAAGTTGTTCTCCTGGGGACGGCATCTGTATTTCTACACGTCTGAAATCAACATGTCTTTTGGAGAGGCGCTTTCCGTTTCCATTCGGGATTCGCAGTACAGCAGGATCCGCTATCTGCTGGAGGCGATCGTTTTAATCGCTCTGCTTCTAACGATCAGTCGGGTCGGGCGGATAATGATCGACCGCCGTCTCCTGCGAATCGTGGTGGTATATGTCGGGGTTGTTGTCATCAACTGCATTTTCTTGATTCCGTACAACCTACAGAACATCCAGCACTATTCTGGGAGCTTCGGAAATCCGGCAGCCCTCTACTATTTAAGCCTCGCTCTAGAGATCCTCGCTGCATTGGGGTTGGCCTTGTTTTGGGGATCACTGGTGCTGGCCCAAAAGCGGCATTGGCGGGTTGAGGCTGGTTGACCTACGATCCTATCGTGTCCCGATCGATGGAGTCCAATTTCCCAGAGGCGTTGTAAATCGCCTTGCCGAGCGCGTACTTGGATGACTGGGCATACCAGCATCTAGCTCCTTGCTCTCACCCTGAAGTACCGCCCGGTGTGGACCCGCAAGACGGGTGGTGTAAGAAGGGAAGCCGAGCTGATGCACGGCTCCCCTGTCCCGAGTAATTGAAGGCCGGGTCAGCCGTTATTGGCGGTCTTCATGCCCTTCATCATCCAGCCGCGAGCCAAGATCAAAGCCACGGGACTGAACATGGCGATCAGAGCGTAGATCAGCCACATGAACTGCGTATTTTGCGGTCCCACCACCGGGCAGTACTGGGACAGGAAGTAGCCCGAGTAGAGTCCGGTCAGCACCTTGGTCAGGAACCATGGGAACTGCCCGATCCCCATGTAGGTGCCCGTCTGGCCCTCAGGTGCAATCTCAGCCACCCACTGCAGGAAACGTGGCTGCCACATGGCTTCGCCGATCGACATCAGCAAGATGTAGGTGAGCAGGAAAACCGGTGCGGGCGGCAGCGTCAGCAGGAAAGTCGGCGCCGCCATGACCAGCGTGCCCCAGATCATCATGGGGTAGACCTTGGCCTTTACGGTCAGAGCTGCCACCATCGGCGCAAGGAAGAAGATCAGGATGGGGTTGAGGTTCGAGAAGAACTCGAAGTTCTCGCCGACCGTCGTCCCGCCGAAGGCGCGGTTGATATAGTAGGGGAGCGTCAGCCAGTTGTGGGCGAAGAGCGTCTGAACCGGTATCAGGATGAAGATGAAGAACACGAAACGCTTGTCGTGGAAGGGATGCTCAGGACGTTTCGACAGCATGTTTCCGCCGAGCAGGAGTAGAAAGACGACGGCCGCCAGAAGCCAGACGCCGTATCGCTTAGCCCAGTTCGTGAAGGCTTCCGGATTCGGCAGCTTCACCGCGCCGCCGACGGCAGAATCCAGATGGTCGATGGCGGCCATCTCGCTACCCATCCAAGTAGTGAAGACATCCAAGGTGGAAAAAGTGGCGGGAACAGGTTCGCTGGCCTCCTTGCCGGCTCCAATGAACCCGAGAATCTTCTGGAAGAAGGACTTCTCGGCCTCTATGTAGCCAGTGCCGGTCTTGACGAGATCCGGCATGTCCGCCGTGTAGAAGACAGCAGCCTCGAGCAAGTGGTCCTTGAGCAGGTCCGCGACCGATTCGGTCGCGTCGGCGTCGGTTCCCTGCGCCAGGGCGCCCAACCGGTCGAGCGATACGACCTGGCCCTTTAGCAGGGCGTCGAAGAGACGCCCGTAGGGGCCGGCGGCGGCGATGTTCTGCCGGGTCTCCCGGGTCACTTCAGCGAGCAGCGCCGCCTGTGCAGCCGGGTCCAGCTCGACCAGACGCATGATGCGTGTGCGCTGCTCGGCCGTGAGGGGGTCGGGTGCTTCTGCACCGGGTTCCTTGATCCGGTTGCGCAGGTTCTCGAGGACCGCGTCGTCGACCGGGCTGACGACGCTGTAGGCCGTGGCCATATACGTCAGACCGAGTGTGCGAAGACCGCCAATCACCGTTGTAGAATCGGCGCTCTCCAAGTGGAACTTCGTCGACAGATCCGCCTGGGAGGCGAAGTCGCGCATGAGGGTCGTCGCCTCGCCGAGCCGCGTGTTGGCCAGGGTGAAGGTCCGCTTATCGACTGTACGATCCGCGGCCAAGTCGGCGGGAGCGTGAGTCCCGACGGCCAGGGCGTCGATCTCGTCGGCCGCTGCCAAGATCAGCATTTGTTGCCCACCGGCGGGATCCGCGTCGCCGAGCGCCAGGTCGAGGCGCTGCATCTCGTACTTGATGTCACGCAGAGGTTGTTGCCCGGGGCCGGGTTCCGCCGTCAGCACCATGCTGATGATTATGACAACCGACGCCACCGAGGCCAAGATCAGGGCCAGGAATGTGGGCGTTAACAGCTTTGCCTGGGGGGTTGAGGGTTTGGCCGGCGTGTCGTTATTAACGTCATTTTCAGCTTCGTCAACGTCAATCCGGGTCAGCGTGTCGCGCTCGACCACTTTACGTGTCATGATAAACAGCACCGTCAGGAAGGCCAGGACCGTCACGACTGAATAGACCCAGTAGACCGATTCTATGCCCAGCGACTTGCGGATAGGTGGTGAGATGATCCCCGAGAAGAAGGCGCCCAGATTCATCAAGCCGTAGATCATGGCGTAGCCCATCGAGGCGGTACGCTTCGTCGTGAAGCGCTTGACCGCTGAATAGGCGGCTGGTTGGTAGGTACCGTACCCGAGAACCACGATGAACAGGCCCAAGATCACGGCGAAGAACATGGGGGAGCCGGGGCCGGCGCCTTGTTCGAAGAATGTGCCGGACGCGCCCAGCATGGTGCGTCCTAGGATCATCATCCCCAGCGACAGCAGCATGGCGCGTCGAACACCAATGCGGTCGGCCACGCCGCCCAGGAAGAGCATCGCCAGGGTGATGCCGCCCGTGAAACCACTATAAACCCATCCGGCGTGCAGGTCAGCAAGGCCCACGTTCTCCGAAAGGTACTTGCCCAGGATGGTCAGAATACCGAAGTAGACCAGTCCTTCCAGCAGGTAGGAGATGTAGACGCCCCACAAGGCTCGAGGCGAGGTGGCGAGGGACTTGAAGGGATCGATGATCTCGTGCAGGGACTGCCGTAGCGCACTCTGAGTGGACGGCGTGCCCTTCTGGGCATCGTTGTGATCAGCTGACACGGGAGCCTCCCGGAGGAGAAGGGGGGGACCATTGAGTGCAATGGACGGATTCGCGACGTCAAGGGACGATAGAGGATCGACGGGCGCGGATGCAAGAGGGATTGTCCTACTGGGTGTTCACTATCGCGGTCGGGATCGCTGTCCGGGGAGATGTCAGGATGGAATTAGTGATTTCAGTACGTGCCCTGAAAAGGGCTAGTCCGTAGACAGGCCCTTTTCATTGTCAGCGAATCCGATCAGCCGAGGGCGGTCTCGAGTTTGGTCCGCACGGCCTTGCGCACCGCGGCGTGCAGCGCCTCGCAACGCGCCTGCGCGTCGGTGGCGCGGACGCGGACGTCGGCCATGAAGTCCGGCGCCTCGTCCTGGGGGAGGCCCTTCAGCGAGTCCAGGTTGATCAGCACGTTGTAGTAGGCCCCCTCGGCGCCGGCCATGGCGCACAGCGCCGCCACGCCGGCGTCGCTCAGGGAATTGACGTTGCCGATCTCGGCCGTCTCGGCGGCCAGTTCCAGCACCTCGGGCATGGCCTCGAGCACGGACAGGGGCACCTCGGTGGCGCCGCGGGTGGCGGCGGCGGTGGCCAGGTCGCGCGCGCGCTGCTGGGCCTCGGTCTTCTTGGGCAGGCGGAAGGTGTCCATCACCGCGTTGAAGGCGTCGGTGTCGTCGTCGATGGCCCGCAGCATGGCGTCCTTGATGTCCTGGCCGCGTTCGGCGATCTCCTTCACGCGGTTCTGGGCCGCGGCGTACTTCTTCTTGCCCACGGTCAGGTTGCCGACCATGGCCACCAGGGCCGCGGCCTGGGCGGCGTTGAGGGCCGCTACCGAGCCGCCGCCGGGGGCGGGGGCGTCGGTCGAGAGCACGTCGGCGAACTCGCGGTTGGTCAGCGAGACCAGCTCGCCGTCGACCAGGCCGGCCTGGTACTCGATGATCTTCTCGGCCGGGTCGAAGGGGGCGATGTCGCGCAGGCCCATGCTCTGGACCGCCGTCTCGATCAGCGACGCTCGCGGCACGCCGGCCGACTGGTTCGCGGCGCGCAGGTAGTACTTGCCGGCCTCGAGCATGTCGCCCTCGGGGATCAGCCCGACCAGCTCGGAGCCGGTGACCCGGGCGTCGCGGTCGCGGGCCGCCTGGCGGCAGGCCTCGAAGGCCTGGTGCGGCTTGGTGATCGCCGTGTTGACGAGGTTGATCGACACCTGGGCGCGGTCGTACTCGGGGATGACCCAGCCCACGGCCTTGCACGCCTCCAGACGGTAGGGGCCGGGCACCAGGACGTTCCTGCCGTCCTCGTCCTTGACCAGCTTGCCCTTGGCGTCGCGCTTGGCGCGGCCGGCCTCCTTGATGTCCAGGGCCATCTGCGAGGCGATGGATTTGTCGCGCGAGTTGATGTTGACGTTGTAGGCCACCAGGAAACCGCGGGCCGACACGTTGGTGGCGCCGGTGCGGGCCACGTGCTCGTTCCAGGCGTTGGGGCCGAAATCGGGCTGCCACTGCTCGGTGCCGAGCTTGTCCGGCAGCGCCTCGTACTCGCCCTTGCGCACGTGGGCCAGGTTGCGGCGCTCTTCGCTGGCGGCGGCGTTCTCGTAGAGGTAGACGGGGATCACGAGCTCGCGACCGATGCGTTCGCCCACGGCGCGCGCGATCTCCACGCACTCCTCCATGCTCACGCCGCGCACGGGCACGAAGGGGCACACGTCGGTGGCGCCGTGACGAGGGTGGGCGCCGCTCTGCCTGGACATGTCGATGAGCTGGGAAGCCTTCTCCACGACCCGGAAGGCCGCCTCGGACACGCCCGCGGGCGGGCCGATGAAGGTGATCACCGTGCGGTTGGTCTCGGCGCCGGGATCCACGTCGAGCAGCGTGACCCCGTCGACCTCGCCGATCACGGCGGTCACCGCGTCGATGATGCCCCGGTCGCGGCCTTCGCTGATGTTGGGAACGCATTCCACGAGCTTCATGATCTCTCCCGTCGTTGCAAGGGCGGCGGGCTGCAACCCGGCGCGCCGCCGTGCGTATGCGATAGGGTCCTCCACTGCGCGCAAGATAGTCGGTGGGGCGTTCTAAATCCAGCCTCTCCGGGACGGGATGGCGCCCAGCGGAAGTCCGGGGCGGGACGGCACGAAGTTCCCACCTGCCAAGCCGATGTCCCGCAATGATCAACGTTTACCAGTTTGCCCTCCCGGGAGGTCGGAACTATACTACAGGCTATCATGCACGGCGGCGATGTCGCCGGGCAAGCAAGTATAAACATCGCCCAAACCCCCACTGCACTCAACGAGAGGCTTGAGCCATGTACCGTCCCGACCCCAACGACAAGGTGGCCATCTTCATAGATGGCGAGAACATCCACTACAGCGCCAAGCACCTCAACATGCGGCTGGACTACCTGAAGATGTGCCGCGCCCTGGCCGGCAACCGGCGGCTGGTACGCGCCTACTTCTACACCGCGGTCTCCAACCAGTCCGAGGGCAAGATAGATTTCGTCAACTTCCTCAAGCTGAACGGCTTCAAGGTGGTGACCAAGGAGCTGAAGAGCTTCACCGAGGCCGACACCCAGCAGCGCTTCTTCAAGGGCAACCTGGACCTGGACATGGCCATCGACATCTACGAGATGCTGCCCCATCTGGATACGGTGGTCATCTGCTCCGGCGACGGGGACTTCGTCAAGCTGGTCGAGAGCGTGTCGCGGCAGGGCAAGCACATCGAGCTCTGCGCCCTGCGCGAGATGACCAGCACCGACCTGATCGCGGCCTCGGACGAGTACATCGACCTGGACTCGATCAAGGACGAGATCGCCCTGGACGCGCCGCCGCCGGAAAGATCCGACGAGGAGCTGCCCCAGAACCGCATCCGCAACGACCTCGACGGCAAGATCGACTACAACGCCATCGAGTACTAGCAGGGCCTGCGCCCCTCAGATGCCGCCGAGCGCGTCCGCGACGCCTCGGCGGTATTCCTTTTGCAGCGTGCGCGTGACCGGGCCCGGCGTGCCGTCGCCCACGGGCGTCCCGTCCACCGAGACCACCGGCACGATCTCCTTGACCGAACCGCAGAGGAAGGCCTCGTCGGCGGCGCAGAGCTCGCGCAGCGTGACGGGGCCCTCGTCCACAGGCAGGCCTGCTGCAGCCGCGTGGGCCAGCAACATGTTGCGGGTGCGGCCCGCCAGGAGTCCCAGCTCCAGCGGCGGCGTGCGCAGCGTCCCGCCCGCCACGGCGAAGACGTTGCTCGTGGCACCCTCGAGGACCCGGCTCTCGCCGTCCACCAGCAACGCCTCCTGGCAGCCCGCCGCGTGGGCCAGGCGCAGGGCCGTGACGGTGGTCAGGTAGTTGAGGGTCTTCAGGTGGGGGAAGTCGCCGCGGTGGAAGCCGGCGCGCATGGACAGCACGCCGATCCCGTCGCGCTGCCAGCGGGCCAGCCCGGTGTCGAGCGGCTGCAGGAAGACCGACACCGTGGGGCGCATCGCGCCGTGGTCGGCCAGGGGGAGGGGATCGCCGGGGCCGCCGCCGCGGCTCACGGTGAGGCGGCAGCGGGCGTCCTGCCCGGTGAGGCCGTTGCGGCGGACCAGGTCGCCGATCACGTCCGCGATCTCCAGCGGCGAGGGGCGGTAGGCGTAGCCCAGGGCCTCCAGGTTGGCCGCGAGGCGGGCGAGGTGGCCGTCCAGGTCGAAGGGGCGGCCGGCGTAGAGGCGGACGGTCTCGAACATGCCGTCGCCGTAGAGGTAACCGCCGTCGAAGAGCGAGATTCGCGCCGCGTCCGCGTCGCAATACTTTCCGTTGAGAAATACAATCATGGGGTCTACCTTTGCCTCCAATGCCGTCGATGGCGGTGCCGCTGAACAGTATGCGGTCCCCGTCCCCGGGCGCAAGTGCGGTTGACAAGCCGGGGTGCGGTATTAACTTCGAAGCAGTCGTTGAAACGTTAACAACTGATCTCACGCCTTCAAGTCTCGCCGCCTGCGCGGCGGGCTCGCGAATCCGGAGGAGGCCGAGACCATGGCCGAAACGTACGTGCCCCTGCTGCTCGTCTTCGCGCTGGCGGCCGTCCTCTCCCTGCTCTTCCTGGGCCTGAGCTACTGGCTGGGGCCGCGCAAACCCACCCGGCTGAAGGAAAGCTCCTACGAGTGCGGCATCCCGGTGCGCAGCGGCATCCAGGTGCGCTTCTTCGTGCGCTTCTTCCTGGTGGCGCTGCTGTTCCTGCTCTTCGACCTGGAGGCCGTCTTCCTCTACCCGTGGGCGCTGCTCTTCAAGGGCTACGTCGCGAGCGGCCAGGCGGCCTTCGCGCTGGGGGAGATGGGCGTCTTCGTGCTCGTGCTGGTGGTCGGTTTCGTCTACGTCTGGAAGAAAGGGGGGCTCGAATGGCAGTGACCCTCGACAGCCCCAGCAACTACGTCACCACGCGGCTGCGGCAGGCCGTCAACTGGGGGCGCAAGTACTCCCTCTGGCCCCTGCCCTTCGGCACGGCGTGCTGCGCCATCGAGTTCATGAGCACCGTGTCGTCCTACAGCGACATCAGCCGCTTCGGCGCCGAGGCGGTGCGCTTCTCGCCGCGCCAGTCGGACCTGCTCATCGTCGCGGGGACCATCTCCTACAAGCAGGCGCCGATCCTGCAGACCATCTACGCGCAGATGTGCGAGCCCAAGTGGGTGATCTCCATGGGCGTCTGCGCCTGCACGGGCGGCTTCTACAACAACTACGCCACCCTGCAGGGCATCGACCAGATCATACCCGTGGACTTCTACGTGGCCGGCTGCCCGCCCACGCCCGAGAACCTGATGCACGCCCTGGTCACGCTCCAGGACAAGGTCCAGAACGAGGGCCTGGTATCCGCCGCGCAGCGTCACGCCGCGCGCAGCGGCGCCTGAGCCGCGCCGGCCCGGCGCACCGGACAGGATGGAGAGCATGAGCGAGAAGCTGCTGGAGAGCCTGAAGACCGAGTTCGGCGATCTGCCCGCCGGCGCCCACGGCGGCGACGCCTGGGTCCGCGTCGGGCGCGACCGTCTCCACGACGTGGTGCGCCACCTGCGGGACCGCGCGGGCTGCGAACTGCTGCTGGACGTGACGGGCGTCGACCTCAGCGCGCACCCGGACCACCGCGACGATCCGGCCCGTTTCGAAGTCGCCTACAACCTGCGGTCGCTGGCCCACGGCGAGCGCCTGATGGTCAAGGCGGCGGTGGAGGAGGGGGAGGACCTGCCCACCGTCAGCGATCTCTACTGCTCGGCCGACTGGGCGGAGCGCGAGGTCTACGACCTGTTCGGCGTCACCTTCCGCGGCCATCCCGACCTGCGACGGATCCTCTGCCACCACGAGTTCGAGGGCCACGCCCTGCGCAAGGACTATCCCATCGAGCAGGGGCAGTTCATGTCCACGCCCGAGAAGCTGCTGGACGACCACGAGGTCTCCCGCGGATCCGCGCGCGCCGAGACGGACACCGGCCCGCAGATGCCCTCGGACTACATGACGCTGAACATCGGCCCGAGCCACCCGGCCACCCACGGCGCCCTGCGCGCCGAGTGCTTCATCGACGGCGAGACCATCGTCAAGGCCAAGACCGAGATCGGCTACCTGCACCGCTGCTTCGAGAAGGAGGCCGAGGACCACACCTGGTCGCAGGTGATGCCCTACACCGACCGCCTCAACTACGTCTCGGCCATGCTCAACAACTGCATCTACGCCTCGTCCGTGGAGAAGCTGCTCGGGGTGGCCCCGCCGCCGCGGGCCCAGGCCATCCGCGTGGTGGTCAGCGAGTTGAGCCGCATCATCGACCACCTGGTCTGCGTCTGCGCCAACCTGGTCGACATCGGCGCCCTGACCAACTACTGGTACTTCTACAACATCCGCGAGGGCATCTACTACGACGTCATCGAGCCCCTCTGCGGATCGCGTCTGACCACCAACTACGCGCGCATCGGGGGTCTCTCGCACGACGTGTTCCCCGGCTTCGCCGAGGCGGTCCTGAAGCACCTGGACAAGCTGCAGGTCGCCATCGCCGAGGTCACGGGCCTCGTGGCGCGCAACCGCATCTTCCTGGACCGCACCGTCGACGTGGGCGTCATGTCGGCCGCGGACGCGCTGAGCTGGGGCTACACCGGGCCCTGCCTGCGCGCCTCGGGCGTGGCCTTCGACCTGCGCAAGGCCGAGCCCTACCTGGGCTACGACGAACTCGACTTCGACGTGCCGGTGGGCGAGAACGGCGACACCCGCGACCGGATCATGGTGCGCGTCGAGGAGATGGTGCAGAGCGAGCGCATCATCCGCCAGGTCCTGGGACGCGGCCTGCCCGAGGGCCCCTTCCTCGTGGACGACCCCGCCGTGGCGCTGCCGCCCAAGGCCGACGTCTACGGCAGCATCGAGGGCGTCATGAACCAGTTCAAGCTGGTCTACGAGGGTATCCAGGTGCCGGCGGGCGAGGTCTACGGCCGGGGCGAGGGCGCCAACGGCGAGCTCGGCTTCCACTGCGTGTCCGACGGCAGCGGGCACCCGTACCGCGTCAAGGTGCGGCCGCCCTGTTTCCCCATCTTCTCCAGCTTCGGGCCCCTGGTCGAGGGACTGATGATCCCCGACGCCATGGCCATCCTCGGCAGCATCAACATCATCGCCGGGGAGCTGGACCGATGAGCCTCAAGAAAGGAAACGGCGACATGAACCCTGCGGCGCCGGAGAGCACGGGCTTCGCCCTGGCGGAGGAGGATCGCGCCGCCTTCGCGGGCATCGTCGAGCGCTATCCCACCAAGCGCAGCGCCCTGATGCCCACTCTGTGGCTGATCCAGGACCGGCACGGCCACATCCCGGACGAGGCGGTGAGCTGGACCTCTGCGCAGCTCGAGGTGTCCGAGGCCAAGGTCCGCGAGCTGATCTCCTTCTACTTCATGTACCGCGACACGCCGCAGGCCGAGTACGTGCTGCAGGTCTGCCACAACATCAGCTGCCACATCATGGGCGCGCGCCCGGTGATGGCGCACCTGGAGAAGCGGCTCGGGGTGCGGGTCGGCGAGACCACGCCCGACGGCAAGTTCGCCCTGGAGGGCGCCGAGTGCCTGGGCGCCTGCGGCATGGGCCCCTGCATGCTGGTGGGCAAGCACCTCTACGAGCACCTGACGCCCGAGAAGGTGGACGAGATCCTCGACAGCATGCGCCGGGGCGAGCCCCTGCCGGCCGACACCGACCGGGACCTGGAGGACTAGGATGAACCAGGACGCCTACCGGATCCTCTCCAAGCGCTTCGGCGACCGCGACGGCCACAGGCTTTCCGTCTACGAGGCCCAGGGCGGCTACCGGGCCCTGCGCAAGGCCGTCACCGAACTGGACCCCGCCACCGTGACCGCGGAGGTCAAGGACTCGGGGCTGCGCGGCCGCGGCGGCGCCGGCTTCCCCGCGGGCGTCAAGTGGGGCTTCGTGCCCCAGGGCGCCGAGACGGTCTACTTCATGGTCAACGCCGACGAGTCGGAGCCGGGCACCTTCAAGGACCGCTTCCTGCTCGACTACGATCCCCACGCCGTGATCGAGGGCGCGATCATCTCCTCCTTCGCCGTCAACGCCTGCCTCTGTGTGATCTACATCCGCGGCGAGTTCGGCTGGCTGATCGATCGCACCCGCCGGGCCGTCGACGAGGCCTACGCGGCCGGTTACCTGGGCCGGGACATCCTCGGCAGCGGCTACGCTATCGAGATGATCGTCCACAAGGGCGCCGGCGCCTACATCTGCGGCGAGGAGACGGGGCTCATCAACTCCGTGACCGGCCGCAAGGGACAGCCCTTGATCAAGCCGCCGTTCCCCGCGGTCTCCGGTTTTCTCGGGAAGCCGACCATCGTGAACAACGTGGAGACCGTCGCCGCGGTCCCGTACATCATCAACGAGGGCCCCGAGGCCTACCGGCGCTTCGGCACCGAGAAGTCCGCCGGGACGAAACTCTTCAGCGTCAGCGGCCCCGTACGCAATCCCGGCGTGCACGAGATCACCATGGGGCTGCCCTTCCGGGATTTCTTCAACGACTGGCTGGGGGGTATGGCCGAGGGCGAGGAGCTCAAGGCCGTGATCATGGGCGGGTCGTCGGTGCCCGTGCTCACCGCCGCCGAGGCCATGAACACGCGGCTGGACTACGAGTCGCTCCAGGAAGCCGGCACCATGCTCGGCTCCGGCGGCATGATCATCATCCCCGCGCGTTGCGACATGGTCGAGTTGATACAGGTGCTCATGCACTTCTACTGGGACGAGTCGTGCGGCCAGTGCACGCCCTGCCGGGAGGGGACGGGCTGGTTGCATCGGATCGTGCGACGTCTGCGCCGGGGCGAGGGGACCCTGGAGGACATCGACCTGCTGGACAGGGTGTGCAACGGCATGGCCGGGCTGACCATCTGCCCGCTGGCCGACGCCGCCGTGATGCCCATGCAGAGTTTCCTGCAGCGTTTCCGCCCCGAGTTCGAGGCGCTGGTACACGAGAGCAAGCAGCCGGGACCGGACTCGCGCTGGGCGCGCGAGATCAGGAGTTGACGACATGGTCAAGTTGACGATAGACGGCCAGGAACTGGAATTCCCCGCGGGGACCTCGCTCTTCGACGCCTGTCGCGAGGCGCGGGGGGAGGCGCTGCCGCACTTCTGCTATCATCCCGATCTGCCGGTCGCCGGCGTCTGCCGTCTCTGCCAGGTCGAGATCGAGGGCATGCCCAAGCTGACCATCGCCTGCAACACGACCGTGCGCGAGGGCATGGTGGTGCACACGCGCAGCGAGAAGGTGCGCAAGGCCTCCCGGCAGATCCTGGAGATGCACCTGATCAACCATCCCGTGGACTGCCCCATCTGCGACCAGGCCGGCGAATGCGGCCTGCAGAACCAGTACATGACCTACGGGCTCTACGAGTCGTCGGTGACCCGGGAGGAGAAGGTCAACAAGGCCAAGGCCCAGGTCATCGGGCCCCACGTGATCCTGGACAAGGAGCGCTGCGTGCTGTGCAGCCGCTGCGTCCGCTTCTGCGATCACGTGACAGGCACCTCGGAACTGGGCATCTTCAACCGCGGCGACCGGGCCGAGATCGGCATCGCCCCGGGCCGGGCCCTCAGCAACAACTACAGCCTCAACACGGTCGATCTCTGCCCCGTGGGGGCGCTCACCAGCCGCGACTTCCGCTTCAAGAAGCGCGTGTGGCTGCTCAGGAGCACGCCCTCGGTGTGCCCCGGCTGCGCCACCGGCTGCAATGTGCGCGTCGATCACGAGGCGGACCGCATCTACCGGCTCAAGCCCCGCTACAATCCCGAGGTGAACGGCCGCTGGATGTGCGACCTGGGCCGGCTCGCCTACCGGCAGGTCCACGCCGAGACGCGCCTGTGCGAGCCCCTGATCGCCGCGGACGGCGCTCAAGCCGCCGTCGACTGGCCGACCCTCTGGTCGCGTCTCGACGGACTCGGCCGCGGCGGACTGGCGATGGCCTACCCCGGCCAGACCCTCGAGGAACTGACCCTCTTCGCCGCGCTGGGCCGGGCCCTCTGCGGCGACGACCGCGTCTGCGGCGGCCCGGCCGAGGCCGGACGCGGCGAGGGCGACGAGCTGCTGCTCTCCGCGGACCGCGCGTCCAACCGGAGCGCCCTGGGCTGGCTGGACCTCGCCGAGCCGCCGGCGGTCGACCTGGCCGCGCGCGTCGAGGGCACCGTGCTGGTCTACGGCGGCGATCCGGTGGCCGACGTGCCCGGATTCGCGGCCGCGGCCGCAGGCGCCACCCTGGTCTACCTGGGCACCCACCGCAACGCCACGTCGGCGGCGGCGCAGATCGTCGTGCCCATGAGCGCCTGGGCCGAGAAGGACGGCCTGTTCGCCAACAAGGACGGCCGCCTGCAGCAACTGCGCCGCGCGGTCGCCCGTCCCGGGCAGGCCCGCGAGGACTGGCGCTTCCTCGCCGACTGGCTGGGCCGCCTGGACGACGACGCGCCGCCCGCCGGGCTGCCCCAGCTGCGGCGACTCGTGTCCGAGACCGTGCCGGCGCTGGCCGGACTCGACCTGAACGCCCTGCCGGCGGCCGGCGCCGCGCCCAGTCCAGTGGGCACCGGAGGTGAAGCCTGATGGAACTCGTGGTGACGACCCTGCTCAAGATCGTCTTCATGCTGGTGCTGGTGATCGGACTGGTGCCGGTGGTGATCTGGGCGGAACGCAAGGGCTCGGCCTTCATCCAGGACCGCACCGGACCCAACCGGGCCAGCGTGGCCGGGATCCGGCTCGGGGGGCTCGTGCATCCCATCGCCGACGTGATGAAGCTCCTGTTCAAGGAGGACTTCAAGCCGGCCCGGATTCACGAGACCCTCTACGCCCTGGCACCGTTCGTCGTGTTCTTCGTGGCCCTGCTGACCTACGCGGTGATCCCCTTCGGCGACTACCTGGAGATCGGCGGCGAGCGTATCCCCCTGGTGGTGGCGGACCTCAACGTGGGCATCCTGTACATACTCGGCATCGCCAGCCTGGGCACCTACGGCGTGGTCATGGCCGGCTGGTCGTCGAACAACAAGTACGCCTTCCTGGGCGCGCTGCGTTCCACGTCCCAGATGATCAGCTACGAGATCAGCATGGGGCTGTCCCTGCTGGGCCTGCTGCTGGTCTTCGAGTCGCTGCGCATGACGGAGATCGTGGCGGGACAGGGCGACCTCGTCTGGGGCTTCCTGCCCAAGTGGGGCGTGGTGATCCAGCCCGTGGGCGCGCTGCTCTTCATCACGGCGGTCTTCGCCGAGACCAACCGCACGCCCTTCGACCTGCCCGAGGGCGAGTCGGAGATCGTCTCGGGCTACCACCTGGAATACAGCTCCATGAAGTTCGCGCTCTTCTTCATGGCCGAGTACGCGAACCTGGTGATCGGCGCGGCCCTGATCGCGACGCTCTTCTTCGGCGGCTGGAACATACCCTGGCTGCCGCGCGAGACGATCACCGCCAACGCGGGCACCCTGCTGCCGCTGGCCCTGGGCCTGAAGGCCCTGGTCACCGGCGTGATCGCCCTGCTGTTCTTCCGGCGCGCGGCGCGCGAGCGCGGCAAGTTCGGCGACGGACGCGACCGGGAGCCGGGCCTGCTGGGCGGCGTGTTCGCGCTGCTCTGCGTCGCCGCGCTGGCGTCCTTCGCCCTGCAGCCCTGGCACGCGGGTCCGGCGGCGGCCTCGCTTCTCGCGACGCTGCTGCAGGTCGGCGCCTTCGTGGGCAAGGTGGTCTTCTTCTGCTGGTTCTTCGTGTGGGTGCGCTGGACGCTGCCCCGCTTCCGATACGACCAGCTCATGAGCCTGGGCTGGAAGGTGATGCTGCCGCTGGCCCTGGCGAACGTGGTGGTCACGGCCCTCTGGATCACGGTGCTCTGACGCGACGACGGACTTCGGTGAAGGTTGGGACATGAGGATGAACGGCAAGACACACGGCTACGGCGGGGACATGGACCTGCGCGAGCGCGTCTACGTGGGGGAGATCTTCCGCGGGCTCTGGATCACCATCCGGCACGTCCTGCGGAACATCTTCTACACGAAGGACATGCCCACGGTCCAGTACCCGGAGGAGAAGGTCGGCTACAGCGACCGCTTCCGCGGACGCCATCGCCTGATGCAGCGCGACGACGGCTCGCCCCGCTGCGTGGCGTGCATGATGTGCAGCACGGCCTGCCCGGCGGACTGCATCCACATCACGGCCGCCGAGCACCCCGATCCGGCCATCGAGAAGTACCCGGAGAGCTTCGACATCGACCTGCTGCGCTGCGTCTACTGCGGACTCTGCGAGGAGGCCTGTCCCTGCGACGCCATTCGCATGGACACGGGCATCTACGAGATCGTGGCCGACAGCCGGGAGAAGTTCTTCGTGAACAAGGAATTCCTGCTCAACGACGGGACCAACGGGACGCTGTGACGGACCTGGAGGCAAGCTGACGTGGAAACCTTTCTCTTCTACCTCTTCGCGGCGCTGATGCTCGGCGGCGCCGTCATGACGGTGGCCAGCCGCAGCGCCGTGGCCGCCGCCGTGTGGCTGATCTTCGCCTTCGTCAACGCGGCGGGCGTCTTCGCGCTGCTGTCGGCGCCCTTCCTGGCCATCCTGCAGATCCTGATCTACGCCGGCGCCATCATGGTGCTCTTCCTCTTCGTGATCATGATGCTGCAGAGCCCCGTGCTGCCCGCCGAGCGCGAACGCCGCGGCCTCGGCAAGCTGCTGGTGCTGGGCGCGCCCGCGGCGGCCATCGCCGTGATCGCCATCGGCTGGCTCGCCCGCAGCGGCGTGACGGCCTTCGCCGGCGCGGCGCCCGCCGAGGGCGGCACCGCGGAGCGCGTGGCCGAGCTGCTGCTGAACCGGTACCTGCTGGCCTTCGAGCTGATCTCGATCGTGCTGCTGGTGGCCATCGTCGGCGCCCTCGCCCTGGGCCGCAAGGAGGAGGACCTGCCATGGCAATAGGCCTGACCCACTACCTGGTGCTGGCGGCCGCCATGTTCGCGGTCGGCGCGGCCGGCGTCGCCATCCGGCGCAACAGCCTGATCATGCTCATGAGCATCGAGATCATGCTCTGCGCGGTGAACGTGGTCTTCGCCGCCTATTCGAGGTTGCACGGCGACCTCTCGGGCCACGTCTTCGTGCTGATGAACTTCGCCGTGGCGGCCGCGGAAGCCGCCATCGGTCTGGCGATCCTGGTGGAGATCTACCGCCTGCGCCGGACGGTGAACGTGGACGAACTCAAGACCCTCATGGAGTAGCGTTGTGGATACCCACGCCGTGGAAACAGCCCTGAGATGGATCGTGCTGGTGCCGCTTATCGGCGCCGCCGCGAACGGCCTGCTAGTGCGGCGCATGCCGCGCAAGGCGGCGGGCCTGCTCGCCTGCGGCACGGTGGCGGTCTCCTTCGTGCTCTCCGTCCGGGTCTTCCTGCGCCTGCTGGACCTGGAACCGGCCGAGCGCACGCTGACCGACACCCTGGCCGGCTGGGTGGCCTTCGACCGCCTGAGCATCGACATCGGATTCGTGATGGACCCCCTGAGCGCGGTGATGGCGCTGGTGGTCTCCGGCGTCGGCCTGCTGATCCACGTCTACGCCCTGGGCTACATGGCCCACGACGAGGGCTTCAACCGTTTCTTCGCCTACCTGAACCTTTTCATCTTCGCCATGCTAACGCTGGTGCTGGGGGAGAACCTGGTCATGCTCTTCGTCGGCTGGGAGGGCGTTGGGCTCTGCTCCTACCTGCTGATCAGCTTCTGGTTCGACGACGAGGCCAACGCCGCGGCGGGCAAGAAGGCCTTCGTGGTGAACCGGGTGGGCGACTTCGGCTTCCTGCTGGGCCTGCTGGTCATCGGCTACCACCTGCTGCCGCACCTGGCGCCGGGAGAGGGGATCTTCTCCTTCGCCACCCTGTCCGCCCACGCGGACCTGCTGGCGCCGGCGGCCACGCTGATCGGCCTGCTGCTCTTCTTCGGCGCCACGGGCAAGTCGGCGCAGATCCCGCTCTACATCTGGCTGCCGGACGCCATGGCCGGTCCGACGCCGGTCTCGGCCCTGATCCACGCCGCGACCATGGTCACCGCCGGCGTCTACATGATCGCCCGTCTGAACTTCATCTACGTCCTGACGCCCACGGCCATGCTAGTGGTGGCGATCATCGGCGGCGTGACGGCCCTCTACGCGGCGACCATCGCCCTGACCCAGAACGACATCAAGAAGGTGTTGGCCTACTCCACGGTCAGCCAGCTGGGCTACATGATGCTGGCCTGCGGCGTGGGCGCCTACGCGGCCGGCGTGTTCCATCTGATGACCCACGCCTTCTTCAAGGCGCTGCTGTTCCTGGGCAGCGGCTCGGTCATCCACGCCATGAGCGACGAGCAGGACATGCGGCTGATGGGCGGCCTGCGCAGGAAGATGCCCCTGACCTGGCCGACCTTCCTGATCGGCACGGTGGCCCTGGCGGGCGTGTTCCCCTTCGCGGGCTTCTTCTCCAAGGACGAGATCCTCTGGTTCGCCTTCTCCGACGGCAGCCCCTGGCTGTGGATCCTGGGCTTCCTCGGCGCCGGGCTGACCGCCTTCTACATGATGCGCCTGGTGGTCCTGACCTTCTTCGGCGAGAACCGCGCCCCCGAGGAGGTCAAGCACCACATCCACGAGTCGCCGGCGACGATGACCGTGCCCCTGGTGATCCTGGCCGTACTCTCGCTGGGCGGCGGCTGGATCGGCATTCCCCACTTCATGGGCGGCGCCAACCACTTCGAGAAATGGCTGGAGCCGGTCTTCCACCACGAGGCCGTGGTCGAACATGCCCACGACGGGCACGACCTGCTGCACGCCGTCGAATCCGGCGCGTTCGGCGAGACGGCGGCCGCCGCGGTCACCGGGGCCCACGTGGTCCACGAGGTGGCCGAGGGCGTGCATCACGCCGAGCAGGAGGCCCTCGAATGGACCCTGGCCTCGGCCTCGCTGGCCTGGGCGCTGCTCGGGCTGCTGCTGGGCTGGTGGGTCTACGCCAAGCGGCAGGCCATCGCCGCCAGGCTGCAGGACCTGGCGGGCGGCCGGTTGTACCGGGTGCTGCTGAACAAGTACTACGTGGACGAGGCCTACGAGGCCTCGTTGATCCGGCCGGGTTACGCCCTGTCGGAGAAGGTGCTCTGGAAATCGGTGGACGTGGGCCTGATCGACGGCCTGCTCGTCAACGGCACGGCCCTGGCCGTGGCCATCTTCAGTTCCCTGTTGCGGTTGTTCCAGAACGGCCAGCTGAGATTCTACGTCTACGTGTTCTCGGCGGGTCTGCTGGCATTCATTCTCTACTTTACCCTATCCGCGTAGGGGAGGGCGGTTGTGTCGTTTATAACCGACCACATTCTGACCTGGGTCACCTTCGTGCCGCTGGGGGGCGCCCTGCTGATCTTCCTGGTCGGCCGTAACAGGGCCACCGCGCGGATCCTGGCCCTGGCGGTCGCGCTGATCGATTTCGTGCTGTCGCTACACCTCTACCGGCACTTCGATCCGGGGCAGGCCGGCGACCAGTTCGTCGAGCGCGCGGCCTGGCTGGCCGACGGCCGCATCACCTACTCGATGGGGCTCGACGGCGTGTCCCTGTTCCTGGTCCTGCTGACCACCTTCCTGGGACCCCTGGTCGTCCTGAGCACCTTCAAGGCCATCGAGTCCCGCGTGCGCGAGGCCATGGGCTTCCTGCTCTTCCTGCAGACGGCGATGATCGGCACCTTCGTGGCCCGCGACATGCTGCTCTTCTACTTCTTCTGGGAAGCCATGCTGATCCCCATGTACTTCCTGATCGGCATCTGGGGCGGCGAACGGCGCATCTACGCGGCCGTGAAGTTCTTCATCTACACGATGGTCGGCTCGGTCTTCATGCTGGTCGCCATCCTCTACTGCTACTTCCAGGCCGGCAGCATGGAACTGGACAAGTTCCTGCTCCTGGACCTCGGCCGCACCGAGCAGATGTGGCTCTTCGCGGCCTTCGCCCTGGCCTTCGCCATCAAGGTGCCCCTGTTCCCCTTCCATACCTGGTTGCCCGACGCCCACGTGGAGGCGCCCACGGCCGGCTCGGTGATCCTGGCGGGCATCCTGCTGAAGATGGGGACCTACGGCCTGCTGCGCTTCGCGATCCCGCTGTTCCCCGAGGCCGCGCTGGTCCTGGGGCCCTGGCTGGCGCGACTGGCGGTGGTGGGCATCATCTACGGCGCCCTGGTGGCCATGGTCCAGCGCGACGTCAAGAAGCTGGTGGCCTACTCCAGCGTCTCCCACCTGGGCTTCGTCGTCCTCGGCCTGTTCAGCCTGACGGCGACCGGCGTGGCCGGCGGCATGTACCAGATGCTGGCCCACGGCCTGACCACCGGCGCGCTCTTCCTCCTGGTGGGCGTGGTCTACGAGCGGCGCCACACCCGCGAGATCTCCGAGTTCGGCGGCCTGGCCCACGTCATGCCCGCCTACGCGGCCGTGTTCATGTTCGTGACCCTGGGCAGCATCGGCCTGCCCGGTCTCTGCGGTTTCACCGGCGAGTTCCTGGTGCTCTTCGGCAGCTTCACCAGCGAGTTGCTGCCCCACGCCCGGCTGCTGGTGGTCCTGTCGGCGACCGGCGTGGTGCTGGGCGCCATCTACATGCTGTGGATGTACCAGCGGGTCTTCCTGGGCAAGCTGGCCAACGAGGCCAACCGCGGCCTGCCGGACCTCAGCCTGCGGGAGTGGATCGTGCTGATCCCGATCATGATCTTCATCGTCCTGCTGGGCGTGTGGCCCGGCCCCCTGCTCGAGCGCATGGAGCCGTCCATCGAACGGCTGCTGGAGCCCGTGACCGAGGTGGTCGCCGCCGCGGAAGCTGAGGTCGCACCGGACTTCGTCGTGACCGTCTCCACGGGGGGTGAGCGATGAACGCCCTCGCACCGGCGCCGGACCTCGGCGCGCAGTTGACGCGGATGCTGCCCTATCTCGTGCTCGCCGGCGGCGGACTGCTGGTGATGCTGGTGGACGCCTTCGTCAAGAGCCTGCGCAAGGACCACCTCTCGATGCTGTCGCTGCTGGTGCTGCTGGGCACGGCAGTGGCCCAGGGCGCGGGCAGCGGGCGCGGCGGCCCGCTGATGAACGGCATGCTCGTCGACGACCTCTACACGCACTTCTTCAACCTGCTGTTCGTGGCCATCGCCATGCTGACGGTGATCTTCGCCACCAGCATCTACGACCGCGACGGCCGCTTCCGGGCCGAGTTCTATCCGCTGGTGCTCTTCGCCACCCTGGGCATGATGCTGCTGGCGGCGGCCACCGACCTGATGAGCCTGTTCCTGGCCCTGGAGACCATGAGCCTCTCGGTCTACGTGCTGGTGGCGGGCAACCGGGGTTCGCTACGCAGCAGCGAGGCAGGCTTCAAGTACCTGATCATGGGTGCCTTCGCCTCGGCGGTGCTGCTCATGGGCTGCGCGCTGCTCTACGGGCAGGCGGGCGGCACCTCCTACGCGGCCATCGGCGACGCGCTCTCCGCCGGCCGGACCGGCCTGCTGCTGCCTCTGGCCTGCGGCCTGATCCTGGTGGCCTTCGGCTTCAAGGTGGCCATGGTGCCCTTTCACATGTGGACGCCCGACGTCTACGAGGGCGCGCCCGTGTACATGACCGGCTTCATGGCGACCGGCGTCAAGGCGGCGGCCATGGCGGCCCTGCTGCGCTTCGCCTGGCTGCTGCTGCCCTCGATCTCGGTGGTCTGGTTCCCGCTGCTGTCGGTGCTGGCGGTGCTGACCATGACCGTGGGCAACGTGGTGGCCCTGTCCCAGGACGGTATCAAGCGCATGCTGGCCTACTCCAGCATCGCCCACGCGGGCTACCTGCTGCTGGGGCTGCTGGCCATGCTGAACACCGGACGCAGCGCCGAGATCGCCACGCGCACCGAGGAGGTGGCCGGCGCCGCCGGCGGCGCGGTGCTCTTCTACCTGGTGGTCTACGCCCTGATGAACCTGGGCGCCTTCGGCGTGGTCGCCTACCTGAGCCGCAACCGGGTCGAGGAGGCGGACGCCATCTCCGGCTACGCCGGCCTCTCGCGCCGCCGCCCCCTGGCCGCGGCCGCTCTGGCGGTCTTCCTCTTCTCCCTGGCCGGCATCCCGCCGGCCGCGGGCTTCGCGGGCAAGTTCTACCTCTTCGACGCCGTGGTGAAGGCGGGCCTGGTGCCCCTGGCCGTCTGGGGTGTGATCAACTCCCTGCTCTCGGTCTACTACTACCTGCGCGTCATCGTGGTCATGTACTTCAAGCCGGCGGAGGGGGAGCTGCACGAGGGCGCGAGCTGGGAGGCGGCCTTCGCGGCGGTCGCGCTGGCGCTGCTGGTGATCCTGATCGGCGTGCTGCCGGGCAGCCTCTTCGATCTGGCCTCGCGCACCTTCGCCCACATGGCCTTCTGACCCGGCGCGACACGCGGACCTCGACGACGGCGGATCCCCCGGGATCCGCCGCCGCCGTCTCGGCGCCGGACGGGACCGCAAGCGCAGCTTGACCCCCGGCCGGTTTGACCGGAGACTGTTGTGCGTCGGCGATGAACCCCCACGAAGGAGACGGACCGGCAGATGGCGCGAGACCTGTGGCGCTGGACCCGCGGCTTGCTGGCGACGGCCTCCTGGGCCTTCGTCATGGCCGGCTTGCTCGGCATGGTCGAGGGGCTGAGCCAGTGGATGCGCTTCGACGTCCTGTCCGAGGGCGGTCCCGGCTTCGTGCGGGCGGTGGCCCCCACGGTGGCCCTCTACGGCTGGGTGGCCATGCTCGTGGCGGCCGTGCTCTACGTGCCCTTCCACTACCTGGTGCGACGCCGGCGCCATCCCCGCCGTCACGCCTACGCCCTGTCGGTGGCCACGACCCTCGGCCTCTTCGTCTTCTTCTACGCCGGCTACCTCTTCCGCGAGCACGTGGCGACCGCCTGGTGGGTGGCCCACGAGCAGGGCGCCGCGCTGCTGGTGCAGACGGTCCTGATGATCGTCGTCGCGGTGCTGCTCACGCGGCCCATCCTGGCCCTGGCCTCGCGCCAGGTGCTGAGCCCCTGGCGCAACATGTTCCTGGCCGTGGTCTTCGTGGCCGTCTTCACCAGCCTCTGGCCCAACTGGCGGGAGGAGGGGCGGGCCCTGCGCCTGGCCGGCGTGCCGGCGGCCGCCGCCCTCGACGACGGGATCGTCCGGCCCCACCTGGTCCTGGTGACCATCGACACCTGGCGGCGGGACGCGCTCTCCGCCCTCTCGCCCGACGCGCCGCCGACCCCCGGGCTGGACGCCCTCGCGGCCGAGGGCGTGCTGCACACCAACTACTGGTCGAGCAGCAGCTGGACCCTGCCGGCCATGGCCACCTGCCTGACCGGCCGCGCCCCCCGCGAACTGGGCGTGGCCAAGTACGTGGGACTGCCCGCCGGCGTGCCCACCCTGGCGCAGGTGGCCAGCGCCCACGGCTACGCCACCGCGGCCTTCGCCTCCAATCCTTACCTGACGCCGGCCTACGGTTTCGACCGCGGCTTCGGTGAGTTCGAGCACGCCCTGATGCTGGAGCCCCTGTCGCCCGCCGGGCGCTCGGTCCTGGCCCGCGAGCTGGCCTACCTGGCGGACACGCGCCTCGACCTGGACGACGCCTCGGTGGTCGTGGGCAAGGCCGTGCGCTGGCTGCGGCAGCGACGGGACGAGCGTCCCCTGTTCCTGTGGCTCCATCTCATGGATCCCCACGTGCCCTACCGCTGGCGGTCCCTGCCCGCGGACGCGCCCGCGCCCCTGCGCGGCACCGTGCCGGATCGCGGAGCGGTGCCGGACCACCCGCTATTCGTGGACGGTGTTTTCCCCGGCGCCCACCTGCCTCTCCTGCGCGCGGCCCTGCCCGACGTGCCCGAGGAGGTCCGGGCCGGCGTGCGCGCCCTCTACGCCCGCGAGATCCAGTACACCGACGCCTGCCTCGCGGAGTTCTGGCGCAGCCTGCGCGAGCTCGGGCTGTGGGAACGGTCGCTGATCGTGGTCACCTCGGACCACGGCGAGGAGTTCTTCGAGCACGGCGGCTTCGAGCACGGGCACTCGCTGATGCCGGAGGTGACCGGCGTGCCCCTGCTGGTGCGCCCGCCGGGCGGCCGGCCCGGCGGCCTTCGCGACGATGCCGACCGCGACGCCCTGGACCTGGTGCCCTCGCTCTGCCGCTACCTGGGCTGGACCCCGCCGCCCGACCTCGACGGCGACGACGACCTGCTGGCCGCGTCCGCCGACCCCGCCACCGCCGCGGGCGAACCGTCCGTCATGGAGAACATGCTCTACGGTGAGCCCCAGATCGCCTGGCGCGCGTGGCCCTATCTGGCCGTCGCCCCCGAGACGGAGACGCCGCTCGCCTGGTTCGACCTGGCCGCGGATCCCGGCGCACAGGATACCCTCGCGGTCGACCCCGCCGCGGCCGGCGGCATCCTGGACGGCGCACGCGCCCGGCTCGGACGCTGGGACGAGCGGGCCGCGACCCTGCGGGCCGCCGGGATCGACACCGTCGGACCCGACGCCGACCTGCGCCGACAGTTGCGCAGCCTGGGCTATTGATGGGCGCCCGCGGCCGCCCGTCCTGGACCTGGCTGGCCGTCGGGCTCTTCCTGCTGCTCTGCCTGCGCCCCGTGTTCGGCGTCTGGAACGAGGCCGTGCTCGGTCCCTTCGGCGGACTCGACGCGGTGTTCCAGGCCGGCCTGCTGGAGTGGGGCGCCCGCCACGTGTGGACGCCCGACATCTGGCGCGCCTTGCCCATCTTCCATCCCGTCGAGGACGCCATCGCCTTCATGGATCCCCTGACGCTCCAGGCGGTCCTCGTGCAGCCCCTGCACCGGCTGGGCCTCTCCTCGGCCGCCCTCTACAACGCGGCCTGCCTGCTGTCCCTGGCGCTGGCCGGCCTGGCGGCCTCCGCCCTCTGGCGCGCCAGCGGCGGCGGCGCCCGCGCGGGGGGCGTGGCGGCCCTGCTCCTGCTCGGCTCCCCCTACACCCTGGCCCAGCTCGGTCACCTCAACCAGCTGCCGCCTCCCGGCGTGCCGGCCGCCCTGGCGGCCCTGCTCTGGGCGTTGACCCGCTGGGAGAGAGGGGAGAGCCCGGCGCCGGGCTGGTGGCTGCTCGCCGGCGCCCTGGTGGCCCAGGCGGGCCTGGGCTGGTACGGCTTCGCCTATGCGCTGCTGGGTTGCGGGATCGTGCTCGCGGGCTGGCTGTGGCACCGGCGCCGGGACCTGGCCTGGCGCCGCGCCCTGCGCACGGCGGCGGTGCCCCTGCTGGTGGCCGCCGGCGGGATCTGGCTGCTGGCGACGCCGCACCTGGACACGGCCGCGCGCGAATCCGACTTCACCCGCCACCCCGGCGAGATCAGGTGGTACACCGCCGACGTCCAGCACCTGCTCAACACGGGGGCCTACCGCGCGGCCCCGGCCGATCTCTGGGGCGGGGGCGAGGGACCGCAGACACGCCACGTGGACGTGGCTCGCCAGGTCCTGCATCCGGGCTGGACCGCCCTGCTGCTGGCCGCGGCGGGCTTCGTCCTGCGGGCCCGGCTCCCGGCACGGCGCCGGACCTGGGGCTTCCTGCTGCTGGGGGCGGGGGCCGCGGGCCTGATCCTGGCCTTCGGGGACTCGGTGGGCCTGCCGTGGACCGACCGGCGCCTGACCCTGCCCATGGGCTGGCTGCAGCAGACCCTGCCGCCGGCGCGGGCCTTCCGCGCCGTGTGGCGCTTCTCCTTCCTCTTCACCCTGGCGGTGACCTGGTGGGCGGCCGCCGGCTGGACCTGGCTGGCAAGCCTGCCCGGTCGGCGGGGACGCCTCCTGCCGGTGTTCGCGGTGGTCGTGCTGTTGCTGGAGTCGGTGCCGGTGTCGGTGCCCACGGTGGCGCTGGGGGACCAGACGCGCGCGCGGCCCCGGCCGCGAGGAGACGAGGCCGTCCTGACCCTGCCCGCGCCGCCCGACGTGTACGCCGAGGACCTGCGCGAGGCGCGCTGGCTGTGGCGGTCCCTCGCCACGGGGCGACCGGTCACCGGCGGCGTCTCGGGCTGGGTGCCCCCGTCGACGCGGGAGCTGCGCACGGCCCTGGCGGCCTGCGAGGCGGGCACGGCGGATCCGGACAGCCTGTTCGCGGCCCTGGCCGCGGTGGGCGTGACCGGGATCGAGATGTTCGCCGACGACGGGGATCCGCGCCTGGCCTACTGGCGGGACCTGCTGCGCGCGCGCGACGGGCCGGCCGCGCACGCGGACGGCGTCGAGGCCTACCCGCTGCCGGGCGTCTCCGGGAGATGAACGGGCAAAGAGGAACCCGCCGCGGAAAGGCGGCGGGTTCGTTTCGGGGCGTCTCGCGAATCCCTAGAGGGGCTCGACGGACTTGATCTCGGGGATCTCTTCCTTCAGGCGCGCCTCGATGCCGTGCTTGAGCGTCATCATGGACATGGGGCAGCTTCCGCAGGCCCCCTGCATCCTGACCGTGACGATCCCGTCGTTGTAATCGATGAACTCCACGTCGCCGCCGTCGGCCTGCAGCGCCGGGCGGATCTTGTCGAGGACTTCCTTGATCTTCTGCTCCATGTTGCGTCCTTTCTGGGCCGAGCCCGTTGAACATGCAGAAGCTAAAGCAATCCCCGGCGTTGTCAACCCCCCGCGTGCCCCCATCCAGGGCTTGTGCGGCGCAGACGGCGCCCGTATCATCGGTCGCGATTCGCCGGAACCCACGGGGAAGGACCGCATGACGCCTGGAAACGAGGACCTGTCCCGGCTGAGGGACATCGCGCTGGCGGCGGGCGAGCTGCAGATGGCCGAGCGCGACCGCCTCCACACCATCGACTACAAGTCGGCCACGGACATGGTGACCGACCTGGACCGCCGGGTCGAGGCGCTGCTGGTCGAGCGCTTAGGGACCGCCTTCCCCGACGACGGCCTGCGCGGGGAGGAGGGCGCCGATACGCCGGGCCGCAGCGGCCGCGTCTGGCACATGGACCCCCTGGACGGCACCACCAACTACGTGCACCGGCATCCGGTCTTCGCCGTGTCGCTGGGCCGGGCGATCGACGACGGCATCGACCTGGCCGCCGTCTACGCGCCCGAACTGGACGAGCTCTACCTGGCGCGCGCCGGGGGCGGCGCCGTGCTGGAGCGCCCGCGTCGCGGCACCCGCCGCGAGCTGCCGTCCCGCGAGCCGGTGGCCCTGGAGCAGGCCCTGCTCGCCACGGGCTTCCCCTACGTGCGGGACGAGCTGGTGACCCACAACTGCGAGCTGATGAAGACCTTCCTGCTGCGCCGCTGCCACGGCGTGCGGCGCGGCGGCAGCGCGGCGGTGGACCTCTGCCACGTGGCGGCCGGCCGGCTCGACGGCTACTGGGAGTTCGCGCTGAACCCCTGGGACCTGGCCGCGGGCAGTCTCATCGCCCGCGAGGCCGGCGCCGTCGTGACCGACTTCGACGGCGGCGGCGACTACCTCGACGGCCGGCAGATCCTGGCCGCCGCCCCGGGCCTGCACGGGACCATGCTCGGGATCATCTCCGCGGCCCAGCGCGAGGCGGCGCCCGGACGGGAGGCGCGTTGATGGACGCGGGCTGGCTCTCGATCCTGCCCCCCCTGCTCGCCATCGGCCTGGCGCTGATCACGCGGCAGGTCATGCTCTCGCTCCTGCTCGGCGTCTGGGTGGGCGCGATGATCCTCGTCGGCGGCAATCCCCTGTCGGCGCTCATGCGCGTGGGGGACACGTACCTGGTGGACGCGCTGGCCGACCGCTCCCACGCGTCGATCATCCTCTTCTCCACGCTGCTCTTCGGCATGGTCGGCGTCCTCTCGCGCAACGGGTCCATGCAGGGCGTCGTGGACGTCCTCTCGCGGCGCGTCCGCTCGCGCCGCAGCGGGCAGACGGCCACCGCGGCCCTGGGCCTGACCATCTTCTTCGACGACTACGCCAACACGCTGCTCGTCGGCAACACCATGCGGCCCCTGACCGACCGGCTCAGCATCTCGCGCGAGAAGCTCGCCTACCTGGTGGACAGCACCGCGGCGCCGGTGACCACCGTCGCCGTCATCTCCACCTGGGTCGGCTTCGAGGTGGGGCTGATCCAGGACTCGTTGCCCGACGGGGAGTCGGGGTACCTCTTCTTCCTGCGTTCGCTGCCCTACAACTTCTACCCGCTGCTGACCCTGGCGATGGTCATGCTTGTGGCCGTCACCGGGCGCGACTTCGGCCCCATGGCCAAGGCGGAGGGCCGCGCGGCCGGCGGCGAGCTCCTGCGGCCGGGCGCCCGGCCCGCCGCCGATCCCATGGCCCTGGCGCCGGAGAACGACGCGGCCGGGCCGGCCTCGCCGTGGCTGGCGGCGATCCCCATCCTGACCGTGGTGCTGCTGACCGTCGCCGGCCTGTGGTGGCACGGGCGCCAGGAACTGCTGGCGCGCGGAGAGGCGGCCGGCAGCCTGCGCGAGATCCTCAAGGCGGCGGACAGCCTGTCGGTCCTCATGTGGTCCTCACTGGGCGGTTCGCTGACGGCCATCGGCCTGTCCATCGGCGCGCGCCGGCTTGACCTGCGCGGCAGCGTCGACGCCTGGGTCGAGGGCGCGCGGGCCATGCTGATCGCCATGGTGATCCTGGTCCTGGCCTGGTCCCTGAGCGCGGTCTGCGACGCGCTGGGCACCGGACCGTGGCTGGTCGAGGTCACCCGCGACGTGCTGTCGCCGCACCTGCTGCCGACCCTCGCCTTCCTGCTGGCGGCCGCCGTGAGCTTCTCCACCGGCACCTCGTGGGGGACCATGGCCATCCTGATCCCCATCATCCTGCCCCTGGCCGCCGCCCTGCCCGGCGACGGCGGCCTGACGGCGGGCCTGCGCGACACGATCACCCTGTCGGCGACCAGCTCGGTGCTGGCCGGCGCCGTGTTCGGCGACCACTGTTCGCCCATCTCCGACACCACCATCCTCTCGTCGATGGCCTCCGGCTCCGACCATGTGGATCACGTGCGCACCCAGTTGCCCTACGCCCTGGCCGCGGGCGGCGTGGCCGTGGGCGTCGGCTACCTGCCCGCGGGCTACGGCCTGCCGCCCTGGATCTCGCTGGCCGTCGGCGCGCTGCTGCTCGCCGCGCTGGTGCGCTGGCGGGGGCGCCGTCCGCCACCGGTGCTGGCGCGGGAGGATTGAGCGGGCGCGGCACCCGCGGCGTCTGGCTTTGGGCCGGACCTTGCCGTAGATTGACGGAGGCTCAACCCGAAGAGGGAGACAGATGCGAGACATGCAACGTGCGCGAGTGCTTCGTCGCTGGGCGACCCTGGCGGTCCTGCTGGCCGTGGTCTGCGGCCTGTCCGCCTGCAGTACCCAGAAGATGGATTTCCCCTATCCCTCCGAGCGCATCGTCTACCCGGGCCTGGGCGCGGAACTGACGCGGCTCCACATCGCCTCGGTGGTCGACCGTCGGCCCGAGGCCCAGCGTGAAGGGGAGGGGCACTTCACCCGCATCACCTTCCCGTCGGACGCGAACTGGGAGCCGCCGGTGGCCGAGATCTACCGCAGCGCCCTGGCCCAGGACATCTCCCAGACCGAGCTGGCGGAGCTCACCCCCCTGCCGAGCCAGGCCAGGTACACGGTGGAGGCCGTGATCCACTCCCTCCATTGCCGCATGGACCGCAGCGGCGCTTCCTTCCTGCTGCCGCCGGCGATCGGCATGATGGGCGGTTTCCTCTGGGGGGACGACACCTCCTCGCGCATCAAGCGCGGCGCCGTGCTGGGCGTGGTGGCCCTGGGCGTCATACCCCTGCCCATGAACGTGCGGGCGGAGGCGGAGGTTGAGCTGATCCTGCGCGACGAGGCGGGGGAGGTCGTGTGGCGGGAGGTCTGCATCGGGGACATCGAGGACGGGCGGTCGGTGCCGCTCACGTCGCGCCCCGACAAGCAGCTCGCGGAACGCTACCTGCCCCAGGCGGTCAAGCGCTGCAACGCCTGCCTGCTGGGACAGCTCCGGCAATTCCTCTATGCCCAGGCCGTGGACTAGAGCAGGTCGGCCGCCAGGCTGGCCAGACGGCTGCGCTCGCTCTTGGCGAGGGTGATGTGGCCGTAGATTCCCTCTTCCTTGAATCGTTCCACCAGGTACGTCAGCCCGTTGCTCGACGCGTCGAGGTAGGGGTTGTCGATCTGGTAGGCGTCGCCGGTCAGCACCACCTTGGTGTCGTGTCCGGCGCGGCTGACCACGGTCTTGACCTCGTGGGGCGTCAGGTTCTGGGCCTCGTCGATGATGATGTACAGGCGCGGCAGGCTGCGGCCGCGGATGTAGGTGACGGCCTCCACCTCGATGACCCCCGTGTCGAAGAGGTAGTCCACCTTGTCGGTGGACTGCTCGAGCTGGGGATCGACCAGGTACTGCAGGTTGTCGAAGATGGGCTCCATCCAGCTCTCGAGCTTCTCCTCCTTGGTGCCGGGCAGGTAACCGATGTCGCGCCCCAGGGGCATGATGGGCCGCGAGACCATGATGCGGCGGTACGACTTCTCCTCGGCCACCTTGTGCAGGCCCACCGCCAGCGCCAGCAGCGTCTTGCCCGTGCCGGCCTGGCCCAGCATTGTCACCAGCTGGATGTCCTCGCGCAGCAGCAGCTCCAGGGCGAAGTGCTGCTGGAGGTTCAGGGCCTGCAGGCCCCAGGGGTGGAGCTCCTCGAAGCGCAGGCGCTCGATGCGCTGCGTCCCCTCCTGGAAGATGCCCAGGGCGGTCTGCTTGGGATTCGTCTCGTTGCGCAGCAGGATGCCCTCGTTGGGATGGAACTCGCCGTCGAGTTCCAGGTGTCCCTCCGCGTAGAAGGTGCCGATCTGGTCGCTCGCGCAGTCCAGCTCCTGCCAGCCCGTGTAGAGCTCGTCGAAGTCGACGGTGTCGCGCTGCAGGTCTTCCGAACGCACGCCCAGGGCGTCGCCCTTGACCCGCGCGTTGATGTCCTTGGTGACGAAGGTGATGTCCACGCCCTGTTCCTTGAGGTAGAGGGCGGTGGCCAGCAGGCGGTTGTCCGGGATGGAGCCGTCCATGCCGGTGGGCAGCTGGGACACGTAGTTGTCGACCAGCACGAAGAGCAGGCCGCCCCCGCTCAGGGGCACGCCCTCGCGCAGGGGGCCGTTCTTGCGCATGGTGTCGATGGTGCGGATGACGCGGCGGGCGTTGCGTCCCCGTTCGTCGTTCTCCCGCTTGAAGCGGTCGAGCTCCTCGAGGACGTCCACCGTGATGATGATATGATGCTCCTCGAAGGCGTCGAGCGCCGTCGAGTCGTGCAGCAATACGTTCGTGTCGAGGAGAAAGCAGCGGCCGGTCATGGCCGAGATCTTGATGCCGTTGAGGCCGGTACCTGTCATTCAGGTCCTCCCTGGCTGCTGGGGACGCATCCTTGCGACCAAAGGTATTGTACTTCGGGTATCGGCAATCTGCACGCTGAAATTACATGAAATATGTGATAAAGGAAAATCAACGAAGTGACGATATAATGGTTGCACTTTTCGGATATATGCTATAATTGTTCCTTCGTGACATTAAAAAGGTGCACAAACGGCACGAACGGATTGTCAGTATTACAGGGAGGCGGCGATGTCCCACGACAAGAGAAACTACGCGCAGAGCTTCGAAAAGGGCGTCATCGCCCCCGAGAGCGAGCGACGCGCCCTGCTCGAGCGGATGCGCAAGGACAAGGTCAGGTTCCTCAGGCTGATGTTCTCGGACATCCAGGGCTGCAACAAGAACGTGGAAGTGCCCGAATCCCAGTTCGAGAAGGCCCTGCAGGGCGAGATCATGTTCGACGGCTCGTCCATCGAGGGTTTCTCTCGCATCGAGGAATCGGACATGCTGCTGGTGCCGGACCTGCGCAGCTACGTCATCTTCCCCTTCGAGGAGATCCAGGGCAAGGTGGCGCGCCTGATCTGCGACGTCTACAACGCGGATCGCACGCCCTTCGCCGGCTGCCCGCGCCTGACCCTGCAGCGCACCATCACCAAGCTGGACCAGATGGGGCTGCGTCCGGTCTGCGGCCCGGAGGTGGAGTTCTTCCTCTTCGAGAAGGACCGCAACGGCGAGCCGACCGTCCGCACCCACGACGCCGGCGGCTACTTCGACCTGCTGCCGGTGGACCTGGGCGAGGAGGCGCGCCGCGACATCGTCAACGTGCTCGAGGCCCTCGGATTCGAGATCGAGGCCGCCCACCACGAGGTGGCGCCGGGGCAGCACGAGATCGACTTCAAGTATGCCGACGCGCTGGAGTCGGCCGACTTCGTGATGACCTTCAAGATGGTCGTCAAGAAGATCGCCCTGGACTACGGCCTGCACGCCACCTTCATGCCCAAGCCCATCTTCGGCATGAACGGTTCCGGCATGCACACCCACCAGTCCCTGTTCAAGGGCGACACCAACGTCTTCTACGATCCCGCCGCCGAGTTCGAGCTCAGCGAGGTGGCCCGCCACTACATCGGCGGCCTCCTGAAGCACGCCCGGGCTTTCGTGGCGATCACCAATCCCCTGGTGAACTCCTACAAGCGGCTGGTGCCGGGCTACGAGGCGCCGGTCAACGTGGCCTGGTCGGAGCGCAACCGTTCGCCCCTGGCGCGCGTCCCGGAACGGCGGGGCGTGGGCACCCGCGTCGAGGTGCGCGTGCCCGACCCCGCCTGCAATCCCTACCTGGCCTTCGCGGTGATGCTGGCCTCGGGCCACGACGGCATCATCAACCAGATCGACTGCGGCGATCCGGTCAACAAGAACATCTTCACCATGAGCGACCGCGAGAAGCGGCGCCTGAAGATCACGCAGCTGCCCGGCGACCTCTCCGAGGCCATCGCTTTCCTCAAGAAGGACGCGGTCATGCGGGAGACCCTCGGCGACCACGTGTGGATGCAGATCATCACGCACCACGAGAGCATCTGGTCCGAGTACATCTCGCAGGTGCACGAGTGGGAGCTCCAGCGCTATCTCACCGCCCATTGACGGTGACGGGGCGGGTCCCCTGCGGGCCCGCCTCGCGACTTGTGCGCCGCGCCGCCCGCGTGTAGGATGGCGCCATGAGAAACCAAGAGGATACCGCTAGCAGGGGCGGGCCGGCCGGGCCCGCCCTGCTCTGCGTCTGCCTCGCCACGCTCCTGCTCCTGGCGGGGCCCGCGGCGGGGGAGCGGCACGAGACCGAGCGCCACCCCTCCGTGCCCGGCGTGCTCTACGTGGAGGACCTGGACGAGGCGGGCGCGCGCGAGCCCGTGGCGGACGCCGGCACGGGCGTTCGCAGCTGGTCCTGGTCCTGGGGGGCCCTGACGGTCTTCGCGGACAGCGTGGGCGTGACCGCGGGCGAGCAGGTCCTGAGCGTGGCCTACGGCACGGATCTCGTCGGCGTCAGCCGCGGCCGGCGGCTGCGCTTCGTGCCGGGGGACTACCCGATCGACGGGCCGCTGCTGCTGGGCGACCGGCGCTTCCAGCTCTACGTGAACCGCGGCCGGCTCGAGATCGCCGAGGGCCGGCTCGTGATCGCCGACCGCAAGGCCGAGACGAATCCCGCCGCCCAGTACCTGCTGTTCCTGGGCATCCTGCTGATCACCATGTTCATGATGATGAAGACGCGCAAGAGGCTGAAGAAGTGATGCCGCGCCACGGGGCGGCCGATCGTCTCGCCACCTGGGCGACCCTGGCCTGCCTGGCCACTCTGCCCTGGATCGGCCTCTGCGTGGTCACCGCGGGCACGGGACGGGACCTGGGCGCGGGCTTCCAGCCGGCCTATCTGCTGCTGGCCCTGGCCGTGCTCGCGTCGTGGCGCGGCGGGGCCTACGCGGGCGGACGCACCCTGCGCGCGCTGCCCGCCGCCTGGATCTGGCCGGCGGCCCTGCTGACCATCCTGCTGTCGGCCTTCGGCGTCTGGCGCGCCCCGGGGCTGGCCGTGCCGGCCGACGCCTGGGCCCGCTACGGGAGACAGGTCGTGCAGTGGCTGCTGATGGCCGGCTTCGCCCTGCACCTGGGGGCGTGGTTGCGCGGAGACCGCCGCTGGCGACTCGCTCTGACGGCGCTGGCGGCGGGACTCGTCTTCCAGGTCCTGTACGGCGCGTGGCAGGCCCTGAACTTCTACCACCCGGGGGCCGTCTTCGCCTGGCTCGAGGGCGTCTTCACCTCCAACCCGGCCGTGCTCTCCGGCTCGGAGGAACTCTACCTGGGCCGCGACTTCGTGGGCATCCCGCGCGTGCGCGGCACCGCCTGCGAACCCCTCTACCTGGGCAACTACGTCCTGGCGCTGTTGCCCTGGACGATCCTGCTGGCCGTTCGCGCGCGACGCTGGCTGTGGTTGCCGGCGGCCGCGGTGCTCCTGCTGGCGGCCACCTGGTCGCGCGGCGCCTGGCTGGCGGCCGGACCGGGCCTGCTGGTGGCCCTGGTCGGCCTGTGGCGCCTGGGGCGTTTGCGGGCGAGGATCCTGTGGCGCGGATTGGCCGCGGCCGGCCTCTTGCTGGCGCTCCTGTTGCTGCTGAGCGACGGCCGGGCGTTGAGTCTGCTGGTGCAGCGCGTCCAGCAGTCCTTCAGCCGCGAGGACTGGTCCAACCTGACCCGCCTCTATTCCATGCAGGCGGCCTGGCGGGCGTTTGTGGCCCAGCCGCTGCTGGGCATCGGCTGGGGGCAGTTCGGCCACCACTTCGCCCTGCTGGTGGATCCCATGGGACTGCAGAGCCAGTTCGCGTGGCCGGTGGTCAACAACTACCCCCTGGCGGTCCTCTGCGAGACGGGGCTGATCGGCTTCGCGGCCCTCGCGGCCAGCGTGGCGGCCCTGGCCCGGCGGGTGTGGCGGGCGCTGGGGGAGCGCACGGCGAGCGCGGACCCGGGGCGCGTGCTGGCGGCGGCCGCGGGCGTGGCGGCCGTCTGGAGCCAGCTGCTGACCTTCTCCCAGTGGAACCTGCCCCACATCTGGGTGGCGGTGGGACTGCTGCTGGCCGCGCTGGCGGACGAGGGCGCGGACGCGGAGGCGCGGACGTGAGCACCGAGCCCCTGATCCTCATCGACGGGCAGGTCGCCCGGCCACCCTGCACGGGCGTGCCCTGGTCCGTGGTGGAACTCGTGCGCGCCCTGTCGGCGGAGGCGCGCGGCCTCGGCTTCGCGCTGGCCACCGACCATCCGGAGCTTTTCCCCTTCCTGGACGGCGCGCCCGGCTGGCGCGTGGTGCCGTGCGGGGCGGGATCGAGCAACAAGGCGCGCGTGTCCTGGACCCAGCTGGGCCTGCCCCGGCTGGCGGGCGAACTCGGCGCGGACCTGCTCCACGTGCCCACCTTCCCGGTGCCGATGATCGCGCCCTGTCCCATGGTGGTGACCATCCACGACGTGGCCTTCCGCCTGCATCCGGAGACCGTGGAGCGGGCGCGGCGCTGGTGGTACCGGGTGCTGCTGCCCCTGTCCCTGTCCCGCGTACGGAGCATCCTGGTCAACAGCGAGACCACCGGCCGCGAACTGGTGGGACTCTACCCGCGTGCGGCCGGCAAGATCGAGGTGACACGCTTCGGCACGCCCCAGTGGGTGGCGGATCGGGAGCCGCCGCCGCTGCGGGGGCCCGGGGCGCCGTTGCTGTTCGTCGGCGCCCTGGAACCGCGCAAGAACCTGTCGCGCATCCTGGCGGCCTTCACCCGTTTCCGGGCCGAGGCGGCCGCCGCGGAGGGGGGACGGGCCCGGCCCCGCCTGGTGGTCGTGGGAGCCGACGGCTGGTGCAACCACCGGATCCACAACGAGTTGCAGCGAATGGCGGGCGAGGGCGGCATCGAGATCGCCGGTCATTGCGACCGCGAGGACCTCTGGCAGCACCTGATCTCGGCCCGCGTCTTGCTCTTTCCATCCTTGCACGAAGGGTTCGGTTTCCCGATCTTGGAAGCTATGGCCGCCCGTTTGCCGGTGATCACTTCGAATCGAGGCGCGATGCGCGAAGTGGCCGGCGAGGCGGCCCTGCTGGTGGAACCGGAGTCCACCGGGGAGATCACACGAGCGATGATACGCCTCTGGCGAGACGATGACCTCGCCGGGCGCCTGGCCGCCGCCGGGCTCGCGCGCTGTCGCGACTTCGACTGGCGGACTACCGCGGAAAGGACCTGCGACACATATCACAGGCTACTGAGTCGACGCTCGATGTGACCAAATAATCGTTGCCACCCCGCAAGGTCTAACATACCGTGCGGGGTGCACGAACCGCCGAAGGACCGGTGGTCACCTGCCCAAGGGGACGATTTTGAGTACGGAAGTCATCGTTCTGCTCAGCGCCTCGGTTGCATTTCTGCTGTCCTGGTTGGTCCAGCCTCACTTCCGGAGTCTGGGCTTTCTTACGGGCATCGTGGATCACCCGGGCTATCGTCGTTCCCACCGCGAGCCCGTGCCGCGCACCGGCGGCATGGCCATCTTCATCTCCTTCTTCGTCACGCTGTACATCCTGGAGGACCTCGTCCTGGCCCAGCCGCTGCCCTGGTCCTGGCTGGCGACCCTGGGCGGGTCCGGGCTGGCGATCCTGGCCCTGGGCGTGGGGGACGACCGCTTCCACATCCACGCCGAGAAGAAGCTCTACGGGCAGTTGCTGGTGATCCTGGGTCTGATGATCGCGGGACAGCGCCTGGAGACGGTCGTGCTGCCCCTGATGGGGCCGGTGGACCTGGGCGGCTGGGCCTGGCCGATCACCCTGCTCTGGTACCTGGGCTTCATCAACTCCATGAACCTCATCGACGGGCTGGACGGCCTGGCCAGCGGCATCGGCGTGCTGGCGACCATCTGCATCGTGGCCGTGGCCTACGTGATGGGCGACTTCTTCTCCCTGCTCTTCGCCTCGACCCTCGGCGGCGCGTCGCTCGCCTTCCTGTACTGGAACGTGAGCAAGCGCAAGATCTTCCTGGGCGACTCGGGGAGCATGTGGATGGGACTGGTCCTGGCCAGTCTCCTGATGCACCTCGGACAGCGCAACGGCGTGTCGCTGCTCCTGCTGCTGGCACCCATGGTGGTGCCCATCTGGGACACCGGCACCACCATCATCCGCCGCTATCGCAAGCGGGCCTCGATCTTCGAGGCGGACGACTACCACCTGCACCACCGACTGGTGCGGCTCGGCTTCAAGCCGGCCAGCACGGTCCGCCTGCTGCTGCTGATCACGGCGGGCTCGGTGCTCTTCGCCCTCTCCGATTCCCTGTCCATACCCTGGCTGGGCATGCCGGCCCTGGCCTGCTGGCTGTGGCCCGTGCAGATCTGGGGCGAACGCCGGCGCCGCGACAGCGAACCGGCGCTGGATTTCTTCAGCGAACTGCTCTTCGTGCTCGGCCTCGACGACAAAGTCGAGGACACCTTCCACCGCCGCCGCCGTCAGGTCGCCGAGATCATCGACATCCAGGCCGAACGCAGCCGGGTCTCGCGGGTGATGACCGCCGCCGCCGGTTCGCGCACGCCCGCCGACGTCGTCGAACACCCCGGCGAGGTCAAGCCCCTCAAACAGGCGCCCACCCCCGGGGCGGACGATCCCGAAGCGGGACCGGACAATGTCGTTCTCTCCTCTACCAGACGCGTTCCTGACTGACCTGCGCGACGTCCACAGGGGACCGGTCGTCGAGCTCGGCAGCGGCGACGGCCGCTTCACGCGCGTGCTGAGGGAGGCCGGCGCGCGGCCGATCGCCAGCGACCGCCTGCCCTGCGCGGCCTTCGAACTCGGGCCGGCGCTCCGGGCCGACGCGACCGCGCCGCCCCTGCGCGACGTGCCCCTGCTGATCGCCGCCAACCTGCTGCGGCACCTCTGGGATCCGGTGCGCGGCTCGCGGGTCACGGCGACCTGGCGGGATTGCCTGGCCCCCGGCGGCCGGCTCTACGTCTTCGAGGACGAACCGGCCGCAGACCCCGGCCCGGCGCGCAACTACCGGGACCTGCAGGCGTGGCTGGCGCGCCTGGTTCCCTGGCGGAGGGCCCTGCTCCCGCGCGCCGATTTCGAGCGCTGCGAGGCGGTCACGTCCGCGCCCGGCGCCTGGTCCTTCGGCCGCACCAGGAATCAATTCTCGCCGGGGAATCGCCATGATGTGTTATCATTATTGGTGGATGAACGGGGAGTCACCCCGGAAATAGTGAAGCCTCTGGCCGATAGGATCGCCGAGGAAGGGGTCGATTACGGCTGTTTCTGGTGGGCCAGATTTGAACGAGAGAGACGTGAATAGGGCACGCGGACATCACGGTCAACTCCTGCTCGACCTGCTGGTCATCGTTGCCGTCGGCGCGATCTTGGCCGGCGGGTTCCTGTTGTTGAAGCCCCGCAGCGCCGTGGACTGGCGCGCGGCCCGCGCGGTCGTCATCGAGAGCGACGACTGGGGGCTGTGCGGCTTCACACCCACCGAGGACGCCCTCGACGGCGTCGACATCGACGTCATCTGCCCGGGCGAATTTCCCGACGTCTACCTCTACTCCACCCTGGAGTGCCGCGAGACCGTCGAACGCATGGCCGCCCTGCTGGCCGGCCACCGGGGGCGCGACGACGTGGCGGCGGTGTTCCAGCCCAACTACATCATGTCCTCGCTCAGCTACGCGGCGACCTCGGAGACGTCCGACGTCCTGCAGTGGCGGCAAGCGACCCTGCCCCGGCTGCCGGCCCTCTACAGCCGGGACGACCTCTGGCCGGCCGTGCACCGGGCCATCGGTGAGGGCGTGTGGTGGCCGGAATACCACGGCATGTGGCACTACGATCCCGACGGACGCCGCACCACCGTGGCGGTCAACGGCGAGGCCATGGTGGCGGCCCGGCGGGGACTGCTGATCTTCCCGGGTGGCTCCCGGTCCTTCGAACTGGCCCTGCACCGGGATCCCGAGATCCTGCTCGCGGAACTGCGCACCGGCCTGACCGCCTTCGAGTCCCTCTTCGGCCGGCCGCCCACCTCGATCATCGCGCCGGACTACGCCTGGACCCGCGCCTGCGAGCTGATGTGGCTGGACGAGGGCCTGCGCATCATCCAGGCCAAGCGAGAGCAGCGACCGCTGTCCAAGATCCACGCGAGCATGTGGGACCGATTCTGGAAGGTCTGCGAGCGCAGCTGGCGCTACCTGATCGAGAAGAAGATCGTCTACCTGAACCGCAACTGCCGCCTCGAGGGCTCCCAGGTCGCGGACGCGCGGGCCCACGCCGCGGCCTGTCTGGCCAGCGTACGCCGGGCCTGGAACGCCGGCGAGCCCGCCATCGTGGGCACGCACCGGGTCAACTACGCCCACCTCGATCCCGCCTCCGTGGACGTGGGCTTCGCGGCCCTGGCTCAGGTGCTGGAGGGATTTGGGGAGGACGTGGCCGCCGCGCCCATCTACCTCACCGACAACGAGACCGCCCAGCTCACCCGCAAGGGCACCAGCCTGCGCGATACCGGCCGGCGCCGGATCCTGCGCAATCTGACCCACTCCCGGCGTCCCGTCCTCATGCCCACCACGGACGGACGCAGCCTACGCGCCGTCTGGCTCAATCCAGGCGAAACTCTCCAGGTGGACTTGCAGTATCATACAGACGATTGATATTTAATATTCGGCGTGATATACTCTACTGAGTCGATACCATCGTTCGCCCACTGAGGCGAACGTCCAGGTGACAGGGAACGACTTCGGGTGTTGCAGAGCGTGCGCCGTACCGGTGGCACCGAACACGACAACCTTGAAGGACAAACGTGGAATCGCTCATTATTCCGCCGAGACGGATCTCAATCAGCCCCCGCAGCAGCCTCAGACCGGCACATCCCGCCCGGGTCGCGGTTATCCTCGCGCTGTGCTCCGTCCTGTTCGCCGCAGCAACGCCCGCTCTCGCGGTCCCGGGACCGACCGTGACGGCCACGATACCGGGCCGTCCGGTGCCTTCGACGGACGTCTTCGGCGCGGGACTGCTCTGGGACGACCTGCCGCGGCTCCACGATACCGGCCGCCCCGCCCTGCCCTACCTGGACGTGCAGGTGGTGCTGCCCCCCGGCACCCGCGCCCTGGCCGCGACGGCCGTGCCCGGCGTCCTGAAGACCCTTCCGCTCGACGCGTCCCTCGCCGTCACACCGGCGGCGACGGCTTCCGATGGCGGCGCCGTGTCGTCTCGACCCACGCCCGCCGCACCGGCGGCCTATCCCGCCGCCTGGGGACGGCTGCTGGGCACGACCATCTGGCACGGCCACGGTCCGTCTGCACCCGGTCCGTCTGGAGGGTCAAGACGGTGCCTGGGACGAAGTCCGCTGGTGCCGCACCTTCGAGATCCGCCTGGAGACCGGTCCCCGGACGGCGCCCGTCGCGGTGGCCCTGCGTGCCGACGTCGGCGGCCGGACGCAGGGCCGGAGCCGTCTCGCGTCCGCGGTGCTCAATCCCGCGGATCTGGCGGCCTATCCCGAGCCCCGCGCCCGCACGGTCGACGGCCTCACGACTGGTTTCGCGCCCACCGATGCGCCCTCGCTGGAAGGCGCGTCCGTGGCCTACGTCATCGTGACCACCGACGAACTGGCCGGCGCCTTCCAGCGCCTGGCCGACTACAAGACCACCCGCGGCATCCCCACCGTGGTCCGGACCCTGTCCTGGATCCAGGCCAATTACTTCACGGGCGGGGACCTGGCATCGATGATCCGAACCTTCCTCGCCGACGCCTACGCCCACTGGGGAACGTCCTTCGTCCTGCTCGGCGGCGACGTGGAACTGGTCCCGACCAAGTGGGTCTTCAACAACCTCTATCCACCGGGCGAGGGATCCCTGGTTCCGGTCGACCTCTATTACGGCGGGCTGGACGGCGACTGGAACGCCGACGGTGACGACATCGTCGGCGAGCCCGCCTGGATCGGGCAGAGCGACGGCGACGCGGTAGATCTCGCGGCGGAGCTGCACGTGGGCCGTGCCCCGGTCAAGAACGTCGACGACACCGATAACCTCATCGACAAGATCATCGCCTACGAGCGGGACGACCTCGGGGCGCACCTCGAGCGCGTGCTGTTCCTCAGCGAGGTCCTCACGCCCAGCGACTACGAGCCGGGCGGGGAGATCATCATCGACGGCGCCGCCTACAGCGAGGACATCGTTACCCAGCTGTTGCCGCTGCAGGACATGGCCTGCGAGCGCTACTACGAGGCGAGTCCCGCATGGCCGGGTTCCCTGCCCGAGACCAAGTCGGACGTCCTGGACGCCCTTGGCAGCGGCCAGTACGGTTACGTCAACCACATCGGCCACGGCTTCTTCGACGTCATGTCGGTCGGCGACAGGACCCTCGCCATGCGCGACGTGCGGGGACTGGCCAACGCGCCCCACTACTTCGTGCTCACCAACATGAACTGCGCCTCGGCGGCCTTCGACTACAACTCGATCATCGAACGCTTCATCACCACCGAGCAGGGCGGCGGCGTGCTCTCGATCGGCTCCTCGCGGGCCGCATTCCCCTCGGTCGCGCACCTCTTCCAGTACAGCCTCTACGAGGCGATCCTCGACCTGGAGGCGGAGACGATCGGGGAGGCCCTCACCCTCAGCCGGGCGCCGTACCTGGGCGCCGCCGAGACGAACACCATCGAACGCTGGACCACCTTCACCCTGGCGCTGCTCGGGGATCCCACGCTGCGCACCTGGACCGACGCCCCCGACACCCTCACGGTGACGGCCCCCGACACGCTGCGCGTCGGCACACAGCAGGTGGCCGTCGTGGTGCAGAGGGACGGCGCGCCCCTGGCCGGCGCGCGCGTCTGCCTGTCCGTGCCGGACGGCTGCTACGCGATCGCCGTGACCGACGCCGCGGGCGAAGTCCTACTGGACGTGTCCCTCGCCACGGCGGGCGAGGCCGTGCTCTCGGTCGAGGCCCGCAATTCGGCCATCCACACCGCGGCCCTGCCCGTGGCACCCTCGGGCGCCCCGTTCCTGGCCCTGGCCTCGGTCAGCCTCCACGACGACGGCGCCCACGGCTCGTCCGGCAACGGCGACGGGCATCCCGACGCCGGCGAGACGATCGCGCTGTTCGCGACCTTCCGCAACGCGGGCGAGACGGCCGCGACGAAGCCCACGACGGTGGCTCTGCAGGGCTCCCAGGACGGCCTGACACCCATGGTGTCGTCCTGCGTGGTACCGCCCCTGGCGCCGGGTGAGAGCGCGCCCGCCGACACGGCCTACCTGCTCGCTCTCGACTCCGGCGTAGCGGACCGCACACGCGTGACGCTGGAGCTGGCCTCGGCGGACGGGGGCCTCGCCGCGCGCGACGCGTACGTGCTGGAGATCCTGGCCCCCGACATGGTGCCCGGCGTGATCGTCTGGAGCGACGTCACCTCGGGCAACGGCAACGCCTTCATCGAGCCCGGCGAGACCATCCGCGTGAGCCTGAGCCTGCGCAACGAGGGCGGTGGCGCGGCCACGGGCCTCACCGGCTGGCTCGAGACCGGCCTCATCGGCATCAACGTCGTCCAGGGCGTCACGAGCTGGCCCGACGCCGCCCGGCGGCAGGAGGTCGACCAGCTCGCGGAGCTGCAGGTGGGCATGTTCGACATCGACACTGCCTACCGGGTCGTCCTGCACATCAACGACGCGGCGGGCCGCGAGTGGACCCACGCCTTCGATCTGGTCGTGCCGGATCGTGTGGGCGACCTCGATCTCGTGGCACCGGGACCGGGCGCCCTCGATCTGCAATGGCCGCCCATGCCCGAGTCGAACATCCTCGGCTACCACGTCTACCGCTCGCTGCAGCCCAACGGGAGCTACGCGCGCGTGACCGACCTGCCCACCACCGGGGCGCTCTTCAGCGACACGGATCTCGAGCCCCTGACCAAGTACTACTACAAGGTGTCGGCCGTCACCGAGTCGCGCCTGCAGGGCAGGCAGTCACGGGCCGGTTACACCTACACGCTGCCCGCGGCTACGGCCGGCTTCCCCGCCACCATGAAGGCCGAGACGTCCAGCCACGTGGCGGTGGGGGACATCGACGGCGTGCCGGGCCTGGAGATCGTCACGGCGGCGGACGCCATCTACGCCTGGCACGAGACCGGCGACGAGCTCATGGACGGGGACGGCGATCCGGAAAGCCGCGGCCCCCTGTACAACGACGGCGAGATCTGGTCGCCCGCCGGCATGACCCTGGGCGACCTGACGGACGACCCGGGACTCGAGATCGTGGCCTCCTGCCGCTCCACCAGGGAGATCTTCGTCTTCCAGAGCGACGGCAGCGTGGCGCCCGGTTGGCCGCAGAGCCTCAACAACTGGAATTGGTCGACGCCCGCGGTGGGCGACCTCGACCACGACGGTGACAACGAGATCGTCGCCACCTCGGTGCAGGGGCGCACCTACGCCTGGCACCATGACGGCAGCGAGTTCCTGGACGGCGACGGCGACCCTGCTACCCACGGCGTCTTCCACGTGCGCGAGAGCGAGTGGTACCAGTTCGGCTCGCCGGTGCTGGCGGACCTCGACGGCGACGGTTCCCTGGAGGTGCTCATCGCCACGCGCTTCAGCGACGACACGCCGGACGTCCTGCACGCTCTGGGCAACGACGGTGTGGACATCGCGGGCTGGCCCCACGTGCTCGGCGCCTGGGCGCCGGCGACCTGCTCGCCGGCCGTCGGCGACCTCGACCTCGACGGCGTGCTGGAGATCGTGTTCGTCACCGAGAACGACCGGCTGCACGTGGTCGACCAGCACGGCGACGCGGTGGCGCCCTTCCCCCTGCCCTTCACCGCGGCGAGCACCGGGGCTGGCATCGCCACGCCCTCGCCCGCCCTGGGCGACCTGGACGGCGACGGTATCCTGGACATCGTGGCCGTGGAGATCGATTCCAAGACCGCCGGCCGTGTCCACGCCCTGGACCTGGCCGGCGCCGAGCTGCCCGGCTGGCCGCGAGAGGTCGCCGGCAATTCCGAGTCCTCGCCCATCGTGGGAGACGTGACCGGCGACGGCCGACCCGACGTCATCTTCGGCGTGGGCGGCGGCAACGCCGAAGGTGATAACCTGATCTACGGCTTCCGCAGCACCGGCGGCGACATCCACGGCTTCCCCATCCCCATGGTGGGCCCGGTGCGCGCCACGCCGGCCCTGGCCGACCTGGGCGCCGACGGCGACGTGGACCTGGTCTACGGCGGCTGGGACCTCGCCATGCACGCCTGGGAGTTCGGCCAGCCCTATACGGCGTCCGCCATGCCCTGGCCGACCTTCCAGGGCAACGCGTCGCGCACGGGCGTCTGGACGCCCCCCATCTCGGAGACGAGCGCGCCGGACCTGTCGACGCCCGAACCCCTGCGTCTGAGCCAGAACGTGCCGAATCCCTTCAATCCGTCCACCCGTATCGCCTTCGGCCTGCCCGGAACCGGCGACCAACGCGTGGATCTGGCCGTCTACGACCTCCAGGGCCGGCGGATCCGCACCCTGGTCGCGGGGCGGATGCCCGGCGGCGGGCACGAGGTCATCTGGCGCGGAGAGGACGAAACGGGCCGTCCGGCCGCCAGCGGCGTCTATCTGTATCGCCTGCAAACGGAAACGGGACGGCGCAGCGGCCGCATGACGCTCGTGCGCTGAAAATCCCCGCCTGAAGTTGACAGGACGGGCGTATTGGAGTAAAATTCCCTTTGCCGTGTAAGACGCGCGGCGCCCGCCACATATACACTTGCCGGGAGGCATGCTGGGCGACGAGGCTATTTTTCATCGGGGGAGGCCGCACGGGCGGCCATACAACGCACCAGATGTTGCTCATCACGGCAAGTGCTCCAAAGAGCAGTAACAGCACTAGACCACGTTCCCTGGTTCCCACAGGACTCTCTTTCTTTGGGGGGAAATAGAATGCTCAGGCATCAGATCAAGACCAACCGCACCCTGACCTGTCTCACGTTCGCCCTGGCCCTCATGCTGCCGGTCTTCGCCGCGCCATCGCAGGCCGCGGGCGAGGTCCTCTACGAGGGCGGCTTCGCCGTGCACGGGCTTCGCTGGTCCGAGACCGGCGACGGCGCCGTGGTGCCCCTCCTGGAGGGCGCGCGCAGCCTGGACGACACCGACGTGCCCGACCTGCTGGGCCGGTCGCTGACCCTGCTGGTCCCCCTGGAGACTTCCGTCGGTGGCATCGAGATCGTCCCCCTTGAAACGCACCGGATCGACGCGCCGGCTCCCATGAGCATCGCCGGACGACTGGTGAGCAGCGAGGGCGTGGCCGCGGGCCAGAGCCTGCACGGCGCTGCCGGCGACGACGTCTATCCCGCCGCCTGGGGCCGCTACGGCGGTACCCACATCTACCGCGGCTTCAAGATGGTGACGCTCACCGTCTATCCCCTGCGCATCGCGCGCGACGGCGGCGGCGCCTGGGACGGACTCGAGTTCCTGGACAGTTACGCGGTGCGGCTGCTGCCCGGCGTCACGCCCTTCGACCCCGATCACGCGGTCGTCCGTCAGCGCCGGATCCCGGGCGAGCGCGCCCGCCTGGAGCGCGAACTGGCCGGTGTCCTGGACAACCCCGGGGCCCTCGCCGGCTACGTGCGCGAGGACGGCGTCACCGTCGAAGACGCCGGCAAGGGATTCGATCCCAGCAAGACGCCCAGCCTGAGCGGCAGTCCCGTCTCCTACATGATCATCACCAGCGCCGACCTCGTGTCGGCCTTCCAGCCCCTGGCGGACTACCGCACCTCGCAGGGCCTGCCGGCGGTCATCAAGACCGTCGAGTGGATCGAGGCCAACTACCGCAACGGCGTGGACATCCAGGAAACGATCCGCATGTTCATACGCGAGGCCTACGAGCGCTGGGGCGTCCAGTTCGTGCTGCTGGGCGGCGATACGGACGTGATCCCGGCCCGCTTCATCCGCAGCGACTTCTATCCCCCGGGCGGCCACACCGACATCCCCGCCGACCTGTACTTCGCCTGCCTCGACGGCAACTGGAACGCCGACGGCGACATGACCTTCGGCGAGCCCAACCAGAGCGCGCTCAATCCCGGCGACGACTGCGACATGTCGAGCGACATCAGCTTCGGCCGCGCGCCGGTCAGCAACGCCGGCGCGGCGACCAACTTCGTGAACAAGACCATCCAGTACGAGAACGCCCAGGAGGGCTCCGAGTACGGCAACCGCTTCCTGTTCGCGGCCGAGGTCCTGTTCCGCAACCAGGACGGCGACATCACCCTCGATGGCGCGGACTACGCCGAGGGCCTGATCGATTCGGTGCTCGAGAACTGCACCGACATGGAGGTCGTCCGGATGTACGAGTCCTACCTCGAGGAGGACGAGTTCGGGGCGCTCCTGTACCCCGGTTCGGTCCAGGAGACCCGCGCCGCGGTGCTGGACAGCCTGAACACCGGCCGCTACAACATCGTCAACCAGATCGGCCACGGCTTCTTCTTCGACATGTCGGTGGGCGATCTCAACATCACCGGCGGCGACGCTGACGCCCTGACCAACCCGAACCACTTCCTGATGTACGCGCTCAACTGCGCGTCGGCCGCCTTCGATTACGCGTGCCTCATGGAGCGCTTCGTGCAGAACACGGTCGGCGGCTCCTACGCGTCGATCGGCGCCTGCCGCGCCGCCTTCCCGTCCACGGCCAACGATTTCCAGGTGGAGTTCTTCCGGCAGATGATGTGCGAACTGGAACCGCGTCTCGGCGACCTGATGACCCTCAGCCGCCTGCCGTGGCTCGATTTCGCCGCGACCAACAGCTTCACGCGCTGGACCTACATGAACTACACGCTGCTCGGCGATCCCGGCCTGAAGATGTGGACCGCCGATCCGGCGGCCATCGATCTGGCGGGCGCGGGCGCCCTGACCACCGGACAGCAGACGGTCAACCTGACGGTCACCGACGGCGGGATGCCCGTCGAGGGCGCGACGGCCACCCTCGAGCGCGCCGACGGCGTCTACGACCGCGGGACCACCAACGCCTCCGGCCAGGTCGCCCTGGACGTCGTCCTGACCGACGCGGGCGACGTGACCCTGACAGTGAACGGCATGAACATCGAGCAGACCTCCCAGACGATCGCGGTCACGAACCCCGGCGCCTACATCGCTCTGGAGTCCATGACCATCGTCGACGACGGCACGCTCGGTTCGACCGGCAACGGCAACGGCGTGATCGAGGCGGGGGAGACGGTGGCCCTGTCGGCCCGCTTCGAGGACACCGGCTCGGGCGGTGCCACCGGCCTCACGGCCACCCTGACCACCGCGACGCCCGGACTGTTCGTGTTCGTCGGCTCGGTACCGGTGCCGGATATCGCCTCCGGCGGCTCCGCCGACGCGAGCGCGCCCTTCCTGGTCTCGATCTACGAGCAGCTGTGGGACGGCGTGCACCTCGAGTTCAACATCGCGGTCGACGACGGCGGCACCTCCTGGTTCAGCGAGTGGGGCGACGTGATGATGTCGCCCGAGGTGGAACCGATCTCCATGTCGTGGTACGACAGTTTCTACGGCAACGGCGACGGCATCGTCGACGACAACGAGCGCATCTCTCTGTTGGTCCGTCTGAAGAACTTCGGCGTCGGCCGGGCCGACGTCATCACGGCGCGCCTGCGCACCAACAGCCCCAACGTCACCCTGCACGACACGGTGGTCACGTACACGTCCCTCGAACTCATGGACGAGTCCAACGGCGACGCGCTGTTCTCCATGGCCGTCATCGACACCTCGCAGGCCTACGACGCGCGCGTCGATTTCGAGGACAACATGGGCCGCACCTTCACCCACGACTTCCTGGTCGTCGACCCGGACGTGCCCACTGGCATCGATTCGGGCCTGGTCCTCGGCTCTGACATCATCGAGCTGGTGTGGGAGCCTGTGGAGTCCGAGGACACCCGCGGCTACCACGTGTATCGCAGCGACGACGAGGGCGGGCCCTACGAGCGGGCCAACCTCGACCTGCTCGAGGGCATCTCCTACTTCCGCGACGACGGGCTCGAGCTGCTGACCCGCTACTACTACCGCGTCTCGACCGTGACCACCTCGCTGATCGAGGGCGATCTCTCCGATCCCTTCGCCAAGAGCACGGCGCCTCCCGAGATGGGCGACTTCCCGCTGCCCTTCGGCCGCGAGACCGACAGCCACTGCGCGGTCGGCGACGTCACCGGCGACGGACGGCTCGAGGTGGTGCTCACGGCCGACGAGGTCTACGTCTTCACCTCCGACGGCGGCGAGCTCTTCGACGGCGACAACGACGCCCAGACCCGCGGTCCGATCACCGATCTCGATGGCCGCATGACCGCCATGGCGGTCACCCTGGCCCAGCTCGACGACGAGCCTGGCCTGGAGATCATCTGCTCCGACCGCGACCTGGAAGTCATGTACGTCTACAAGTCCGACGGCACGCTGTTGCCGGGTTGGCCCCAGTCCACGGGCACCATGTGGGTCTGGGCGCCGGCAGCCGTGGGCGACATCGACGGTGACGACGAGCCGGAGATCGTCTGCAACAACCTCAACCGCAAAACACTGGCCTGGAACGCCGACGGCAGCGAGGTGCGAGACGGTGACAGCAACCCGGGTACGCACGGCATATTGATCGATCGCACCTCCGAACTGTCCTGGGCCGGCTGGAACCGCTCCGGCCCCGCCCTCTACGACCTCGACCACGACGGGGCCAAGGACATCATCTTCGGCACCCGCTACGGCTGGGAGAACACCAACTCCCTGCGGGCCTACCGTTGGGACGGCACCCAGATCGACGGCTTCCCCATCGAGGTCGGCGGCGGCGGCAGCATCATGGTCAGCCCCACCGTGGCCGACCTGGACGACAACGGCACGTGGGAGATCGTGTGGGTCTCGGAGGAGGACTCGCTGCGCGTCAACCACGAGGACGGCTCGAACTACTACGGCTTCCCGATCCACTTCCGCTCCCAGAGCGTGAACGGGGACCGCACCTGCCCGAGCCCGGCCGTGGGCGACTTCGACGACGACGGCGAGCTCGAGATCGTGGCCGTCGAGGTCATGAGCAACCTCGAGGCCTGGATCCACGTCATCGACACCGACGTGGGCGGCGGCACCAGCGGCCAGACCATGACCGGCTGGCCGGTGATGGTGCCGGGCAACTCGAACTCGAATCCCGTGGTCGGCGACGTCAACGGCGACGGTCTGCTGGACATCCTGTTCGGCATCGGCGGCGGCAACACCGAGTCGCCGAACAACCTCTACGCCTTCAACATGGACGGCACCTACGTGGACGGCTTCCCGCTCACCCTGGGCGGACCGGTCAATCCCACGCCCGTGATCTGCGACCTGGACGACGACCACGACGTGGACATCGTCTACGGCGGCTGGGATCTCCTGGTGCACGTGTGGGACCTGCCCGCCACCTTCGACGGCACCAAGATGCCCTGGACGACCTTCCGCGGCAACACGCTCCGCGACGGCGTCTACCGGGTCCTGAGCACCACCGAGGTGCCGGACATCCCGGCACCCGCGCGCCTGACGCTGCTGCCGAATCACCCCAACCCCTTCAACCCGAGCACGGACGTCAAGCTCTACGTGCCGGGCGACAGCGGGGTGGACCTGCGCGTCGAGATCTACGACGTGGCCGGACGCCTGGTGCGCAGCCTGCACCAGGGGCACGTGTCCGCGGGCTGGCACACCGTCACCTGGTCGGGCCGCGACGATCACGGCCAGCCCCAGGCGAGCGGTGTCTACTTCCTCAAGGCGCGCGCCGGCGCCCACGTGGAGACCCTCAAGATGTCGCTCGTGAAATAGGAGCGATTGACCTCCCGCGGGGGAGACGCTAGTTTCGAATGGCCGTCAACGCGGCCCCGTCCCGTGACGGGGCCGCGCTTTCGTGTCCCGCGCCCGCGAGGTGATCCATGCGCAGCCCGTTCAAGCCCGTCCTGTCGCCGCTATTGTTCCTGATCCCGCTGCTCGTCGGGTGCGGCGACGGTGGCGTGGACGGGGAGGCCGGCGATCCCGTCGACGGCGGCACCGCGGTGATCGCCTTCGCCGAGGATCCCGACGTCCTGAACCCGCTGATCTACCAGAGCGCCTCCAGCGGACAGATCCTGGTCCTGCTCCAGGAGGGGCTGGTGGAGATGGGGGAGGACATGGCCTACCACCCCCACATCGCCCGCGAGTGGATCTTCTCGCCGGACAGCCTGACCGTCACCGTGCCGTTGCGGCCCTGGAGCTGGTCCGACGGCCGGCCCGTGACGGCCAACGACGTGGCCACCTCCTTCTCCCTCTACATGGATCCGCTGGTGGCCAGCCCGCGCAGCGGCGGCCGCCTGGCCAACATCTCCCGGGTCACGGCCCGCGACTCGGCCACCGTCGTCTACGAGTTCCGCGAGCGCCGGGCTGACCAGGTGCCGGCCCTGGGACACTTCCTGTTCCCCGCGCATCGCGTGGCGGGCCTCGACCGGGCCGCGCCGGGCGCCTGGCCCCTCAACGAGGACCCGGTCTGCACCGGGCCCTACGTCCTGTCCGGCTGGCGCCGGGGCCAGGACCTCGTGCTGGCGCGCAACGAGACCTACCCCGGTCCGCGCTCCCGCCTCGACCGCCTCGTCTTCCGGATCATACCCAACAAGACGGCCGCCATCGTGGAGCTGGAGACCGGGGGCGTGGACTTCGTGGAGAACATACCGCCCCACGACGCGCGCCGGCTGGCCGACGGCGGCGACATCGACCTGCAGCGGATCGACAGCCGCCTGGTCGGTCAGATCTACTGGAACCTGGAATCGCCGCTCTTCGCCGACCGGCGCGTGCGCAAGGCCCTCTCGCACGCCATCGACCGCTCCATCTTCGTGGACGGGCTGCTGGGCGGTTTCGGCGTCGCCGCGGCAAGCCCCCTGCCGCCCGCCGTCTGGGCCTACGACGAGACGCTGGCCCCGGACGCCCACGATCCGGAACTGGCGCGCCGCCTGCTGGCCGAGGCCGGCTGGAGCGACAGCGACGGCGACGGGATCGTGGACCGCGACGGACGGCCCCTGCGCTTCGCCATGACGGCGCGCAAGGGGGATCCCGTGCGCGAGAACGGCCTCCAGGTCATCCGCGACAACCTGCTCCGAGTGGGTGTCGAGGTCGAGACGCGGGTGATGGAGTTCTCGTCGTGCATCGCACAGGTGCGCAGCGGAGACTTCGAGTCGTACCTGGGTATCTTCTCGGCGCGTCTGGCGGTGGACCCCTCGGCCCTCTACGCCTCCGACGCCTTCGACCGCTTCAATTACGGCCACTACGCGAGCGCCGTGGCCGACTCGCTGCTCGCGACGGCGCTCTCGCTCACCGACCGCGCGGCGGCGAAGCCCGTCTGGGACGCCTTCCAGCGCCAAATCGCCCACGACCAGCCGCTGTGCTTCCTGTATTACCCGGAGACGATCGTCGGTCACAGCCGGCGCCTGCGCGACGTGAAGCCCCACGTCCTCTCGCCCTACCAGAATGTTACCGAGTGGTGGATCGCGCCCGCGGACCGCAAGTACGCGGACGGTGGCACCGATTAATATTTACGTTGACTTGCGCCGGGGCCGCGCCTACGGTGTGTGTAATATTATCGGAACACCCTGAAGCGGAGGTTGAGATGGCGAGGTCAATGAAGGACCTGGCGGCTAAGCTGTCGGTCGACGAGCTCAAGCACCTACTGGCCGTCAAGCAGAAGCTGGCGACCCTCGAGAAGAAGCGGTCGCAGCTCGCGAAGGAGCTGGCCAAGGTCGAGGCGCAGATCGACAAGCTGATCGCCGGCGCGCCCAAGAAGCGCCGCGCGAAGAAGAAGACGCGCAAGAAGGCCACGCGCGCCAAGGCCAAGACCGCCAAGAAGACGGTGCGCACGGCCAAGGCCCGCAAGAAGGCGCCGGCCCGCAAGAAGACCGCGGGCAAGCCCACGGTCGAGACCGTGGTCGCCGAGCTGATCCGCAAGAACGGCAAGCCCATGACCTTCCAGGACATCCTGGGCACGATCACCAAGAAGAAGCTGGTGCGGACCAAGAGCAAGAACTTCGCGAACGTGCTGCGGCGCACGCTGTCGACCAGCAAGCAGCTCAAGAGGGTGGGCCGGGGCGTCTACGGACTGAGTTGAGATCCCGCCGGGGCCGGACGCCGTCCGGCCCCAGCCCGCATCATGACCGATCCGGACTAACCTGGCGGCCAGCCGAGCCTGCGCCCGCCCAGGATGTGCAGGTGCAGGTGCGACACGCTCTGGCCGCCGTCCTCGCCGCAGTTGATCACCCAGCGGTACCCAGCGTCGTCAAGCCCCAGCTCGCGGGAGATACGCGTGGCCGTGGTCACGAGCCGGCCGGCCTCCGCGGCGTCTTCGGGCCCGAGGTCGGCGGTCGACGACACGTGCCGCTTGGGGATCACGAGCACGTGCGTGGGGGCCTGGGGCGAGATGTCCCGGAAGGCCAGGAACTCATCGTCCTCGAAGACCTTGTCGCAGGGTATGACGCCCGCGGCCAGCTTGCAGAAGAGACAGTCCGACATTTGCCACCTCGCCACGTACGGAGGGGATCGACATGGGCCTGACGCGTGCCACGTTAGCACGCCGCGCGCGCCGGAGCAACGGAGGGCCCGCATGAGCCGGATCGTCGTCGTGGGCTACAGCGCCTGGGATCTTATCTTCCCCCTGGCGCAGACGCCGCCGCCCGACACCAAGACCGAGGTCTCGCCCATGGTGACCTGCGGGGGCGGACCGGCGGCCAACGCGGCCGCCGCCCTGGCCGCCCTGGGCGCGTCGGTGCGTCTGGTCACGGTCCTCTCGGACGACGTCTTCGGCCGGGCGCAGCTTTCCGATCTCGAACGGGCCGGCGTGGACGTCTCGGCGGTCCGCGTCGAACCCGGCACGCGCACGCCCCTGGCGGTCATCCGTGTGGATCCGCGCAACGGGGAGCGGCGCATCTACTGGGAGCGTGGCGACCTGCCCCGCCTGGCGCCCGACACGGTGGACGAGACCTGGCTGGCGGAGGCCGACCTGCTGCTCTGCGACGCCCACGAGGCGCCGGCCGCCGCGCGCCTGGCCGCGGCCGCCCGCGCCGAAGGCCTGCCGGTGGTCATGGACGCCGGCTCGCTGCGTCCGGGCGTGCCCGAGCTGCTGCCCCACTGCACGGACGTGATCGGGGCCGCGGACTTCGCCACCGACCTGGCCGGCGTCGCCCACCGGCCCGAGTCGCTGCGCCGCCTGCGGGCGCTGGGCCCGCTGCGGGTGGGCACCACCCTGGGCCGGGCCGGCGTGCTGGGCCTCGACGAGGACGGGTTGCGCCACGTGCCGGCCTTCGCCGTCGAGGCGGTGGACACCACCGGGGCGGGAGACGCCTTCCACGCCGGTTACGCCTGGACCCTGGCGGACGGCGGCGATTTCGCGGCCTGCCTGCGCGGCGGAGCGGCCGTGGCGGCCCTCCAGTGCCGCGCCTACGGGGGCCGCCAGGGCCTGCCCGGGGTCGCGGAGGTGGAAGCGCTCCTGGCGCGGGGCGCCGTTCGCGACGACGCGCCCCCCCTGAAGGGCGAGCGCGAAGGTTGACGCTGCGGTGCGCCGCGGGTAGCATCCGGACGAGAGTTTCCGCGGGGAGGACAGGATGATCATCGACCAAGAGTTGAAACCGGATGATCCGGGCCAGATGGACGACATATTCGAGATCCTCGTGACGTCCTACTCGCGGGCCGCGCGCCCGCTGGGACTGGACGAGGACCTCACCTGGCGGCCGGCGACGGACGCCTACACGACAGACGAGGAGTTCGTCGTCCAGGTGGACCTGGCCGGCATGGACCCGAGCGGCATCGAGGTGATGACCGACGGCGAAAGCCTGACGATCCGCGGCACGCGCAGCGACATCGCGCCGGCGGGCAAGAAGCACTACTTCAAGATGGAGATCAGCGTCGGGCCCTTCGCGCGGCGCCTTATGATACCCGTGCCGGTGATCGCCGAGAGCGCCGTCGCGCGCTACCGCAACGGCTTCCTCTACGTGACGTTCCGCAAGGGCGATCGCCGCGACGTCGGCCGCAGGCGCATCGACGTGAACGGCGGGGACAAGTAACCGAACCGAGGACGACAGTCGATGAACGACGACAACAACATCGTGAGCACGGACTCGGGCGAGGGCTTCGTCCCGGAGGTGCTGCCGGTCCTGCCGATCAGCGAGGCCGTCATCTTCCCCTACATGATGGTCCCCCTGGTCCTGAGCGACGAGAACCTCATCCAGCTCGCCGACGACTGCCTGGCCAGCGACAAGATCCTGGGCGCCTTCGCCCAGCGCGAGCTGGAGGTGGACGGCGAGGAGGATGAGTCCGCCCTGCCCGGGGAGGAGCTGCTCTACCAGACCGGCACCGCGGTCAAGATCCAGAAGATGCTGCGCTTCCCCGACGGCAGCATGCGCCTGCTGGGGCAGGGCGTGGCGCGCATCCGCGTCAAGAAGTTCATCGACGACAAGCCCTATCTCAAGGCCGCCGTGGAGGCGGTGCCCGAGACGCTGGCCACCGATCCCCGCACGCTGGCCTACATGCGCGGCGTCGCCAACAACTTCCTGAAGATCGTCGACGCCAGCGAGACCCTCTCGGACGAGCTCAAGGTCGTCATCATGAACATCGACGACCCGGGGCGCCTGGCCGACCTGATCGCCACCAACCTGGACATCGACGTCCACGAGAAGCAGTCGGTGCTGGAGGCGGTCTCGCCGCTGGAGCGGCTGCAGATCCTGTCCAAGATCGTCGTGCGCGAGCTGGAGGTCGTCGAGCTGGGGCAGAAGCTCCAGACCAAGGTGCGCAAGTCCATCGACAAGGACCAGCGCGAGTACTACCTGCGGCAGCAGCTCAAGGCGATCCAGCGCGAGCTGGGCGACACCGACGACAGCTCGGTGGAGATCGAGGACCTCAACGAGCGCCTCGCCGAGGTCGACCTGCCCGAGAACGTGCGCGAGGTGGCCGTCAAGGAGGTGGCCCGCCTGTCGCGCATGTCGCCGGGGGCCAGCGAGTACACCGTCAGCAAGACCTACATCGACTGGCTGCTCGACCTGCCCTGGCTGGAAAGCTCCGACGACAAGCTGGACATCAAGCGGGCCGAGAAGGTCCTCGAGCGCGACCACTACGGCCTGGAGGACGTCAAGGAACGCATCCTGGAGTTCCTGGCCGTGCGCAAGCTCAAGGGCGACCACCGCGGGCCCATCATCTGCCTCGTGGGGCCGCCGGGCGTGGGCAAGACCTCGCTGGGCCGCAGCATCGCCGAGGCCGTGGGCCGCGAGTTCTTCCGCTTCTCCCTGGGCGGCATGCGCGACGAGGCGGAGATCCGGGGCCACCGGCGCACCTACGTGGGCGCCATGCCCGGCCGCATCATCGCCGGGCTGAAGGAGTGCGGCACCAACAACCCGCTGATCATGCTGGACGAGATCGACAAGCTCGGGCAGGACTTCCGCGGCGATCCGGCCAGCGCCCTGCTCGAGGTGCTGGACCCCGAGCAGAACGATTCCTTCACCGACCACTACATCTCGGTGCCCTTCGACCTCTCAAACGTGCTGTTCATCACCACCGCCAACATGCGCGACACTATCCCGCGCCCGCTGCTCGACCGCATGGAGGTCATCAGCCTGCCGGGCTACACCAACCTGGAGAAGCTGGAGATCGCCAAGCGCTACCTGGTGCCGCGGCAGGTGGAGACCAACGGTCTCACCGCCAAGCACATCCGCTTCACCGACGCGGGGCTGCGCGCCCTGATCGCCGGCTACACGCGGGAGGCCGGCGTGCGCGAGCTGGAGCGCAAGATCGGCGGCGTGTGCCGCAAGGTCGCCAAGTCGGTGGCCGGCGGCGCCCGCAAGCGCCGGGTCGTCTCGGCCAAGAGCCTCGTCGACTTCCTCGGCAGCGCCGACTACGATCCGGACCGGCTGCGCAGCCGCACCAAGGTCGGCGTGGCCACCGGGCTGGCCTGGACCTCGGTCGGCGGCAAGATCCTCTACCTCGAGGGCGTGACCCTGCCCAACGGCGGCGGGCATCTCAAGCTGACCGGGCAGCTCGGCAGCGTGATGCAGGAGTCGGCCAACGCGGCCTATTCCTACCTGCGCGGCCAGTGGGGCGACCAGGAGCAGTACACCGACTTCTTCAAGGACACGGACGTCCACATCCACATCCCCGCCGGCGCCATCCCCAAGGACGGGCCCAGCGCGGGCATCACCATGGCCTCGGTGCTCTTCTCGCTGATGACGGGGGAGTCCATCGACCGGCGCACGGCCATGACCGGGGAGATCACGCTGACCGGCGACGTCCTGCCCATCGGCGGCCTGCTGGAGAAGGTGCTGGCCGCCCACCGCGCGGGCATCCGCAAGATCATCATGCCCCACCAGAACGAGCCGGACCTCGAGGAGATCCCCGAGGAGGCGGCCAAGGACATCACCTTCGTCTGCGTCAAGCACGTGGACGAGGTGTTCGGGGAGATCTTCCCCGCGCTCGCGGAATGACGGTAAACGACCTCAGGAAGGACGAAGCTTGGGCGACGGCGGTTTCGTGACCGGTCTGCTGGGGCGGTTCCTGGCCAGGGGAGAGACGGGCAGCTTCAGTCTGCCCGGCACCCTGGGCGCGGAGAGCCGCCTGCTGGCCATCGACAGCGGTGATCTGAGCGATCTGCTCTTCCACATGCCCCTGCTGCAGACGGTGCGGGAGCAGTACCCACGCGCGCGCATCGACTTCCTGATCCCGGAGGAGCACACCTCGCTGATCGCGCCCAGCGGTGTCGCCCACCACTGCCTCGTCTACCGGCGTCAGCAGCTCAAGCCGTGGAGCCCCGCCCTCTACGCCCTGCTCAAGAACGTACGCCAGCGCCGCTACGACATGAGCGTGGTCATGTCTTTCACGCCCCAGTCCGCGCTGGAGGCGGTAGCCCTGGCCAGCGGCGCCAAGCTGCGGCTCGGCCCCTCCCACGGCGGATCCTTCCCGGCCGTCAACTTCGAGATCCGCCAGCGCGAGGGCGACCGGCGCTACCGCGGCGAGCGCCTCTCCGCCGCCGCGCCGTTCCTGGGGCTGCCCGACTTCTCCCGCGAGCGGGCCTGGCCCCTGCCCGAGGAACGCGTGCGGCGCATGCGCCAGCTCATCCACTTCAACAAGCCGCGCCAGGACGAGGTGCTGGTGGGTGTGGACCCGGCCCTCGGCAAGTCCGGCACGGGGCTGGCCGCCCAGAACCTCCACTTCGTCATGAATCAGCTGGCCAGCCAGATGCCCTGCCGGACCCTGCCCCTGAGCGTCGACGCCGACCCGGAGATCCTGCAGCGTTTCGAGGCCGGCCTGACGGTGCCGCCCCTGAGCCTGCCGCGCGAAACCCTCTTCGACACCGTGCTGCTTGCCGCCCAGTGCGACCTCTTCATCTCGGGCAACACCGACCTCTTCCACTACGCCGCCGCGACCGGCGTGCCCACCCTCGGCCTCTTCCTCAAGGAGGACGACGCCACCTGGACGCCCGCCGGCTATCCGAACGTCCGCGTGATCCGCGTCAAGGGCGGCCAGCGCGTGGACATCGAGACGCTGATGGAGGCGGTCGAAGCGGTGCGGGGCACGCCTTGAGCCGGGGGTCGTCATGGCCCGCGGCCTGAAGCTGCTGATCGCGGCGCCGAACTGGCTGGGCGACCTCGTCATGGCCACCTCCCTGCTGGAACGCTTCGCCGGCGACGGGGGGGATGCCGACCCGCCGCCACCCGCACTCCACCTCTCGGTCCGCGACCTCTGGCGTCCCCTGCTGGCGGACGATCCCCGGTTGTCGGGCCTGGTGCCCTATGCCTGGCGCGGCCGTCACGCCGGCTGGCGCGGCGCCTGGCGCCAGGGCCGGGACTGGCGGCGCGGCGCTTATCCCGCCGTGATGCTCCTGCCGCCTTCGTTGCGGGCGGCGGCCGTGGCCCGCCTGGCTGGCATCCCGTCGCGCATCGGGTTCCGGGGCGATGCCCGCACGCCGCTGCTCACCGATCCGGTGGTCCGTCCTCAACGCGGCGCCCTCCACTACACCGAGGAACTGGACGAGCTCTACCGGACCTGGGCGCGCCGCTGCGCGGGCGTCGAGGTGCCGCCCCACCGGCCGGCGCCGGCGCCGCGACTGGCGCTCCCGGACAAGGCCCTGCACGAGGGCCCCGCCCTCTGGCTGCTCTCGGTGGGGGCCACCTACGGGGACGCCAAGTCCTGGCCGCCCCGGCGCCAGGCGGAACTGGTCGAGCTCCTGCTGGCGCGCGGCGACATCCGCGTGGTCCTGGTGGGAGACGCCGTGGCCCGCGCGACGGCGCAGCGGGTGCGGGACCTCGTGGACCACCCCTGGGCGGATGAGCTCGCGGACAGCCCCGGGGCCTACGACCTGGTGGGCCGCACGTCGCTGGCCGGGATCGCGTCGCTGCTGGGTGGGGCCGAGGCCTTCGTCGGCAACGACAGCGGCCTGATGCATCTCGCCGCCGCGCTCGGCACGGCCACCGTCGGCCTGTACGGATCCTCCAGCACCGCCTGGACCCGCCCGCGCGGAGCCCGCGCCACATCCGTGCGCGCCGAGGGCTTCACCTGCCAGCCCTGCTTCAGGACGGACTGCGATCAGGACCGCTTCTGCCTGGACAGCATCGGCGGGCGGCGCGCGGCCCGGGCGGCCGAGGCTCTGCTGGACGGCGTCGCGGCCGGCCCCTCCTGCCAACGCGAGCCCCCCGCGGAGGCGCCCGACGCGCCGGTCCTCTTCCTGGACCGGGACGGCGTGATCATCGAGGACACCGAGTACATCAGCGATCCCGCGGCCGTCCGGCTCCTGCCGGGCGCCCCCGAGGCCCTGGCCCGGGCCGCCGCCGCCGGGCTGCGCCTGGTGGTCGTGACCAACCAGTCGGGCATCGGGCGGGGCTTCTATACCGAGCGGGACTTCGCCGCCGTACAGGCCCGCGTCGACGAGCTGCTGGCAGAGGCCGGCGTGCGGGTGGACGCCGTCTACTACTGCCCCCATGGGCCCGACGCGGACTGCAACTGCCGCAAACCCCGCCCCGGCATGCTGGACGCGGCCGGCCGCCGCCTGCGCTGGCACTCCCGGCGCGCCTGGATGGTGGGGGACAAGCGTTCGGACCTGGACCTGGGCCGACACTTCGGCCTCGACGCCTACCTGGTGCGCACCGGGCAGGGCCACAAGACGGCCGCGGACCTGGAACCCCGCCCGGGCGTGACGGTCGTCGACGACCTGGCGGGGGCCGTGGACCGCATCCTGGGGGGGCTGGCGACGTGAGCTGGACCCTCGAGGGCACGCCCCTGCGTTCGGCGCTGGTGACCCGCCTGCGTTACTTGGGCGACATCGTCATGTCGACGGTGGTGCTGCGCGTCCTGCGCTGCGGCGATCCCGACCTGGACCTGGGCTTCCTCTGCGAACGCCCGGGCGCCCCCCTGCTCGCGGGCCATCCCGACCTCTCGCGCCTGCACGTGCTGGACAGCCGTCGGCGCGGATCGGACGCCGCCGCCCGGCGCGACGCCGACGGTGTACCGGGTTCCGGAGGCGGCTTCTGGACCCGGGCCGGCGAACTGCGCCGCCACAGCTACGACCTGGGCGTGGACCTGCTCTTCAATCCACGCAGCGCCTGGCTGATGCGCCTCTCCGGCTGCCGCTACCGCATCGGCGGCGACCGGGGCTGGCGCCGCCGGCTCTTCACACATCCCGTGAACGCCCCCGCGCCCGGGACGGACCCGGACTTCTGCCACGCCGCGCCCGGCGGACTCGGCGAGCACCTGGGACGGCTGTTCCCGCTGCGTCACGCAACGAGCGGCCTTTCCTTCCGCGACTGGTACCTGGACACCTTTCCCGAGGGCCTTGCGCCCCGGCTGGCCACGGCCGCACCGACGCCGGCCGCGAGCCGGGCCCTGTCCGCCCTGGGTGTGGCGCCGGGGGAGGGCTACACCCTGCTGCTGCCGGGCGCGACCTGGCCGTCCAAGGCCTGGCCGGCGGTGCACTGGGGCCGGCTGGCCACCGAGCTGCCCGCGGCCGGCCACGCGCCGGTGGTCATGCTCCCGCCCCCCGACGGGGGCGCCGCGTATCGCGAGGCCCTGTCCGGCGCAGGCTGCCTGCCGCCGCTGCCTCTGGCCGACGCCCTGTCGGTGGTGGCGGGTTGCGATCTCGTCGTGACCGTGGACGGGGGGCTGATGCACGCGGCCGTGGCGCTGGGCCGTCCCACCGTCGCCCTGCTCGGACCGACGGATCCGGAACCTTGGTTCCCCTACGCGGGCTTCGGTCCCTACCGCGCCCTCTGCACGCGTCCGGACTGCCATCCCTGCGACCTCCACCACTGTGACGCCTTCGTCTGCCTGCCGGACCTGTCCCCGGAGCGGGTCCTGGAGACCGTGGCGGATCTCCGTCCCGGCGAGGGGAGCGGTCCGTGAGCGTGACGCCCACCCGCGACGCCCCCCGCCGCATCCTGGTGATCCGGCGCCGGGCCCTGGGCGACGCCCTGGTGACCCTGCCCGCGGTGCGCCTGCTTCGCGAGGCCTATCCCGCGGCCGAGCTCGATCTGCTGGTGGATCCCCACCTGGCGCCGCTCTTCGCGGACCGCGCGCGCATCAACGTGCTACCCTGGCGGGATGGTCCCGCCGGGTTGCGCCGCCTGCGGGCCCGCCGCTACGACCTGGTGATCGACTATCTGAGCACGCCCCGGACGGCCCTCTGGACGGCGCTGAGCGGCGCCCGTCTGCGCGTGGGCTACGACCTGCGCTGGCGGCGCTGGGCCTACAACGTGCGCGTACCGCGCAACCGGGACCGGAGCCGCGCCCTGCGCCAGTTCGCGGGCGAGAGCTTCCTGGACCCCCTGCGCGCCCTGGGCCTGACCCTGCCGCCCTGGCTGCCCCGCGAGCGCTTCACCTTCGCGGACGAACAGCTCGGGGCGTCCTACCTGGACTGGCGGACGGAGCTGGCGGCGCGGGACCGCCCCCGCGTGGGCCTGGTGCTGAGCGCCACCTGGCCGGCCAAGGCCTGGCCCCTCACCTCGGCCATCGAGCTGGCGCGCACGTTGCGCGACCGCGGGGCCGCGGTGGTGCTGTTGCCGGCGCCGGGAGAGGCCCCCGCCCTGCAGCCACTGCGCGAGGCCGTGCCGGAGGTCGCCTGTCCCCCCGGCACGGATCTGCGCGAGCTGGCCGACCTGATCGGCCGCCTGGACGTCCTGGTCGCCACGGACAGCGGTCCGCGCCACCTGGCGGCGGCCATGGGCGTGCCGACGGTCACCCTCTTCGGCCCCACCGATCCGGGGGGCTGGAACCCGGAACACCCCTTGCATGTTGGGGTGCGGACGGGCGAAGACTGTTCCCCGTGCGATTTTACAGTGTGCCCCTTGCCCGATCACCCGTGCATGACGAAACTGGGCGCGGAGATGGTGGCGGAGGCGGTGCGTCCCGTCCTGGATGTCTCACGACCCGGGACCGCACCCGTCAATTGATCGGAATACTTCATGAATGGACGTCTTGCATCGTGTCTGATGGCGTGCGGCTGGCTGGTCCTGGCCGCGGCGCCCGCCGTGGCGGACGGCAGCGCTGCCACGGATTCGACCGTTTCTGATCCGAAATCGACCCCCGTGGCGGTGCCCTACGCCCCCGGGGAGTTCCTGCTCTTTTCCATCGACTACGGCCCGGTCAACGCGGGGGAGGCCTCGCTGGAGGTGCGCGACGTCATCGACTCGGCCGGCCACACCTGCTACCGCGTGGAGAGCAAGGCCCGCTCGAACCGCTTCTTCTCGGCCTTCTACATGGTGCGCGACAAGGTGGTCTCCCACATCGACACGGAGACCCTCTACACCCGCTACTTCAGCAAGCGCCTGCGCGAGGGCGACTACCGCAAGAACATCGCCATCCGCTTCGACCACGCGGCGGGCCTGGCCCGCTACGCGGACGAGCGGGAGCTGGAGATCCCCGCCGGCGTGCACGACATCCTCTCGGCCTTCTACTTCGTGCGCTGCATGGACCTGGTGCCGGGGACCAGCGCCTTCATCAATACTCACAGCTCCCACAAGAACTACGACCTGGAAGTGATCGTGCACGAGCGCGAGACCATCAAGGTGCCCGCCGGGATCTTCGACTGCTACCGGGTGGAACCGGTCATCCTCGGCGAGGGCCTGTTCCAGTTCGAGGGCAAGCTGACCATCTGGCTCACCGCCGACGACCGCCGTCTGCCGGTGCTGATGAAGACCAAGGTCAAGGTGGGGGCCATCGACGCGTCCCTGAAGAAGTTCACACTGGGCGAACCTCTAATGGAAGCGAGCCGCCGATGACCGAGCCGCGCGACGGCAGTCTCTCACCCCGGCCCGCGGCCAACCCCTGGCTCGGCGGCCACGCGGGCACGTCCGACGACGCGCCCGGGCGTCGCTTCGTCCTGCTGGTGATCCTGCTGGCGGTGGTGCTGAGGTTCTACCGCCTGGGCGCCGACGGCCTGTGGATCGACGAGTACTTCACCTGGTTCAACGTGAATCCGCCCCCGGGCCACGGCTTCTGGGAGCAGTTTCGCGACAACATCCAGGGCCCCCTCTACCTGGCGGTGCTCTGGCCCTTCGTGGGCGACAACCTGTCGGAGTTCCTGCTCCGCCTGCCCGCCGCGCTGGCGGGTGTGGCGGCCGTGTCCCTGGTCATGCGCCTGGGCCGCGAGCTGGGCGACGCCCGCAGCGGGGCCTGGGCCGGCCTGCTGCTGGCCGTCAATCCCTTCCACGTGTGGTACAGCCAGGAGGCACGGGGTTACGCCTTCCTCGTTCTGTTCAGCCTGGCCGCCACGCTGGTGCTGGTGCGCATGCTCCGCGAAGGCGCCACCGTGCGGAGCGGCCTGGCCTACGGGCTGCTCTCCGCGCTGGCGGTGCTGAGCAACATGTCGGCCCTCTTCCTCTGCGTGGCGCAGGGGATCGCGGTGCTGGTCCTGGCCCGTCCCTGGCGGCCGGAGCAGCGGCGCGGCTGGTTGACGGCCTTCGGCCTGGTGGCCCTGGTGTCTATGCCCTGGCTGCTCCAGGCCAGTGGCTACTGGTACGTGGGGCGGCTGGCCCCGGGCGGGGGCGGCGGCCTCCAGCCGGTGGGCAGCACGAGCCTCAACGTGTGGGTCTATCCCTTCACGGTCTACGCCATGTTCTACGGCTTCACCCTCGGGCCCACGCTGGCGGAACTCCACCGGCCGGACCGGATGGAGCTGGTGAGGACCGCCTTGCCGTTGCTCGCTCCCGCCGGCCTGCTGGCCGGGGGACTGCTCCTGTACGGACTGGCCCGACTGCCGTCGCGCACGCGCCTGACCCTGGCCGTCTGGGTGCTGGTGCCGGTGGGCGTGCTGACGCTCCTGCGCCTGGCGGACGTCAAGACCTTCACGCCGCGCTACCTGGCCACCCTGCTGCCCCTGCTGGTCTGCCTGGCGGCGGTGGGGGTCGCCCGGCTGCCCCGCCGCGCGGGCGCCGTGGCCGGCGTGGCCTTGCTCGCCTTGACCCTCTGGTCCACCGGGAACTACCATCTCGCCGACCGCTACGCCCGCGACGACGTGCGGGCGGCCGCCCGCTGGGTCGCCGACCACGACCGGCCCGGCGATGCGGTGCTGGTACCGGTGGTGACCGATGTCTTCGGGCTCTATTATGACGGCGAGGGCGCGGTGCGGGACTTCTGGCGCTGCCCCCACGTGGACGACCTGGACACGGCCCGCGCGCTGGTGAGCGAGCGGGTGGGCGACGCGCCGCGCGCCTGGCTGGTGCTGAGCCGCAGCGAGGCCCTCGACCCGGGCCATCATCTGGACGCGGCCCTGGGCGAGCTGGGGCGCGTGGACACGGACCGCTCATTCCCCGGCGTGCGCCTGCTGCGTGTCGTACGCGCTGCGCCGGACACGACCACGACGACCGAGCCCGAGGAGGCCCCGTGAGCGAAGCGCCCAGGGAGTCGGAAGTGTTCGCCGCCGCCGGCGGCTTCGCGGCCTTCATCGCCGCCGACGAGACCGGCCCGGTCCCCTTCGAATCGCGCCTCTACGGCCTGGTCAAGCGCGTGATAGACATCGTGGGCGCGGTGGTGGGCCTGCTCCTGATCCTGCCCTTGTTGCCCTTCCTCATCCTGATGATCAAGCTGGACTCGCCGGGACCCATCCTCTTCAAGCAGGAGCGCGTGGGCTACCGGGGGCGTCCCTTCTTCTGCTTCAAGTTCCGCTCCATGGAACGGAACGCCGAGTCGCGCAAATCCGAGCTCGGCCACCTCAACGAGGCGACGGGCGCCGCCTTCAAGATCCAGGACGACCCGCGCATCACCGGCGTGGGACGCTTCATTCGCAGCAGCAGCCTCGACGAGTTCCCCCAGCTGCTCAACGTGCTGAAGGGGGACATGTCCATCGTGGGCCCGCGCCCCCAGATCCCCAGCGAGGTGGCGGAGTACACGCCGGCCCAGGCCCGCCGCCTGCTCGTCAAGCCGGGGCTGACCTGCCTGTGGCAGGTCTCCGGACGCAGCCAGCTCGACTTCACCGAGTGGATGGCCCTCGACCTGGCCTACGTCCGCCAGCGCAGCCTGCGCTTCGACCTGTGGGTGCTGTCGAGGACGATCCCGGCGGTCATCGAGCGGAAGGGCGCCTACTGATGCGCGCCCTGGGCTGCGACATCGTCTCGGTGCGCCGGATCGACGAGGCGGTGCAGCGCCACGGCGACCGCTTCCTGCAGCGCTGCTTCCGGCCCGGGGAGATCGAACTGGCCCAGCGCCGGGGCCTCGCCGGCGCCGCCACCCTGGCCGCGCGCTGGGCGGCCAAGGAGGCCTTCGTCAAGGCCCTCGGCCCCCGCTCGGCGGGGGTGCCCTACCGCGACGTGGAGGTGGTCCGCGGCGAGGACGGCGTGCCCGCCCTCGCGTTGCACGGCGTGGCCCGGGCGGCCTGCGAGGCCACCGGCGCCGGACGCGTCCTGCTCAGCCTCAGCCACGAGCGCGAGCACGCCATGGCCGTGGTCGTGCTGGACTGAAAGCCGCGCAAGAACCCCCAGTGACCCCTTGAATTGCCCCGGACGAAACGCTACCATGCGTCAGCTTCCCGTCCCTGGTCGAGAGTCCATCATCATCTCCGAGGTGCGACGGCCTTGGTCGAACGCGACTACGTACTGATCGACGTCTTCACGCGGGTGCCCTTCGGCGGCAGCCGCCTGACCCTCTTTCCCGAGGGCGGCGGCCTGTCCACCGACATGATGCAGATCATCGCCAACGAGATGGGCACGCCCGAGACGGCCTTCGTGACGCGGGGCGACGCGGCGTCGAGCCAGGGCCGCCTGCGCATCTTCACGCCCTCGGCCGAGGTGCCCCTGTCCGGCCTCTCGGTGGTCGGCGCCACCTGCGCCCTGGACGCGCGCGGCCTGATCCCGCGCGACGAGGACGAGACCACCTTCACCTGGCAGACCGAGACGGGTTTCCATCCCGTGACCCTCAGGTACGAGAACGGCGACACCCTCTTCAGCATGGCCCACGAACCGGCGGAGTTCATCGGCCAATACTACCAGCGCGGCAAGGTGGCGCGCGCCCTGGGCCTCGCCGAGCAGGACATCGCCATCACGGGCATGCCCTGCGAGATCGTCTCGGCGGGCCTGCCCATCCACATCGTGCCCCTGGCCTCGCTGGACACGGTGCGGGGCATCAAGCTCAGCCGCGCCGCCGCGCGCGAGATCGTCAACGACCTCGGCTTCGGCGACCTCTTCGTCTTCACCTGCGAGACGGCGAGCGAGGACACCGACGTCCACTGCCGCATGTTCGCCCACGGCTTCGGGATTCCCGAGGACGCCGCCACCGGCAGCGCCGTGGGCGCGCTGATCGCCTACATGATCAAGCACCGGCTCGTCCCCTCGGGCCCGCGGGCCCGCATCGTCTGCGAGCAGGGACTGGAGATGGGCCGCCCCAGCCGCCTCTTCGTCGAGGCCGACGTGGAGGACGGCAAGGCCGTCTCCATCCACGTCGGCGGCCACTGCGTGAGCATCGGCGAAGGCCGGATCACCTTCGACCCGGAACTGATGACCAGGAGAGACCCATGACCAAGACAGCCGGGCTCAGCCCAGAGATGCGCGACATGATGATCGAGGCCATGCGACAGGTGTGCCTGCGGGACATGCCCGAGGAACGCCAGCTGGACCTCGACGCCAAGGACGAGTTCCCCCTGGAGTTCATCCGGACCCTGCTCTCGCCGGACGTCGGCCTGCACCTCATCTTCCTCCCCGAATCGGTGGGCGGCCTGGGCGGCGGCGCCCTGGACGTGTGCCGCGTCTCGGAGGAGATGGCGGTCATCGACCTGGGCCTGGCGACCTCGTTCCTGGCCATCTGCCTGGGGACCGACCCCATCATCGTCGGCGGCACCGACGAGCAGAAGGCCAAGTGGCTGGGCAAGATCGCCGAGGGCAAGATCGTGGCCTACGGCGTCACCGAACCCGCCGCGGGCAGCAACGTGGCGTCGCTGCAGACGGTGGCCGAGCGCGTCATGGACGCCGACGGCAACCTGACCGGCTACCGCATCAACGGCACCAAGCAGTTCATCACCAACGGCAGCTTCGCCGAGATCTACACCATCCTGGCCAAGACGCCCGACGGTCCCACCTTCTTCGTGGTCGAGCGCGACACGCCGGGGCTGTCGGCCGGCCGTCACGAGGAGAAGCACGGCATCCGCGCCTCCGACACCGCGGGCGTCATCCTCGAGGACGTGGAGGTCCCCGTCGACCAGCTCATCGGCGGCGTCGAAGGGCAGGGCCTCAAGCAGGCCAACGCCGTCTTCGGCTACACGCGCCTGATGGTGGGCGCCTTCGGCCTGGGCGCCGGCAAGGCGGCCCTCGACCGCGCGGTACGCTACGCCAAGGAGCGGATCCAGTTCGGGTCGCCGCTCATCGAGAAGGAAGGCTACTGCGCCAAGCTGATCGTGCCCAACTGGGTGGCTCTGGAGGCGGGACGCGCCTACGCCGAGGAGATCGCCCTGCGCCTGGACTCGGGCGAGGAGGGCCTGCAGGTGGAGGGCGCCGTCGCCAAGTACTGGTGCACCGAGCGGGGCAACAAGGCGGCCGAGGACGCGATCCAGGCCCTGGGCGGCTACGGCTACACGCGCGAGTACATCGTGGAGAAGATCAAGCGCGACGTACGCATCACCACCATCTACGAGGGCACCAGCGAGATCCTGCAGAGCATCATCGGCATGTTCCGCTGGAAGGAGACGGTGCGCTCGAAGGGCGGCTGGTACGAGGCTCTCGCCGCGGACCTGGACACCCTGCACGAGGCGCACGGCGATCTCGGCGCCGAGATGGTCGCCGACGCCACGCGCGATCTCAACGCCGCGATCCAGTTCTGCCACCGCAAGCGCACGGCCACGCGCCAGTCCATCCAGTTCGCCCTGGCCGACATGATGACCGCCTGCGAGGTGTCGGGCGCCTTCTGCCGCCGTGCCGCCGCCCGCGCCGAGGCGGGCGAGGGCGATGCCGAGGCCTACGCCGCCATGAGCCGCCTGCAGGCCCGCAGCATCCTGGCCGACGTGGGCGCGGGCATCGTCGCCTGCCTCACCGGCCCGGCCGACCCCGGTGACGCGGAGGCCCTGTCCGAGATCGGCACCTTCGCCGCCGAGATCGCCTCGGCCGAATCGCTGACGGCCCAGGCGGGCCGCCTGGACGACATGGCCGCGGTCATGGCCCACATCAAGCGGCAGGCGGGATGAGTCGCCCGGCCGGCACCCGTCAGCCGCACGGACCCGCCCCCTCCGCCACCGGCGCGGAGGGGGCGCCTTCGCTTTCGGCCGCGGACGCCCGGTTCCTGGACGGTCTCGCCGACCGCCTGCGCACGGCCGGCCTCGCCCCGGCGGCCGTCCTCTGGCTGGCGAGCCTGCGCCCGCTCTCCTTCCTGGGCTCCCAGCTCCTGCACCTGGCTACGCCCCTGATGGACGTCATGGTCGACGGGGACGGGCACCGGCGCCTGGCCCGTCTGCTGGAATCCCGCGCGAACCTGGACCGGCTGCTGCACCGTCTTGAGACCGGCGGTCCGGCCCCGCGGCGGGAGGCGGCCGCGCCGTGAGCTCCTATCTCGACACCCAGACCGGCAACGTGCTGCTGATGACGCTCGTGCTCTGCGGCCTGATCGCCTGGTCCATCCTGCGCGCGCGTCGGGGCCGCGGAAGCGGTCTGCGCGACTTCGCCGCCCTGGACGCCATCGAGGCGGCCGTGGCGCAGGCCGTGGCGGCCGGTCGGCCCGTCTTCTTCGTGCCGGGCGTCCGCGACCTCGACAACATGCAGACCGTGGCCGCCCTCTCGGTCCTGGCACCCGTGGCGGCCCAGGTGGCCCGGGGCGGGGGCCGCCTCTTCGTGCCCACCAGCCGCAGCATGGTCATGGAGGCCGCCCGCGACATCTGCCGCACGGCCTACGCCGAGGCCGGCCGCGAGGATCTCTGGGACGAGGACCAGGTGAGCTACATCTCCGACGACCAGCTCGGCTTCGTGGCCCGCGTCGACGGCCTGATCGAAAGACAGCGCCCCGGGCTCTGCCTCTTCATGGGCTACTTCGCGTCGGAGTCCCTGCTGCTCGCCGAGGGCGGGCAGCACGTGGGGGCCGTGCAGATCGCGGGCACCGCCAGTCCGGTCCAGCTGCCCTTCTTCGTGGCCGCCTGCGACCACACGCTCATCGGGGAGGAGTTCTTCGCGGCCGGCGCCTCGCTGGCGCGTGACCGGCCCATGCTCGGCAGCCTGCGGGGCCAGGACCTGGGCAAGGTCGTCGCCATCGCCTTCATCCTGGCCGGCGTGCTGGTCGTGACCGTGGCAGACCTGGGCGGCGCGCCCGTGTTCGCGCGGCTGCGCGATCTCTTCTTCGACCTCTTCCGGGCGGGGTGAGCGGCATGCGCCGGCGGATCGGGCAGATCATCCTGAGCACGGTGGCCCTGCTGCTGGTCGCCTCGGCCTTCGTCGCGCGTCCCGACGGGCCCGGCGCCCCCGGGGTGACGCGCCTGCTGGCCTTCTGCGACCAGCACTTCTCCGTGTGGTTCAGCGTGCTGGCCGTCTTCGCCTTCACCCTCGGCGGCGTCAACCTCATGCGCACCCACTGGCGCAAGGTGAGCGCGCGCGCCGCCGACTGGCGCTACTCCCTGATCACGCTGGTGAGCTTCGTGACCGTGCTGGTGGTCGGGATGGTCAAGCTCGGCGGTCCGCCCGGACTGCAGGGCGCCGCCACGGCCCCGGACGGCTGGCTGACGGGGATCTTCGAGACGGTGCTCAGCCCCCTGCACGCCACCCTCTACGCCCTGCTGGCCTTCTACATCGCTTCGGCGTCGTTCCGGGCCTTTCGGGCCCGCAGCGTGGAATCGACCATCCTGCTCGTGTCGGCGCTGATCGTGCTGCTGGGCCGCATCCCCCTCGGCGCCACCGTCACCTCCTGGCTGCCGGCACCCCTGGCGCTGTTGCGCATGGAGGAACTCTCCCTGTGGATCCTCAAGGTGCCCAACACCGCCGGACAGCGGGCCATCATGATCGGCATCGCCCTGGGCGTGGTGGCCATGGCCATGCGCCTGATCATGGGCGTCGAGAAGGGGCAGGGGGGGAGGTCCGGCGAATGAGGCGCGTGGCCGACATCCTCGTGCGCGCCGAGGCGCTGGACAGGCGCTGGATCTACCTGGTCCTGGCCGCGTCGGTCTGCGCGGCGCTGCTCTCGGGTCTTTATTTCCCCGACCGGCCCAGCGATGTGGTGCGCCCCATCTACGACCACATCGAGGCCCTGCCCGCCGGCACGCCCGTCCTGATGTCCCTGGACTACTCGCCGAGTTCGGCCCCGGAGCTGGAGCCCATGGCGGAGGCCCTGACCCGCCACCTGCTGCTGACGGGACACCCGGTCTGCTACGTCTCCCTGTGGCCCACCGGCAACAACATGATCGCCCGGGTGGTCACCCGGATCTGCGAGGCCGAGTTCCCCGAGGCGGCGGAGGGACGCGACTGGGTGCGTCTCGGTTTCCAGGCCGGCGGCGAGATGTTCATCAACTCCCTGCGCGATTCGCTGACGGCGCGCTACGCCACGGACATGGGCGGTGCGTCCCTGTCCTCGCTGCCAGCCCTGAGCGACGTGCGGGGGCTGGGCGACTTCGGGCTGATCGTGAGCCTCTCGGCGGGCATGCCGGGCCTCAAGGAGTGGATCCTCTACGCCGGCGACGTGCTGGAGGTGCCCGTGGCGGGCGGCTGCACGGGCGTCGGCGCGCCCCAGTTCTTCCCCTACTACCCCCTGCAGCTGGTGGGCCTGATGGGCGCCCTGAAAGGCGCGGCCGAGTACGAGGCGGCGCTGGCGGCGGGCTACCCCGAGGCCGTACCCCGGGTGCAGCGCGCCACGCAGGGCATGGGCCCCCAGGCCGTGGCCCACGTGGTCATCGTGGCCTTCATCCTGCTGGGCAACCTGGGCCTGTGGCTGGCGCGGCGGCGGAAGGAGGGGGCATGATCGCGGCCGTGCACCTGAGCACCGAACTGTCCGTCTGGGTGAGCGCCCTGCTGACCCTGATGGTCTTCTCCTTCCTCTACCGGGACAATCCCCTCTACAAGATCGCCGAGCACGTCTTCGTGGGGGTCAGCGCGGCCTACTGGATGGTGGTCGGCTTCTGGACGACCCTCTGGCCCCAGGTGATCCTGAAGCTGGCGCCCGCGGCCGGCCGCGTCACCCATCCCGACGCCGCGCCGGGCACGGTCGATCCCACCGCCCTGATCCCCCTGGCCCTGGGCCTGCTCATGCTCTGCCGGCTGGTGCCGTCCTGGGCCTGGCTGGGGCGCTGGCCCACCGCCTTCGTGATCGGCACCACGGCGGGCTACGGGCTGGTACGCTACATCCGCTCGGACTTCATCTACCAGATCCGGGCCACCGTCGGCCACGGCCTGGTGCCGACGGTCGACGGCCGCTGGTTGTGGCAGGAATCCCTGGCGGCCCTGCTGATCCTGGTCGGCACCCTCAGCGGCATCGTCTACTTCATCAACACGCGGCAGCACCGCGGCGCCTACGGGGGTGTCGCCCGGCTGGGCCTGTTCTTCATGCTGGTGACCTTCGGGGCCTCCTTCGGCTCGGCGGTGATGGCCCGCGTGGCCCTGCTCATAGGGCGTTTCCAGCACCTGCTGGGCGACTGGCTGGGCCTGTTGTCTTGACGGGCCGCGGCGCGCGCAACTAGACTTGTTCCCCCAAGGCTCACGAGAAAGGCGGACACGTCCGGTGGAACGACAGATCAGGTACTTCGAGATGCAACACGAGCGCAACCCGCGCGGCCGGCACTTCATCGCCCTTGCCGACCTCCGGCGCCGCAACGGCGACCACGGCACGGCGATCGGGTTGCTGCGCGCCGGGCTGGACCGTTGCCCCGACTCGGTATCGGCACGCTGGCTGCTCGGCCAGTGCCTGCTGGCGCGGGAGTCCTTCGACGACGCGGCCGAGCTGATCGGCCAGGTGCTGGAACAGGACCCCGGTCACGCCCTGGCCGCGAAGGCCCTGGAGCGGTGTTGCCGCGGCGATGTCCCCGAGGTCGCGCCCGAGCCCGAACCCGCCGTCGAGGCGGCGCCCGAGCCGGAGCCCGTCGTCGAGGCGGCGCCCGAGCCGGAGATCGCGCCGCAACCGGTGGCCGTCGAGGCCGCGACGACCGAAGACATCCCCGTCGTCGCCGAGGCGGACGCGCCGGGCGCCGACGCGGTACCGTCCATGTTCGTGACGCGCACGCTGGCGGACATCTATCTCGCCCAGGGCCACCGGGACAAGGCCCTGCGCATTCTCTACCAGGTCCTGGAGGCCCACCCGGACCGCGAGGACATCGTGACCCGCATCAAGGACCTCGAAGCGGCGGCTGATGCGCCCGCGCAGTCGGAGGACGCGTCCCCCGAGGACCTCAACCGCAGCCGTTTCGACGCCTGGGTCTCGGAACAGGACAGGGAGGGTTGAGCATGCCGACACGCCGCGTCACCGTCCTGAACGGTCCCAATCTGGCGCAGCTCGCGACGCGCGAGAGCGAGCACTACGGGGAGTCCAGCTACGAGGCGCTGGAGCGCTACTGCGTGGAGCGGGGGCGCGAGCTGGACCTCGCGGTGCGGTGCCGCCAGACCGACGGGGAGGGCGACCTGGTGCGCCTGATCCATGAGAGCGCCGCCGAGAGCGACGGCCTGCTGATCAACGCCGCGGCCTACACCCACACCTCGGTGGCGGTGCGGGACGCGCTGCTCTGCGTGAAGGTGCCGGTGGTGGAGATCCATCTCTCCAATCCGGATGCCCGGGAGGCGTTCCGGCGCACGAACCTGATCGCGGACGTGGTCGCCGCGCGCGTGGCGGGCTTCGGACCGGGCGGTTACGGCCTGGCCCTGGAGGGGCTCAAGTCGCTCCTGGACTGAGCCCGGCATTGCCAAGACCCCCGCGTCGTGTTATCAATTGGCGTTCTCGGAAGCCGGACAGCAACAAGCGAGGCAGACTTGGCAGATACGAGCGATTTCCGCACCGGCATGGTGCTCAGCCACAAGAACAACCTCTGGGCCATCGTCGAGTTCCAGCACGTGAAGCCCGGCAAGGGGCCGGCCTTCGTGCGGACCAAGCTCAAGGCCATCAAGTCCGGCAAGGTCGTCGACGAGACGTTCCGGGCCGGGGAGAAGGTGGAGGAGGTACGTCTCGAGCGCCGGGACTACCAGTTCCTCTACGTGGACGGCGAGTTCATGACCTTCATGAACCTGGAGACCTATGAACAGATCTCGCTGCCCACCGACACGCTCGGCGACCTGGCCAAGTACGTCAAGGAGAGCGAAACCGTCAGCATGCTCCTGCAGGAGGGCAATCCCCTGACCGTCGAACCGCCGCAGACGGTCGAGCTGCAGGTCGCCAAGACCGATCCCGGCGTCCGCGGCGACACCGCCCAGGGCGGCACCAAGCCCGCGACCATGGAGACGGGCCTGGTCGTGCTGGTGCCGCTGTTCATCGAAGAGGGCGAAGTGCTCAAGATCGATACCCGCACGGGCAAGTACCTGGGACGCGGCTAGGACCCGTACCGGAAGGGACGACACCATGGATCTCGACAAGGTTCGCGAACTGGTCAAGCTGGTCGAGGAGAGCCTGATCGACGAGCTGGAAGTCTCGAGCGACGACACGACCATCCGGATCCAGAAGCACGCCGCGCAACCGGCCGTGGCCGCGACCGTGCCCGCCGCGCCGATGCCGGTGCCGGCCGCCCCCGAGGCCGCGGCGGCGCCCGCCGAGAATCCCGAGCGGGCCAAGTGGAAGGAGATCCGGTCGCCCATCGTGGGCACCTTCTACCGTGCGCCATCCCCCGAGTCGCCCGACTTCGTCAACGTGGGCGACGCCATCTCGCCGGGGCAGACGCTCTGCATCATCGAGGCCATGAAGGTCATGAACGAGATCGAGGCCGAGTTCGGCGGCGTGATCAAGGAGATCTCCGTGGAGAACGCCAGCCCCTGCGAGGCCGAGGCGGTCCTCTTCCTCGTGGAACCCGCCTGACCGCAGAGGAATCCAGTCCTGACGCGCTCTTCGCAAGGGGAGCGCGTCCCTGTACGACGTGGTTGGGGCTTGCCATTTCCCGCCCGGCGGCGGACAATGCCAGCATGGATCGCCTCGGCATTCCCGATGCTGTTACCTGGGAGTAATTGATGTTCAAGAAGATCCTCATAGCCAATCGCGGCGAGATCGCGCTGCGCATCATGCGGGCCTGCCGCGAGATGGGCATCTCCTGCGTGGCGGTGCACTCGAGCGCCGACGCGGAATCCCTGCACGTCAAGTACGCCGAGGAGTCGGTGTGCGTGGGTAAGAAGCAGAGCAGCGAGAGCTACCTCAACATCCCCAACATCATCGCCGCCGCCGAGATCACCGGTGCCGACGCCATCCATCCCGGCTACGGCTTCCTGGCCGAAAACGCCGAGTTCGCCGAGATCTGCGCCGAGGACCGCTTCACCTGGATCGGTCCGCCGGGGGAGGTCATCCGCCGCATGGGCGACAAGGCCGTCGCCCGCGAGACGGCCCGCGAGGCGGGCGTGCCCACGGTGCCCGGCAGCCCCGGGCTCATCGATACCGTGGAGGAGGCCGAGGCCTTCGCCGCGGAGATCGGCTACCCCGTGATCATCAAGGCCACCGCCGGCGGCGGCGGCAAGGGCCTGCGCGTGGCGCACGATGTGGCGGATCTCCGCGCCGGCTACGTCACGGCCCGTTCCGAGGCCGGCGCATCGTTCGGCAACGATGGAGTTTACGTCGAGAAGTTCCTGCAGAACCCGAGGCACGTGGAGATCCAGGTCCTCGGTGACAAGCACGGCCACGCGGTCTACCTGGGCGAGCGCGACTGCTCGGTACAGCGCCGCCTGCAGAAGCTCATCGAGGAGGCGCCCTCGCCCGCCGTGGACGAGGATCTGCGCTGCCGGATGGGGGAGGCCGCGGTCAAGCTGGCCTCGGTGGTGGGCTACGACTCGGCCGGCACCGTCGAGTTCCTGCTGGACGAGGACGGCTCCTTCTACTTCATGGAGATGAACACCCGCATACAGGTCGAGCACCCGGTCACCGAGATGGTCACGGGCATCGACCTGTTGAAGTACCAGATCGCCGTGGCTGCCGGCCAGCCCCTCGACTTCGTCCAGGACGACGTCGTGATCCAGGGACACGCCGTCGAGTGCCGCATCAACGCCGAGAATCCGGCGCGGGACTTCATGCCCTGCCCCGGGCGCATCTTCTTCTTCCACGCGCCCGGCGGCCCCGGGGTGCGCGTGGACAGCCACGTCTACTCCGAGTACGGCGTGCCCCCCTACTACGATTCCCTGCTGGCCAAGATCATCACCCATGGACGGGACCGGGAGGAGGCGCTGCTGCGCATGCAGCGGGCGCTGGAGGAATGCGTGATCGAGGGCGTGCCCACGTCCATTCCCTTCCACCTGGAAGTCCTGCGGAACGACACGTTCCGGCGGGGCGAGGCCACCACCAAGTTCCTGGATCGCGAGATGGACGGTCTCAAGGAGGCGATCGAAGCTCGTGTCATCGCGGAAGAAGCCTAAGGGCAAGACGAATACCGGCTGGTGGCAGTCGCCCCGCCTGGGCGGCCTGCTGCACCTCGCGCTCGGACTCTACACCATCCTGGCCCTGACCGGCGCCGGCCCCCACTGGGGCGACGTGCTGGCCGGAGGCCCCACCGAGGACCTCTTCAGGTTCGACCATCCCGGTGGACCGGTCGGCTCGGGCCTCGCCTTCGCCTGCCGGGTCCTCTGCGGCCTGCTCTGGTGCTGGGCCGTGCCCGCCTGGTTCCTGTGGCGCGGCGCGCGGCTCCTGCTGCGCGGACAGTCGCCCCTGCTGCCCATGGGCGGGCGGCTGCTGCCCCTCTGGCTGGCCTCGGCCGCCTGGCTCGCCCAGCCCGTGTGGCCCCTGGCCACCGACCAGGCGGCACGCTGGGGCGGTGCCGCGGGCTGGTACCTGGCCAGCGGCTTCCACACCCTCTTCGGGCGCTGGGGCGGCCTGATCTTCCTGACCTTCTTCGTGCTCTCGGCCCTGCTGCTGGTGGCGCGCCCCTGGCTGGGATCGCTGCTGGACGGCCTGGCGCCGCTGGCCGCGGCCGTGGGGGCTTTCTTCGCCGCCGTCGGCCGGGCCGCCTGGTGGCTGCTGGCCCTGCCCGTGCGTGCGATCAAGGGGCTGTGGACCCTGTGGCGCGGCGTCGGCGGCGACATGGCCCGCTGGCGCGACAAGCGCCGGCAGGACGAACCCGTGGGCGCCGAGCCCGTCGCGGCGTCCCCCGCGGTGCGCGCCGAACAGGCCCTGCCTGCCGCTCCGCGCAAGGTGCACAGGAGGGATCCGGCGCCCGAGCCGGCCACCTCCGCGACCGGCGAGACGACGGAACCCGACACGACCGTGGTCACGCGCAACACCCGCGGCGGCGGCTCGGTCAGCACCGCCGTGCGCGGCGCGCCGGCCGCCGAGGGCGAGTTCCCCGAGGAGGACGGCGGCCTGGTGGAGCCCGGCGCCGCCATCCCCCTGCCCGACCTCTCGCTGCTTCACGAACCCCCCGCCGCCGTGGCGCAGGTCACCACCGACGACCTCCACGCCTCGGCCGACCTGCTGGAGGCCACCCTGCGTTCCTTCGGCGTCGAGGGCACCGTCAAGGACGTGCGGCCGGGTCCGGTGGTGACCACCTTCGAGTACCAACCCGCCTCGGGCATCAAGGTCAACGCCATCGTGCAGCGCTCGGACGACCTGGCCCTGGCCATGAAGGCGCGCTCGATCCGCATGGAGGCGCCCATTCCGGGCAAGGCCGCCGTGGGCATCGAGATCCCGAATCCCATCCAGGAAATCGTGTCCATGAAGGAGGTCTTCACCCTCGCCGACGGCCAGCTCGAGAAGCCCCTGAGCGTGGTGCTGGGCCGCGACGTCTTCGGCGATCCGGTGTCCATCGACCTGGCGGACCAGCCGCACTTGCTGGTGGCCGGTTCCACGGGCAGCGGCAAGAGCGTCTGCATCAACGCCATGATCTGTTCGCTGCTGCTGCGCTGCGATCCCTCCACCGTGCGCTTCCTGCTGATCGATCCCAAGATGCTCGAGCTGAACGTCTACAACGACGTGCCCCACCTGCTGACGCCCGTGGTGACCGATCCCAAGGAGGCCCTGCGCGCGCTGAAGTGGATGGAGGCGCAGATGGACCACCGCTACCGGCGGCTCTCGCGGCACAGCGTGCGCAACATCGAGGGCTACAACCAGAAGGTGGCGGCGGGGCTGGTCGTGGGCGACGACGGCGAGGCGGTCACCGAGCCCATGCCCTACTACCTGTGCATCGTGGACGAGTTGGCCGACCTGATGGTCCAGCTCGGCCAGGAGATCGAGCTGCCCATCACGCGGCTGGCCCAGAAGGCGCGTGCGGTGGGCATCCACCTGGTGCTGGCGACGCAGCGACCGAGCGTGGACGTGCTCACGGGCGTCATCAAGGCCAACGTCCCCTGCCGGATCGCCTTCCGCGTGATCCAGAAGAACGACTCGCGCACCATCCTCGACGCCAACGGGGCCGAGAAGCTCCTGGGCAAGGGGGACATGCTCTACCTGCAGCCCGGGCGCGCCCAGCCCATCCGACTGCACGGGGCCTTCCTGGACGTGGTCGAATGCGAGGCCATCGCCGCCCACTGGCGCGCCTACAGCGACACGACCCGGCACATCGCCCTGGCCGAGGAGCGGGACGACCTCTCGGGCATCGAGCTGGAGGCGGATCCCCTCTTCGAGCGCGCGCGGGAGATCGTCGTGCTGTCGCAGCACGGGTCCACGTCCATGCTCCAGCGCAAACTGCAGGTGGGCTACGCCCGCGCGGGCCGCCTGATGGACCTGCTGGAGCAGGCGGGCGTGGTGGGCCCCTTCATCGGCAGCAAGGCCCGCGAGGTGCTGATGAAGCCCGACGTGCTCGACGCCCTCGAGGCCGCGGACGGGGAAGACCTCCCGTGACGGGACGCCGCTCCGTCTTCATCGCCACCCTCGGCTGCGACAAGAACCTCGTCGACTCCGAGGCCCTGCTGGGGTGCTTCGCCGCGCGCGGCACGGTCCTCACCGACGATCCGGACGCCGCCGACGTCCTCGTCGTCAACACCTGCAGCTTCATCGAGGCCGCCCGCCTGGACAGCTACGAGGCCATCGCCGATCTCTGCGACCGCAAGGGGGACCGCACCCTGGTGGTGACCGGCTGCCTGTCCCAGGAGCAGGGCGACGCCCTGCGCGAGCGTTTCCCGCAGATCGACCTCGTGAGCGGCGTGGGCAACTTCGAGCGGATCCTCGAGGCCCTGGACGCGCGCGCGGACCGCGTGCCCATCGGCCGGCCCGACGACGCGCGCTACGACGGCCTGGCGGACCGGCCCCTGCTGACGCCGCCCCACCTCGCCTTCGTCAAGATCAGCGAGGGCTGCAACTTCCGGTGCGCCTTCTGCCGCATCCCCCTGATCCGGGGCGACCAACGCTCGCGTCCGGTGGCGGAGATCGTCGACGAGGCCACGCGCCTGGCCGCGCGCGGCGTCGGCGAGATCATGCTCGTCTCCCAGAACACCAGCGACTACGGGCGGGGCAGCGGCGAGGACCTGCTGGACCTGGCCGAGGGTCTCGGCGGTGTCGAGGGGCTGCGGCGCGTGCGCCTGCACTATCTCTACCCGGGTCTGATCCGCGAGGATCGCTTCCGGCGCGTCCTGGACGCGCCCGGGATCGTCCCCTACGTGGACATGCCCGTGCAGCACGCCTCGCCGCGCGTGCTGAAGCGCATGAACCGCCCCTTCGACGTGGCGGCCCTGGAACGTTCCTTCCTCGGCCTGCGCGACGAGCGGCCCGGCCTGGTCCTGCGCACGACCCTCCTGCTGGGTTTCCCGGGGGAGGAGGAGGAGGACGTGGAACTCGCCGCCGACTTCCTGGCGCGTATCCGGTTTGACCACGTGGGAACCTACCGTTATTCTCCTGAGGCGGGCACGGCCGGCGCGACCTTCGACGACGCGCCCGATCCCGAGGAGGTCGCCGACCGCGAGGCCCGCCTGCTGGACCTCCAGCGCGACATCTCGCTGGAGCGCCAGAGCGCCCGGCTCGGCCGCGTCGAGGAGGTCGTGGTCGACGAGATCGCCGAAGCCGGCGACTGGCGCGAACTGGCCGACGACCTCTGCGGCGACGACGCCGCACGAATCGAGCAAGAGGCGGAACCGTCCCCGTCCCCCGAGCGTTTGCTCACGGGTGGCACGGTGGCGGTGGCCCGCGGGAGCGCCCAGGCCTACGACGTCGACGGCGTGATCCTGATGCCGGCGCGGGGACTGGCCCCCGGACGCTGGGTGCGGGCCCGCACCGTGGCGGTGACGCCCTACGATACCCTGTCCCAGCCGCTGCCCGAGGACGGCTGACCGGAAGGACCCCGAGATGCGTATCAGCCTCGCGCTTGCCTGCCTGCTCCTGGCCCTGTCCGCCTGTGCGGCGGCCCAGGACGCCGACGTCCCGTCGGACACGCCCGCCTTCGCGCCGGCGGCGGCGGACACGGTCCGCACCAACCTTTGGGTGGCCCGGGCCCTGTTCACGGACGTCGCCCGCGAGGTCGTCGCGGCGGTCCCCGGATCGGGCCGCCGGGTCTCCCTGCGCGCCCGTGGGTCCCACGACGCCCAGCCGCTGCTGGAGACGGCCCTCTACGCGGCCCTGCAGGACGCCGGGCACCGGGCCTATCTCGACGAGACCGACGACAGCGATGCCGACGCGCCCATCACGCCCGTCGAGACCGACTACGAGATCCGCTACCAGCTCGAGACCTGCCAGCTGGACTATCCCGCCGTGGGGCGCCGCTTCGGATTGTGGCGCAACTGGATCGACCGCGAGCTGGAGGTGAGCACCCTGGTCGCCGTCGTCGAGCTGGCCACCGGGCGCCTGCTCCTGGACGACCGCGTCGAACGCCGCTTCAACGACCGCGTGCCCGCGGGGCACCTGGACAGCGTCGAGGCGACGACCTACGCCTTCACGTTCGCCGACCCGGCCGAGGGCGGCATCCGGACCATCATGGAGGAACTGGTGGTGATCGGCGCCCTGACGGGCCTGGTGGCCATCTACTTCGCGAACACCGGCAACTGATCGTGGCGCCGTTTCATACCCGGCGCCGGAGGTGTGCCTTGACTGAAAGAATCCCCCCCCGGCGAGTTCTCGCCCCCGTCCTCGCGGCCGTGCTGCTGCTGGCGGCCGGACTGATCGGCTGCGGCGCCCACAATCCCCACCCGCCGGGATCCTACGAACGCGCGGCCGCCTATCGCGAGCACGGCAAGCACCGGGAAGCCATCGACGCCTACGCCGCCTTCCTGCGGCGCAGCCCCACCGACTCGCTGGCGGCCCTGGCCCAGTTCGAGAAGGCGTTGAGCTACATCTCCGAGGAGGAGTACCCCCTGGCCGCCGTGGAGTTGCAGATCCTGCGCCAGGAGTACCCGACCAGTCCGCTGGTGGAGCAGGCCGTCTTCGAGGAGGCCCGCGCCTATTACCTGCAGGTGGGGCGGACCGAGCGCGACATCTCGCCCGCCTACGACGCGCGTCTCCGCTTCGACGCCTTCATGAACGCCTATCCCGCTTCCTCCCTGGTGCCGGAGGCGCGGCATCACCTGGTGGAGATCAGCGACCTGATCGTGCGCAAGCGTCTCGACCAGCTCGCGGTCTACAGGCGGCTGGGCAAGCGCGACGCCATGGCCATCACCCTGGATCGCCTCATCGAGCAGGAACCGGCGAGCCGGCTGCGCTCCGACGTCATGCTGCGCCGGGCCCGCCTGGCCTGGGAGATGGAAGACCCGGGCACCGCCCGCGACCTCTGCGGCCGCATCGCGACCGAGTACCCGGATACCGACGACGCCGCGCGCGCGAACGATCTGCTGGCCGACCTCCCGACCGCGAGCGGACCATGAGACGGGCGCTCTTCGGCGGCTCCTTCGATCCGTTCCACAACGGACACCTCGCCGTCGTCAGGGCGCTCCAGGACCGCGACCTCTGCGACCGCATCGTGCTGATGCCGGCGACCCTCTCGCCGGGCAAGACACAGCCCGTGGCCGACGGCCGGCACCGCGAGGCCATGGCGCTGCTCGGCGCGGGCGGCCGGGCCGAGGTCACGGTCATGGACCTCGAGCTGCGGCGTCCCGGACCGAGCTACACGGTGGACACCCTCGCCGAGCTGGCAAGACTCCATCCCGACGACGACTGGCTGCTGGTGGTGGGCTCGGACGCCTGGTGCGATTTCCGGGCCTGGCGCGATCCCGACCGCGTCCTGGAACTCGCCCGGGTGCTGGTCTTTCCCCGGGAGGGCAGCGACCCCGATCCCGCGAGCCTGCGCCCGCCCGTGAGCCTGCTGGAGGACTTCCGGGTGACGGTCTCATCGTCGGATGTACGCCGCCGCCTGGCCGCCGGGGAGGCGGCCGAAGACCTGGTGCCGGCGCCGGTCCTGGATTACATCCGCGACCACGGCCTCTACGCCGACGGCGGAGGAGGTGCGCCGTGTCGATGATCCTGGTGGACGGCTCGGCCCTGGTCTACCGCGCCCACTACGCCTTCATCAAGCGCCCCCTCACAGCGCCCGGCGGCGAGACCACCTCGGTGGTCTTCGGCTTCTTCAACAGCCTGCTGCGCCTGATCGACGAGCGCAAACCAGAGCAGCTGGTGGTGGTCTTCGACGTCAAGGGCAAGGTCTTCCGCCACGACATGTATCCGGAGTACAAGGCCAACCGCAAACCTATGCCAGAAGAGCTGGCGGCCCAGCTGCCCCGCCTGCACGAGCTGCTCGCCGCCTGGGGCGTGCCCGTGCTGAGCCTCGCCGGCTACGAGGCCGACGACATCATGGCCACCCTCGCCAGGGCCTCCACGGATGTGACCGACCAGGTCTGGTTCTACACCGGCGACAAGGATTTCATGCAACTGCTGGACGCGCGCACCGGCATGCTCAAACCGGGCCGCCGCAACACCGAGACGTCGGAGTTCACGGCCGACGACGTGCGCCGCCAGTTCGGCCTCGAACCGCCCGCCCTGCTCGACGTCTACGCCCTTTCCGGCGACAGCAGCGACAACATCCCCGGCGCGCCCGGCGTGGGCGCCAAGACGGCCACCAAGCTCATCCTCGAGCACGGCACCCTGGACGCCCTCTACGCGGACCTCGCGTCGGCGGGCCTGACCCCGCGGCTCGAGCGCGTGCTGGGCGAGAACCGCGGCCAGGTCTTCCTCTCCCGCGACCTGGTGCGGATCGACGAGGCCGTGCCCATCGAGGTCGACTGGCAGAACCTGGGCACGCGCCTGCCCACGGGTCCCGAGGTGCGGGCGCTGCTCGACGAGCTCGGCCTGCGCCAGGTGCTGGCCCTGATCGACAAGCTCGCCGCCGAGGCGGGGGAGGCGCCGACGCCCGCGGCGGACACGCCCTCGCCCGAGGAGACGCGCTGGGATCTCGCGGCCAGCGGCTACCGCCGCCTCGCCGAGCCCGGGGACCTCGCGGCCTACCTGGGCGACCTGCCGGCCGACGCTCCCCTGGCCGTGGACACCGAGACCGACGGCCTGCGTCCCGACACCGCCCGCCTGGTGGGCATCTCCCTCTGCGCGCGTCCGGGGGAGGGCGTCTACATCCCCGTCCTGGAGCGTGAGAACGCCGCCCAGGGCGATCTCTTCCCCGGCGAGGACACCTCCCACCTGGACTGGATCGCGCCCCTGCTGGCTCCGGTCCTGGCCGATCCCGGCCGGCTGCTGGTGGGGCAGAATCTCAAGTTCGACCACTGGATCCTGGAGCGCCACGGCTTGTCCCTCGGCGAGCGCGTCTTCGACACCATGGTGGCGGCCTACGTGCTGGACCCGGGCCGCCCGCGCTTCGGCCTGGACGAGCTGGCGCGGGAACTCCTCGACCTCGAGATGATCTCCTATGGCGACCTCTTCACGGACGGCGACCGCAGCAAGGACATCCTCGACGTGCCGCCCGAGCGCCTGGCCGTCTACGCCGCCAAGGACGCCGACGCCACCTGGCGGCTCCACGAGGTCTTCGCGGCGCAGCTCGCCGCGCAGCCGCCCCTGGCCTCCCTCTTCGAGACCATGGAGACGCCCCTGACCGCGGTGCTCTACGCCATGGAGAAACGGGGCATCGCCCTGGACCGACCCTTCCTGGAGGAGCTGGGCGCCACCTTCCGCGAGGAGCTACGGGACCTGGAGGGCCGGATCCATACCGAGGCGGGCCGCGAGTTCAACGTGCAGAGTCCCCAGCAACTGGCCACGGTGCTCTTCGAGGACCTGGGCCTCAAACCTACCAAGAAGACCGCCTCGGGCTGGAGCACCGACGTGTCGGTCCTGACCGCCCTGGCCGAGCAGCACCCCCTGCCGGAGCTGGTCTTGGAGCACAGGCAACTCGCAAAACTGCTTGGCACTTACGTCGACAGTTTGATGGAGCTGGTGAACCCGGACTCGGGCCTCATCCACACCTCCTTCAACCAGGCGGTGGCCGCCACGGGGCGACTCTCGTCCTCGGATCCCAACCTGCAGAACATCCCCATCCGCACCGAGCGGGGACGTCGGATCCGGCGGGCCTTCGTGCCCCGCGCCCCGGGGCGCGTGATCATCTCGGCCGACTACTCCCAGATCGAACTGCGGCTGCTGGCCCACCTCTCGGGGGACGCGACGCTCATCGAGACCTTCCGCGCCGGCGGCGACGTGCACCGGCGCACGGCCGCCCTGGTGGGCGGCGTCGACGAGTCGGACGTGGATTCCGGCATGCGGGGCCGGGCCAAGGCCATCAACTTCGGCGTCATCTACGGCATGGGGGCGCGGGCCCTGGCCCGTCAACTCGGCATCAAGACCCGCGAGGCCGCCGATTTCATCGAGGGCTACTTCCGCACCTACCCCGGCGTGAAGGCCTACATCGCCGACTGCCGGGAGCGCGCCCGCGAGACGGGGGCGACCGAGACCATCTTCGGCCGCCGTCGCGCCCTGCCCGACATCCTGTCCGACAACAACCGCGTGCGCAGCTTCTCGGAGCGGGTGGCCGTCAACACGCCCATCCAGGGCAGCGCGGCCGACCTGATCAAGCTGGCCATGCTGGAAGTGGAGACGCGCCTGGCCGGGGCCGGGCTGGAGGCCATGCTCCTGCTCCAGGTCCACGACGAGCTGCTGCTGGAGGCCCCCGCGGGCGAGGCCGCGGCGGTGGGCGAACTCGTGCGCGACACCATGTCCGGCGTGCATCCCCTCGACGTGCCCTTGGTGGTGGACGTCCACACCGGCGCCAACTGGGCGGAAGCCCATGACTGAGCGCGAACGCCGCTTGCGCAGGTGGGTCGTGACCGGCCCGGTCGGCGCCGGCAAGAGCCTGGTGACCGCCTCCCTCGCGGAACTCGGCGCCGGTGTCGTGGACGCCGACGCCGAGGGCCACGCGTTGCTGCGCGATCCGGAAGTCGTGGCGGAGATCGCCGCGGCCTTCGGGGCCGGCTGCGTGGCCGACGGCGGTGTGCTGCGGCCGGTCCTGGCCGAGATCGTCTTTGCGGATCCCGGGGCCCTGGAGCGCCTGAACCGCATCACCCACCCCCGGCTGAGCGCGCGGCTGGCCGAGCGGCTGGACGCCCTGGAGCGGGCGGCCGACCAGCCCGGCCTTGCAGTCGTCGAGGCCGCCGTGTACTTTCTGCTACCGTCCTTCGGGCCGGTGGACCTGGTGATCGCGGTCACCGCGCCGGCCGAACAGCGGGCGGCGCGCCTGGCCCGCTCGGGCCGCCTGGAACCGGAAGAGGCCCGGGCCCGCATCGAGGCCCAGGCGGACATGCTGGCGGACTTCGCGCGGGCCGACGTGGTCCTCGACAACGCCGGCACCGCCGAGGATCTGAAACGCGCCGTCGCGGCCCTGCACGACAGACATGCCAACGGGGATTCCCCGGGAGGATGATATGAAGGAGCATCTCGAAGCCCTCGCCGAGCAGAAGGCGCGACTGACCCGCCTCAAGGAGGGTCTTTGACCTCCCTGTACTGAACGCCGAACACCAGCAGCTCGTCGAGCGCCAGACCGAGCCCGGCTTCTGGGACGACCGCGAGGCGGCCGAGGCCGTGCACGGGCGCATCCGCCGCCTCAAGCGCTGGCTGGACCCCGTCGCCGCGGCCGACCAGAGCTGCGAGGACCTCGACGTGCTCGCCGAGCTCGCCGGCGAAGAGGACGATCCCGAGACCGCGGAGGAGGTGGCGACCGGCGTGACCGAGCTCGCGCACGCCCTCGACCGGCTCGAATCCCAGTTCATGCTCAGCGGCGCCGACGACGCGCGCGGCGCCCTGCTGGAGATCCACCCCGGGGCCGGCGGCACCGAATCCCAGGACTGGGCCGAGATGCTGCTGCGCATGTACAAGCGCTACCTCGAACGCAACACCATGACCCACAGCGTGCTGGACCTGCAGGGCGGCGACGAGGCCGGCATCAAGAGCGCCGTCATCGAGGTGAAGCACGACTTCGCCTACGGCTATCTCAAAAGCGAGTCGGGCGTGCACCGGCTGGTGCGCATCTCGCCCTTCGATGCCCAGAAGCGGCGGCACACCTCCTTCGCCTCGGTCTTCGTTTTCCCCCTGGTGGACGACGACGTGGAGTTGGAGATCAACGAGGCCGACATCCGCATGGACACCTACCGCGCCAGCGGCGCCGGCGGCCAGCACGTCAACAAGACCGACAGCGCGGTGCGGCTGACCCACGAGCCCACGGGCATCGTGGTCCAGTGCCAGAGCGAGCGCTCCCAGCTGCGCAACCGCGAGAGCGCCATGAAGATGCTCCGCGCCAAGCTCTACATGCAGGTCCTGGAGGAGGAGCGCAAGAAGCGGCAGGAGATCGAGGACAGCAAGATGGAGATCGCCTGGGGCAGCCAGATCCGCTCCTACGTGCTGCACCCCTACACCAAGGTCAAGGACCACCGCACCGAGCACGAGACGGGCAACAGCACCGCCGTGCTGGACGGCGACCTGGAGGCCTTCATCGAGGCCTACCTGCGCCAGACGAGCCAGGCGGCGGCCGACTAAAGGAGACCCCGTGTCCGGGAACGAGAACGAGCGACAGCGACACCGCCTGGTGGAGGAACGCCTCGGCAAGCTGGAGGCCCTGGCCGCCCGCGGGCCCCTCTATCCCCACGCCTACGATCGCACCCACACCAGCGCCGATCTGCACGCCCAGGAGACGGCCCTGGTCGACGCGCAGACGGTCGTGCGCATCGCCGGGCGCATCATGGCCAAGCGCAAGGCCGGCAAGACCATCTTCCTGCCGCTCTACGACGGGCCGGGCAAGATCCAGATCTACGCCCGCCGCGACGACCTCGGCGAGGAGGACTTCGCGCTCTTCAAGAAGAATCTCGACGTGGGCGACATCATCGGCGTCGAGGGCACGCTCTTCCGCACCAAGACCGGCGAGCTGACCGTGCAGGTGGCCGCCTGGCAGCTGCTGGCGAAGGCCCTGCGCCCGCTGCCCGAGAAGTTCCACGACATGAGCCTGGAGCTCAAGAGCCGCAAGCGCTACCTGGACCTGATCATGAACCTGGAGTCGCGCGAGCGCTTCCGGCGCCGCTCGGCGATCCTGGCCGAGGTGCGCGGCTTCCTGGAGGCCGAGGACTTCCTGGAGGTGGAGACGCCCGTCCTGCAGCCCCTCTACGGCGGCGCCACGGCCCGCCCCTTCAAGACCCACCATCACGCCCTGGACCAGACCCTCTACCTGCGCATCGCCGACGAGCTCTACCTCAAGCGCCTGATCGTGGGCGGCTTCGAGAAGGTCTTCGAGTTCTGCAAGGACTTCCGCAACGAGGGCATGGACCGCACCCACAACCCCGAGTTCACCATGATGGAGTGCTACGCGGCCTACTGGGACTACACCCAGGTCATGGACCTCTTCGAGCGCATGGTCCTCAGGCTGGTCGACCGCTTCGGCGAGGACGGCAAGATCACCTACGGCGACCACGTCGTCGACTTCTCCGGCGGCTTCCGGCGGCTGCCCTTCCTCGACGGCCTACGCGAGAAGACCGGCGTGGATTTCCGCGGTCTCGACCGCGACGCCGTGGCCGCGGTGGCGGCCGAGCACGAGGTCGAGGTCAAGCCGGCCATGGGCGTCGACAAGATCCTCGACGAGCTCTTCAGCGCCCTGGTGGAACCTGAGCTGATCCAGCCCACCTTCGTGGTCGATCACCCGCTGGCGCTCTCGCCCCTGGCCAAGCGCCACCGCGACGACCCCGAGCTGGTGGAGCGCTTCGAGGCCTTCGTGGCCGGCTTCGAGATCTGCAACGCCTTCTCGGAGCTCAACGACCCGCGCGACCAGCGGGCGCGCTTCGAGGAGCAGATGGACCTGAAGGCCAAGGGCGACGAGGAGGCCCAGGTGCTGGACGAGGACTACCTGGAAGCCCTGGAGACCGGCATGCCGCCCACCGGCGGCCTCGGCGTGGGGCTGGACCGCATCGTCATGCTGCTGACCGACTGCCATTCCATCCGCGACGTGGTGCTGTTCCCGGCCCTGCGTCCCGAGAGCTGAGCGAGGGACGGTCCCCCGGGACCGTCGGAGGCGACACATGCGCTTCGCGGCCTATATCGCCGGACGCTATCTGCGCAACCGGGGCGGTTCGCGCCTGGTCAACCGGGTGACCGTGACCGCCGTGGCGGGCATCACCCTCGGCGTGATGGTGCTGGACCTCACCCTGGCCATCATGAACGGGCTGCACGAGGAACTGCGCCGCACCTTCATCGAGAACATGCCCATGGTCACCGTGGTGACCAGCAAGCCGGCGGGCTTCACCGACCTCGGCGCCACCGTCGACCGCATCGGGGAGGTGCCCGAGGTGATCGGCGTGGCGCCCTTCGTGCGCCAGGAGGTGGTGGTCACCTCGCGCGGACGCGCCGTGCCGACCCAGCACCGGGCCGGCGTGGTCTGGGGCGTGGATCCCGATCTGCAGGAATCGGTCACCCCGCTGTCGCACCTGATCTTCCCGCGCGAGGGCGCCCTGCGGGGGCTGCGCGGCGAGGGCGACTTCCCGGGCCTCGTGCTCGGGGCCGAACTGGCCGCCTCGCTCTACGCCGGCCTGGGCGACACGGTGACCGTCACCGCGCCGAGCGGCGACCTCGACCTGCAGGACCTGGAGGCCGAGAGCCGCCGCTTCGTGGTGGACGGCTTCCTTGACACGGGCCTCTACGACTTCGACGCCCGCTTCGTGTACATGGCCCTGGACGAATCCCGCGACTTCTTCGGCTACGGCCCGCAGGGCGCCACCGGCATCGGCGTGGCGGTGGACGACATGATGCGCGCGCCGCAGGTGGCCGACGACATCGAGACCGCCCTGGGCCGCTACGCCTACCACTGCAACGACTGGATCGACCTCAACCGCAATCTCTTCCAGTGGGTGAGCGTCGAGAAGGTGCTGATGTTCCTGCTGCTGGGGCTGGTGATCCTGGTGGCCGCCTTCAACATCGTGGGCATCCTGACCATGATGGTGGGCGAGCGCCGGCGCGAGATCGGCATCATGCTCTCGATGGGCGCGCGCCGTCGTCAGATAGAGGGCATCTTCGTGCTGGACGGCCTCTGCGTGGGCGCCGTCGGCACCCTGCTCGGGAGCCTGCTGGGCTACCTGGGCTTCCTGTACCTGGACCGCGTGGGCATCTCGGTGCCGGGCGACGTCTACTTCGTGGACCGCGTGCCGGTGGTGGCCCACGCCACGGACTTCCTGCTGGTGGGCGCGGTGGCCATGGGCATCACCCTGCTGGCCACGCTGCTGCCGAGCGCCGAGGCCGCCCGGCTGCGGCCCATGGACATCATCCGCTACACCTGATCGGAGCCGCCGTGTCGAAGCTGCTGTCGTGTCGAGGACTGGGCAAGGTGTTCCCCCGCGCGGGGGGAGACCTGGCGGTCCTGCACGACTGCGACTTCGAGCTGGCGGACGGGGAGAGCGTCGCCGTCATGGGCGCCAGCGGGGCCGGCAAGAGCACCCTGCTCAACCTGCTCAGCGGCCTGGACGAGGCCACCGCGGGCGAGATCGCGTACCGCGGCCGCCTGCTGAGCGGCGCCAAGCCGGGCGTCTGGAGCGACTGGCGCCGCGAGCACGTGGGCTTCGTCTTCCAGTTCCACTTCCTGCTGCCGGACTTCACGGCCCTGGAGAACGTGCTGCTGCCGGTGCGCATGGCGGGACGCCTGGGAGCCGCGACCGAGGCCCGGGCGCGCGACCTGCTGGGCCGCATGGGCCTGGCCGACCGGCTGGAGCACCTGCCGGGGGAACTCTCCGGCGGCGAGGAGCAGCGGGTGGCCGTGGCGCGGGCCTTCATGAACGAGCCGGCGGTGGTCATGGCGGACGAACCCACCGGCAACCTGGACCGCCGCCTGGGCACCGAACTGGCGGACACCCTCTTCGAACTCGCCGCCGAGTTCGGCAGCGCCCTGATCGTCGTGACCCACTCCCACGCCCTCGCCGGGCGCGCCCATCGCTGCCTGCGCCTCGAAAACGGCCGTCTCGTGCCCGAAACCCCCGACGGCTGAGCGGAGCGCAGGATTCCTCAAGTTGCTGCCCAGTTGAACGATACTATGGTATGATGCCGCCCGGCCGGTGGTCGTTGCCGCGGGCGTGCCGTATATTATCGGCAGCCTTACGGCCCCCGCCGCGGACTGCCGACCGACAAGGCGAATGGAGGCGCGACAGCATGAACGACCGCTTTACCCAGCGAGTCCGCAAGGTCCTGTTCCTGGCCCGTGACGAGGCCGGGCGCATGCAACACGACTACATCGGCACCGAACATCTCCTGCTCGGCATCATCCGGGAGGGAGAAGGGATCGCCTCGCGCGTCCTGCAGCGACTGGGCGTCGACTTCGCCCAGATCCAGCAGTCCATCGAGGAGATCGTCAATTCCCAGAGCGGGACGATCACCATCGGCGAGATCCCCTTCACGCCGCGGGCCAAGCGCGTGCTGGAGATCTCCATCGACGAGGCGCGCATCCACAACCACAACTACGTGGGCACCGAGCACCTCCTGCTGGCCTTGATCAAGGAGGGCGAGGGCGTGGCTTCCCGCGTGCTCAACGACCTGGGCGCGGACCACGAGCGGGTTCGCCGCGAGGTGCTGAAGATGCTGGGTACCAGCGACCGCCCCCTGGAGAAACCCCAGGACGCCAAGAAGCAGGAAACCCCCGTCCTGGACCAGTTCGGGCGCAACCTGACCCAGATGGCCGCCGACGGCAAGCTGGACCCGACCATCGGCCGCGTGCCCGAGATCGAGCGCGTGATCCAGATCCTCTCGCGGCGCAAGAAGAACAATCCGGTGCTGATCGGCGAGCCGGGCGTCGGCAAGACGGCCATCGCCGAGGGCCTGGCCGCGCGCATCGTCGAGGGCTTGGTGCCGGTCACCCTGCGCGACAAGCTCATCGTCTCGCTCGACCTCGCAAGTGTCGTGGCGGGTACCAAGTACCGTGGCCAGTTCGAGGAGCGGCTCAAGCAGATCATGGCCGAGATCCGCGAATCCGAGGACATCATCCTCTTCATCGACGAGTTGCACACCATCGTGGGCGCCGGCGGCGCGGAAGGCGCCATCGACGCCTCCAACATGCTCAAGCCCGCCCTGTCCCGCGGCGAGATCCAGTGCATCGGCGCCACGACCCTGGACGAGTACCGCAAGTTCATCGAGAAGGACGGCGCGCTCGAACGGCGCTTCCAGACCATCATCGTCAACGAGCCCAGCGAGACGGAGACCGTGGAGATCCTCTTCGGCCTGCGCGACCGCTACGAGGCCCACCACCGCGTCAAGTTCGACGACGACGCCATCAAGGCCACCGTCTGGCTCTCGAACCGCTACATCTCCGGCCGCGCCTTGCCCGACAAGGCCATCGACGTCATCGACGAGGCCGGCTCGCGGGCCCGCCTGTCCATGGCCGTGATGCCGCCGGACCTGCGCGACCTGGAGAACAAGATCCACGAGGTGGTCAAGGAGAAGGAAGCCGCCATCCAGGCCCAGGAGTTCGAGAAGGCCGCCGGCTACCGCGACGAGGAGAAGGAGCTGCGCCGCAAGCTGGCCGACATGAAGAAGAACTGGAAGGTCGAGTCCAGCGACAGCGCGGCCCACGTGGACATCCGCCTGATCTGCCGCGTGATCGCGGACATCACCGGCATCCCGGTGGCCGAGGTGGAGGAGGAGGAGACCGAGAAGCTGCTGCGCATGGAGGACGAGCTGCGCAAGTGGATCATCGGCCAGGACAACGCCCTGGACGCCGTCTCGAAGGCCATCCGGCGCAACCGGGCCGGCCTGCGCGACCCGCGGCGCCCCATCGGCTCCTTCCTGTTCACCGGCCCCACCGGCGTGGGCAAGACCGAGGTCGCCCGCCGCCTGGCCGAGTTCATGTTCGGCGACCAGTCCTCGCTGATCCGCGTGGACATGAGCGAGTACATGGAGAAGTTCGCCGTCTCGAGACTGGTGGGCGCGCCTCCGGGCTACGTTGGCTACGACGAGGGCGGCATGCTCACCGAGAAGGTGCGCCGCAAGCCCTACTCGGTGATCCTGCTCGACGAGATCGAGAAGGCCCATCCCGACGTCTTCAACATCCTGCTGCAGGTGCTCGAGGACGGGCAGCTCACCGACAGCTTCGGCCGCACGGTGGACTTCAAGAACACGGTCGTGATCATGACGTCGAACGTGGGCAGCCGCCAGGCCAAGGAGAGCAAGGCCCTGGGCTTCGGTTCCGAGGAGAAGGAGGCCACCGACATCCGCATCAGGTCGGCCATCGACACGGACCTGCGCAAGACCTTCAGCCCCGAGTTCCTGAACCGCGTGGACGAGCTGATCTTCTTCCGCTCGCTGCATCTGGAGGACATGCACCTGATCGTGGAGATCCTGCTGCGCGACGTGAACGACCGGCTGAAGAACATGGACATCGCCTTCGAGTTCACGGCCGAGGCCAAGGACTTCCTCTGCCGCGTGGGCCACGACCCCGAGCAGGGGGCGCGTCCGCTGCGCCGCTCCATCCAGAAGTACGTGGAGGATCCCCTGAGCGAGAAGCTGCTGCGGGGGGAGATCTCCCACAACAGTCGCGTCATCGTCAGCAGCGGCAACGACGAGCTCATCTTCACAACCGACGGTCTCGGCGAGGCGGACCAGGAGCCGGCCGTGGTGGGCGAAGCCCCGCCCGGTCCGGAAAGCTAGGCCTGGCCTGAACGACGATTCACCGGACGGGACGCCACGGCGTCCCGTCCTTGCATTCCCCCGCTATTTACAGCATCGTTATCCACTTCCGGCCGGGAACCCCCGGTTAACCGTCCGCGTACAAGGGCCGCGCGTCACGGAGTTGCCAGGCGCAGGACCCTTTGTTACCATGCCCCGGCTCGAACGGGCCCCCGCGGGACCCGCCAGCCGTCGCCAGAGGAACCGGAAAGACGGAATGATACCAAAGAGCTTCCAGCGTGCGATGCCGTGGCTCCTGCTGCTTGTCATGGCCGGGTCACTCTGCGCCCAGACGGTCGAGCAGACCGTCACCGCCGTCGACGTCGTCGGCGCCCGCACCGTGGGCGCCCGCCAGGTCAAGGCCTGGTCCGGCCTGAGCGAGGGCGACGTCTTCTCGGGCGAGGCCGTGGCCGCCGCCATACGCAACCTCTTCGACACGGGCAAGTTCGCCGACGTCTTCGTCTACCGGCAGGACGAGCCCGGCGGCGTGCGCGTCATCTTCAACCTGCGCGAATTCCCCCGCATCAGGCAGATCAGCTTCCAGGGCAACGACAAGGTCAAGGCGGACGACCTGGCCGAGGCCTTCGGCCCCGACGTGGGCCAGTTCGCCAACCCGGCCGTGATGGTGCGCGAGCTGGCGCCCCTGCGCGAGCTGTACCAGGAGAAGGGCTACTACAACATGTCGGCCCATCTCGACTCCTCCGTGGTGGACGCCAGCAACCTCCAGCACCTTGTCGTCACCGTCGACGAGGGCAGCAAGGTGAAGGCCCGCACCATCGCCTTCGCGGGCAACACGGTCTTCAGCGACGAAGAGCTGCGCGACGAGATGAAGCAGAGCACCGGCGGCTTCCTCAAGAGCGCCACCTTCAAGAAGCAGCAGTTCGAGGAGGACAAGCAGCGCCTCGTCATCCACTACAAGGACCACGGCTACCTGGACGCCGCGGTCACCGACGTGGACATGACCTTCGTGGAGAACAACGAGCGGCTGGACCTGCTGATCCACGTGGAGGAGGGGCCGCTCTACACCGTGGGCACCATCAACTGGGAAGGCAACACGGTCTACGACGACATCGACGTGGCGCGCCTGATCCTGCTGGAGAAGGGCGACATCTTCCGCGAGGGCGACTACCAGGAGACCATGCAGGCCCTGCACTCGCTCTACTGGGACAGCGGCTACATCTACATCACCATCGAGCCCGAGCGGGACATCCGCGAGGAAACCGTGGGCGTGACCTTCCGCTTCCAGGAGGGCGAACCGGCCCGCGTGCGCGACGTGGCCATCGTGGAGAACCTGAAGACCTACGACAGCGTGATCCTGCGCGAGATGCACGTCTTCCCCGGCGACCTCTTCAGCAACTCCCTGGTGGGCCTGTCCCAGCGCGACATCTTCCAGCTCGGCTACTTCGACGACGTGCAGGTCGACTTCCGCCCGGCCGACACCGCCGGCGACATCGACCTGGTCATGAAGGTCAAGGAGAAGCAGACGGGCCAGTTCAGCTTCGGCATGGCCTACAGCGCCCAGACCTCCGCCACCGGCTTCATCCAGGTCGCCGAGACCAACTTCCGCGGCAAGGGCCAGAACATCGGCGTCGCCTGGCAGTTCGGCAGCCGCCAGCGCTACGTGGACCTGAACTTCACCGAGCCCTGGTTCATGGGCCACCCCATGCTCGTGGGCGCCGATCTCTTCGACCGCTACCAGTACAACTTCGACGACTTCTACGAGAGCCGGATCAAGGGCCTGGCCCTGCGCCTCGGCCGCCGCATCCCCGGCACGCGCTACAGCCGCGTCGGGCTGCGCTACGAGCTGTCGGAGACGCGCCTGTCCAACTTCAGCTTCGGCTACATCGACTACCTGGACAGCCTGGAGCAGCAGGTGGGCGTCGAGGACATGGAGTTCGAGCGCCTGGACGAGGTGGACTGGCCGCGCACCAAGAGCGCCGTCACGCTCAGCTTCTCGCGCAACTCCACCGACAACCCCTTCTTCCCGACGGCCGGCTCGCGCTCGAGCTACAGCGTGGAGCTGTCGGGCGGTCCCTTCGGCGGCCAGATCGAGTACCAGAAGCACCTCTTCAAGCACTCGTACTTCCAGAAGCTGCCGGCCGGCTTCGCCCTGCACATGAAGACCGCCATGGGGCTGATCCACGGCCTGGACGATCCCGACGGCGTGCCCGACTACGAGAAGTTCCGTCTCGGCGGCAACCGCATCTACCCCCTGCGCGGCTACCGCGACCTGGAGGTCGTGCCCCGCGGCAACCCGGGCTTCATCGGCGGCCGCTTCTACACCATCATGAGTACCGAGATCCTGTATCCCTTGACGCAGGCGGTCCAACTGCTAGGTTTTGTCGACCAGGGCGATACCTGGAACAGTTTCGGCGAAGCTGACTTCACGAACCTGCGCAAGGGCGCCGGGTTCGGCATACGCGTCGAAGTGCCCATGATGGGGACCATCGGATTCGACTACGGATACGGTTTCGATCGCGCCGGCGGTCCCGGCTGGGAGCCGCATTTCAATTTCGGCACCTTCTTCTAGCGGCGCCGCTCGCACGCAGCGGCAGCGCCTCATTGCGAGGAGTCAACGATGAACAGACTACCGAAGATCCAGGCCGTCTCGGCGACGGTCCTGGCGGCCCTGCTGGCGCTGATGCCGGCCGCGGCGGCCGCCGCCGACGCCAAGCCCCTCGGCGTCATAGATTCGGAGCGGATCGTCCAGGAGTACGGCGCGGCCAAGGACGCCCAGACCCAGTACCAGGAGTTCCTGCAGGAGCTCGAGCAGGACATCGCCGACCGCGAGCGGGAACTGCAGCGCATGGCCGAGGAGATCGAGAGCCAGCGCATGCTGCTCGGCGAGGACGCCCTGGCCACCAAGATGCAGGAGTTCGAGGATCTCAAGAGCGACTACTTCACCTTCCGCGAGGGTCTGGATACCAAGGCCGAGAACGAGTACAAGGACAAGATCCAGCCCATCATCGATCAGGTGAAGCTCATCGCAGAGCGCGTCGGCAAGGAAGAGGGTTTCGGCATCATCATCGACACCGCCGCCCTGACCACCGTGTACATAGACCCCGACGTGGACCTCACGGACCGCGTCCTGGCGGCGCTCGTGCGAGGCGTGGAAGAGTAGCATGGCTTACCGGCTGAGCGAGCTGGCCTCGAGGCTGGGCGTGTCCCGCGACGGTGACGCGGATCCGGAGATCCGCGGTGCGGCCGGTATCGCCGACGCCGGCGACGGCGACATCACCTTCGCCGAGGACGCCCGCCGCGCCGCCGACCTGGCGGACTGCGGGGCCGCGGCCGCCGTGGTGGGACCGGGCGTGGATTGCCATCTGCCGACCTTGCAGGCCGACGATCCCCGCGCCGTGTTCGCGCGTATCCTGGAACTCTTCGCGCCCGACCCGGACGCGGTCTTCGCGCCCGGCATCCATCCCACCGCCGTGATCCACGAGAACGCCCGGCTGGGCGACGTGGCCTCGGTGGGCCCCTACGCCGTGGTCGGCGACGGGGCGAAGATCGGCGACGGCGCGCGCGTCGGCGCCCACGTCGTGATCGAGGCGGGTGCCGAGGTGGGCGCCGGCAGCGTGCTCCACGCCCACGTCACCGTGCGCGAACGCTGCCGCCTGGGTTGCGAGGTGATCCTGCACTCCGGGGTGGTGATCGGCAGCGACGGCTTCGGGTACCATCCGGGCCCCGCGGGGCTGGTGCGCATCCCCCAGATCGGCGTCGTGGTGCTCGAGGACCGGGTGGAGATCGGCGCCAACAGCTGCGTCGACCGCGCCACCACCGGCGTGACGCGCATCAAGGCCGGCACGAAGATCGACAACCTGGTCCAGATCGCCCACAACGTCTGCATCGGCGCCAACACGGCCATCTCGGCCCAGACGGGCATCTCGGGCAGTTCCGTCATCGGCGACGGCGTCGTCATGGGCGGCCAGGTGGGCATGGGCGACCATTTAACTGTTGGCGACGGCGTGAAGGTGGCGGCACAATCCGGGGTCACGCGCGACCTGTCGGACGGCGAGACGGTCTTCGGCACGCCCGCCGTGGAATTCAAACGCGCCTTCAGGCTGGTGGCGCTGACGCACCGCCTGCCGGACTTCCAGCAGCGGCTGACGCGCCTGGAACGGATCGTGGACGCCGAGGACGAGGAGAGCTGACGTGCTGTACCTGCAGAGGACCGTGGGCGACCGGGCCGAGATGACGGGCACCGCCCTCCATTCGGGCGCTCCCGTCACCGTCGCCTTCCTGCCGGCGCCGGTGAACACCGGCATCGTCTTCCGGGTGGCCACGGCCGACGGACGGGTGGACGTGCCCGCGCTGATCGAGAACGTGCCCGAGGACCACGGCGGCCTGCGCAACACCAAGCTGGCCGCCGGCGGCGCCGAGATCCAGACCGTCGAGCACGTGCTCTCGGCCCTGACGGGCCTGGGCGTCACCAACTGCTACGTGGAGCTCGACGGTCCCGAACCGCCCGAGCCCAAGGCCGGCAGCACCGTCGACTACGTGGAGCTGCTCGAGTCCGTGGGCGTGGTCAGCCAGGGGCTGCCCGGCAACTACCTGCACGTCGACCAGCCGATCTCCTGGAGCGACGGGGACGTCTCCCTGCGCGTGGAGCCCTGCGAGACCTTCCGCGTCACCTGCCAGATCGCCTACGACGACCCCCTGATCGGGGTCCAGGAGTTCGGCTGCGAGGTGCGCCCCGAGATCTACAAGCGCGAGATCGCGCCCTGCCGGACCTTCGCCCTGCGCAACGACGTCGAGAAGCTCCACTCCATGGGCCTGGGGCAGGGGGGCACCCTCGAGAACGCCCTGATCGTGGAGAACGGCGAGCTGGTGAACGACCTGACCCTGCGCTTCCCCGACGAGTTCGTGCGCCACAAGGTGCTGGACCTGATCGGCGACCTGGCGTTGCTGGGCATGCCCATCCAGGGGCACGTGATCGCGCGCCGCGCCGGTCACGACGGCAACCTGGCGCTGACCCGGCTGATGGCGCGCAAGGAACGCAAGGCCTCGCGCATCTATCCGCCGCGCAATCCGACCTACTGGGACATCTCGTCCATCATGAAGGTCATGCCGCACCGCTATCCCTTCCTGCTCGTGGACCGCATCATCGAGTTCGAGGCCGGCAAGCGGGTGGTGGGCATCAAGAACGTGAGCGTGAACGAGCCCTTCTTCCAGGGGCACTTCCCCGACCACCCGATCATGCCCGGCGTGCTGATCACCGAGGCCATGGCGCAGGTGGGGGGGGTTCTGCTGATGAGCAGCGTCGACAACCCAGAGTCGAAACTTGTTTACTTCAGCGGTATCGATGGCGCAAGATTCCGGAAACCCGTCACACCCGGCGACCAGATCCGCTTCGAGCTGGAACTGGTCAAGCTGCGTGGTCCCATCTGCAAGATGAGCGGCGTGGCTTACGTGGACGGTGAAAAAGTGGCCGAGGCGGATCTCATGTCCACCATCGTGGACCGCTGAGAGCCAGACCGAGGAGGAGAGTTTGTCTGCCAACATGAAGCGGGCGTCCAAGCTGCGTCCCGTGCGCAAGCCGGATATCCATCCGACCGCGGTCGTACACCCCGACGCCCGGATCGGTCACAACGTCAAGATCGGCCCCTTCACGCTGATCGGGCCCAACGTGACCATCGGCGCGGACTGCGAGATCGCCTCCTCGGTGGTCATCGACGGCCGCACGACCATCGGCAACGGCAACAAGATCTTTCCCGGCGCCGTGATCGGTCTCCCCCCCCAGGACTTCAAGTACGCCGACGAGGTCAGCTACGTGGAGATCGGGGACCACAACACGATCCGCGAGTACGTCACCGTCCATCTCGCCTCGGGCGAGAACGAGACCACGCGCATCGGCGACAACAACCTGCTGATGGCCTACGTGCACATCGCGCACAACTGCGTCCTCGGCGACAGCCTCGTGCTGGCCAACGCCGTCAACCTGGCGGGCCACGTCAAGATCGGGGACTGGGCGATCCTGGGCGGCATGACGCCCGTGCACCAGTTCGTCCGCATCGGCGCCCACGCCTTCATCGGCGGCGGCAGCCGGGTCGCGCAGGACGTGCCGCCGTTTGTCCGCGTGGCCGGCAGCCCCGTGGAGGTCTGCGGGCTCAACAGCGTGGGCATGAAGCGGCGCGGCTTCAGCGAGGAAGCCCTGGTCAACCTGAAGAAGGCGTACCGGCTCCTCTACCGCAGCGGCCTGAACGTCAGCCAGGCGCTGGAGCAGATGGCGCTGGTCTGCCAGCTCGACACGCATCTCGAGGAGCTGATGGCCTTCATCCGCCGTTCCGAGCGGGGCATCGTCCGCTGATCCGGGCGGCCCGGACCGGGCCGCCGACCATCCTCGAGGAGCCGCGCCATGTCGGATAAGCCGGCCTCCCCATCCCTGCACGTATTCCTGTCCTGCGGCGAGGCCAGCGGCGAGCGCTACGGCGCGGAGCTGGTCCGCGCCCTGCGGGCGCGCCATCCCGGCGCGCGGTTCTCGGCCCTGGGCGGGGAGATCCTGGCGGACGCCGGCGTGGAGATCGTCCACGACCGCGCGCCCCTGTCGGTCATGGGCTTCGGCGAGGCCCTGGGCGCGCTGCCCGCGGTCTGGCGCGCCCGGCGCGCCCTGCACCGCCACCTGGCCGACGCGGCCGTCGACCTCTTCGTGCCCGTGGACGCCCCCGGCTTCAACCTCGGCCTCGCCACCTTCGCCCGGCGCCGCGGCATCCCCGTCTTCTACCTGGTGGCCCCCCAGCTCTGGGCCTGGGGCGCCTGGCGCGCGGGCAAGCTGCGACGCGCGGTGGATCTGCTGGGCGTCGTGCTGCCCTTCGAGCCGGACTTCTTCGCCAGGCGCCGCGTGCCGACGGCCTGGCTCGGCCACCCCCTGCGCGAGGTCTACCGCAAGGCGGACGCGGACCGCGACCGGGCCGCGCGGGAGGCGCGCCTCAACGACGAGGCGGCGACACTCACCGTAGGCCTGCTCCCGGGCAGCCGCCGCCAGGAGCTGGCGCGCCTGCTGCCGGTCTTGCTGGACGCGGCCGCCCGGTTGAAGAACGCGGCCGGCGGCCGTAGTTTCAGGTGTGTCGTCAGTCGCGCCCCGGGTGTGGACGACGATGCGCTGGCCCCGGCAACGGCCGCCGGGGTCGAGGTTTCCGACGCGCCCCTGGACCGGCTGCTGCGGGAGCTGGACCTGGCTCTCGTCTGCAGCGGCACGGCCTCGCTGGAGGCGGCCCTGGCCGGCGTCCCCCACGCCGTCGCGTACCGGACCTCGGGCTTCAACGACTTCGTGGCGCGCCGGCTGGTGCGCATCGAGCGCATCGGCCTGGCGAACCTGATCCTCGGCCGCGACCTGGTCCGCGAGTTCGTGCAGGACGCCGCCGCGCCGGCGGTCCTGGCCGACGACCTGGCCGACTGGCTGCAGGACGGGACGCGCCGGGCCCGCTACGCCTCGGGCGTGGACGCCCTGCGCGAGGCCCTCGGCCCGCCGGGCGTGTGGACGCGCGCCGCCGAGGCCGCCATGTCCCTAGTTCCCCGGGAGTGAGATGCTGGGCCGGCTCAAAATGTGGTTCGCCCCCCCGCTCTACCGGATGTTCAACGCGAGCATCCGGCTCGACGGCGGAGGTACGCCCCGGCGTCCCGGGGACGGACCGGTCATCTTCGCCTGCCTGCACCGGGACATCATACCCGCCATCCTGCACGTCAAGGGCGCCCGGCCCGCCCTGCTGGTCAGCCGCAGCCCCGACGGGGACATCCTGATCCGCACGCTGGGCCGGGACGGCTACGCCTTCGTGCGCGGGTCCACCGGCAAGGAGGGCGGCCGGGCCTTCCGCGAACTGCTGGGCGCGCTCAGGCGCGGCACGGCCGTGGGCATCGCCGTGGACGGGCCCCGCGGACCCTTCGGCGTGGTGCGCGACGGCGTGGTCCAGCTCTCCCGCCTGACGGGCGCGCCCATCGTGCCCCTGACGCGTCGTTCGGGCCGGCACCTGGCGCTGAGCAACTGGGACCGCACGGTCCTGCCCCTGCCCTTCTCGCGCATCGCCGTGGCGGAGGGCGAGGCCCTGGTCGTGCCCCCCGACGCGGGGGAGGCGCAGATCGCGGACTGGGCCCGCCGGCTGGCGGCCTCGCTCCTGGCGCCGGAGGCCGCGTCGTGAGCGGGACCCGCGTGCTCGAACGCCGTGGCCGGCTCGGCCGGGGCGTCCAGGAGCTCTGGCGCCGCTGGGACGCTGCGCCGCCCCGCTGGCTCTCCCTGCTGACTCCGCTGACCACGGCCGTCGCCGCCGCCGATCTGCGCCGCCGTCTGTCCGGCCGCGCGGCGCCGCCGCCCTCGCCCCGGGTGATCTCGGTGGGCGCCCTGGCCACCGGCGGCAGCGGCAAGACACCCGTGGTGCTAGACCTGGCCGCGCGTCTGCTGGACGCGGGACGAGGCGTCGCCGTCGTCACCCGCGGCTACGGCTCCGCCGATCGCGGCCCCCTTCGGGTCGAGGCTCGCGACGCCTGCTGCGGAGACGAGGCCCGCCTGCTGGCCGCACGCCTGCCCGGCGCCAAGGTCGTGCAGGCGCGCGACCGACGGGCGGGCCTGGATCTGCTGCGATCGCTGCCGGATGCGCCCGGCCTCGTGATCCTCGAGGACGGCCACCAGTGCGCCGGCCAGGGACGACACCTGGACCTGCTGATTCTGGACCGCTGGTGCGGGACGCCGGGCGGCGTCGTGCCCGAGACGGGATTGCGGTTGCCCTGGGGCCCCTACCGCGAAGGCGCGTCGGGGGCGGCGCGCGCGGCGGTGTGGCTGCTCCCGCTGGCGCCTGGCGAAACGCTGCCGTCCCAGCCGGATACGGGCCCGACGCTCCTGGGCTTCGAGCGCCGCGTCGCCCTGCCGGAAGGCGTGGCGACACCCCTGGATATGCCGTACGGTGTGGTGTGCGGTATCGCCGCGCCGGAACGATTCGAGGCGGCCTGCACGTCCCTGTGCGGTCCGGCGCCGGCGCTGGCCGCCCGCTTCGACGACCACGCCGCCTACGACCGCGGCGACGTCGCCGACGTGCTGGCGGCGGGGGAGGCCGCGGGCCTGGGGGCCTGGCTGACCACGGCCAAGGATCGCGTGAAGCTGGCGTCCCTGTGGCCGGCGCACGCCCCGCCCCTGCACGAGGTGGGGCTCGACCTGGCCTGGCGCGACGGAGCCGATCCCGCGCGCGCCGTCCTGGAGCACCTGGAGGCATGAGAGCGTGACTCGCAGCGCACCGAACGTCTCGCGTCATCTGGTGGTCGGGTCCGGCATCGCGGGCCTGCAGTACGCGCTCCTGGCCGCTGAGCAGGGCGACGTACGCGTCGTCACCAAGAAGGAATCCTTCGAGTCCAACACCAACTACGCCCAGGGCGGCATCGCGGCCGTGCTCTCGCCCCTCGACGACTTCGAGTTCCACGTGCAGGACACCCTGGTGGCCGGGGACGGCCTCTGCGACGAGGCCGTCGTGCGCGACATGGTGGGCTCCGCGCCGCGCCTGATCGACCGCCTGCTGGCCTACGGGGTGGAGTTCACCCGGGCCAAGGACGGCGAGGCCTGGGCCCTCGGCCGCGAGGGCGGCCACTCGCGCAACCGCATCGTCCACGCCGCCGACCTCACCGGGCGCGAGCTGGAGAAGTGCCTGCTCACCGCCTGCCGCGACCATCCCCGCATCCGGCTGGACGAGAACCACGTGGGCCTGGACCTGATCAAGGGCTGCGATCTGGACGGCGCGGGGCTGCCCCCCGAACGGGTGGCGGGCTGCTGGGTGCTGGACCGTCAGATCCTGGCCACCACGCCCTACCTGGCCGACGTGGTGGTGCTCGCCACCGGCGGCTGCGGCAAGGTCTACGCCTACACCTCCAATCCCGACATCGCCACCGGCGACGGCATGGCCATGGCCTACCGGGCGGGCGCCCTGCTGGCCAACCTGGAATTCGTGCAGTTCCATCCCACCTGCCTGTACCACGCCGAGGCCAAGAGCTTCCTCATCTCCGAGGCCGTGCGGGGGGAGGGCGCGCACCTGGTCAACGGGCGGGGCGAGCGCTTCATGCCGCGCTACGATCCCCGGCTGGAGCTAGCACCGCGGGACGTGGTGGCGCGGTCCATCGACCAGGAACTGAAGCTGACCGGCGATCCCTGCGTTCACCTGGACCTGCGCCACCTGGACCGGGACTTCGTGGAGGAGCGCTTCCCGCACCTCACCGAGACCTGCCGCCGTTTCGGCATCGACATGGCGGGCGACCCCGTGCCCGTGGTGCCGGCCGCCCACTACATGTGCGGGGGCGTGCGCATCGACGCCGGGGGCCGCTCCAACCTCATGGGCCTGCTGGCCATCGGCGAGGTGGCCTGCTCGGGCGTCCACGGCGCGAACCGCCTGGCCAGCAACTCGCTCCTGGAGGCCGTCTACTTCGCGGAGAAGGCCTCGCGGGCCGCCGCCGAGCTCGACACGGACGTGACCGACGCCGCCGGCTCGGGCCACCTGCGGGTGGAAGGCCACCCCGGCGTGGACATGAGTCCCGAGGCCATGATCCTCGAGCACGACTGGGACGTGGTGCGGCGGGTCATGTGGGACTACGTGGGCATCGTCCGCACGCGCCACCGGCTGGACATCGCCCTGGACCGCATCCGCAACATCCGCGCCACGGTGGAGACCGCCTACCAGGCCGCGGTGCCCAGCCCGGACCTGGTCGAGTTGCGCAACATCGCGCTGAACGCCGAGTTGATCGTCCTCTGCGCCCGGGAGCGGCGGGAGAGCCGGGGGCTGCATTACACCCTGGACCATCCCGCCAAGGCCCCGGCCGTCGAGGACACGCTGATCGGGGCCGACAGCGGTCTGCTGGCCGACACTCCGGACGGAGCCGCGGGCGCATGACCTGGTACGAGACCGCCTTCGGCGCGCACTACGTCTGGCTCTACGCCCACCGCGACGAGGCCGAGGCCGACGCCTGCGTCGCGGCCCTGGCGCGGATCGTCGACTTCGCGGCCGGGCGCGTGTTGGACCTGGGCTGCGGCGAGGGGCGCCACCTGGCCCCGCTGGCCGCGAGATCGGCGCACGGCCTCGTCGGCGTGGACCTCTCGGCCCCGTTGCTGCGCCGCGCGCGGGAGCGCACGGCCGGACAGCCCCCGGTGGGTCTGCTGCGGGCCGACATGCGGGTCTTGCCGCTGGCCGACGCGGCCTTCGCGAACGTGGTGTCCCTGTTCACGGCCTTCGGCTATTTCGGGGACCTCGACGCCCACGGCGGCCTGCTGGCCGAGATCGCCCGCGTGCTGGCACCCGGCGGGACCTGGAGCCTGGACTACCTGAACGGCCGGCGGGTCCGGCGGGACCTGGCGCGACCGGCGGAAACCCCCGCGCGCGAGGTGGGCCCCTGCCGGGTGCGCGAGACCAAGCGCCTGGATCCGGACGGATCGCGCATCCTCAAGCGAGTCCGCATCGATCCGTTGCCGGACCGGCTGGACGAGGCGGCCGCCCGCGGCGTGCCGCCCGAGGGCCTCGACTACACCGAGGCCGTGGCCCTCTTCGAGCCCGAGGAGCTCGACGCCCTGGCGGGCCGGACCGGACTGACCCGGCGCGGCGCCCTCGGCGGCTACGACGGGCGTCCCTTCGCAGCGGACAGCGCGGAGCGCTGGATCCTGATCTACGAGAAGACCCGGTGAGGTGAGACAGACGGTATGAGCGACGACGTCCATCCCATTGCCCCCGGCGGCTCCCTGCCGGATGCCCCCGACCTGCCCCCCCTGATGCGGGACTGGTTGGCGGGGGACGGCCCCCTGGGCTCGGCGGCCGAGTCCTGGCGCGCCTGCCTGGCGGCCCCGGCTCCGGACGGACCGGCGCCCGCCTGGTCCGACGACGCCTGGCGCGAGGCCTGGTGGACGGATTTCGCGGCCGATCTGCCGGACGCCGTTGCGACAGAGCGTTGCCGCGCCAACGTGGCTGCCCTGACCGCCGGCGAGGCCGACGTGATCGTCACCGGCCAGCAGCCCGGCTTCCTGGGCGGTCCCCTCTACACCCTCTACAAGGCGGCCACCTGCATCGCCGCCGCCGAGGCCCGCAGCGAGGCCGGGCGTCCCACGGTGCCGCTGTTCTGGTCCGGCGACGACGACGACGACCTGCGCGAGGCCTTCGCTCCCCGGCTCTACGATCCACGGCGCGGGTCGCTGCTGCGCGCGGTGCCCCCAGCGGCGCCGCCCGGCACTTCGGTGGGCGCCCTGCCGGCCGCGTCGGCGGGTGCGGGGGAGGCCGCCTGGCTCGCGGAGCAGGCGGCGCACAACGGCCTGGCCGGCGACCTGGCGCGCATCTGGACGGAGGCCCGGGCTGCGGGCACGACCTGGGCACGTACCCAGAGACGCGCCCTGCTGCGCCTCTTCGGCGGACGCGGACTGCTCGTCGTCTCGGGCGACGATCCCCGGCTGCACGCCGTGGCCTGTCCCCTCTACGCGCGTATGCTGGCCGACACCGGCGCCCTGGCCCACGCTGCCACCGAGCGCGGCGAGCGTCTCGCCGCCGACGGCTACCACGCCCAGATCGGCGACGCCTCCCTGGCCAATCCCTTCAGCATCTCCACGGACGGTCGACGGCAACGTCTGGGCGCGGCGGACGCGCCCCCGGACGATCCGTCGGCCCTGCGGCCCGGCGTGCTGCTGCGCTCCCCGGTCCAGGACTGGTTGTTCCGGCCGGCCGGCGTGGTGGCCGGACCGGCCGAGGTGGCCTATCTCAAGCAGACGGAACCCGTGTACGCGGCCCTGGACCTGCCGCGTCCGCCCCTGCTGCCGCGGCTCTTCTGCGACCTGCGTGACGCCGCACTCGGCGCGGCGGGCCAGGACATCGTCCTGGGCGAGGCCATGGACGAGGCGCTCGCGACGGTGGAGACCACGGCGGCCGACGCGCTGCACGCCGCCCTGCGCGACCTCTTCCGGCTCGCCCCGGACGAGGCCCGTGCCCTCGCCGCGCCCAATCTCGAGCGCTGGTCGGCGGCCAACCGGGGACTCTTCGAGCGCCTGGCCCGGCCACGCGCGACACAGTCGAAACGCCCGGCCTGGCACGCGCCCGGCAAGGGACGCCAGGAACGCGCGCTGACCACGCACTGGGCCGCGGCCCTCTGGGGCGACTCCCTGGTGTCCGCCGCCCTGGCGGCGGCGCGCGCCCACCTGGACGCCGGCGCGGCGGGCGACTGGACCGAGTGGCGCATCCTGGTCGACAGCGGAAAGGACGGCTCATGAACGACGGTGCGACGACCTGCGACCTGCTCTGCATCTCGCCCCACAGCGACGACGCGGAGATCGCCCTGGGCGGCACCCTGCACCGGCTGGCCGCGGCCGGCCGCACGGTCTGGCTCTGCGACCTGACCCGCGGCGAGCTGGGTTCCAACGGCACCCCCGAGGTGCGGTGGCGCGAAGCGGCCGACGCGGGGGAGGCCCTCGGCATCACCGGCCGACTCCAGTTCGACCTGCCCGACGGCTTCATCTCCGAGCAGGACAGCGAGCAGGTGGCGGTGGTGGCCGACGTGATCCGGCGCCTGCGGCCCCGCTGGGTGGTGGCCGCCCCCATGCCCAACCGCCACCCCGACCACAGGGCCATTCCCGCCCTGGTGCACAAGGGCGCCTTCATGGCCCGCCTGGCCGCCTGGCGGCCCGCGACGCCCGCGCCCCGGATCTGGCCCGGGGACGCCACCCTGCAGGAGGCGGCCGAGCGCTGGGAATGCGAGGCGGTCTGCACGGTCTGCCTGCCCGCCGAGCAGCCCGACGTCTACTTCGACGTGAGCGATGTCTGGCCGGCCAAGGTGGCGGCCCTGCGCTGCTACGCCAGCCAGTTCGAGCCCGGCGCCGGTGCGCGCGCCACCATGATCAACGATCCGGTCTTCCTGCAGGAGGTCGAGCGCTGGGCCCGCAGCTGGGGCTTCCGGGCGGGCGTGGAGCTGGCGGAGGCCCTGCACGTGGAGGGCGCGCCCGTCTACCGGGATCTGCCGGGGGAGCGCTGGTCGTGAACCGCCTGCCCGTCATCGGCATCACCTGCTACCCGACCGCCGGCGGCAGCGGCATCGTGGCCAGCGAACTGGGCCTGAACCTGGCCCGGCGCGGCTACGAGGTGCACTTCATCACCGACGCCATGCCGGTGCGCCTGCAACGCTACGAGCGGAACATCTTCTTCCACCAGGTCGAGGCCGTCTCCTATCCCGTGTTCCGGCACACGCCCTACACCCTGGCCCTGGCCACCAAGATGTGCGAGGTGGCCCGCCACCACGACCTGGACGTGCTGCACGTGCACTACGCCATCCCCCACGCCGCGAGTGCCTACCTGGCCCGCAGCATGCTGGGTCGCGAGCGCATCTCCATGATCACGACCCTGCACGGGACCGACATCACCCTGGTGGGCCAGGAGCCCTCCTACTTCGAGATGACCCGCTTCCTGATCGCCGAGAGCGACGCGGTGACCGCCGTCAGCACCAGCCTGCGCGAGGAGACCCGCCGGGTCTTCGGCTGCGGGAACGGGATCGAGGTGATCCCCAACTTCGTGGATCCCCGCCGCTTCCGGCCCCGCATCGACCTCGACCGCGCCGCCTACGCCGCGCCGGACGAGAGGATCGTGCTGCACGCCTCGAACTTCCGACCGGTGAAGAACATCCCCCACGTGCTGCGCATCTTCGCCGGCATCGCCGCGGCCGTGCCCAGCCGCCTGCTGCTGCTGGGCGAGGGGCCCGAGCGGGGGCCCGCCGAGCGCCTGGCCGCCGAACTGGGCGTGAGCGACCGCGTCACCTTCCTGGGCCAGGTGGAGACCCTGGAGGACCTGCTGGCCGTGGCCGACCTCTCCCTGCTGCCCTCGCAGCACGAGTCCTTCGGCCTGGTGGCCCTGGAATCCATGGCCTGCGGCACGCCGGTGATCGCCACCGACGTGGGCGGCACGGCCGAGTTCATCGAGACCGGCCACAACAGCTTCCTGCACGATCCCGAGGATCTCGGGGCCTGGATCGAGACGGCCGTGCGCCTGCTCACGGACGAGCCGCTCTACCGCCAGATCGCCGACGACGGGCTGCGTGACGCGGTGGCCCGCTTCGGAACCCCTTGCGTGATACAGCAGTACGTGCAGCTCTACGACCGCGTGCTGGCCGCGCGCTGAGCCGCGGGCGCCGGGAACTCCACGGCCCCGCCGTCGTATCATGGCGAGGCCGCCCCAATCCGCCCTTGAAGCCCGGGGCCGGGGTGGTACATTGCAGGAGACGGACCGCCGCACGGGCCGTCCCTGCCAGAAGGAGCTGACATGGTCCATACCGCATTCCTGGCCTCGCTCGGCGCTTCCGAGCTGCTGGGCCTCCTGCGCGATACCACGCTGCTGGGCAAGCTCGTCTTGCTCATCCTCTTCCTGCTGTCGGTCCTCTCCTGGGCGGTCATGATCGACAAGGCCCGCGCCCTGTCGTCCATCCGCCGGGGACACGCCGACTTCTGGCGCCGCTGCGACGCCTGGCTGGAACGCGGCGGGGAATCCCCCGAACTGGACACCTGGTGCGCCTCGCGCGAGGACCTGCCCCTGGCCAACCTCTGGGTGGAGGGTCGCCGCCAGCGAACACCGCCGGCGGTGCGCCGGGCCGCCGAGCGCGTGGCCTACGCGGAGGTGGAGGGACTCGAGCGCTACCTGATCATCCTGTCGACCACGGTCACCATCGCGCCGTTCCTCGGCCTGATGGGCACCGTGTGGGGCATCATGCAGGCCTTCTGGGACATGTCGACCATGCGCAGCGCCAACCTCACGGTGGTGGCGCCGGGCATCGCCGAGGCGCTGATCACCACCATCGCCGGCCTCTCGGCGGCCATCCCGGCGGTGGTCTTCTACAACATGTTCGTGCGCAAGATCGACCTGATCGGCAACGAGATGGAGCGTCTGCGCACGGTGCTCGAGGAGGCGGCGCCCGAGCACGCGCGCTCGACCGACCGCAACCGCCCGGCGCGTCGGCCCGATACGCACGAGAAGGAGCGGATCAGATGAAGGGCCGTTCGGCCTACCGCAGCCTCTCGGAGATCAACATCACCTCGCTGGTGGACGTCACGCTCTGCCTGCTGATCATCTTCATGCTCACCGCGCCCTACATCCAGGGGGGCGTCGAGGTGGACCTGCCGCGCACCGAGACCCGCGAGGTCGTGATGGAGGAGGGGCCCATCGTCACCGTCACCAAGGCGCGGGAGATCTACTTCGACGAGGATCCCGTGGACATGGACGGCCTGGCCGACCGGCTGTCGGCCTTCCTGGACCAGCGCGACGAGCTGCCCGTCTACCTGCGCGCCGACGCGGAGGTGCCCTACGGCTTCGCCCTGCAGGTGATGGCCGCCATCGAGCGCATGGGCTTCGCCAACCTCAGCCTGGTCGCCGACCAGGAACTGCCCGGGGACCGGCCGTGACACGCGCCTTCCCGGCCTCCTTCGCCGGCCACGTGCTGGTGCTGGCGCTGATCCTCTGGTTCGGCGCCCACGTCTCCCGCCAGGTGATCCCCCGGCAGCGCACCATCTCGGTGCGCATGGCCACCCTGCCGCGGCCGCAGCCCGTGGTCGAGCGGACGGAGCCGGTGATCGAGCAGGAGACGCCCCCGCCCGAGATCCAGGAACGTCCCGAGGAACAGCAGGCGCCGGCGGTGGTGCCCGAGGAACCGGAGCAGCGCGTCGAGCCCGAGACGCCCGAGCCCGTGGTGGCCCAAGAGGAGCCGCAGACGGCCGCGCCCACGGAGCAGACGGTGACCGACGCCGCGGCCGAAGAGCAAGCCGTGGTGGGCACCGACGTGGTCGTGCCGCCCCGCTTCAAGTACTACATCGACCTGCTCGAGGCCCGCGTCGCGCGCAACTGGCATCCCAAGCAGCTCGGCTTCCGCACCTCCTCGACCCGCGTCTGCCGGATCCACTTCCACGTGGAGCAGAACGGCCTGATCACCCGCGAGACGGTGGTCGAATCCTCGGGCGTGCCCCTGATGGACCGCGAGTCCCTGAAGGCCGTGCGCACCGTGGGGCACTTCATGCCCCTGCCCCGCGGGCTGGCCGACAACGCGCTGGGCGTGACCTACACCTTCACCCTCACCTCCGGGAACTGACACCATGAGCCGACCCGACAGGATGTTCCTGCTGATAATGCTAACGGCCGCGCTGTTCATCGCCGCGTCGCCGGCCCGGGCGATCGACCCGGAAATAAACCTCGGCACCACACGCGTGGGAGCCGAGCGTCTCGACATGCTGGTGCAACCGCTGGAGGTGGTCTCGGGCGGAACCGAGGCCCAGGAGGCAGCCTGGCTGATCGATTCCGTGATCCGCGTCGATCTGGATTACAGCGGTTTCTTCAAGGCGCTATCCGTCGACGACATGAGCGACACCACACAGGTCCAGTACGCCGTGGAAGGCCTGTTGGAGGGGCGGTTGCCCGGCACGGGCGTCACGGCAGAGGAACGCGCGCCCCTGTTGACCTTGAAGCTCGTGGCGTATCCCGGTCGGCAACTCCTGTTGAGCAAGCGCTACCGACCGACCTGGGACCGCCTGCGCGCCACCGCTCATCATTTCGTCAACGAGCTGCACCTGTTCCTGAACATGGAGGCGGGCATCAGCCTGACCAAGGTGGTCTTCGCCCGCGGCACCGGCGAGCGGCGCGACATCTACTGCGTCGACTACGACGGCGAGAACCTGCTGCGCCTGACGGCCAACCGTACCCTGAACCTCTTTCCCGCCTGGTCGCCCGACGACAAGCACGTGGCCTTCATGTCCTACCGGGAGGGACAGCAGGGCATCTACCTGCTGGACACCCGCACGGGCAAGGTGGGGCTGGTGAACGAGTCGGTGGGCTCGAACCTGGCGCCCGCCTGGCACCCGCAGGGGGAGGAGCTGCTGGCCTCGCTCTCGAAGGTGGGGCAGCACGAGATCTACCGCCTCGATCTCGGCGGCCGGGTCATCCGCCGCCTGACGGTCTCGCCGGCCATCGAGATCTCGCCCTCCTGGTCGCCCACCGGCCGCGACGTGATCTTCACCAGCGACCGCACCGGCACGCCCCAGCTCTACGTCATGGACGCGGACGGCTCCGGGCGCCGCCGCCTCACCTTCGAGGGCCGCTACAACGACGCCGCCGACTGGTCGCCCGGCGGCGACCAGATCATCTACGCCTGCCGGGAGAACAACATCACCCAGATCGTGCTGATCGAGGCCCACGGGGAGAACCGGCGCTTCCTGACCGACGCCTCCTGGCGCAACTGCGAGGACCCGAGCTGGGCGCCGGACGGGCGGCACATCGTCTTCGCCTCGGACCGCACGGGGGTCTTCAAGCTCTACGTGATGGACGTGCGCGACGGCAGCAGCCGCCAGTTGACCTTTGGCGAGGAGTCGGATAAAACTCCTGATTGGTCTCATTGACGTCGCGTGTTAGATTTTGCGGGTAACCGTACCGACCATTACAGCGTTTGCTGGAAAGGAGTCTCGTCATCATGAACCGGACATTGGTGATGGTGAGTATCATGTTGGCCGCCTTGCTCATGATCGCAGGCTGCGGCTCGAAGGAAGAGCCCCCCGTGGTGGACGATCCCACGCCGGTCGTCACGGAGCCCATCCAGGAAGAGCCCGTGGCCGAGGAGACCGACGTGGTCGACGACGCCCCCGTGGCCATCGACTACGCGGGCATGGCGCCCCAGGAGTACGGCATCGAGGACGTCTTCTTCGCCTTCGACGAGTACGGCCTGTCGGACGAGGCCATGAACACCCTGAACGCGAACGCCCGGATCATCCGCGAGCATTCCGACCTGACCTACGTCATCGAGGGTCACTGCGACGAGCGCGGCACCGTCGAGTACAACCTGGCCCTGGGCGAGAAGCGCGCCGTGGCCGTGCGCGACTACCTGGTGTCCCTGGGCGTGTCCTCGGGCCAGCTGCGCGTCACGTCCTACGGGGAGGAGCGCCCCTTCGCCTTCGGCAGCAACGAGAGCGCCTGGGCCCTGAATCGCCGGGGCCACTTCTCGCGGCCCTAGGAGACCGTGATGCACGGAGTCGTACGCCGGGTTGCGAGCCTGCTGCCGGTCCTCTGGCTGGTGGCGGGCTGCAGCCCGCAGTTCGAGCACATCGAATCCGCCGTCGAGCGCAACCGCGACGAGATCCGCCTGATGCGCGACGAGCAGATGGTGGTGCGCCAGGAGGTGGAGAGCCTCGGCGCTCTGCTGCGCTCGGACCAGGGCACCGGCAGCGAGTCGTCGGCGGTGCTGCAGGCCAAGATCGCCCAGATCCTGGTCAAGATGGACCGCATCGACCACAAGCTAGACGACAACAACGAGTTCATGCGCAACCTGTCGGCCCGGGTCGACCTGCTGGCTACCCGTCTCGGCCTGCCGACCCTGGGCGAGTACAAGACCGTCGAGGGCGACGGCGACGAGCTGGACGCGCTGCCCGAGGAGGGCCGCGCCCTGTTCAACGCCGCCCTGCTGGACCGCGACCGCGGCAACATGGAGGCGGCCGCCGAGGGCTTCCAGGCCTTCCTGGACCGCTACGGCCGCTCCGAGCTGACCGACGACGCGGGCTACTGGCTGGGCGAGATGGCTTACGCCGACGGTGAGTACGGGCAGGCCCTATCCCACCTGCAGGCCGTGATCGACGGCCCGCGCGACGTGGACAGGCGCCCCGACGCCCTGCTCAAGGCCGTCTTCGCGGCCCAGGCGGCAGGCGACGACGCGGCGGCACGCGGATTCCTGTCGCTGCTGCAGACCGACTACCCCGCCTCGGAGCAGGCCGCCCTGGCCGAGGCCGAGCTGTCGAGAGAGTGACCGGACCTGTCGGGTCCCGAACGGAGACGAGATGAAGAAGATCCCTGTCCTGAAGATGGCGCGCGACCTGTCCCAGCCCTTTCGCCCCGTGGAGATCTCTGAGCTCGACGGCGCCTACCACACCTTCATAGTGCGCTACAGCGGCGACTACATCGCCCACAGCCACACCGCCGACGAGTTCATCTACATCATGGAAGGCATGATCGACATCGAGCTCAACGGTGAGACGGTGACGGTCAAGCAGGGGGAGGCCGTGCTGGTTCCAGCCGGTACGCCGCACCGGCCGCGCTGCAAGAACATGGCGCTGGCGCTGGTCACCGAGACCAAGGGACTCCAGATCGAGGGACGCGAGTAGCTCGTCCGCCCCGCATCACCGCACATCTCAGAGGCCGGCCTCCAGCGTGGGGTCGGCCAGCATTTTCTCGATCCAGAGCACCGTCTCGCGACTGCCGATGTACAGGGGAACGCGCTGGTGCAGGTCCTCGGGTTCGATCTCCAGGATCGGGCCGCGGCCGTCGCTGGCGTAACCGCCCGCCTGCTCGGCGATCATGGCCAGGGGCGCGGCCTCGTAGAGCAGCCGCAGCTTGCCGTCGGGGCGTTCGTCCTGGGCCGGGTATAGGAAGATCCCCCCGTTGAGCAGGTTGCGGTGGAAGTCGGCCACCAGCGACCCGATGTAGCGGGCGGTGAGGCCTGTCGAGTCGTCGTCGCGACCGTACTTCAGACGCCGCACCACCTCGCGCACCGCCGGGGACCAGCGCGGCTCGTTCCCCTCGTTCACGGAGTAGATGTTCGCGGTGAAAGGCATGGTGATGTTCTCGTGGCTCAGCAGGAACTCGCCGATGCCCGGATCCAGGGTGAACCCGTGCACGCCGTGGCCCGTGGTGTAGACGAACATGGTCGAGGAGCCGTAGATGACGTAGCCGGCCGCCAGCAGCTCGCTGCCCGGCTGCAGCAGGTCCTCGTCGCCCGGTAGCCCGTCGAGGGACCGCCGTCGGTAGATGGAGAAGATGGTGCCGATGCTCACGTTCACGTCGATGTTGCTGGATCCGTCCAGGGGATCGAAGACGACCACGTAGTTGCCGCTGCCGCTGCCCATCTCCTTCAGGACGGGCTTCTCCATCTCCTCCGAAGCGAGCAGGCAGCACTGCCCCCGTCCGCCCAGGCAGCGCAGCATGGTGCGGTTGGCGTACTCGTCGAGCTTCTGGACGACCTCGCCCTGCACGTTCTGCTCGCCGGTCGAGCCGAGGATGTCCTCCACCAGTCCGGCGTGTCCGACCTCGCGGGAAATGATCTTGGCCGCGAAGGATATATCGTTGAGCAGGCTCGTGAAATCGCCGCTGGCGCTGGGATGCAGACGCTGCAGGTCCAGGATGTGCGCTTCGACGTTCATGATGTTGCCGGCTTGTGCCATCTCTATCTCTCCTCCGGGGTTTTGTGGATACGGGGCCCCAATGTAGCAGTTCGGGGCCCTCCTGGCGAGTTCCGATGGCGCCGGATTGGGGTTGCCAAGTCGGGTCCGGTTGCGCATTGTTCGCCTGTACTCGGCGACGCCGCGTCCGCCATTCCCGCTAAGCCGGATCCCTGGAGGAGAGACATGCCCAACATGCTGCCCATTCCCCCCGTGCCCGTGAACGAGCCGGTGCTCGGCTACCTGCCCGGTTCCCCGGAGCGCGCCGAACTGAAGGCCAAGGTGAAGGAACTGGCCGCGCAGACGGTCGAGATCCCCGTGATCATCGGCGGCAAGGAGATCCGCACCGGCGACCTGGGCGAATGCCGCGTCCCCCACGACCACAAGCACCTGCTGGGCACCTACCACAAGGCCGGTCCCAAGGAAGTGAAGGCCGCCGCGAGCGCGGCCCGCAAGGCCCGCAAGAACTGGGCGAACATGCCCTGGGAGGCCCGAGCGGCCATCTTCCTTAAGGCCGCCGACCTGCTGGCCGGCCGCTGGCGCAGCACCCTCAACGCCGCCACCATGCTGGGCCAGTCAAAGACCTGCTTCCAGGCCGAGATCGACGCCGCCTGCGAGCTGATCGACTTCTGGCGCTACAACGTGTCCTTCTACTACGACATCATGGGCGAGCAGCCCGAGTCGGCGCCCGGCATGTGGAACATGCTGGAGCAGCGGCCTCTGGACGGCTTCGTCTTCGCGGTGACCCCCTTCAACTTCACCAGCATCGCCGGCAACCTGCCCACGGCCCCCGCGCTGATGGGCAACACCGTGCTCTGGAAGCCGGCCTCGAGCGCCGTATACGCGGCCTACTGGCTGATGGAACTGCTGAAGGAGGCCGGCCTGCCCGACGGCGTCATCAACCTGATCCCCGGCAGCGGCGGCCAGGTGGGCAACCCCGTCATGGAGCATCCGGATCTGGCCGGCGTGCATTTCACCGGCAGCACGGCCGTGTTCAACGGCATGTGGTCGACCATCGGCCGCAACATCGACACCTACGGCTGCTACCCTCGCATCGTGGGGGAGACCGGCGGCAAGGACTTCGTGGTCGCGCACGAATCGGCTGATCCCGGCGCCCTGGTGACGGCCCTGGTCCGCGGCGCCTACGAGTACCAGGGACAGAAGTGCTCGGCGGCCAGCCGCGCCTACATCCCCAAGGGGCTCTGGAAGCGGATCAAGCCCGCGCTGCTCGCGGACATCGAAAGCATCAAGATGGGCGATCCCGCCGACTTCACCAACTTCATGGCCGCGGTCATCGACCGCCACGCCTTCGACAGCATCAAGGGCTACATCGACGCCGCCCGCAAGCGCGGCAGCGGCGCCAAGATCCTGGCCGGCGGCGGCTGCGACGACAGCAAGGGCTACTTCATCGAGCCCACGCTGATCCAGGCCAACAAGCCGGATTTCCTGACCATGCGCGAGGAGATCTTCGGACCCGTGCTGACGGTCTACGTCTACGACGAGAAGGACTGGCTGAAGACCCTGCGCCTCTGCGACGGGGGCTCGGCCTACGCCCTGACCGGCGCCGTCTTCGCCCAGGACCGGGCCACGATCCAGCAGGCACGCGCCGAGTTGGTGGGCACGGCCGGCAACTTCTACATCAACGACAAGCCCACCGGCGCGGTGGTCGGCCAGCAGCCCTTCGGCGGCTCGCGCGCCTCGGGCACCAACGACAAGGCCGGGTCCTACCTGAACCTGATCCGCTGGTGCAGCCCGCGGACCATCAAGGAGACCTTCGACCCGCCGCACGACTACCGCTATCCCTTCATGGCCAAGAAGTAGTCACGGGGGGGACGGGAAAAGGGGCGGCCCACCGAGGGCCGCCCCTTCGTCATTCGCCTGCATGGTGCCGGAGGTGGGACTTGAACCCACACGACCCGAAGGCCACCGGATTTTGAGTCCGACGCGTCTACCAATTCCACCACTCCGGCACCGGTCGGTCATGATAAGTCGCTGAAGGGGCTGCGTCAAGGCAACCGGGTCCCCGAAACCCATTTGACAGTCCGTAGCGGTTGACCCATATTATGTCGGCTCGGTGGGGCCATAGCTCAGCTGGGAGAGCGCATGACTGGCAGTCATGAGGTCAGGGGTTCGATCCCCCTTGGCTCCACCACCCAAGTTCCTGATGACCGGGGAGCTGCGTAAGTCGCGGCTCCCCGTCTTCGATCCCCCCACTGCACCGAACTGTAAATGGAGCGAAGCGGCGAGGTGAGAGCCGACATCTTTGACTCGCGGGGGCGTCGTGTCCGGCAACTCATGCTGGCCCGGCTCCCGGCCGGGCAGCACGATCTCGTCTGGGACGGCCGCGGGGATCGAGGCGAGCCGCTCTCCTCGGGGATCTACCTGTGTCGGATCGCCGGTGGCGGGACGGAGCTGAGTCGGAGAATGACGCTGCTGAAGTGATCCCGCTCGTCTTTGGCAGGCATGCCGACGAGGGGCCGGTTCTTCCCGCTATCGGTGCCTGAACCCCAAAGAAGAGGACCTGCCTCGTGGCATGTCCTTTCTTCGTTGCGGCGTAGACGTCGCGTTCGCTAGCGGAAGAAGGACTTCGTCTCGCCCCAGGTGTGCATGTCGTTGGCGGTGAACGTGTGACAGGCGTTGCATTTCAGTCCGTTCCCGTCCGCGGGCGCGCTGTTGTGGAGATTCCACAGGGGCTCCGGGAAGTGGCAGGACGCGCAGTTCTCTATGAGAGGGTTGTCGCCGATGGATGCGTGACAGGTCGCGCAATTCTGGGCGATCTCGTTGTGGCTGTCGTGGAGTTCCGCGCCGAAGCCGCCCACGAAGCCGTCGTGGCACTGGACGCAGGCGTTGGTGCCGTTGTAGAACTCGTAGCCCGTCGCCGGGAACGCGACGATCAGCAGAGCCGCCACGATCAGCACGGGACGGAGCAGGCCTTGGCAAGTGGTCATCTTCGATCTCCTGGATGTCTGGCGTGATTGACGAGCGGTTCCGGGTGAATGTGCATAACACATACCAATATAGTTTGTATTAGTATTCAAAGTCAATATTCTGCTTAATGAGGGCGCGTCGCGGTGCGTGGGGGATCAGCGTGACGCGCGCTGCCCCGCCTGGAAGCGCAGCAGGAAGTCGTTGCCGTCGGAGACGCCGCCCTCGGGCGGGACGACTGCGGCCACCGGCGGCGGCAGGCGCAGGTTTTTGCGCGTCAGGGTCTCCGGGATCACGTGGATCTCGTACCAGCCCGGCGGGATCTCCTGGAACAGGTAGTATCCGTCGAACTCGCTCACCGTCTTGCGGATCGAGCGCTGGCTCAGATCCACCAGTTCCAGACCGATGTTGCGCAGGGGGACGTCGCCGGCCGTCGTGCGGGCGTAGACCGTGCCCTCAATGTCTCCGGAGAAGGTGACCGGGAACTCCAGTGTCACATGCCCACCCGGGTGACCGGTGGCCCGCAGACCCTCCAGAGCGGGCAGCAGGAAGGGATCCTGCAGCGAGGCCAGGTCCACCGACAGGTCGCGCTCTCGGTGGGCCGGCAGCCCGGCCAGATAGGTGATGCCGTTGTCGCCGGTGACGCCCTCGTTCCAGGCGCCGGCGCCGGTGATGCGCACCTCGGGCAGGGGGTCGTCCTGGTCGTCCCAGTGGCCGTTGGCGTTGCGGTCCAGGAAGACGCGAGCGGTGGCGCCGTAGCCGGCCGACATGCGCTGGCGCTGCACGTGCATGCGCATGGTCTCGGGCACCTTGGTCATCGAGGTGGAGATGGCGACGCTCAAGTAGGGCGACTGGTCGCCCGCGGCGCTGGCGCTCACGGACACGCTGAAGGTGTCCATCAACAACCCGAGCGAGCCGCCGACGGTCGTCGGCACGGCGTCGTCGAAACGGTGTGTGGCGTGGGCGCCCATCCGCATGCGTCCCACCGGATTCCAGTAGGCGCTGCCCGAGACGGCCTTCAGGGCCGTCTCCGGTCTCATGCTCACGCTGGCCGAGCCCCGCAGCATCAGCGGTCCCCAGACCCCGCGCGCCAGCTGGTCCACGAAGAGCTGGTCGTAGGTGCCGAGGACGGACTTGCTGTTGCGGAAGTCCAGCTTGGAACTCACCTGCAACCCGCGCCAGAGGGTGGCCCCACGCAGCTGCACGCGATCCTGGCGGGTGATGCCCCGGCCCATGAAGCCCGTGGTCTGTACCTGCAGGTCGTAGGCGAGGTGGCGGCCGCTCCAGAGGGTGTTGCCCCCGACGCGCACCCGCGTCTCCGAGGTGCGCTGCTGCTCGAAGGGATTGGCGTCGCTCACGAAGTCGTTGTAGATGAACTGCTCGGCCGTCAGGGTGCGGCCCAGGAACTCGCCCCGCATGGAGAAGCTGGCGGCGCTGCCGCCGGCGAGGGCGCGCACGCCCACGGCCTGCATCTGGTAGCCCTTCAGGCTGCCGTCGGCGACGAGGCTCAGGTAGTCCCGGTCCACGCCCGCGAGGGGTTGGCGCGTGTAGCCGCCGAGCAGGGAGACGCGCTTGCCCAGGCCGTAGCCCGCCTCGAGGTGGCCGGTCCAGCGACCGCGGTCGGGCGTGTCGTCGAAGAGCTGGTCGCCGGTGATCAGGAATCGCTCGTCCTGCACCCCGAACAGGCGGTATTCGATCTTGCCGGGCGCGATCATGGTGGTGCCGACGTTCATCACCCGTGTGAACTCGCGCGTCTGGCCCTGGGGGCCGTAGAGCGCCGTGCGGAAGACGTTGCGGCCGAAGGCCAGGGGGACCTCCGTGAAGAGGTAGCGGCCCGTCTCGTCGATGGTGGCGAAGTCCAACAGGGCGTTGTTGCCGTAGAGTTCGACCTCCCAGCCGGGTGGTCCGTCTCCGCTGATCTCGGTACTGTCGAAGCGGTCGGGGCGGCGCAGGGGACGGTTCGAGAGCATCACACCCCGGCCGAGTTTGCCGCGCAGGACCAGGGGTGTGCTGGGGGCGTAGAGATCGCCGAAGGCGAACTCCGTGGCGCACAGGGGCCCCAGCAGGTCGCCGTAGGCGTCGGTGCGGCCGGCCCGCAGGCGCGTGGCGTTGATGAGCTTGGCGCCGTCGGTGTGGGTGACGAAGACGTCGGTGGCCAGGGTGCCCAGGTCGCCGCTGCTCTGGATGGAGAAGCGCGGGGCCCTGTCGTTCCCGCGTCCCCGGTACTCCAGGTTCGCGTCCACCAGCGGCCAGGTGAACATGCTGTAGTCGGCCTTCTGCAGGGGCAGGCGTTCGGCGAGCAGTTCGCTCTCCAGCGAGCGTGAGCGGATGGCCTCGCGCTTGAGGCGGCTCTGCAGGGGCAGGGTCTCGCTGGGCGAGATCTTGGCCAGGAGCTGGATGACCGAGACCTCGAGCTCGAAGGGGAACCACTCCGCGAGGCGGACGGTGTCCACGTAGATGTCGTCGATATCGGCGGCCGAGTCGGCGGCGCCGCAGGTCCCGGTGACGCCGTCGCTGACGACCGTGCCGGCGTTCAGGTCCAGCTCGAAGCGGCGCGACTCGTCGATGAACCACCCCGTGGCCCGGCCATGGTCTGGCCGGACGTCGATGGCGAATTCCAGGAGGTCGGTCAGGGCGCCCAGGGGCATCAGGACACCGCCGGGATGCTGGAAGGCGATCAGGCCCGGGCTGACGACCTCGTTGCCCAGGCGCACCTCGAGGATCACCAGGTCCTCGTCGCCGAGATGGTCGGCCGCGGCGGGGGACTGGGCTTCGGCGGCACCGGCCAGGAAGAGCAACCCGCACAGCAGGGCCGTCACCAGCCACAGCGTGTTGCCCGGGGATCCCGTCCAGTACCGCAGGCGCTTCATCGGTCGAAGATCCTCCCCGCGGCCAGGTTCACCGTCGTGTCGGTCCACAGGTCGCCCCGACCCAGGGGGCTCTCCTCGAAGCGCACGTACAGACGCCCCTCGCTCAGGACGTTCGGGTCGGAGACCGCCAGCGGCAGCTTGATCTGACGCCGCGGCGTGGGATGGTAGACGGCGATGCCCACGATCTTGGCCACGGGCTGGCCGCGGCCGTTGTCGTCGATCCAGTCCACGGTGATGTCGCCGTAGACCGAGCGGTCCCCCTCACGGGCCAGCACCAGCTCGAGCAGGGGACGGCCGTCGGGGGTGCGGGCGGTGTCCAGGGCCGCCTCGGCGAAACTGACGGCGGCGTCGGGGTTGTCACGCCGGATGATCACCGGGATGCTGGTCTCGATGATGGCCTGGGCGACGGTGTGGCCGTCCTGGCGCGCCGCCTCCTCGGGCGTGGGCGCGTTGGGCACCGACTGGAAGATCAGATGAGTGCGGTACTCGCCGTGCTCGAGGCGTCCCTCGCTGGGATTGCGCAGCATGACGCGCACGGTCTGGCTCTCGCCCGGCGCCAGCACGACGCGGCGGGGGGAGAAGCGCAGCAGTTCGCTGGCGAAGCGTTCGCCCGGCCAGGCCTCCTCCGCGTCGACGATCTGGCCGCTCTCGAGCATGCGCTTGTCGCGCACCAGGATGCGGTAGGTCGACGCCTCGTCGCTCTTGTTGGTGAGATAGACGGTGGCCACCCGCGACCGGCCGTCGAAGACCAGCCGGATGGGCGCGATGGACAGGCCGCTGGCCAGGGTGTCCAGAACGCCGCCACACAGGACGATTGCCGACCATAGTCCCAGTAGGGAAGCGCGACGCAACCACGACCAAACCATAAGACATCCTCCTTGCAGGCAAATATCGCCGGGGATTCCGGCGGATCCGGGCTCCGCGCGGACATCCGGGAGGGCAGCAACGCAACGGCCATGCCACCGGCGCGAAAGCGGAAGATCAACGGAAGACGCTAGTTGTAGTCGATGGTGATGATGTAGATGAGGGGCTGGTTCAGGCCCGGCGCGGCCACGTTGGAATCCACGGTCAGGGTGGCGCCCAGGCTGAGATCCAGTTCGCCGGAGCCGTCCAGGGCCACGCTCAGCAGGGGCGGGGTGCCCTCGCTGGTCTCGAAGTCGCCGATGTTCAGCCCCGCGGCCGTGAAGCCGGCGATGGACAGGCTGAAGGCGGCGAAGGGATCGCCGGTGATGGTGTAGCGGCCCGTGGCGACGGGACCCGCCACGTGGATGTCAGCCGGATCGGACGTGATGGCGTCGGCCAGGCCGAGCACGACCGACCCGTCGCCGTCGACGACGGAGCCGAAATCGAGTTCGACCGTCTCGAAGATGCTCAGATCCGCGCCGCCGGCCGGTATGGCCTGTAGCAGCGCCAGGAGCAACACGCTCGAGAGGACTCGCCCGCGAAATGGGCGAACCACTTGTCCTGCAAGCAGATTCATCTACGGGTCTCCCCGGTTATCCGTTTGGACTCGCAGATGTTTCGGCAAGGGGCGTGCCAGATGCGGCTTCCGGTGGCGGGCAAGAAGAAGGGGAGGCCCGGAGGCCCCCCCACCAGTCCCGGGTGGAGACTAGTTGTAGGTCACCGTGATGGTGAAGGCCAGGGGCTGGTTGGCGCCGGGAGCGGCCACGCCGCTCTGGACCTCGAGGTCCGCACCGAGGGCCATGGCCAGGTCGCCCACGCCGTCGATCATCGCCGCGACGAGCGGGAACACGCCGCCGCCCACGTCGGTGGTGAAGTTGGACAGCAGCAGACCGTTGGCGTTCTGGGGCGTGATGTCCACGTCCACCGCCGTGCTCGGCTGACCGGTGATGGTGTACAGGCCGCTGGCCACGGTGCCGCCCTGGTGGATGGCGTTGGGATCAGCGGCGATGGTGTCGCTGGTGTCCAGGGTCACGGTACCGTCGGCGTCGATCACGGCGCCGAAGTCCATCTCGACAGTCTCGGCCACGGCCAACGCGATGAACACGTCGACGACGCCGTCCTGGGGCGAATCCAGGGCCGCGACCTGCGTGAAGGGAGTGGCGACGAGCAGGGCCGCCAAGGTCAGGATGAGGTGTTTCCGCATGATTCAACTCCTTGTGAAACGGTGGTCTCCATACCCGGAAAAACTGTCGAGACGTTTGGTGTGCCTTGCTCCGGATGCCTCGCTCGTGCTAGTCATCGACCGCCGGACACCCGGCTTTACAGTTTTTTGGGTGCATTTTGCCCGCGTATGCGCCAGACTGGCATCATGTTATGACTTGCGGCCCACGCAGCGGAACGCCATCCACCGGGGGAGGTCGCCTCATGATCCGCATCGCCTGCCCGTTGCTCGTCTGTGCCGTTCTGGCGTCTACGCCGGTGCTGGGCGCCGATTTCTCGTTCGACGCCCGGGTTTCGGTCCTTCCGTCCCTGTCCGTCACCGCGGCCCCCACCGGTGGTGCGGCGGCCGGGACAGAGACACTCGCCATGATCGGGACGCAAGATCAATGCCTGGACGTGGCCTGTCTGGCCGACGGCGAGACCGTCACGACGCCGGCGACGCCCGCCGACGAAACGGACGGCATCGTGCCGATCCTTCTGGTGGCCCCGGAAGGATCGACGCTGGCATCCCACATGCTGGAGGCTCCGGCCGGCGCCATGGTGCAGATCAATCTCAATTGAGCGAGGAGTCGTCTTGGCCCGACTGGTCGTCCTCTTCGAGGACCACACCGCCCAGCAATTCCGTCCCCTGTCCTGGAGCCTGCCGGTCTACGAGCTGCCCTGCGGGCTGCTCAACCTGCGCGAGCGTGTGCAACTTCTGACCACCCGCGCGCAGGACCCGTGCGCTCTCGGACTGCTCCCGCGCGGCCTGCTGGCCGACCTGCAGGCGGAAACGGCGCCGCCGGGCGTCGCGGTGGGACCCGCAGCCTGCCTCGACGCGGCCGGGGACGACGTGATCTTCCTCGCGGCGCGGGCGGGAGCGGACTGGGACGTCTTGAAGGGATATCTCGACGACCTGCCCCGCGGCGCTGCCCGCACGGACGCCCACGGCCTCGTGGCCTGGCGCACCGACGCCGGATCCGCGCGCGACGCGCTGGCCTCCTGGCGCGCCTGGGACGAAGCCGCCGCCGCGGGAACGACCTGGACCGCCCCCGGCGGTCAGGCCGAACCGTGGCGACCCGATACCGACGCCGCCGAGAGCGCCGACGGCGCCTGGGGCTACCTCTGGGACCTGATCCACGGCATCGGCGCGGCGATCCGCGGCGACGAGGCCGCCCTGGCTCGCGACGACGGCCTGCATCTGCCCGCGCGCAGCATCTTCGGCGTCCGGCCCACGGGGGAGGCCCCCGTCTGGAGCGGCGACGGTACGCTGGCCCGGGGCGACGCCCCGCCGCCGGGCGTCTTCGTGGACGATCCCGCCCGCCTCTGGCTGGGCGCGGATGCCCGGCTCGGCCCCGGCGTGGTGATCGACGTCTCGGAGGGGCCCGTGATCATCGACCGCGGCGTGCGGGTCCTGCCCCACGTCTACCTGGCCGGCCCCCTGTACCTTGGCCCGGCCTCGCGGGTCAAGGCCGGAGCCACCCTCTACGGCAAGACCGCCGTGGGCGCCGGGTGCCGCGTATCCGGCGAGATCGCCGAATCCCAGCTGCTGCCCTACATGAACAAGCAGCACTCGGGCTTCCTGGGCCACGCCGTGGTGGGCAGCTGGGTCAATCTCGGTGCCGACACCACCAACAGCGACTTGAAGAACAACTACGGCGAGATCACGGTGAACTACGGGCTCGGCCCCGTGGCAACGGGCTCGCGCTTCGTGGGCCTGATGATGGGCGAGCACGCCAAGAGCGCCATCGGCACCACCTTCAACACGGGCACCACCGTCGGCTTCGCCAGCAACGTCTTCGCCGCCGGCTTCCCCCGCACCTGCCTGGCCAACTTCACCTGGGGGGACGGGCGGGGGCGGCGGACCTACGACGCCGAGCGCGCCCTGGACGTGGCCCGCATCGTCATGACCCGCCGCGACTGCGCCTTCGGGGCGGCCCATGCCGCGCTCTTCCGCGCCCTCGCCGCCGGGCTCGCAGGCAGTTGACAACGTCCTGCTCTCGTTTTGCACGCTTCGGTGGCCTTCCGGGCGGGCCGCAGGCCCTGTGAAACAACTTCAAGACAACAGAGTATCCCATTCTGAACACGGCCGATACGAGGTGGCTCACTGGTGTGCCCGCGCCTGGCAGCCGTCTGGCACCCGACTTGATGGGGTGCGCAGGAGATAATGTTTCCTGCGCTGCATGCGCCTTGTCGGCCGACCTACTACGCTCTCCGTGTTGTAGATCCCAGGTTGAACGGCACGCGGCAAACGCGGGAAACATTTCCTTTTTCCCCCGCATTTCCCGGCCCCATCGCCCGCGTGCTTCCGCATCGCCTTTGACGGCAGTCGTTTGCCCGAAAAAAGGACTTGTCAGGTCGTCTGGGCTATGCTTAGATGATAAAGGGTTTTATCGCATCAAGTTGACAAGTAGATAGGGGTATGACGATGACCAAGGCCGAACTGGTCGAGATGATTGCCGGCAAGACGGGCGTCAGCAAGAAGGACACGGGGATCGTCGTGAACCTGATCCTCGAGAACATCGGTAAGGCGCTCGTGGGCGGCGACAAGGTCGAACTGCGTGGTTTCGGCAGTTTCAAGGTCAAGAACCGCCGCGCCCGCCTGGCCCGGAACCCACGCACGGGAGAAGCGGTGCAGGTTCCGTCGAAGCAGGTCCCCTACTTCAAGGCTTCCAACGAGCTCAAATCGAAGCTCAACGAGACGCCGGAGGAGCCCGAAACGACCACCGGCATTTGATTGTCGGCCCACACTCTGTTATATTGCCGTCTCGCCAGAACTAGGTCACAACGGCAGGCCGGGCGGCTCCGGGGTCGTCAGCATGCCGGCTCATATGGACAGCGACGTCAGCGGCTCGAGCGGAAAGGCGATTCGAGATGCCAAACGGACGGAAGCGCAAGCGCAAGAAGATTGCGACGCACAAGCGCAAGAAGCGCCTGCGCAAGAACAGGCACAAGAAGAAGTAATGCCAGGACCGGCACTTCGCGGAGTGCCGGTTCTGCTTGAACGGCGCGGCTGCGGCGCTGGCACGGAGCGTGCAATTGACGGATGTCCCCGCCGACGGCGGCCGTCGGACAATCCGGGGGGAAAGGAGTCCTGATGAGCGACGCGAGTCAAGAGAGGCGCAAGGGCCAGCGGGTAGATGCGAACCTCAAGCTGGAGGTCAGCATCCCCCGGCCGGACGGCACCCCCCAGCCCGTCTCCATGGAGACCCTGAACATCAGTTCGTCGGGCATCTATTTCCGCTCCGACCACTTCATCGAGCCCATGACCAAGCTGGACATGCTGCTCGAACTCCCCACCCACAGGGACGCCGAGGGCCGTCCCGACCAGATCGCCGCGGCGCGCTGCGAGGGCATCGTCGTGCGCGTGCTGCCCGAGACCGAGGGCCCCGACGTGGCCAACTACGAGGTGGCCGTCTTCTTCACGCAGATCGACGAGGAAGGCATGCACCACCTGTCCGACCACATCAACATGCTGCTGGCCGTCGGCTAGTCCGCGACCTCCGTCCCGCCCCCAAGCGGCGCTTCCCGGCGCCGCTGCCGTCCCGTCGGCCTGCGGTCGATACCTGGGCAGTGTTGCCAACCATTCTTCCAGTCCCTGAAGCCGTCGCGGCGTCGCCGCGCCCCGGCTGTCCTCCCGTGCGCCCCGCGCGGTCTCCCCACTAGGCGCGGTCGCCGTCCCAGGCCCAGGTTTCGCCCCCGGCGACCGGGGCCGTCCCGTCAGCCGCCCGATATGGCATGTGGCTTGCGGATGGGGCGGCGCGACGAAGTACCCAGACCGTGAGGAGTCCTCGTGCTCAAGGGGCTGCGGGCGGCCGAGACCGCCATGAACATCCAGTTGACCAAGACCAACGTCCTGGCCAACAACCTGGCCAATGTGGACACGGCCGGCTTCAAACAGGTGCTGACCCAGGTCACCGAGAACCGCGAGACCGAACCCGAGGGCCCGGTGCGCGCCACCGCCTCGCGCGGCCTCGTCGACCAGATCCTGGATCTGCGCTCGCCCATCGACATGACCCAGGGCCCCCTGCGCGAGACCGGGCGGCCCCTGGACGTGGCCCTGCGCGGCGAGGGCCTCTTCAAGGTCCGCCGCGACGGGCGGGAGTACTACACGCGCAACGGCTCCTTCGCGCTGGACGAGGAGCGCCGCCTGTCCACCTCGGACGGCGCCCAGGTCCTGGGCACCGGCGGCCCCATCCAGATCCCCGAGGGCGAGATCGTCATCCGCGGGGACGGCATGGTGCTGGTCGACGGCACCGAGACGGACCGCCTGGCCGTGGTCGACTTTCCCGACAGCGGCCGGCTGCGCCACGTGGGCGCCTCGGTCTTCTCCGCGCCGGCCGAGATGCCGGCCCGCACCCTCGGCGCCGACGAGGTCGAGATCGCCCAGGGCGCTCTCGAGGGCAGCAACGCCAACCCCATCGACACCATGGTGGGCATGATCGCCGCGCAGCGGGCCTTCGAACTGGAGGCCAAGGTGCTGCAGGCGACCGACCGCACCCTGGACAAGGCCGTCAACGACCTGAGCCGCAAGGCCTAAGCATAAGGAAGGGGAGTCCGCATGTTGAGAGCCATGACCAGCGCCGCCTCCGGCATGAAGGCGCAACAGACCAACATCGACGCCATCTCCAACAACCTGGCCAACGTCAACACCGTCGGCTACAAGCGAAGTCACGCCGAATTCCAGGACCTGCTCTACGAGTCGGTGGTGCCCACCGGGCGCGGCTCGGGCGAGTCCGAGCCCACGCGCGTCGAGGTGGGGCACGGCGTCAAGCTCGTGGCGACCAACAAGATCTTCACCCAGGGCCTCATCACCCAGACCCAGAACCCCCTGGACCTGATGGTCGAGGGCGACGGCTTCTTCCAGGTGCGGCTGCCCGACGGATCGCTGGGCTACTCGCGCGACGGCGCCTTCAAGCTGGACGCCGAGCGCAACATCGTCACCTCCGGGGGCTACCGCCTCGAGCCGGCCATACAAGTGCCCCAGGACGCCACCGACATCTACGTGGCTCGCGACGGCACCGTGTCGGTGATGCTGGCCGGCGACACCTCGACCGTGCAGGACCTGGCCCAGATCGAGCTGGCCCGCTTCGCCAACTCGGCCGGGCTCTCCAGCCGCGGCGGCAACATCTACCAGGAGTCGCCCAACAGCGGCAAGCCCCTGGTCAGCCGCGCCGGCAACGACGGTCTGGGCGAGATCGCCTCGGGATTCCTGGAGATGAGCAACGTGGAGACGGTCGAGGAGCTGGTCAAGATGATCACCGCCCAGCGGGCCTACGAACTGAACGCCCGCACCATCTCCATGGCCGACGAGATGATGCAGACCGTCAACCAGATGAAGAGGTAGCCGTGCCGCGCGCTCACATCCTGCTGGCCTGCCTGTTCCTGCTGATCGGCCCGGAGGCCGGCGCCTGGGTCCTCGAGCTCTCGCCCGAAGTGACCCTGGAAAGACCCGTCGTCCGCCTGGCGGACGTCGTGGCATCGGAGGCGCCGGCGACCGCCGGTGCCCTGGTGCTGCGAACCGGGGGCAAGCCGGGGGAGCGGGTGGAGATCAGCCGCGCCGCGGTGCTGCGCCGGCTCGTGACCGAGCGCCTGGCCGCCGACGTGGTCTGCCAGGGGCCGGAGGTCTGCCGGATCACCTTCGCCGGACGGCGCATCGTGACCGCGGACCTGGAAACGCGCCTGCTGGCCGAACTCGCCGGCTGGCTGCCCAGCGATCCCGACCGCGCGCCGGCCAGCTGGGTCGAGGTGAGCAGCGACCTGCCCGCCGCCACGGTGGACGGGGAGTGGCGCCTGGAGATCGTGGAGCCCTCGCGCCTGGATCCCGGGCGCAACCTGATCCGTTGCCGCATCGTGGGCGGCGGCCGGGTGATCCGCTTCACGGCCACCGTCACCTGTCACACCTACGGCGAGGTGGCACGGGCCCGCACCAACCTGGACAGGGACGATCCCCTGGGCGTCGAGCTCTTCGTCTGGGAGTGGCGGGACCTGACGCAGGTGGCCTCGGGCCTGGTCGTCGGACGCGGCGCCGTCGACGGCATGACGGCCCGCAACCGCATCGCCGCCGGCGATCCCCTGCGGCTGCCGGACATCCGGCCCGAGCCGCTGGTGCGCCAGGGGGACTCGGTGGAACTGGTCCTGGACCGCGGCGGGGTTGCCGTGACCCTGCGCGGGACGGCGCGCGAGGACGGGGTCCAGGGGGACATGGTCTACGTACGCAATGAACTGGACGGACGGCTGATCCGCGCCCGGGTGACCGGGCAGGGGCGGCTGTCATGGAGCAGGTGAACGCCATGAAGAGACGTCTGCACGAATGTCTGATCGCCGCGGTGCTGCTGGCCGCGGCCGGGGCCTGCACGGCGGGAGGGCCGCTGGTCGACCTGGAGAGCGGCAGCTCCCTGGTCTCGAACTACAAGGCCCACCGCGTCGGGGACATCATCACGATCCTGATCGTGGAGGAGTCCACGGCCAACGCCTCGGCCAAGACCGACGCCAACAACAAGTCCGAGGTGTCGGGCGGTCCGGGGCTCGGCTTCCTGGACCTCATCACCGACTGGGGCATCAGCTCGGAGAACAAGTACACCGGCGACGGGCGCACCCAGCGCACCGGCAACCTCAACGCCGAGATCACCGCGCGCATCGTGGAGGTCATGCACAACGGCGACTACCGGCTCTCCGGCACGCGCATGGTCGACATCAACGGCGAGCGCCAGCTGATCGAGATCAGCGGCATCTGCCGCGCACGGGACATCCGCCCCGACAACACCATCTACTCGACCTACATCGCCGACGCCCGCATCGCCTACAACGGCACGGGCGTGGTGAACGCCACCAGCGAACCCGGCGTGATCACGAAACTGGTCAACTGGTTGTTCTAGGAGTACGGCATGCGGCAGACGGCGATACGCATCACGATCACGGTTCTCGTCCTGCTCCAGGCGCTCGCCGCCGGGGCGGGGCAGAGCTCGCGCATCAAGGACCTGGCGGCCCTGGCGGGGGCTGAGCGCGAACCGCTGCTGGGCTACGGCCTGGTGGTGGGCCTGAACGGCACCGGCGACGGACAGAGCGCCGCCTTCACCACCAACTCGCTGGTGTCCATGCTGGAGCGCCTCGACGTCACCGTCGATCCGTCGGTGATCAAGCTCAAGAACGTGGCGGCGGTCCTGCTGACGGCCAACGCGGAGCCGGGCGCCTCGCCGGGCGCGCGGATCGACGTGACCGTCTCCTCGCTGGGCGACGCCAGCAGCCTCGAAGGTGGCATGCTGATCATGAGCCCCCTGAAGGGGGCCGACGGCCGCTCCTACGCCATCGCCCAGGGGCCGGTGTCCATTGGCGGCTTCAACGTGGCGGGCGGCGCCGGCAACTCCTTCCGCAAGAACCACGCGACGGTGGGTCGCATCCCCAACGGGGCCAAGATCGAGATCGCCCTGCCGGGCGGTTTCTACGCGGACGGGCGCATGGCCTGGCTGCTGCACAGCCCCGATTTCGCCACCGCGCAGCGGGTCGCCGATTCCATCAACATCGTCTTCGGCGGCAGCACCGCCCGGGCGGCCAGCGCCCAGCGCGTGGACGTGAACGTGCCGGTGTCCTTCCACGACCAGCCGGTGGACTTCATCGCCCGCATGGGCGAGCTGTCGGCCGCCAGCGACCAGGTGGCCCGCGTGGTCATCAACGAGCGCACGGGCACGATCATCGTCGGCGAGGGCGTGGTGCTCAAGGAGGCCGCCGTCGCCCACGGGAACCTGAAGGTGGTCATCAAGACCAGCTACGACGTCTCGCAGCCCAACTCCTTCAACGAGAGCGGGCGCACGGTGGTGACGCCTTCGGTCGTCACGGACGTCCAGGAGAAGGAGGCCTCGGTGATCCACGTGCCGCACACGGGCACCGTGTCGGACGTGGTCGCCGTGCTGAACGAGGTGGGCGCGAGCCCGCGCGACATCATCGCCATCCTGCAGGCCCTGAAGCAAGCGGGCGCCCTGCAGGCCGAACTGGTCATCATGTAGGAGTCGAGTTGGAGACGTCGGCAATCCTTCGCAACGCTTCCCGGGCGGACACGCGTCCGCCCGACGCCGTGCCATCCACGGCGGAGCAGAAGATGGTCAAGCTGCGGGCGGCTGCCGAGCAGTTCGAGTCCCTCTTCGTGCAGACGCTGCTGAAGACCATGCGACAGACGGTCCCCAAGTCGGAGCTCACCGAGAGCAACGAGGTGGACACCTACCGCCAGATGCTCGACGAGGCCATGGCCAAGCGCATCGGCGGCGCCGGCGGCCTCGGCATCGCCGAGATGGTGACCCGCCAGTACGAGCCCTACGTGAGCGGGGACGGGCCGCCCGACACCCACGATTCGCCCGGTATGGCGCCGCTGCCCGCGGCGGGCGCCCGGCCGGCGACGCCCGAGCGGATGCGGCCGCTGGTCACGGAGACCCGCAGCCGCCTGCCGGAGCTGGGCCGGGCCCTCGCGGCCTACGCCGAGACCGGCGCCGCACCGCACCGGGGCCTGGACGCCAGGGCGACCGCCCTCGGCGGCGCGGCGGCGGACACGGTGCGGCAGTGGGGCGACCGCATCGAGGCCGAGGCCCGACGCCACGACCTGGCGCCGGAGCTGGTGCTGGCGGTGATGGTGCAGGAATCCGGGGGGCGGCCCGACGCCGTGTCGCCGGTCGGCGCCACGGGACTGATGCAGCTCATGCCGGACACCGCCCGCGAGGTGGGCGTGAGCGACCCCCTGGACCCGTCCCAGAACATCGCGGGCGGGGCGCGCTACCTGGCGCACCTGCGGGACCGCTTCGGCGACGACCTGGAGCTGGTCCTGGCGGCCTACAACGCCGGCCCCGGCAACGTGCGACGGGCGGGCGACGCGGTGCCGCCCTTCGCGGAGACACGCGACTACGTGCACAAGGTCAGCGAGCTGTACGGGGAGCTGGAGGGCTCGGACTCGCTCGGATTCGGACCCTGATCGCGCGAGCGATCGGTTAGGAGACGGCTCATGAGCCACGAGACGACACCGGGACTCGCCGCCGCAGAGGCGCGATCCCTGCAGGCCCTGCTCGACGAGGAGCGCACGGCCTACCGCCGCCTGCTGAGGTTGGCGGTGCGCCAGAACCGCTACCTGCGCCGGCAGGACCTGGCCCGGCTGGAGGCCAACGCCAAGGAGTGGCGCCGCCACCTGCCGCAGGCCGAGTCCGCCCGCGCCATGCGCGAGAGCTACCTGGTCCAGCTCGGCGACAACCGAGGCATCAACCGCGGCGAGCTGAGCATGAGCCGCCTGGCACGAGGCACCGGGGGCCCCCACGGCCGCGACCTGCGCCGCGGCCTGCGCGGCTGGGAAGAGACCACGGCCGAGCTGATGCGGCAGAACTCCCTGAACGGGATGCTCGCCCGCTTCTGCCTCGGGCTCGTGGACGAGGAAGCGTCGATCCTGTGCCGGGGCATGAGCGGCAAGGACGGCTGCTACGACGCCCACGGCGGCGAGAGCAAGGGTGCCTGCGCCGGCGTCATCGTGCGCCAGGCCTGATAGGAGACGAGATGGGCCTTTCGAGCATAATGCACATCGGGTTGACCGGCATGTTCGCCGCGGGGGCGTCCATGCAGACGTCCAGCCACAACATCGCCAACGCCGGCTCGCCGGGCTTCTCGCGCCAGCGTGCCCTGACGGGCAGCGCCCGGGCCGTGAAAATGTCCTACGGCGTGCTGGGCAGCGGCACGCAGGTGATGGACATCCGCCGGCAGACCGACCAGTTCCTCATCGATCGCCAGCGCTACCAGGGCTCCCTGCTCACCCAGTACCAGAGCATGGATCTCACCCTGGGCAGCGTGGAGACCATCTTCGGCTCCGTGGAGAACAACCACCTCGGCGACGCCCTGACCCAGTTCTTCAACACCTGGAGCAGCCTGGCCACGCCGCCCCACAACGATGCCCTGCGGCAGGACGTGCTGGGCAGCGCCGACCGCGTGGTCCTGGACCTGCGCGCCATGTCCCAGTCCCTGGAGGACCTGGCCGACGATCTGGACCAGCAGATCACCACGGGCGTGGACGAGATGAACATGGCCCTGACCGCCGTGGGAGACCTGAACCGCCAGATCCTGCTGGGGGAGACGTCGCAGACCTCGGCCAACGACCTGCGCGACCGGCGGGACCAGATCCTGGGACGGATCTCTGAACTGGCGCGCACCGACGTCATCGAGCGCCCCGACGGGACCGTGGACGTGATCGTCTCCGGCCGCACGCTGGTCACCCGCGAGCATGTCCAGCGGCTGGACGTGACCCACGACGCCTCCGAGGACGGCCGGCCCGGCAGCGCCCGGGTCACGGTGCAGCAGGGCCGTTTCGAGCTCGTGCTGCCGCCCGGCGAGCTGCTGGGGTTCCAGACGTCCCGCGACAGCCTGGTCGTGGACACGCGCGGGCGCCTGGACGACCTGGCGCGGACCCTCATCGAGAAGGTCAACGAGCTGCACGTGCAGGGACGCAGCGACGGGGGCCGGGGCCTGATCTTCTTCACCGGCGAGAGCGCGTCGAACATCGGCGTCAACACGGCCCTGGTGGAGAATCCGTCCTTCATCGCCACCTCGCGCTCGAACCTGTCCGGGGACGCCGACATCGCCCAGGAGATCGCCGAGCTCGGCCAGTCGGGCACCGACGTCGAGGACGGCTACAGCATGACGGAGCTCTTCACCTCCCTGGTGATCGACGTGGCCTCCGACAGCGCCGCCAGCCGCTACCGGGTCGACGGTCAGCAGCAGCTCGTGGACACGCTGACCTCGCGTCTCGAGAGCGTGCGCGGCGTGAGCCTGGACGAGGAGGCCGCCAATATCGCCCTGTACCAGAACGCGTACCAGGCCAACGCCCGGGTGATCGCCGCCGTGCAGGACATGTTCGAAGCCATCCTGACCATGGTCTGAGCCGAGGAGTGCCGATGCTGACCCGCGTCACGCAGAACCACATCAGCCAGATGATCTACCAGCACTCGCACAGCAACCTGCAGCGGTTGAGCGACCTGCAGGACATGGCCTCGACGGGCCGGCGTGTGAACGACTACGCCGACGATCCCCACGCCGTGGGGTTGATGCAGCGCTACGAACTGCTGATCGAGGAGAACAGCCAGTATCTGGAGAACATCTCCAGGGCCCGGACCATGGTCCTGCAGACGGACAACGCCCTGCTGGACCTGGTGGACATCGTGCGCGACGCCCGCCAGGTGGCCCAGCGGGAGCTCAACGCCACCGCCTCCAGCGTCACGCACAACATCGGCGCCGAGGAAGTGGAGGCCATGCTCCAGCACGCCCTGGCCGTCGCCAACCAGAGCCTCGAGGGCAACGCCCTCTTCGCGGGACACCGCACCGACCTGCGGGCCTTCGTCCAGCAGAACGGGGAGGTGCTCTACCAGGGCGACCAGGGCGAACTGAGCGTGCAGATCGGGCCCAACACCTCCATGGCCGTGAACATCCCCGGCAACGAGCTCATCGGGTCCAGCATCTCGAGCCTCTACGGCAACGCGGATCTCTCGCCGGGCCTCAACCTCGGCGACTCCCTCTCGGACATCGGTTTCGGCGCGGGCTGGGAGGCGGGCACGATCATCTGGACCAACAGCTTCGGCACGCCCGTGGAGATCGATCTCTCCGGCGCCGGCACCGTCAACGACCTGTTCACCATCCTGGGCAACGCCGGCCTGACCGCGGGCATCTCCGCCGACGGCACCGGCCTCACGGTGACCGATCCGGGCGGCGGGCCCATCACGATCTCCGATCCCAGCGACGGCGACACCGCGCTCTCGCTGGGCCTCGTCGGCAACTCCGCCGACGGCACCCTCGAGGGCACCGACATCCGGCTCTCGCCCGACTGGACGGTGAACCTGGCCGACATCGCGGGCCTCGCCGGCTCCCTGCCCCTGGGCTCGCTGGAGCTGTACATGGACCGCACCAGCGTGGTGATCGACCTGTCGGGGGCGGTCACGCTCAACGACATCAAGACCGACTTCGAGGCCGCGGTCGTCGCGGCCGGGCTGCCGCCCCTGACCGTCGACCTGGGGGAGAACGGTCTCGTCATCCGCTCCGGTACCGCCGACGTCTTCGAGCTCCGCGAGGTGTCGGGCGACGGCACGGCGCGGGATCTGGGCCTGGTCGGCACCGGCGCTCCGCACCGCCTCTTCGAGGTCCTGCAGAACCTCGAGGACTCCCTGCGGCCCATCGACCGGGCCGGCCTGCGCCGCGCGCTGGCCGAGCTGACGGCCATCGAGGACCACCTCCTGGAGCAGGAGATGATCATCGGCGCCCGGGAGAACCTGCTGGACTGGATGGAAGGCCTGAACATCGACCGTGATTTCAACCTGAACCGGAACCTGACCGACGTGCGCGACGCCGACCTGTTCCAGGTGACCTCGGACCTCAAGCAGGCCGAGACCACGTATCAGGCGAGCCTGATGGTGTCGAGCGACCTGCTCAAGATGAGCCTTTTCGACTACCTGTAGTGGCGCAAGCCCGCCCCTGAAAAGGAGATGACATGCGATCCGACAACACCGCGACCCCCGAACCGCGCGCCAGCGACGTCCTGACCTTCCCGTCCGGACTGGTGGGGCTGCCCGAGCTCAAGCGCTGGATGCTCGTCGACATGGAGCCGCCCCTGCCCATGAAGTGGCTGACGTCGCTCGATGAAGAGGGATTCAGGGTACCGGTCACCGACCCGGGGTTCTACGCCGAGTCCTACAGCTTCGAGATCGAGGACGGCTCCCAGAAAGTGTTGCAGGCCAGCGATATCGAGGACATCGTGGTGATGATCATCTCCACCGTGTACCCCGGCGGCAGCCGCATCACCGGCAACCTCTCGGCGCCCCTGGTGGTCAACGTCAACAACCGGATCGGCGTCCAGTGTGTGCTCGAGGGCGCTAACTTCAATATGCGCACCGAGATAGACAATCAGCGCTTCGGGGACGCCTGTCTCGCCTACACCGCCGGCCATCCGGAGAACGTGGTCGGAACAGCGGTAGACAAGGTGTTGCAGGGCAAGTATGATCAGGAGCAGGAAACCGTTCCGCGGGAACGGGAACTGGACGAAGAACTGGTCGATACCCGGTAGGGTTCGGGGTGTTCTGCGCCCACCGTGCGCCGACGCCGCAACGCACCGAGGTGACATGGAGGTCCCGTGCTAATCCTGAGCCGGAAAAGAAACGAGAAGATCATGATCGGGGACGACATCTCGATCATGATCGTCGATATTCGCGGTGACCAGGTACAGATCGGCATCGACGCTCCCCGCGCCATCCCCGTCCACCGCCACGAGATCTACGAAGAGATCAAGAACATCACCATGAAGGCCGCCGATTCGGATCAGCCGGATCCGGGCAAGTTCTCGGGCAAGGACAAGGGCAAGGAGGAGGAAGAGGAGCAGGAGTAGAACGGACGGCCTCAGGCTTTTCGATTCAGGTACGTGGGAGCTTCCCCGCCGGCCAGCCGGCGGGTTTTTCTTGCCCTCAGGTCGGTCATTTCCCGACCGATCAGCGACATGGCCTCGGCGAGCCTGCCCGAGAGGCCGCGGTCCAGCTCCCGGATCTCCGCCAGGGCGCTGCCGAGTTCCGCGGGCGGGGCCGCGGCCCCGTAACGGGTCCGCAGGTCGACCAGACGGCGCCCGCGCTCGCGCATCAGGGCGGCGCAGGCGTCGAGATCGTCGCGGTCGAGGGCCTCGGACATCTCGTGGGTGAGACGCAGCAGGGTGGTGATGTCGCCGTCCATGTCAGACCGCCACGCAGAGATCCCGCGATGTCTCCTGTTCCGACTCCGCCGCGGGGGCGGGGGCCGGCGTCGGGGGAGATGCAGGTTCGGGGCCATTCGCGACCCCGGCGGCGTCCTGGGCCCGGCCGGCGGACTCGGCGGTCCCCGGCGGGATCTGCTGCCAGGCCACCAGCAGGGGAGCGATCACCCGCAGGACGTCGTCGATGTGGCAGGTGTCGTCGCTGATCTGGGCCTCGATCAGCTCGTTGTAGATGTAGCTGTAGAGGGCGGAGAGGTTGGCGGCCAGGTCGGCGTCGATGCGGGGATCGAGGCTGTGCCGCAGTTCGGCCACGATGTTCTGGGCCTTCTTCAGGTGGGTGGCCTTGCCCGGGATATCGCCCCGGGCCATGTCCGCACGCGCGCCCTGGAGATGGCGGACCACCCCCTCGTAGAGCATCACGATCATGCGCTCGGGCCCCATGGTGTGGACCATGGTCTCCTGGTACTTGCGAATGCCGTCGTTGTACATCGGGCGCTCCGGTGCGTTCGGGTTACTGGCCGGTCAAGTAGCTGCCCTGGGCCTGCAGGGCGGAGATCATCTGCTCCATGGCCGTGAACTTGCGGGTCAGGGTCAGCTCATAGCTCTCGAGGCTGCGTTCGTAGCGCTCGATCCGGTCGTCGATGTGCTCGATGCGGTCGGTGAGGCCGTCGCGGCGCAGCTTGAACATGCCGTCGGTCGAGTCGGTCATGTCGTCCAGCGACAGGCCGAGCATGTACACGATGCCCTCGTGGGTGTCGGTGCCGATGAAGAGGTCGCGGACCCCCGTGTAGTCCTCGGCCACCTGCTCCTGGAAGGTGGAGCTGTCGAAGCTGAGGATGCCGTCCTCCTGCTGACGTATGCCGATCTGATAGAGCGTGGAGATGTCGGCGCCGGACAGGCTCGTGGTCAGGGCCATGCGGACGCGCGAGCCCACGCTGCGCACCAGCGAGTCGCCCCGCAGGGCCGCGCCGTCGGCGGTCTGCTCGTTCATGTAGCCGAAGAGCGCGTTGTAGGAATCGACGAAGACCTGCACCTTCTCCTGCAGGGCCTCGCCGTCCACGTCGATGTCCAGTTGGACCGTGGTCGCGACGTCGGCCTGCTCGAGGTTGAGGGTCACACCCTGAATGGCGGTGGCCACCTCGTTGGTCTGGGACGTCACCGTCAGGGTGTCGACGACGAACTCGGCGTTCGCCGCGTCCTGGGTGGTCGTGAACGTCGGCCCGGTGCCGCCGCTCAGGCCGCTGGCGTCGAGGGTGAAGGCGTTCTCGGTGCCGGTCTCCTCGGCGCTGATCACGAGGTGATAGCCGCCGGTCTCGGAGCCGTCGAAGAGCACGGTCGCCGTGACGCCCGCGCTGGAGTTGTTGATGGCCGTGGCCAGGTCGCCCAGCCCGCTGGCCCCCTCGATCACCGAGATGTCGGTGGTCTCGCCGCCGACGGTGATGGAGAAGGTGCCGGTGCCGATGCTGTCGCTGGCCGTGTCGTAGCCCTGGGTCATGGACTTCTGGGCGTAGGCCAGCGCGTTGACCGTGACGTCGAAGCTGCCCTGGGTGGCCAGGGGCCCCGCGCTGGCGGTCAGGTAGTCCTCGTCCGACGAGACCGCGCTCAGCGACGCGAACTCGCGGTTGGAGTCCAGGGACTGGATCGACGAGAGCAGGTCCGACAGGCGACTCTCGACGCCAGCCATGGCCGTGCTCTGCATACTATAATCGGATTTCTTCTGCTCGAGAGCGTAGATGGGTTGCCGGCGCGCTTCCAGCATCGCTTCGATGATGTAGCCGGTGTCCAGCCCGGAGGCCAATCCGCCGAATGAGATCATGTCAAGACGCCCTCCCGTTCGCGTCGTTGAAACCGGCGGGGCCCGGAATAGGCCCCGCCGGATCTGCCGTCAGGATTACTGCAGCAGCATGAGCGCCATCTGCGGCGTCATGTTCGCCTGCGTCAGGACCGAGACACCGGCCTGCTGCAGGATCTGGGAGCTGGTCATCGCAGACATTTCGGAAGCGATGTCCACATCCCTGATACGGGAGTTCGCAGCCGAGAGGTTCTCGACGGCGTTGTTGACGCTTCGAATCGCAGATTCGAGGCGAGTCTGACCCGCACCGAAACCGGCCCGGTAGCCGCTCAGGGAGCTGATCGCGCCCTCGATCATCGTGATGGCGGCCTGGGCATTGTCACCATCAACTCCAGACAGGTCCGCGGCTGCGATACCCAGCCCAGTCGTATCGGTGTCGGTGCTGAAGTCGACAGTGATGACATCGCCCGCCGCCAGACCGACTTGGATCTCAAGATCGGCGGCTGCGGTGCCGTCCAGTAATTGGGAGCCGTTGAACTCCGTGTTGTCGGAAATACGGTTGATTTCAAGTGACATTGCGTCGAACTCGTCGTTCAGATAGCCACGCTCCGAGGCGCCAAGCGTCTCGTTCGAGGCCTGCTGGGCCAGTTCACGCATGCGGATGAGGATGTCACTGACCTCGCCCAGGGCGCCTTCAGCCACCTGAATCATGGAGATGCCGTCGGCCGCGTTCCGCGCAGACTGCTCGTAGGCGCGGATGTCGGACTTCAGGTTCTCGCTGATCGCCAGGCCGGCCGCGTCGTCGCCCGCGCGGTTGATGCGCAGACCCGAGCTCAGCCGCTCCAGCGACTTGTTCAGCTTCATGGTGGTGTTGGCGAGATTGCGCTGGGCGTTGATCGAAGCGACGTTCGTGTTGATGCGCAGAGACATGTCTAGCTCCTTCCAGTGTGTACGTCAGACGTCCTTGCCTGACCTGCGGAAGACGTCAACCTTCCGCTGATTCGGTGGATTCCCCGTCCGCGCCATCCCTCCTGCGAACTGAACGTGGCCGGCGTCCACCCGACGCGACTTGAATGTGCGGGAGTTATCGGCCGCCTCATCGAAAACCTTTAGCCATTTCACTGGATGTGAATTCTTGTCGAATCGCTCTACCTGAGAAGCCATATTGCGGCTGGTTACAAAGACCTCGATTATGCCGTGAACGCAATAATGATGATGTGATGCTAAAGTATTCGCGAGCCCCGGCCGAAAGCATGACTCACAGCCGTGCCGACCGCCTTGCCGACTGGTCCCGCCTTTGCTAGCCTGACACGGCGAGAGACCGGACGACACGTCACCACAGGAGAACCGACTTTCATGAGCGCCAACAAGATCGATCGCAGCCACCTCGGAGATCCCCAGGCCCTGGCCCGCTTCCAGCAGTCCCGACAGACCGCCGGCAGCGAGGAGGGTGGGGCCAAGCTCGCGGCCAAGGCCGGCGAGGGGCAGCTCGCGATTCCGACCGGCGAGAAGCTCGAGATCTCCAATTCGGCCCACAAGCTGGCCCAACTGCGCGATCTGATGCAGGCCGGGCGCGCCCGCCTGGACGACGAGGAGCCCGACCGCGCCCGCAAGCTGGAGGACGTCCAACGGCGTCTGCAGTCGGGCGTCTACGCCACGTCCGAGGTACGGGACCAGGTCGCGGACCGCCTGACGGGACTCATGAGGGGTCTTGACGCCCTGCTGGACTGACCGGGAAGTCGCGGCCGACCGCGCCGCGCGCGTCTTTTCGAGATATATATTGACTTGCGGTGGCTGGTAAGAAACTTTACGGTTTGCCACTATTCGTTGCGCCGCAAGGTGTCGGACCAGTCCGTTGGTGATCCACTCGCTCGGGGGACGGCGTGTCCAGCCTAATTCCCATCATCATGGCCGCGGATCCCGCCTGGCGGGGACACGGCCTGACGTCCCACGCGGACATCACCTACCAGCCCACGCGCGCGGACCTGCTGGCCGCCGTGATGCCCGATCGCGGCGTGGCGCCTGCGGGCGCCCTGGTCGTGCTGCCCATCACCCGCGACGGGATCGGCGCCATCGACGACCTCCCTGGCCTGGTGCGCGAGCTGCGCGCGCTCAATCTGGGGGCCCTGCCGATCCTGCTCCACGACGGCTGCGACGACGACGCCCTGACCGCCGGTTTCCGGGCCGGCCTCTTCGACGCCGTGCGCATCGGCGACGCGGCGGCCTGGTCGGAGACGGCGGCCCGCGCCGCCGAGCGCCTGCGGGTCTTCTCCGAGACGGCCAGCCTCGGCCTGCAGCAACGCGAGACGACCCAGCGCCTGCGCGAACACAAGCGTCGCCTGCAGGCCCAGCTCGCGCAGGCGGGCGACGATTTGGCGCGTTCCCACGAGCGTCTCGAGCAGGTCAACCAGGCTTTGACCGACCACATGGACCAGCTCTCGCTGCTCTACACGATAGGGCGCGAGCTGAGCACCTCGCCCAACTGGGACAGCACGCTGGAATCCCTGCTCGGCACCATGGCGGACTTCGTCGACGCCCAGGGCGCGGCCCTGGTGCTGCGTCCCGCGCCCGGCGCGCCCTTCGCGCCCCGTCAGACCTTCCACTGGAACGAGCCGGCCTGGGACAAGGTGCTCGCCCGTCTGGAGGAGGAGCGCCGCCGCGACACCTACACCTCCGACGAGCCCGCCATCATCACCCTGGAACCCGAGCCCGGGGCCGGCGGGGACACCTACCCGGTGGTGGTCGCCCTCTCGCTGGAGCACATGCACACCTGCCTGGGCTACCTGCTGCTGCTGGACTTCCCCCTGGCGCGGGCCTCGAGCGGGCAGCTGGCCTTCCTGCGCACCGCCCAGATCATCCTCGCCGAGGAGGTGGCGGCCGCCCAGATGCTCGACCGCATGCGCGAGCTCGGCACCTTCAACGCCCGCGTCCTGGAATCGGTGGGCAGCGGCATCTGGGTGCTCGACGACCTGGGCCGCACCATCTACTGCAACCGCGGCGGCCGCGAGATGCTGACCGGGCGGGGACAGTCGCAACACATCGTCGTGGAGCCCGAGGCCATGATCGGCCGTGGCCGCAGCGCCGGCTCGGTGGGCCCCTCGGCCTCCTTCTTCCGCCGCGACACCTTCCATCTCGAGGACACGCCCGAGCTGCTGCTGGACGGCCTGCTGCGCCTGGAAGCCGGCATGGGCCCGGCCCTGGCCGCCCTGCGCCGCGACGATCCCGAGCCCTTCCACGGCGAAGGACGCGTGGTGCGCCCCGACGGCGCCGCGGTGCCCGTGATGATCCAGTCGTCGCTGATGCCCGGACGCGGCCGCGAGGAGATGTGGCGCGTGGTGGTGCTCGAGGACCTGCGCCCGGTCAAGCGCCTGGCGGAGGAGAAGCGCCGGGCCGACAACCTGGAGAGCCTGGTCGAGATGTCGGCCACCCTGGCCCACGAGATCCGCAATCCCCTGATGGGCCTCAGCGCCCAGGCCGAGCTGCTGAGCGAGAGTCTCGATCCCGGCGACGGCCGCCGGCGCTACATCGACGTGATCACCGACGAGGTGGACCGCATCAACGACACCATCACCCGCATGCTCCAGTTCGTGCGCCCCTACGAACCGGAGCGCGACCGCGTCGATCTGGGCGCGCTGGTGCGCGACTGCCTGATGCTGGCGCGTCCCCGCGCCGACGACAAGGACGTCCGCCTGGGCCTCGGGCCCGACGCGCCGCGCGGCGAGGACGCCACGGCCCACGCCGACGGCACACAGCTCAAGCAGGTGGTGCTCAATCTCCTTCTCAACGCCGTCGATGCGGCGCCGGCCGCGTCGACGGTCACCGTCTCGCTGACCCGCGACGACGACCTGGTGGTCGACGACCCGGACGGCGGGGCGGCGCGCGTCCAGCCCGGCTTCCGCATCGCCGTCGCCGACCGGGGGCCCGGCATCGCGCCGGAGGAGCTGGACCGCATCTTCCGTCCCTTCTACACGACCAAGAGCGCCGGCACGGGTCTGGGGCTGTCCATCTGCCGCAAGATCGTCGCGGCCCACGGCGGCGGACTCCGCGTCGAGAGCGGCGACGCCGGCACCGTCTTCGCCGTTCTGTTACCCGATCCCACAACGTCCACACCACGCGAGCGCGAACAGGAGATGTCATGACGCAACGCATCCTCATCGTCGACGACGAAGCAGCCATCCGCCTGTCGCTGGCGGAATCCCTCGCCGACGAGGGCTACGGGACGGACGCGGCCGAGACGGGCGAGGAGGCCCTGGCCAAGCTCAACGCCGAGGACTACGACCTGGTGGTCACGGACCTGAAGATGCCCAATGTCTCCGGCCTCGAACTGCTGCAGGCCCTGCGTCACCGGGACAGCCAGACGCCGGTCATCATGATGACCGCCTACGGCGACGTGGACACCGCGGTGGAGTCCATGCGGCTCGGCGCCTACGACTTCATCCAGAAGCCCTTCAAGCTGAGCGACATGAGGCGGCAGGTGGCGGCGGCCCTGCGCGCCACCATGACCCCCGCGGCCGCCCCTGCGGACGCGAAGGCCGCCCCGCGCCGTCGCCGGTCGACCCCGCGCACCGGCGGCACCCACTACATGGGCCTGATCAAGGCCTGTCCTGGGCTGGCCGGCATCTCGGACCTGCTGGACAAGGTCGGCTCCAGCCGCGCCGGCAACGACACCTCGGTCCTCATCCAGGGCGAGTCGGGCAGCGGCAAGGAGATCGTGGCCCGGGCCATCCACGAGGCCAGCGACCGCCACGGCGAGCCCTTCATGGAGATCAACTGCGCGGCGGTGCCAGAAACCCTGCTCGAGAGCGAGCTCATGGGTCACGAGAAGGGCGCTTTTACCGACGCCAAGGCCCGCAAGGAGGGCCTGTTCGAGCTGGCAGGTCAGGGCACTATATTTTTGGACGAGATCGGGGAGATGGGCATCCTGCTCCAGAGCCGCCTGCTGCGGGTCATCGACAACCGCACCTTCCGCCGCGTGGGCGGCAAGGACGAACTCAACGTGAACGCCCGCATCGTGGCGGCCACCAACCGCGACCTGGACGCCGCGATCCAGGCGGGCGCCTTCCGCAACGACCTCTACTACCGCCTGCAGGTGGTGGAGGTGCACATCCCGCCGCTGCGCGAGCGCCCCGACGACGTGGGCGTGCTGCTCGAGCACTTCGTCGAGGACCTGAACGCCAAGCTGGGGCTGGCCACGGCGCCCCCGGACGCCAAGCTGGTCGCGGCCCTGCAGCGCTACCCCTGGCCGGGCAACGTGCGCGAGCTGAAGAACGTGCTCAAGCGCATCATGATCCTGGAGGAACCGGCCACGCTGAAGCTGGATCATTTCCCGCGGCACATCGCCGAGGGGCGCGATCCCCGCGCGTCGACCGATGCCACCCACGGCGCCGCGGTGGGCCTGGTCTCGCTCTCGGAGGTGGAACAGCGCCAGATCGAGTACACCCTCGAGAAGACGAGCAACAACAAGTCGAAGGCCTCGCGGATCCTGGGCATCTCGCGGCAGACCCTGCGCGAGAAGCTGAGGCAGTACGAGGAGGCGGCGCGACTCGCCCAGGGCGAGGCCGAATCCTGATCCGCACGGCCGGAGCGGCGAGTTGGGACCGGGGGGCGCAGGCCCCCCGGTTTTGCTTTGTCGCAAGGCCGGGAACCGCCTGAGTTCTGCTTCTGTAAATGTCCCCGGCGCCTGTATTGCAGCGCCGGGGACATGCTATCGAAACGACCCGGCTGACAACCGCCCCACTGCCCCAATCCCAACTGCAAGTACCACAATGGCTCCACAGACT
>CAZTWK010000001.1:0-162050 GCA_964617805.1 uncultured Fibrobacteraceae bacterium | reverse complement strand
TGGCCGATCGGATCTTGAGTGTGAGAGATGTGCTGGCGGAGCGGTTGTTCAGGACTCGCATCGAGCTGACTGAGGTATGGAGTCGATACTATGATCGGACTGTCGCCACAATAGCTCTTGGAGAGAATAGGCCCCACGCGTTGAGATACGCTTACTAGTTTAGAGCACGTTCACCTTCTGCACATGATCGTTTCTACTCAGGGACAATCTCCGAGGCAGAACTAACCGGCTGTCGGCACGCGCATTGCGTCCTTCTCCCCGAACCCGGAAATGGGCCCCGAGGAGCAAGGAAATCATGCGCACGCGTCAAGAAAATGGTCTGCCGGTCGCGGTCTGGATCTGGATCGCGTTGGTGGCCGTGTTCCAGTCCGCCGCGGTCCAGGCCGCCGGCGGGCTCTCGCGCTCGGAGCTGATCGGCTACGCCCAGTGGCTGCAGGTCCTGGACGCGCCGGCCGCGGCGCCGCGCCTCTACCCCCTGGGCCGGACCGAGCAGGAGATCGTCGCCGACAGCTTCGAGCGGCGGCTGACCGCCGCGCGGGCGCTGATCGATTTCGAGGGCACCTCGTCCCGGGCCTGGGACGTGGGCGACTTCCGCAGCGAGACCCAGTCCCTGAACCACGCCCGCGTGTCCCGAGAGGTCCTCGACTTCGAGGGCGCCCTGGCCTGGTACCGTACCGCGCTCAAGGCGCGGGCGCCGCGGGGACTCGACGGGCCCCTGGCCCACGAGATCCTCGCCACGGCCATCATGGCGGGCGATTCCCTGCAGGTTCTCGAGCAGCTGCTGAACGTGGTGGGCGGCGCCGACCTGAGCGACCGCGAGGACGCCGTCGTGCTGGCCTATCGGCACTACCTGCACGAGCGCGACGCCGCCAACCTGGCCCTGCTCATGGAAAAGATCGCGGCGCAACTGGAACGCCTCTCGCCGCGGGTCGTCTACTGGCACGCCTTCGCCCTGGTCCACCTGGACCGGCGCACCGAGGCCGTGCCCCTGTTGAGGCGGCTCGTGCGCGAGCAGCCCCGCGAGGCCGGCCTGGAGGCCGAGCAGGTGGCCTGGTACGTCCAGGCCCTGCCCGACAATCTCCTGCTGCTGGACCGGCGGCGGGACGCCCTGCGCCTCTACCAGATGCTCGGCGCGGCCGCGAACAGCGCGCCCGGACGCTGGGCCCGCTACCAGCTCGCCAACGCCTACCTGCTGGAGGGACACTACGCCGAGGCGCAGCCCCTCTTCGCGGAGGCCTGCGACGCGGTCGAACCTGCCCCGTGGCAGATCCGCGCCTGCTCCCTGGCGGAGACGACGGCCGCTCTGGCCGAGATCAGAAAGGAGGGGGAGCGACATGGCACCGACGACATCCACACCCCTTGAGACGCCCACGGGCGGCCCCGACCTCCTGGACGGGTTGATCGAGACCTACGGACGCGAGCGCGTGCTCTACCGCGAGGTCCTGCAGCTCTCGCGCGAACAGGCCGCCCTGGTGGAACGGGGAGAGGGCCTGGCCGGGATCCGACGCCTGCTGGACGCCAAGCGGGAGCGCCTGGACGAGATCGCCCGGCTCGAGCGGGGCAGCACGGCCGCGCGCGCGGAATGGGAGCGCGTGCGGCACGTGCGCAGCGGCGTCCAGCCGGTACGCCTGCAGCAGTCCCTGCAGGCGGTCGGCGAGCTCATCGAACAGATCCTGCAGGTGGAGGCGGAGAACGACCGCCTCTTCATGTCCCTGGCCCGCTGAGAGGCGGCCCCGGGAGGACCCGGAACGATTCTTGATGGTGGGACGCACCCGGTCGGCGGGGATGGAGCTCAGCCGGCCGGTCATGCCGATCGCGAACAACCCAGCACGGAGGCCACTGCGGGACCATGTTCGACATTTCCATCTTCGATCATGCCCACCTCGATCACCTGAAAACCGCGCTGACGGTGTATTCCCGGCGCCACCGCGTGGTGTCCGAGAACATCGCCAACGTCGAGACGCAGGGTTATCGCGCCCAGGAATACCGCTTCGAGGAATTGCTGCGCAAGGCCGGCCAGGGCGGTCTGCGGGGCACGCAAACCCATGCGGCGCATTTGCCTGTGGGCGTGCGCCGCATCGAGGAGACCTCCGGCGAGACGGCGAACCAGGATAGCGGCTACGACAACGGCATCAACGACATCAACGTCGATATCGAGATGACGAGCCTGGCCACCACCGAGCTGTCCTACAAGCTGGCCACGCGCATCCTGAGCATGAAGTACAACCAGCTCCGCGAGGCCGTTTCCGGCCGGGTGCGCTAGTGAAGGAGAAGTGTCATGAGTGACGGCCTGTTCGGTTCCATCAAGATCAGCGCCAGCGGCCTGTCCGGCATGCGCACGAAAATGGACACGGTCGCCAAGAATCTGGCCAACGCCGAGACCACGCGCACGGCCGACGGCACGCCCTACCGGCGCGAGCGCGTTGTTTTCGAGCAGACCCTGGCCGAGAAGCTCGGCCGGCGGGCCCTGCCGAGTCCGGAAACGCGGCGCGAGGGCGGCATGGTGACCACCGATCCCCGTCACATCGCCTCGGGCGGGGCCTCCGGCGGCGGCGAGATGCCGCGCGGCGTCCAGATGGACGTGCAGACGGCCCCGGACGCCTCCGAGTTCAAGGTGGTCTACGACCCGGGACATCCCGACGCCGACGAGGAGGGCTACGTGCTGATGCCCAACGTCAACGTCATCACCGAGATGGTGGACATGATCACGGCCAGCCGGGCCTACGAGGCCAACGTGGCCGCGGTCCAGGCCGCCAAGCAGATGTTCGCCAAGGCGCTCGACATCTAGGACCTCGTCGGTCCAGGGAGGAACGAACATGGTCATCGCCCCCGTGAGAATCCCCGGCGCCGTCGATCCGCGCCAGGTCTACGGCGGAGCGGGCGCACCGGCGCCGGCTGGTCCGTCCTTTGCAACGAAACTTCAAGAGGCGATCCAGTCGGTGGACCGCGCCCAGGGCTTCCGCGACGAGATGGTCGAGGGCGCGGTATCGGGACGGGTGGGCGAGGTCCACGACGTGATGATCGCCGCCGAGGAGGCCCAGCTGGCCTTCGAGCTCATGCTGGAGATACGCAACAAGCTCCTGGAGAGCTACAACACGATCATGCAGATGCAGCTGTAACGGGACCCAAGTCACCGCAGCGGGGAGCTGAAGCGACACGATGAGGCAACTGCTCGACAACCTCAAGACCATCACAGACCGCTTCACGTTCAATCAGAAGATCCTGATGGGCGTGATCCTGGGCGCGGCCGTGCTCAGCGTCGCCATCTTCAGCGTCTGGCTGCAGAGCGAGGAGACGACGGTCCTGTTCACCAATCTCTCGCCCGAGGACGCGTCGCTGGCCATCGCCGAGCTCAACAAGCAGAACATCGAGGCCGAGCTGACCAACGGCGGCACCACGATCATGGTGCCGGAGGGCGTGGTGCACCGCGCGCGGGTCGACCTGTCGGCGAAGGGCATCCCCTCGTCGGGCACCGTGGGCTGGGGCATCTTCGACGGCAAGCAGTACGGCATGACCGAGTTCGTCCAGAACGTCAACTTCAAGCGAGCGCTGGAGGGCGAGCTTACCCAGACCATCGAGTCCATCAACGGCATCCGTGCGGCCCGCGTGCACCTGGTCATGCCCAAGCCGTCGATCTTCAAGAAGATGCAGTCGCCGGCGACGGCCTCGGTGGTGCTGACGCTCGGACGCGGCACCGCCCTCTCGCCCCACCAGATCCGGGGCGTGCAGAGCCTGGTGGCCGGCAGCGTGGAGGGGCTCGAGGTGCCCCACGTTGCGGTGCACGACCAGTTCGGGGTCGTGTTGTCGGAGAACTACGGCAGCGACGGCGCCGCCCGCAGCGAGAGCCAGCTGGCCATGAAGAAGGAAGTCGACGACTACCTCTCCGGCAAGGCCCAGGGCATGCTCGCCCAGGTGCTCGGCCCCAACCGCTCCATCGTGCGCGTGGACGCCACGCTCAACTTCGAACGGCTGGAGCAGCAGCGGAAGATCTTCGATCCCAACCAGACCGTCGTGCGCAGCGAGGAGCGCAACGAGAGCACCGAGGGCGCCGGCGGCAGCAACGAGACCTCCACCACCAACTACGAGATCAACGAGACCCTCGAGACGGTGGTGGGCGAGGTGGGCGGCATCGAGTCCCTCTCGGTGGCCGTCTTCGTGGACGGACGCTACGAGACCGTCGAAGGGGAGGAGGCGCCCGCCTACGCGCCGCTGCCCGCAGAGGAACTGCAGCAGATCGAGCGCATCGTGCAGACGGCGGTGGGCCTGGACGCCGCGCGCGGCGACCGCATCGAGGTCGTCAACATGCGCTTCCAGGAGCCCCAGGTCGTGGTCGAGGAGACCGGCCTGAGCATCGGTCCCATCATGCAGAAGCTGCCGGAGAACATCGGCAAGTTCCTGCTCTTCGGGCTGCTGCTCTTCATGGCCCTGCGCCTGAAGAATTCCCTGGGCGCCATGATGGGCCAGGTCTACGTGCCCGAGGGCGCCCCGGAGCCGACCTCCGTGGAGGACATGACCGACATCCTGGAGACCGACGAGGCCGTCGTGAGCCTCGAGAACAAGTTGACCGAGGTGCGCGAATTCGCCGGCGCCAACCCCCAGGAGATCGCCGATCTGGTGCAGGCCTGGGTGGGCGAGGCCGATGGCGCGGCGGCCCCCAAGTGAGCAACGGAGCTTGAGCATTGCCTGAGAAAGCCACCATCCGCAAGGTCGCCATCCTGATGGTCTCGCTGGGGCCCAAGGTCGCCGGCCAGGTCATCAAGCGCCTGCCCGAGGAACTCCTCGAGCGGGTGACGGCCGAGATCTCCGAGATCAGCCTCATCGGCACCGACGACAAGTCCGACGCGCTGGAGGAGTTCATCGATCTGCGCCGCCGCTCGTCGGGCGTCGAGTTCGGCGGCGAGAACTCCGCCCTGGAGATCCTGGAGGAGGCCCTCGGCAAGCGCCAGGCCGACTCCGTGCTCAATCGGGCCACCGGCTTCAGCGACATGCAGGGCTTCGACAACCTCAAGCGCGTCGACAACCTGACGGTCATGAACTACCTGAAGAACGAGAACCCCCAGACCATCGCCCTGGTGCTGGCCTACGTGGATCCGCGCAGCAGCGGGCCCATCATCCAGCTCATGCCGGGCAACCTGCAGGGGCACATCGCCCACCGCATGGCCACCCTCGACAAGCCCAACAACCAGGCCCTGAAGATCGTCGAGGAGACGCTCAGCTCGCTCGTCCGCGACGAGATCTCCGGCGAGGCCCGCGCCTTCGGCGGCCGCAAGCAGGTGGCGGCCATCCTCAACGAGATCGACCAGGAATCGTGGCTGGAGATCATCGACGACGTGCGCGACATCGACGACGAGTGCGCCACCGAGATCAAGAACCTGATGTTCGTCTTCGAGGACCTGATCAACCTGGACGACCACTACATCCAGGAGATCCTCAAGGAGGTCAAGGGCAAGGAACTGGCCACCGCCCTGAAGGGGACGCCCAACAACATCCAGGAGAAGATCTTCAAGAACATGTCCAAGCGCGCCCGCGCGGGCATCGAGGAGGACATGGAGTACATGGGCCCGGTGCCCATCCAGGAGGTCGAGGAGTCGCAGATGAAGATCGTCTCGGTCGTGCGGCGCCTGATGGACGAAGGCGTGATCGTTCTCGGCAGGGGGGGCGGCGGTGCCTCACTGGTCACCTGACGAACTCTTCGCCGAAGCCTCCGCCGCAGCTGCCGAGGCCACCTTCGCCCCGGCGTCCGCCCCGGCCACCGCGACGGACGGGCAGGTGCTCGACTTCGTCGAGGACTTCCCGCAGGACGGCCTCACGAGTTTCCTCAACCGGCTGGACGACGACGAACGCGACGCCCTCTACGCGCTGGTGGACGGCGAGATCCGCGCCGAGATCACCCGCGAACTCGTGGAGGAGAACGAGCGCTGGCGCGAGCAGGCCCACGCCTTCCTCGAGGAACTGTCCGAGACCCTCGACACCAGGATCGACGAGGAGCTCACGCGGATCTCCCGCAGCGCGGTGGACCTGTCCATCGCCATGTCCGAGCAGATCCTGCGGCGCTCCGTCGAGTTTGACGACCAGGCGGTGCTGAAGGCCATCGAGACCATCATCTTCAGCGCCAAGTGCGGCACCAAGTTCACGGTCATCGCACACCCCGAGGACACCCAGTTCCTCAAGCAGCGCCCCGACGAGCTGACCTCGCTCAACATCGTCGCGGTCGAGGCCGACCGGCGCATCGAGCGCGGCGGCTGCGTCATCACCTCCGACGGCCAGGAGTGGGACTACACCGTGGGCGGCCGCTTCGAGAAGCTGTCGGAGATCGTCCGCGAGAGCATCCTGGACAAGGTCGAGACCCCGGAGGTCACATCTTGAGCCTGCCCTGGGCGGAGACCATCCGCAAGGTCAAGCGCACCGACACCATCCGGGTCACCGGGACGGTCGAGAACATCGTCGGCTTGTCCATCGAGGTGCGCGGTCTGAGCGCCTCGGTGGGCTCGGTCTGCCGCGTCGACACCGGCCGCTCTCGCGTGCCGGTGATGGGCGAGGTGATCGGCTTCCGCAGCGGACGCGCCCTGGTGATGCCCTACCAGACCCTGGCCGGCATCGCGCCGGGACAGAAGGTGGCCGTCGTCTCCAACCGCCTCACCGTGCCGGCGGACCGCTGCCTGCTCGGACGCGTGCTCGACGGCCTCGGCCGCCCCATCGACGGCGGACCGCCGCTCGAGCAGGTCAACGAACGCTTCGTCACCGCCCAGCCGCCCGAGGCCATGAAGCGCCGCCGCATGACCGAGCCCTTCGTGACCGGAGTGCGGGCCATGGACTCGCTGGTCACCGTGGCCCGCGGGCAGCGCATGGGCATCTTCGCCGGCAGCGGCGTGGGCAAGAGCGTGCTGCTGGGCATGCTGGCCCGCAACGCCGTCTCCGACGTGAACGTGGTGGCCCTGATCGGCGAGCGCGGCCGCGAGGTGCGCGAGTTCATAGAGCGCGACCTGGGCCCCGAGGGGCTGGCGCGCAGCGTGGTGATCGTGGTCACCTCGGACGAGAACGCCGTGCTGCGGGTCAAGGGCGCCGAGACCGCCATGACCATCGCCGAGCACTTCCGCGACAACGGCGACAACGTGCTGTTCATGATGGATTCGGTGACGCGCTACGCCATGGCCCTGCGCGAGATCGGCCTGGCCGTCGGGGAGCCGCCCACCACCAAGGGCTACACGCCTTCGGTCTTCGCCGCATTGCCCAAGCTCTGCGAGCGGTCCGGCTGGACGGAGGACAACGCCATCACGGCCTTCATGACCGTGCTGATCGAGGGCGACGACGAGAACGACCCGGTGGGCGACGCCATGCGCTCGATCCTCGACGGGCATGTCATGCTCAGCCGCGACCTGGCGCGCCAGGGACACTACCCGGCCATCGACGTGCTGGGCAGCGTATCCCGGCTGCGCAACTCGGTGGTCGACGACTCGGTCCAGGCGGCCGGCATCACGGTCCTGCGTTGGCTCAAGGCCCTGGAGGAGAACCGGGATCTGATCAACATCGGCGCCTATGTGACCGGTTCCGATCCCATCGTCGACGCGGCCCTGGCCAAGCAGGACGCCCTGCGCGCCTTCCTCTGCCAGGCCGTGCCGGATAAGTCGGAATGGGACAAGGCCATAACTGACGTCGTGGCACTGGCTACGGGGTGATGAATGAAGTTCCGCTTCAGGCTCGACAAGGTGCTCAGACATCGCCGCCGCCGCATGGAGGCCGAGGCACGGAAACTGCATGCGATCGAGTCCGCTGCGCACACCCTGGAGCGCGACAACGCCGCACGAGCGGCGCGCTGCGAGGAGCTGTCGCGGACCGAGACGCCGGTCGTCACGGATGCAGACCTGGAGCGCAAAAGACAAGTGACGGAATTCACGAGAGGGCAGGGGCTGATGATCCTCCACAACGAGGAGGAGATCCGGTCCATCCGCAAGCGGGCCGACAAGCAGCGGCGGGTCCTGCTGGCCGCCCAGCGTGACAAGCGGGTGCTGGAACTCCTGCGCGACCGTCATCGCGCGGCCTGGGCCCTGCAGCAGCGACGGCTCGAACAGAAACGCACCGACGAAGTGGCTTCCCGCGGGAGCGGCAGATGAACGCCAAGACCATCGCCATCGTTTCGACCCTGACCTTCCTGGTGATCTTCGGGGTCATCCTGTTCACCAACGGCCTCTTCCAGGCCGCATTGGCCGACCTCAGCCGGAACATGAACAACGAGACGGGCGGATTGGACGACGAGGCGGCCGCGCTGGTCTTCGCCAACCTGGCCGTCGAGAAGGACAAGCTGCAACGGGAGAGCGAGGCGCTCATCGGCTACAGCGCCGTCTACGAGATCGAGGAGAAGAACCTGCAGGCCCGCGACCAGAAGATGCTCGAGATGATCGCCCAGCTGGAATCGGCCCAGCAGACCCTCAACCAGGATCGCGACGCCCAGGCGGCCAAGCTCTCGAAGGTCTACGAGGCCATGAAGCCCGCCAGCGCGGCTCCGATCCTGGCCAGCCTCGATCTGGACATCGTCATGTCGATCCTCTCCAACATGAAGGACCGGCAGGCCGCCAAGATCCTGGCCAACATGAGCCCCGTACTGGCGGCCGAGATAAGCACCCGCCTGAGCGCGAAGGGACGTAGTTGATGCAAGCAGTCGGCAACACGGACATCATCGGCACCGCCCGCGAGCTCCACAAGCGACAGCGCTCGGATATCGCCGTGGCGGTGACCCTGGCCGCCGAGCAGGGCGGCTTCGAGCGCATGCTGGGCGCGGAACAGCCGTCCCGGACCGAGAAGCCGGCCGAACGGCCGCGCGAGGAGACGGCGCCCTCGACCCGCCGACCGGCGGACGACCCGGCGGCTCCGCAGGCGCGTCCGGCGGCCCCCGACGCCCGGCGCGGGGCGAAATCCGCGCCCGGCGAGGCGCCGGTCCGCGAACCGGCCTCCGCGCCCCAGCGACCCGCGACCGGCGAGGTCAAATCCGCGCCGATCCCCGTCCAGGTCCGTCCCGCCGACGTTCCGGTCACACGGCCCCAGGACGCGGGGGAGACCATCCCGAAACCGATCCCGGTCACGACGGACGGGGGGGCGGCCAAGCCCGCCGTCCCGACGCACGGCACCCGCGCCGAGCCGGCGCCGGACGTACCGCAGGTCCCGACCCGGGACGCCGGCTACGCCCGCCTGCTCGGCCAGCAGGGCCAGCTGCAACAGGCGGCGGCCCGGATCCAGAAGACGGACGACCGGCCGTCGCTCCCGCCCGCGCCCGCGGTCGAGGCGAAGACGGAAACGCCACCGCCCGTTCCGGACACACCGCATTCCGCCGCGACGCGCGAGATGTCCGACCTGGGCGTCGCGCGGGCGGCCGTCGGCCACGGCGCCGAGGCGACGCCGCCACCGGAGTTCCAGCCCGCGGCGACGATCGCCTTCGATCCCCAGCCCCTCGCGACGCCGGCGCCGCAGCCCGCGTCCGTCGGGGCCACCGCCGAGGCCGTCCTCGCCGAACCGGCCGCGCCCGAGGCGAGCGCCCAGATCTCCCAGCAGGTTCGCGCCCAGGTCCTCTCGCAGATGGCGGGCCGCCTCGGTGGGCTGGGCGGCAAGGGATCGCTGCGGCTCTCCCTGACGCCGCCCGAGCTGGGCCGCGTCGAGGTCCGCTTCACGCGCGACGCCGGACGCCTCTCGCTCACCTTCCGCGTGGAGTCCGCGGTCGCCGCACGCGCGCTGCAGGACGGCGCGGGCCAGCTGCAGGAGCTGCTGCTGGGACAGAACTCGAGCTGGCAGCAGGTCGAGATCGCGGTGGAACGCGAGGGCGAGGACGCCGAGAAACGAAATCAGTCCGAGCAGCGGGAACGCAACCGCCGCGAGGAAGAGCGCCGCGAGGCGCAGGACGAGAAAGAACGGGGAGGTGAGTCATGAACGTGAGTCCCGTGGGCAACGGCGCCACGTCCACCACGACGACCGGTACCAGCGAGGCCCAGCAGGACCAGTTCCTGCAGCTGCTCATCACGCAGATCCAGAACCAGAACCCGCTGGATCCGCTGGACAACGCCCAGTTCACTTCGCAGCTCTCCCAGTTCGCGATGCTGGAGGAGCTCACGACCATGAACGCGAGCCTCGAGCAGAACATGGTCTATTCCCAGTCGTTGAACAACACCATGCTGCTCGGCCTGGTCGGCAAGCACGCCGTGGTCGCAGGCACCGAACTGAACGTGAGCGACGGCGAGGTCTCGTCCAGCCAGATCCAGGCCTCGGCCGGCGGCGTCGCCACCATCGAGGTCTCCAACGAGAGCGGGACCGTGGTGGCCTCCTACACGCAGGAAGTCGCCCCCGGCTGGAACGACGTCAGCTGGGACGGGCTCCTCGAGGGCGGCGACACCGCGGCGGACGGAGCCTACACGGTGTCGGTCAGCGTCACGGACCGGGCGGGCAACGACGTCTCGGCGGTCACCTACATGTCGGGGATCGTCCAGAGCATACGCTTCGAGAACAACCTGGCCCTGCTGAGCATCGGCGGCCGGGATTACTACGCTTCTGAAATTGCCAAGGTTGGCATCTAGATTCAGGTGAGTCAGAGGATAAGGAGGACCTCATGCTGCGATCCCTTTACGCCGGCATCTCGGGACTGGGCTCCAACGCCATCGAACTGGACGTGATCGGCAACAACATCGCCAACGCCAATACGGTTGGCTACAAGTCGTCGCGCGTCACGTTCCGTGAGATGATGAGCCAGACCATTCGCCCGGCCCAGCGTCCCGTCTCGGGCGGCCGCGGTGGCATGAATCCCCAGCAGATCGGGCTGGGGTCGTCCATCGGCACCATCGACTCGCGCTTCAACCAGGGCCACCTGCAGACCACGGGCCTGGCCAACGACCTGGCGCTGCAGGGCGACGGCTTCTTCATCCTCAGCGACGGCCACAGCAGCTACTACACGCGCGCGGGCGCCTTCGGCCTCGACTCGGAGAACTTCATGGTCGATCCCTCGACGGGCATGCGCCTGCAGGGGTTGATGGCCGACGCCACCGGCGAGATCACCAACGGCCAGTTCAGCGACCTCTTCGTGGACCCGAGCATGACCGTGCCGGCCTCGGCCTCGAGCAGCGTCCGGCTCTTCGGCAACCTGGACGCGGCGTCGGAGGCCGAGGGTTCCGTCCTGGAGTCGGCCCACTTCATGGCCGCGGTCACCGGCGGCGACGACCTGACGGGGCTCTACGCCCAGAACGGCGACGCCATGGGCCTGGTGGCGGGAGACGAGATCGCCCTGACCGGCATGGTCATGGACGGCGCGCCCACGCAGGTCTCGGTGCCCAGCTTCGAGGTGGGCAACTCGGGCACGACCCTGAACGACCTGACGGCCTGGATCGCCTCGTCGCTGGAGTCCATGGCCGAGTTCAACCCGGGGGAGATCAGCGTGGCCATCGCCACCGACGGCTCCCTGGAGCTGACCAACGGCAGCGGCACGGCCTCGATCCAGAACCTGCAGCTGACCGTGCCCAGCCGTTCCGACTTCAACCAGTCCTTCCGCTTCAGCAACACCATCGCGGCGGGCGGCACGGGCACCACCTACGACGCGGCCCGCGAGGCGGGGCAGATCCGGGCGGCCGCCACCACGGACGACCTGCTGGTGGAGCTCTACAACAGCAACGGACAGGCCCTGGACCTGAACGTGTCGCCCCTGAATCCCACGACCAACATCAGCATCAGCGGCTCGGTCGGCGAGACCGTGGCGCCCTCGCACACCCTGGTCGTCGACGACACCACGACGGTGGCCGACCTGCTGACGGGCTTCCAGATCGCCTTCGGCATCTCCACCGAGCCGGTGACCATCAACAGCCAGGGCGAGATCGTCATGGACGGCGAGATCGGCACCGAGAACTCCCTGGGCCAGGTGGATATCCGCGAGGTGGGCGAGGTCAATCCCGTGCTGGAGACCTCCTTCAACTTCGCCGAGATCCGCGAGGCCTCCGACGGGCAGACCTTCACGGCCTCGGCCGCCGCCTACGACTCCCTGGGCGAAGTGCACAACGTGCTCTTCACCTTCACCAAGGTCGTGGGCCGCAACGAGTGGAACTGGGTGGCCGAACTCGAGGGCAACGAGGAGATGGTGGAGGGGAGCACCGGCACCGTCAGCTTCTCGGACGCGGGCGAGATCATCGCCTTCCGCTACACCGACGACGCGGGCGGCCTGACCTTCCGGCCCCAGCCGGACGGGGACGTGGGCGCCCAGGAGATCACGATGCAGATCGACGTGGGCCAGTTCGGCGACTTCAACGGCCTGACCCAGTACGCCGCCCAGGGCGGGCTGCAGTCCATCACCGACGGCTACACGGTGGGGCAGCTGCTCGACTACGAGATCAACACGGACGGCATGGTGATCGGCCGCTTCTCCAACGACACGGTGCAGACGCTCGCCCAGATCGGCGTGGCGCGCTTCCCCAACTACCAGGGGCTGCAGCGCAGCGAGGGCAACACGTACCAGTCCAGCGGCAACTCGGGCTCGTCGATCCACGGCTTCGCCGGGGGCGCGACGGGCACCTTCATAGTCTCCGGCTCCCTGGAGGGCTCCAACGTGGACCTCACCCAGGAGCTGACGAACATGGTGGTGGCGCAGCGCGCCTTCCAGGCCAACGCCAAGGTCATCACCACCGGCGACCAGATCTTGCAGGAGATCGTCTCGATGCTGCGGTAGCGGCCGCGGGGGCGAGTGAGGAGTTGATTCGATGATTAACGTCACGAAGCTCAACGGCAGCCGGTTGGTGATCAACGCCGACCTGGTGGAGTTCGTCGAGAGCACGCCGGACACCCTGCTGACCCTGACCACGGGCCGCAAGGTCATGGTCAAGGAGGACATGGAGTCCGTCGTGCAGAAGATCGTCGAGTACCGGCGGCTCTCGCGGAGCCACCCGGTGCCGGTCGGCGGACCGGACAACGCATTCGATGCCGACGGATCGTAACCGCGCAGAGCGCGCAGCGAAGGGCATGACGTGGATATCGCGACACTGATAGGAGTGGTCGGAGCGGGGGCCCTGATCATCTGGGCCATCCTGATGGGCGGTTCCCTCACCCAGTTCGTCAACGTGCCGTCCATGATCATGGTCATCGGCGGGACCATCATGGCCCTGCTGGCCAACTACCCGCTGGCCAAGGTCATCGGCGTGATCGCCATCCTCAAGAAGACGCTCATGGTCGCCACCGGCGATCCCAAGGCCTACATCGAGAAGCTGGTGGGCTACGCCGAGCAGGCGCGCAAGGAGGGCATGCTGGCCCTGGAGGAGCACGCCGAGAACGAGGAGAACGACTTCCTGCGCAAGGGGCTGCGCCTGGCGGTGGACGGCAACGACCCCGCCCTGCTCAAGCAGATCATGGAGACCGACATCGAGCAGCAGATGTCGCGGCACCTGGAGGGGCGCAAGATCCTCGAGTCCGGCGGCACCTTCGCGCCGGCCTTCGGCATGGTCGGCACCCTGGTCGGCCTGATCAACATGCTGGCCACGCTGGACGATCCCAGCACCATCGGCATGGGCGTGGCGGTCGCCCTGCTGACCACCTTCTACGGGGCGGTCATGGCCAACGCCTTCTTCCTGCCGCTGGCGGGCAAGCTGGAATCGCGCTCGCGCGAGGAGGTCATGATCCGCGAGATGGTGACCGAGGGCGTGATGGCCATCCAGAGCGGCGACTCGCCGCGCATCGTGGAGGAGAAGCTCAAGTCCTTCCTGATGCCCAGCGTCCAGGCCAAGCTCGAGGACGAGAAGGGCGGTATGGCGGCGTGAGCGAGGACGTGAGCCATGGGTAAGAAGAAGTGCAAGTGCCCGCCGCCCGAAGCGGGGATCCCCGGCTGGGTGGTCACCTACGGCGACATGATGTCGCTGCTGCTGACCTTCTTCATCCTGCTCGTGAGCTTCTCCTCGATCCAGGAGTCCAAGTTCAAGGAGGCCATGGAGTCGCTGCAGGGCGCGCTGGGCGTGCTGGCCAAGTACAACACGGTGATCGATCTGCAGAACATGGTCGTCCACGAGGCGCGGCAGACCGACACCAGCGAGATCTACTACCAGATCAAGAAGCTGGAACAGTTCCTGCTCGACGAGGGCCTGGACCAGGCGGTGGAGATCGAGATGATGGCCGACGGGATCCGCTTGCGCGTGGTCGACTCGTTCCTGTTTCCCTCGGCGCGGGCCGACCTGCAGCCGGGGGCGCTCAAGCTCCTGGACAAGATCGGCGGCCTGTTGGACGGCATGGGGAAGGACATAGACATCTCGGGCCACACGGATTCGGTGCCCATCAACACGCCGCGCTTCCCTTCCAACTGGGAGCTGTCGGCGGCGCGGGCCATCGCGGTGGCGCGCAGGTTCCAGGAGCTGGGCGTGAATCCGCAGCGGATGAGCGCCGTCGGCTACGGTGAATTCAGGCCCCTGGAGACGAATGCTACGGAAGAGGGGCGGGCCACCAACCGGCGCGTCGAGATCTTCCTGAAGATGGAAGGCAAGGCAGAGACACCCGAAACGGGATTACCCCTGGAAAGTGCAGGTGCTGACAATGGCTGAAGAGGAGAAGGTCGAAACCACGAAGTCCGGGGGCGGCCCCCTGGACAACAAGATCGTCCTGCTGGTCGCCATCATCGTGACGCAGGCCGTGATGGCCATCGCGCTGACCCAGTTCGTGATCGCGCCCAAGCTGAAGAGCCTCACGGGCGCGGCGGACGGACCCCAGGCGCAGGCCGAGGTGACCCAGCCCGAGCAGGGCGTCCTGGTCGGCCTGAACGAGGTCGTCGTCACGCTGCGCGACTCGGGTCCCACGACCAGCTACCTGCGCATCGACATCGACCTGGAGGTCGTCGACGGCAAGGTGGCGACGATGGTGGAGCAGCGGCTGCCGCACCTGCGCGACATCGTGATCCTCTCGCTGTCCAACAAGTTCTCCGCGGACCTCAAGTCCATGGACGGCAAGGCGGCCCTGAAGGCCGAGCTCTACCGCAAGATCGCCGAGACGCTGCCCGAGGGCAGCCTCATGAACGTCTACTTCTCCGACATGGTGGTCCAGTGACCGCCGCAGACCGCAACGGAGCGAGATGAGCGACGAGACCAACAACACGACGGCCGAGGACATCGACGAGCTGCTCGAGACCGAAGAGCCCGGAGCCGAGGAGGGGGAGGCGCGCTCGGCGTTCCCCACCGAGGAGACCGAGAAGGTCGACACGGGCAAGGGCTTCTACGGCAGCGACTCGTTCGACTTCAGCATGCCGCAGAACATATCGCGGCAGTTCGAGAAGAACCTGCTGACGCTCTGCGAGAGCTTCGCCAAGTCCGTGTCGCTGTCCTTCACCAGCCAGCTGCGGGCGAACACGGCGATCCGTTTCTCGAAGCTCTCCCTGTCGTCCTTCGGCGAGTTCGGCGCGGAGCTGCCCAAGCTGACGGCCGCCAGCGTCGTCTCCATGCCGCCGCTGGGCGGTTTCTCGCTGGTGCACTTCGACCTGGACATGGTCTACGTGATGATCATGCGCCTGCTGGGCGGACCCATCGAGAAGACGCCCCTCGAGCGCAAGTTCACGGACATCGAGCTGGGCATCGGCCGCATGATCACCGAGCGCATCCTGGTGGAGCTGAAGCAGGCCACGACCAAGCTGGTCGACCTGGTGCCCGAGTTCGTGCACCTGGAGAACAACCCCAACTACCTGGGGATCATCGCCACCAACGAGCCGGTCGTCGTCCTGCACTTCGATATCTGCATCGACGACCTGCAGGGGCCGCTGCGGATCTGCATTCCCATGACCGCCTTCGAACCGGTCTGGGACAAGTTCGATCCCGAGGAGATCTCCGAGTACCGCACGCCCGAAGAGGTCAAGCGGGACCGGCTACGCCTCTTCGAGGCCATCAAGGGCACCTCGGCGAACGTGGTCGTCAAGCTCGCCGACATCGACATGACCTTCCAGCAGATCCTGGAACTCCAGGAGGGGCAGACGCTGAACCTCTACAAGTCGCTGCAATCGCCGCTGCAGCTGGAAGTCCAGGGCAAGCCGATGTTCATCGGTCTGCCGGGGAAACTGAACCAGAACCGAGCCCTCAAGCTCACCGAAAGACTCGCCGAGGAGGCCTAGCATGTCCCCTGACGTTGCCGATACCGTGACCGAGACCCCCACCGACGAGTCCGCCGTCGCCGTGGAGACGCCGCCCGCGGCGGAGACCCCGCCGCCCGTGGACGAGGAGAGCGAACTGTCCGGGGCCAACTCCCTGGAGGACGATCTCGCCGCCGCCGCACCCGACGTGCAGAACATCGGCGTGCTGCTCGACATCGACATGCGCGTCACGGTCGAACTGGGCCGCGCCAACATGAAGATCCGCGAGATCATGAATCTCAGCCCGGGCGCGGTCGTGGAACTGGGCAAGTCGCCGGCGGAGCCCGTCGACATCCTGGTCAACGGCGTGCTGCTGGCCCGGGGCGAGGTGGTGGTCGTGGACGAGCAGTTCGCGGTGCGCATCACCAAGCTGCTGAGCCGCAACGAGCGCATCCGGAAGCTCATCTGAGATGACGGCGCCGCTCTTCCTGGCCGCGGCCTCCGCGCCCGCGGATCCCTCCTGGTGGAAGCTGGCGGGGGCCTTCCTGCTGGTCTTCGCCCTGCTCATCGGCTTCCTGAAGCTGCTGGGGCGGCTCCAGCGGGGCGCGGGCGGGGACGAGGCCTCCCTGCTGAAGGTGCACTCCCTGGGACCGCGCCGCGGCGTCGAGGTGCTGCGCTGCGGCGGGACGGTCTACACCCTCTACCGGAACGACCAGTCCATGGTGCTGCTCTCGGAAGAACCCTTCGATCCCGCGCGCCACGAGGTCCAGACACCGGCGCCGGCCCTGGCCGGCTGGCTCGGCCGCCTGCGCGGCGGCCGGGACGAGGCCCCGCGGAGCTGAGCTGTCTCGATCCTGATCAGCCTTGGCCGCTATTCGGCCGCGACCCGCGTCGCGGCCGTCTTGCGTCCCCCTAAATCGCTGCCGGAACGGGTTCTACGGCCGGCTGCCGTGGCACGGCCATTGCGTATCGGAAGCGATTACCCGTGGGGAGGCTGTGCCTTGGATCGTCGTCTGCTGAACATCGTGTGGGGAACGCTGCTGGCGGCGACGCTGCTGGCGGCGCCTGCCTGCGCCCAGGATCCGGCCGCCACCCCGGCCGGCAGCATCAACCTGGCCCTGGGCGACATGGACGGCGGCGCGCGTCTCGACGTGGCGGTCGAGATCGTCCTGCTGATGACGCTGCTCTCGCTGGCGCCCGCCCTGCTGATCCTGCTGACCAGCTTCACGCGCATCGTGATCGTGCTGGGGTTCCTGCGCCAGGCCATGGGCACGCACCAGATGCCCTCGAACCAGATCCTGATCGGCCTGGCCCTGTTCCTGACCTTCGTGATCATGGGGCCGGTCTTCTCGCGGATCAACACCGAGGCCCTCCAGCCCTACCTGGCCGAGGAGCTGACCCAGCAGGAAGCCCTGGACACGGCCAAGGCCCCCCTGAAGTCCTTCATGCTCGAGCAGGTGCGCGAGAAGGACGTGGCCCTCTTCCTGGAGCTCACGAACCAGGAGGCTCCCGAGGAGCCCGATGACCTGCCCCTGCTGATCGTGGTGCCGAGCTTCGTGCTGGGCGAGCTGAAGATGGCCTTCCAGATCGGCTTCGTGCTGTTTCTGCCCTTCCTGATCATCGACATGGTGGTCGCCTCGGTCCTGATGTCCATGGGCATGATGATGCTGCCCCCGGTGCTGATCAGCCTGCCCTTCAAGGTGCTGCTGTTCGTGCTCGTGGACGGGTGGTACCTGATCGTGCGGTCGCTGGTGATGGCCTTCCAGAGCTGATGAGCGAAAGGACGACATGAATCCCGAAACCGTGGTCGAACTGGGCCAGCTGGCCCTGCGCACGACGCTCCTGGTGGCCGGCCCCATGCTGGCGGCCGGCATGCTGGTCGGACTGACGATCAGCATCTTCCAGGCGGCGACGCACATCAACGAGATGACCATGACCTTCGTGCCCAAGATCATCGCCGTCTTCGTGGTGCTGATCCTCGCCTTGCCCTGGATCATCCACCAACTCACCACGTTCACCCTGGGTATCTTCGAGCGCATCGGCGCCATGTAGGAGCAGCACGTGCAGGTAGAACTGGATCTGACCTGGCTGATCGTGGGATTGATCCTGACCCTGCGTCTCTCCGTCCTGGCCGCGTTGCTGCCTCTGCTCTCTGGCATGTCGGTGCCGCCGGTCTGGCGCCTGGCGCTTGCGGCCTGTCTGGCCGCCACCACCGCGCCGGCGGTGGCTTCCGAGCTGCCGCCCGAAGCCTTCGACCTCACCTGGCACGGACTCGTGGCCGAGGGTCTGCGCTCCCTCGTCGTGGGGGCGCTGCTGACCTTCGTGGTCGGCATACCCTTCGCGGCCGTGCGTTTCGCGGGCACCATGATCGGCGTGCAGATCGGCTTCGGCATGGTCAACACCCTGGACCCCCAGAGCGGCGGGCAGCTCTCGGTGCTGGCAAACCTCTACTACCTGCTGGCCGTGCTGCTGTTCTTCGCCCTGGACGGTCACCACACCCTGATCGGCGCCATGGTTCACTCCTGCCGACTCGTGCCGCCCTTTTCGCCGTTGTCGGTGGGGGCGGGAGCTTGGCTCACCATGGAGAATTTCGCCGCCTTCTTCGCCATCGGTCTGCGGGTGGCGGCGCCGGTCATCCTGGTGCTGCTGCTGGTGAGCGTGGCCATGGGCTTCATCGTCAAGACGGTGCCCCAGTTCAACATCCTGGTGGTCGGATTTCCGATCAAGATCGCCGTGGGCCTGGCAGCCCTCGGCGTCTCGCTGACCTTCTTCAACCAGGTGTTCCAGACGTTGATAGGCGGCATGGAGCAGGAGCTCGTGTCCCTGCTGGGTGCGTTGCAGGGCTGACCACAACCAGGACCGGACAAGAACGTTCCGGGCCTAACGCCGGCCGAGCCGGCGCCGCAGGAAGGGAGGTGAGGAACCATGGCGGATGCTCCCGGTGGAGAGCGGTCAGAGCGCGCGACACCTAAACGGCGCGAGAAGGCCCTGGAAAAGGGGCAGGTCGCGCTCAGCCAGGAAGTGAACAGCGCGCTGGTGCTGCTGGCCGGTTTCTCGCTGCTCTTCGTGGCCGGCCGCCACATGCAGCAGGTGCTCGGCGAGAACGCCCGCTACCTCTTCGGCCAGCCCCACATCTTCCTGCTCGAGAATCCGTTCGCCCTGGTGGAGATGGCCACGGCCAATCTGAGCGTCATCGTGGCGACGCTCGCGCCGCTGATGCTCGGCATCATCGTGGTCGCGTTCCTGGCCAACGTGCTCCAGGTGGGCTGGAAGGTCAACGTCAGCGCCATGGCCTTCCGCTGGGACAACATCAATCCCATCAACGGCATCAAGAACGTCTTCAGCAAGCGCGCCGCCTTCGACCTGGTCAAGAACGTCATCAAGATCGGGCTCATCGGCCTGCTGGCCTGGTACTCGGTGTCCACCCTGGGGGCGGACATGCCGGGCACCGCCGAGCTGCCCCTGCCCGGCATCCTGGCCCTGGGCACCAAGACCGTGGCCAAGCTGGCCTACCGGCTGATCGCCTTCCTGGCCGTGCTGGCGGCCATCGACTGGGTCTTCCAGAAGTACCAGCACGAGCAGAAGATCAAGATGACCAAGCAGGAGGTCAAGGAGGAGCAGAAGGACATCGAGGGCGATCCCCAGGTCAAGGCCCGTATGCGCGCCATCCAGCTGGAGGCCATGCGCAAGCGGATGCTGGCCGAAGTGCCCGCCGCGGACGTGGTCGTCACCAACCCGACCCACTTCGCGGTGGCCCTGCGCTACGTGCCGGGCGATCCGGCGCCGCGGGTGGTGGCCAAGGGACAGGACAGCCTCGCCGAGACCATCAAGCGCATCGCCCGCGAGAACCGGGTTCCCGTGCTCGAGAACAAGCCCCTGGCACGGGCTCTGCATAAGGTCGTCGAAGTGGGGTCCTTCATACCCGACGAGTTGTACCAGGCGGTGGCCGAGGTGCTGGCCTATGTCTACCGCCTGAAGCGGTCATGATAGGAGGTTGAGAACTTGGAAGGTGACAAGGGCATCGACAGGGACCTGGTCCTGGCGAACAGCAACGTGCTGAGCGCCCTGGCCGTCGTGGCGATCATCGGACTGATGATCATGCCCGTAAACCCCTTGGCCCTGGACCTTTTGATCACCTTCAACATCGCCTGCGCGGTGGTCATCCTGCTGGTGGCCCTCTACCTGAAGGAGCCACTGCACTTCTCCAGCTTCCCCTCCCTGCTGCTCATGGTGACCCTCTACCGGCTGGCGCTGAACGTGGCGTCGACCCGGTTGATCCTCAGCAAGGCGGCGGCCGGCAAGGTCATCGACAGCTTCGGGGATTTCGTGATTGGCGGGAATTATGTCATCGGTGTCATAGTCTTTGCCATCCTGGTGATCGTCCAGTTCGTGGTGATCACCAAGGGATCGGGCCGCATCGCCGAGGTGGCCGCCCGCTTCACGCTGGACGCCATGCCCGGCAAGCAGATGGCCATCGACGCCGACCTCAACGCCGGCCTGATCAACGAGACCGATGCTCGGGAGCGCCGCGCCAAGGTGGCCTCGGAGGCCGAGTTCTTCGGCGCCATGGACGGCGCCAGCAAGTTCGTGCGCGGCGACGCCATCGCGGGCATCATCATCACCCTGATCAACATCGTCGGCGGCTTCGTCGTGGGCATGCTCCAGATGGGCATGAGCGCGGGGGAGTCCATGCGCCAGTTCATGGTGCTGACCGTCGGCGACGGCCTCGTCACCCAGATCCCGGCCCTGCTCATCTCCACCGCCGCCGGCATGGTGGTCACGCGCTCCAGCGGCGTGCTGAACCTGGGCCAGGCCCTGACCATGCAGATCTTCAAGCAGCCCAAGGCGGTCTACCTGGCCTCGGGCACGCTGGCCGTCTTCGGCCTGATCCCCGGACTGCCGACGGTGCCCTTCCTGTCCCTGGCCGCGCTCTTCGGCATCGCCGGGCGCGTCGTCTCGGCGCGCGTGAAGGGTGTCGAGCAGCGGGAGGTGGAGGCCCTCGCCGCCCAGGAGGCGGAGATGGTGGCCGAGGACCAGGAGAACCGCACCGTCCGCGAACTCTACGTCACCGACGCCCTGGAGCTCGAGCTCGGCTACGGCCTGCTGCCCCTGGTCGACGAATCCCGCGGGGGAGACCTGCTGCAGCGGATCACCAACATCCGCAAGCAGATCAGCGCCGAGCTGGGCATGGTCATCCAGCCGGTGCGCGTGCGCGACAACCTCCAGCTCGGCGCCAACGACTACGTGCTCAAGCTCAAGGGCGTGGAGATTTCCCGCGCCGAACTGCGCCCCGACCGGCTGCTGGCCATGAGCACCGGCGGCGAGGCCGGCGAGAAGCTCGACGGCATCGAGACGGTGGAGCCGGCCTTCCGGCTGCCCGCCCTGTGGATCGACCCGGGCCGCAAGGCGGCCGCGGAGATGGAGGGCTACACGGTCGTCGAGCCGACGGCGGTGCTCGCGACGCATCTCTCGGAGACCGTCCGCAACCACGCCGACGAGCTGCTCTCGCGCCAGGACGTGAAGGACATGTGCGAGACGGTGCGCGAGTTCGCGCCCGCGCTGGTCGAGGACCTGATCCCCGACAAGGTGCCGGTCAACACCCTGCACAACGTGCTGCGGGGCCTGCTGCACGAGCGGATCCCCATCAAGGACATCGTGACCATCCTCGAGACGCTCGCCAACTACGTGGGCGCCAACACGAGCCCGGACATGCTGCTGGAGAAGGCGCGCGAGTCGCTGCGCCGGACCATCAGCAGCCTCTACGTCGAGCCGGACGGCAACGTCTACGCGGTCACCCTGCATCCGGAAACCGAGTACCACCTCGGGCAGGCGGCCCAGGAATCGGAGAAGGTCGGCGCCGTGGTGCTCGACCCCCTGCTGGCCCAGACGCTCCTGGAGCGCCTGGAGCGGACCCTGCAGAAGGTCTACAGCCGCGGCAAGCCGCCGGTGCTGCTGGTGCCGACGCCCATGCGGCTCTTCGTCAAGCGATTGATCGAACCCACGTTCCCCAGCCTGCCCGTCATGGGCTACACGGAAGTGACCGGCAACACCAGCGTCCAGTCGGCGGGAACGGTTTCCACCCAGGGAGTGCAAGATGCTCAGCAAGCGACGGCCTGAGACGGCCCAGCACAAGGTCACCGGCCGCACCCTGCGTGAGGCCCTCGAGAACGTGCGCCTCGAGTACGGCGAGGAGGCCTGCGTGGTGGACACGTGCAGCGTGACGCGCCGCGACGAGAGCGGCCTCGGACGCGTCCAGCTCATCGAGGTCACGGTGACGCGACCCGCCACCGCACCCGAGCCCGCCAGGGTCGCACCGGCCCCCGTCGCGGCCGCCGCGCCGCGACCCCGCGCGCGTGACGACTACGCGCGGGCCATCACCGCCGAACTGGAACGCATCGAGGACCTCGTCGAGACCCTGCGCGCCGCGCCCAAGCCGCGGCCCCAGGCCGACCGGGCCGCCGTGGCGGACTACCCGCTGGGCAAGCCCCTGCTCACCGCGGGCGCCTCGGTGCCCGCCGTGCGCCACATCCAGCGCCTCTACCGCGCCGAGACGGGGGGCGAGGGCAGCCCGGCGGCCGCCATGTCCCACCTGGAAGGCCTGATCCGCACCAGCGGCGGCGGCTGGGAGGACCTGACCGGCTGCCACCTCTTCCTGGGCGGCCCCGGTTCCGGCAAGACGGATCTCGTGCTCTCGACCGCCGCCCGCCTCAAGGAGAGCGGCCGGCGCGTGCTGCTGCTGTCCTTCGCGCCGCGCCACGGCGGCGAGATCCGCCGCCTGCAGGAAGAGGCCGCGGCCCGGGGTTACGACGCGGCCATCCTGCGCGACGCCACGCAGCTCGCCGGCGGCCTGGGCTACTTCGAACAGTACGACGCGGTGCTCATCGACACGCCCGCCCTGGAGAGCGCCGCCCTCTCGGACGAGCGGACCCGGCGCCTGCTCGCCGACCACGACGAGGTGCACCGCCACCTGCTGTTGCCGGCGGACGCCGACCTGGCCGAGCGGGAGCGCATCTGGTCCGCGGCCCGCGCCTGGAACTGCGACTGGCTGGCGCTCACGCGCCTCGACCTGACCGCGCGCGCGGGCAAGCTGATCGACATCCTGCTCGCCTCGCCCTTCCCGCTGTCGCTGGTCGGCGGCGGCGCGTGGCCGGGCCCGGGCGCCGAGATCGCCACCCCCGCGGGCCTGCTGGCGCGGGTCCTGGAGGAGATTCCCGCGGACGCGACCTCCGCCGCCGACGCGGCGAGCGGACACTGAAGCCCTGGAGGCATGAGGAATGCAGAAGATCGTCAACACCACCGCCCTGAGCGCCGCCTTCGCCGCCGTCTGCTTCGCGCTGATCCGCGACTACGGGGTGCTGGCCACGCTGAAGCGGGCGGCCATCGCCTACTTCGCCTTCTACGCCCTCGGCGCGATCCTGGTGATGATCTTCCGGGCGGGCATCCAGGACGAGTGGATCCGCGAGGACTGGGCCAAGCACCAGGCCGTGTCGGACGCCGAGCTGGAAAAACGGAAAACCGAGGATGCCGCGCGCGTGGAGGAGATGAAGCGCCGCAAGGCCGAACGCCAGAAGCAGCTCGTCGGCGAGGATAAGTAGGGCCCATGGCCCTGCGCAGGCACGGAAACTGCAACCGGTTCGTGACCCACAACCGAGACAACGAGGCACTGCATGCTTAAGAACGATACGATCGCCCATCTGGACCTCTGGGAACGGCTCGCGAAGAGCGTCGACCAACCGGCCCGCCAGGAACTGGTCGAACAGTACGCGCGGCTGGTCAAGTACGTCGCGGGCCGCATGGCCATCGGCCTGCCCCACTACGTGGACCACAACGATCTGGTCTCGGCGGGGCTGCTGGGCCTGATCCAGGCCATCGACAACTACGACTACAAGCGCGGCAACAAGTTCGAGACCTACGCGATCCCCCGCATCCGCGGCGCCATCCTGGACGAGCTGCGCACCCAGGACTGGTTCCCGCGCTCCCTGCGCCGCAAGGCGCGTCAGCTCGAGGACGCCTACACGCGGCTGGAGGCCCGCTTCGGGCGCACGGCGACCGACGAGGAGCTGGCCAAGGAGCTGGGCGTCACGCGCCGCGACCTGGCCGTGATGATGGACGAGGTCGCCGTGGCCACCATCGTCTCGCTGGATGCCGACGGCTCCGACGACGACGACAGCTCGAGCCTCGGCGACTACCTGCCCGACACGCGGACGCCCGACGCCGAGACCTGCGTCTCGGAGGAGGAGATGCGCGGCCTGATCGCCAGCAGCCTGGGCGAGCTGGCGGACAAGGAACAGCTGGTGCTGGTCCTCTACTACTACGAGGAACTCACCCTGAAGGAGATCGGCGAGATCCTGGACGTGACCGAGTCCCGGGTCTGCCAGATCCACACCAAGGCGATCCTGCGCCTGCGCGGCAAGATCCAGCGCAGCGAGGGCAAGAAATCCATCGGGCGGCTGAGCCGCGAGATACGCAAGCAGCGCGAGGACACGGTGGAGGAGGTCCTCGAGAAGGCGGACCTCCACGAGAAGATCAACATCATGGCGGGGCTGGCCCTGCCGCCGCTGGTCAAGCTGGCCACGGTGCTGATGGAACTGGACGTGCCGCTGCGATCCTGAGCGCGGCCTGACGGGTTGGGAGGTGCGACGTGACGACCGACGGCTTCTCGGTGAAGACCACCATCAGCCAGATCGCCAACGTGGCCCGCGCCCAGGTCAAGGGACAGGCCGCCCAGCCCCTGAACCCCGCCACGGACAAGCTGCTGAAGAACGACAAGCGGACCGACCGCGTCAAGCGCAGCGAAGAGGTGCAGAAGCACAAGATCAATCCCGACAGCGAGCGCAAGCGCGGCCGCGAGGACGAGCCGGAGCGGCCGGCCGGCGAGGACCTGCAGGAGGCCGCCGCCGAGCACGAGGCGAGCGCCGACGCGCAGGAGGGGGACGACGGGAACAAGGGCGTCGTGCTGGACACGAAAGCCTGAGCGAGCGCGCCGCGCCGCACTGACGAGAGCCGAAGGAAAGGATGATGGACGTGGAGATCATGGACGTACTGCAGGGCGGGAACAAGACCATGGCCTGGCTGGGCGCGGTGGCCATCGCGGCCGGCGGCACGGCCCTGGTGGTGGCCATCTACATCCAGATCCAGCGTCTGAAGCCGGGCTGGACCGGCCTCGGCGCCCACGCTCGACGTCTGTGGCGAGACCTCTCCGCCCCGCTGCCGCGGCCTCGTCCGCGAACCCGCTCGGATGCGGCGCCGCCCGCGGTCCAGCCGCGTCCCGACGCCGCGGGTCTCGCCGCCTACCGGGCCGTCCAGACGGCCGTACCGGTGCCTCCCGACCGCCTGGAAACCGAGAGCGCGGGACTGGAATCCCTGGACCTGCTGTTGCGCCGTCTGCGCCGGGCCGCAGAATCCCTCGAGGAGATCGCGCTCAAGAGCGGCCGTCTCTCCGGCGCGGGGGTGGGCTACGACGCCTTCGCCACCGGCATGGACGTGGAATACCTGCATCGTCAGAACTGAGCGGGCCTGACACCTCGCGTCCGCATCCCGGCCCGGGGTTGGCGCACGCCGGCCATATGTGCTATTTTCCCTTTCGATTGCAGTGACTAGATTCCCCGGCCCGCCTGACAGCGGGACTGACAGGTTCGCAGGAGGGCGCGCGGTGTCCCACAACGTGGCCGTACTCGGACGCAGACCGGCCCTTTTCAAGACGGTGGCCGACATGCGCCTGCCGGACGTGGCGCTCACCCTCCACGAATCCCCCTCGGAAGCCCTGGCCGTCTTCGCCGAGGGCGGGGGCGCCCTGCTCATCTTCGACACCACCGAGTACCGGCGCTCGCGCCACGTGGTCGAGAAGTTCCTTTCCCTGCGCGGCGACGCGGACCTGATCGTGCTCGGCGAGCCCGCCGTGCTTTCCGGCCTCCAGGACAAGCCCCACCGCGGCGCCCTGCGCCGCCTGGCCCCCGGCGTCCCCGACGACGAGCTACGCCTCGAGGTGGAACGCCTGCTGAAGCTGCGCGAGGTGCGCAACCGCAGCGGCATCGTCGGCCGCTCGCGCGCGGTCAACCAGATGATCGCCCTGGTCGCCCAGGCCGCGCCCCTCGACGTGAACGTGCTGGTCCTGGGGGAGAGCGGCACCGGCAAGGAACTCGTGGCGCGCGCCCTGCACCAGCACTCCTCCCGCGTCGACAAGCCCTTCGTGAGCCTCAACTGTGGCGCCCTGAGCGAGGGCGTGCTCGAGAGCGAGCTCTTCGGACACGAGAAGGGCGCCTTCACCGGCGCGGTGAGCCGGCACGAGGGCGTGTTCAAGCGCGCCGACGGCGGCACCCTCTTCCTGGACGAGGTGGCCGAGCTGCCCCTGGCCATGCAGACCCGCTTCCTGCGCGCCCTGGAGACCGGCGAGTTCATGCCCGTGGGCGGCACCCGGGTCGAGCGCAGCGACATCCGCCTGGTGGCCGCCACCCACCGCGACCTGGCGCGGGAGGTCGAGGCCGGCCGCTTCCGCCAGGACCTCTACTACCGCCTGCGCGTGGTGGTCATTCCGGCGCCGCCCCTGCGCGACCGCCGCGAGGACGTGCCCATCCTGGCCCAGACCTTCCTCGAGCAGGAGAACGCCGAGCACGGCTTCTCCCTGCGCGGCATTGCCCGGCCGGCCCTGGAACTGCTGAGCGCCTACGCCTGGCCCGGCAACGTGCGGGAGCTGCGCAACATGATCCGCTCCATGTCGGTCTTCAAGCAGACCGGCATGATCGACACCTCGGACCTGCCCGAGGAGGTCGTCACCGGCCACGTGCGGGGCCAGCCCGGCAACCTGCCGGTGCCGGTCGCGCGCGGCACGGGACTGGAGATGGAACTGCTCATGGCCACGCTCCTGGAACTGAGGGGCGACGTGAAGCGTTTGCTGGCGATGGTCGAGGGCGGCGACGCCGTGCCGGTGTCCTTCGCCGGACAGGTGGTCGACACCTTCGCCGGGGAGGCCGGCTACTCCACCGAACCCGGCGCCGGCGAGGGCGACCTGGTCAGCGCCGAACGGGCCCTGATCGAGCGGGCCCTGGCCACCACCGGCGGCAGGCGCCGCGAGGCGGCCGAGAAGCTCGGCATCAGCGAGCGGACCCTGTACCGCAAGCTGAAGAAGTACGGTCTGAACTGAGGATGAGACGAGGGCTTGGCCCTCCGCGCGTCGTTGACGTATAATATGGAGCAGCGGCAGGGGCTTCGCAGCTCGTCGCCGTTGCACCTGACGGCCCGCTCGGCGGACCGCAGGTGAACGCACCCATTGAGCCGTGCGGATCGGCACGGCCCGTCCACCCCTGGGAATGCGAGGATCCCCCATGCTGATCACCGGTACCCGCCGGACGTATACCAGCGCCCTGTCCGCCTGCGCCCTGTGCCTGCTCTTCGTCCTGGCGACGTCGCCCGGCGACGCCCTGGCCGACAAGTACGCCGGCGCCTTCATGGAGGACGGCGGCGGCGCCCGCGCGCTGGCCATGGGCGGCGCCTTCGTGGCCGTGGCCGACGACCCGTCGGCGGCCTTCTGGAATCCGGCCGGCCTCGTGGGCACCGAGGGGCGCAACCTGCTGCTCATGCACGCCGAGCGATTCGGCGACCTCATCGACCGCGACTTCGTGGCCTACGCCCAGCCCGTGGGCTGGTCGCTGCTCGGGGGAGAGGACGGCGCGGTGGCCATCTCCGCCATCCGTCTCGGGGTCGACGACATCCCGCTGACCGACCACCTCTTCGACCAGCTGGACGCCGACAGCGACGGCACCGTCACCAACGAGGAACTGCAGGGCCTCTTCACCCTGCAGGACCAGATCAAGTTCGCCAGCGATTCCGAGCTGGCGCTGTTCGCCAGCTACGCCGAGCGCAAGGGCGACTGGCAGCTGGGCGGCACCGTCAAGTTCATCCGCCAGAGCGTGGGCGAGTACGCGAGCCTGGGCATCGGCCTGGACCTGGGCGCCTTCCGGCGCGGCATCTGGCGCGACCTGGACTTCGGCGTGAAGCTGCAGGACGCCACCCACACCTTCCTCTCCTGGACCGGCCCCGACGGCTACTCCAAGAACGAGGTCATCACGCCCGCTCTGGTGCCAGGCCTGGCCTACAACCTGCGCCTGCCCGACTGGGGCGCGCGTATCACGCTGGCCTCCGCCGCCGAGACGCGCTTCGAGAACCGCCGCGACGGCGACCAGTTCCACGCCGGATCCCTCAGCACGAACCTCCACCTGGGCGGCGAGCTGGCCCTGCGCGAGAAGGTCTTCCTGCGCGGCGGCCTCGACTCCGGCTTCACCATCGACGACCTCACCCTCGGCGCGGGCTTCCGCGTCTCCATGCTGACCATCGACTACGCCTACGCCGGCGACGTCCTCGAGATCGACGAGGAGACCCACCGGGTCAGCATCACGGCTCACTTCTAGAGGGAAGACGATTCGCGCGGACCTCCTCGGCCTCAGGGCCGGGGAGGTCTGTAGGCGTAGATGCGGTCGCCCGGCCGGATCAGGCCGGAGCCGTGCATGTTGTTCACGCGCCGCAGGTGGCGCAGGCTGACGCCCAGCTTGCGCGCGATGCCGGTGAGCGTGTCGCCGCTGCGCACCCGGTAGCTCACGCGCTGGTAGCCCGACGGCGGCACGTAGTGGCCGCTCTCGGCGACGCGCCGCTCGGCCCGGTCGGCCAGCACGGCGGGCATGGGGATCAGCAGCTTGTCGCCGGGATGGATCAGGGCCGCGTTGCGGAGGCCGTTGAGCTCGGCGATGTCCGACACGGTGGTGCCGTAGCGCCCGGCGATGCCGCCCAGGGTCTCGCCGCGGCCCACCGTGTGCCGCCGCCAGGTGAGACGCTCGGCCAGGGGGATCGAGCGCAGCTTGCGCAGGCAGCGGTCGCCCGTGTCCAGGGGGACGCGCACGGGGTAGTCGCCGGCGCCGGGGGGCGTGGCCCGCCGCAGCAGGGCGGGATTCAGCGCCACCACCGTCTCGGCGTCCACGCCGGCGCACTCGGCGATCAGGCCCAGGTCGGTGGCGTCGGTCACGTCGACGACGTCGTAGCCCAACTTGGCGCCGTTGGTGGGTTCGAGTCCGTAGGCCAGGGGATCCTCGCAGATGCGGGCCGTGGCGATGAACTTGGGCACGTGGTTGCGGGTCTGCCAGGGCAGGTGCAGGTCCCAGAAATGGTCGTGGCCCGCGAGGCGGATGGCCCGGTCGACCCGGTGCTCGCCCGTGTTGTAGCCGGCCAGCACCAGGGCCCAGTCCTCGAAGTGGTGGTAGAGCTGGGTGAGGTAGGTGACGGCGGCGATGGTGGCCATCTCGGGGTCGCGGCGCTCGTCCACCCACCAGTCGCAACGCAGGCCGAAGTGGCGGGCGGTGCCCGGCATGAACTGCCAGGGACCCACGGCGCCCACGCCGGAACGGGCGCTGGTGCTGAAGCCGCTCTCGATGGCGGCCAGGTAGATGAGCTCGCGCGGCAGGCCGGCCCCGTCGAGATGGCTGTAGATCAGCGAGTCGACGGCGGCCTTGCGTTCGAGCCACTTCTGCAGGCTGCCGTGGCCGTTGCCCTGGAAGTAGTCGAGCCACTGGCTCACGGCCTCGTTGTCCACCCCGAGCAGGTCGCTGTGGATGTCGCGGCGCGGGGCCCCGCCCACGGGGACCAGGGAGTCGGGGAAGGAGAGGCCGCGCAGGTTCTCGTAGGCGGCGGTCAGCAGGGTGTCGTCCTCGGCCACCGAGAGGCTCATGACGCGGTCCTCGGTGAGCACGCCCGCGAGCAGGGTCACCCGCCGGTCCAGACTGGACAGGAAACGCTGGGCCAGGCTGTCCCGGTCCGCGGGCCCCATGGCCACGGCCTCCTCCTTCAGCACGAAGATCAGGTCCTCCGCCGCCTCGTAGTGGGCGCGGGAGAGGAGCTCCAGGGCCTGGCGGTAGATGCTGTCGAGCTGGGCGAGATCCGGACGCTCCTCCAGGAGCACGCGCAGGGAGGAGGAGGCGGCCTCGTCGGGCGGCAGCACGACGGCGGACGTCGCGTCGGCCTGCGTGTCGGGCTCCGCGGGGGCGGGATCCCCGGACACGACGGCCGCCGGGCTCGTCTCGGGGGCGTCACCGCCACCGAACCACGGCGTGCAGCCGGCGAGCAGGAGCAGGAGGGCGAGCAGAGGGCCGAGACGGCTCCAGGTCTGCGTTACGGGGGCGAGGCGGTGAGACATCCCTGTTCTCCCGTCGGGCTGTGAGCGGTCGGCGCGGAGCCTCTCCGCACCGGGGACGATCTTCAACAAGACTGTCCATATTGCAAGTTTACGTACTTTGTGTCACAATTATGTACGTGCGTACACGCCAGTCCCGTACCAATATACGTGCGATCGACGTGCGTCAAGCTGACATCCACCCAGGAGCCGGACCCGATTGCGCTCGCTTCTGAAGCACCTGCTGTCCGTGGCCCAAGTCGCCGCGCCCCTGCGGCGCTCGCTGCGCCTGGCCCTCGCCGCTGACGACACCGAGGCCATGAGGCGCCACGGGCGCAGCCTGGTGTCCAGCCTGCTCCGGCGCGGCGATCTGGTCCGGGTCACCGTCGGCGACGGTCGCACAGGAGACGGTCGCTACTTCGCCCTGCGTGACCACGCGGCCCTGCTGGACCTCACGCCCCTGATTCCCGAACCCGTGAAGCCGGCGACCCCGGGGAGCGCCGGTCCGGACCCGGATCCCCTGTCGACCTACGATCCCGCCCTGCACGAGCGGCTGCTCAACGCCATGGAGCGCGCCCAGGTTCACACCGTCTCCCGCTCCGGCGGCCACAGCACCGCCGCCATCCTGCAGGACGTGCTCGACCTGCTCGAACCGACCTTTCCCCGGGCCGAACTCCACATCGAACTGTTCGGCGCGACGGATGTTCCCGAGCCGCCCCTGAACGTGGGCACCTGCCCGCGGGAGGAGCGACCCTTCTGGGCCACCACCCGCGTCGAGGGAGAGGCCGTCTGGCTGCCCTCGCGACGCGAACTGCCGCCGTGGCTGCGCGCGCACTTCGGTCCCGACGACGAAGCGGACGTCTTCGCGGCCGGCGTCGCCGTGCCCCTGTACCCGCCTAGCGAGGCCGCGACGGGAGAGGACGGATCCCCGGCCGGCGAGGCGGGCCTGCTCTACGTGATCCACACCGCGCCCATCGAGCGCGAGGCGCTCGTCAACCTGGCGTTCCGCATCTCCCGCTTCGTCACCAACGGGTGGCGCCAGACCCTGCAAATGAGCCGCCTGGTGCACACCGACACCCTCACCGGCGTCCACAACCGCGCCTTCTTCGACGCCCAGTTCGCCCTGGAACTCGAGCGGGCCCACCGCCGCGAGGCGCCCCTGGTCCTGCTGCTCGGCGACATCGACCACTTCAAGGACATCAACGACCGCTTCGGCCACCCGGCCGGCGACCGGGTGCTCAAGTCCGTGGCCCGCGAACTGCTCCAGGGCTTGCGGCGGATCGACATCGTCTGCCGCGTCGGGGGCGAGGAGTTCGCCCTGGTCCTGCCCGACACGGACATCGAGGCCGCCCGCGACATCGTCACGCGCATCCAGGTGCGCATCGCCAACCTCCGCCTCTCCGACCCGGGCGTCGAGGAGGCCCTGCGCGTGACCATCTCCTTCGGAGGCGTCTCCTACCCGGCGGCCGGCGACACGCCCGAGGAGCTCTACCGCAACGCCGACCGGATGCTCTACCTCTCGAAGCAGCGGGGCCGCAACAGGTGCCACTTCTGGAATCCCGACGGCGATCCCATCCTCACCCTGCCCCGCTACAGCGCGCCCGCCGACTGATCGGTTCCCGTCTCGCCGACCTCGCCCGCCGGCCCTGGCCCGCGACCTGGGCCGTCCTGCTGTTGTCGGGGCTCGGTGCGGGGGAGTGGCACGGCGGGCCGCGGCCCCTGCCCGGACCCGACGCCGCGCGGCTGGCCTGCCTGACGCCCCTGGCCGCGGCCGTCAGCGCCCGTCCCGAGGTGAGACTCGGGGCCGCGCTCGCCACCGCGGCGCTGGGCTGGTGCGCGGCGGCGGACGACGCGGCGGAGAGAGGCATCGTCTGCCCGGACCGCTGGTCGCCGGCGCGCCGGCGCGTCTGGCAAGGCGGGGCCTGCCTGCGCGTCACGGCCTGGCCGCGGCCCGCGGGCACGGGCTGGCGGGCGCCCGCCGTGCTGATGGCCGGCGCGTTTCCCGAGGTGGACGGTCACCCCGGGCCACGGCCCGGCGAGGGTGTGATGATCGCGGGCGAGGGTGCCGGGCCGCACCTGTGGCAGCGCCTGGCGGGTCAGCTCGACTGTCGCGTGCCGCGGCGGGCGGCGGTACCGGGCGGCTTTTCGACCCGGGACTTCCTGCGGGGGCGCGGCCTGGCGTGGGAGGGCCGCCTGACCGAGCGGGATACGCTCCCGGCGCAGGACGACATCCTCGGCCACGCCGGCGCACGCTGGCTGTCGCCGCTGCGCGTCTCTCTCGTCGACCGGATCGAGACGCTCTTCCCGCCGGACGAAGCGCGCCTGCTGCGTTCGGTCCTGCTGGGTGATCGCAGCGAGGAGATGCGCTCATTGCGCGCGTCCTACGCCGGGCTCGGCCTGGGCCATCTCTTCGCCGTCAGCGGTCTGCACGTGGGGCTCGTGGGCGGCATCCTGATGCTGATGCTCAGACTGGCGCGACTCGGTCCCGGGGGCCGCTGCCTGATCCTGGTCCCCGCGTTGGTCGTGTACACGCTGCTGGTCGGCATGCCGGGTTCCGCCGTGCGGGCGGCCTCCCTGCTGGGCGTCGCGGCCGTGGCCGCCTGGACGGGACGCCCCCCGGACGGACTGCGCAGTCTCGGCCTGCTGCTCTGGATCTGGACCCTGGCCGAGCCGGCGGCCCTGTCGGACGCGGGGCTGCGCCTCTCCTTCGGGGCCGCCGCGGGCATCGTCCTCACGTTGCGCGCCGTGTCGCCCGGTCTCGCCGGCCGCCCGCGCGCGGTGCGCTGGCTGGGCAACGCGCTGGCCGTCAGTCTCGGCGCCCAGCTCGGTGCCCTGCCCGAGACGGCCCGCAGCTTCGGCTGGATCCATCCGCTGGCCACCGGCCTGAATCTCGTCGCGGTGCCTGTCTTCGGTGGCGCCGTGTGGTTGGGCGCCGGCGCGCTGCTGCTCGCGCCGCTGGGCTGGCTCGCCGAATCCCTGTCCGCGGTGTCCTGGCTCATGCTGCGCCTGATCTCCGCCGGCACGGGCCTGCTCGCGGACCTGGCCGGCGCCCGCCTCGGGCTGCCGCTCTGGGACCTGCGTGCAGGCGTGCTCTACGCGACGGGTCTCTGGGGTCTGTGGCGGCTGGCCACGGCCTCCGGTCGGGTCGCGCGTTGCGTGGGGGCCGTGTGCGCCGCGGGCCTGCTGACGCTGCCCTACCTGGGCCGTACCGTGCACGGCGGCGAGATGACGGCCGTCCAGTTCGACGTGGGCCAGGGGGACTGCGCCGCCCTGGTCTTCCCCGACCGCAGCTGGATCCTGATCGACACGGGGGAGGCCTGGCGGGACACGGGGCCCTTCCGGCGCGACGTCCGCCCCTGGCTCAGACGGGAGGGCCTCGGTCCGCCGGCCGGCGTGGTGCTCACCCACGGACACGCGGATCACGATGGAGCGGCCGCGCAGGTGGCCGCCGAGCTGGCTCCGTCGACCTGGTGGCTGGGCGGCCGCGCCGAGGCGCCGCCGGATGTCCACCCCCGGTCCGTGCGGCGTCCGGCGCCCGGCGACACCCTGCACCGGGCGGCCGGCTGGTCGTTGATCTGCATCGCAACGGGAGGAGCGGAGAAGACGGGCCCGGCGGAGAACGACCGCTCGCTGGTCGTCGCCCTCCACGGTCACGGCCGGCCCCGCGGCCTGTGGACCGGCGATCTGGAGGCGGCGGGCGAGCGGGACCTGCTGGCGAGGCATCCCATACACGCCCCACACGGCCTCGAGGTCCTGAAGGCGGGACACCACGGCAGCCGCACCTCCAGTTCCCCCGGCTTCCTGGCGGCGCTGCGTCCGGCGACGATGCTGATCAGCTGCGGCCTGGACAACCGCCACGGCCACCCCAGCCACGGTCCCTTCACGCTCGGCGTCGACACCCTGCGCGTCCTGCGCACCGATCTCGACGGCACCGTCGTACTGCGCTGGCGGGACGCGGGACCGCCCGAAATCACCGCCGGGCCGGTTCCCGCGGCCATCGGCTTGACACCCGGCGGACCGGCGCGTACCATGCCGGCGTCTCGGCGATAACACCACCCGACATCAAACCAGATTCCAGCGAACGGGAGAAAGATGCAGTCGTTGCGAAGCACGGTCGATCTCGGCCTGAAGCCCGACCGCACCGGCAAGGTGCGCGAGATCTTCGACCTCGGGCAGGAGCTGATGATCGTGGCCACCGACCGCATCTCGGCCTACGACGTCGTGATGGACCAGGACGTCCCGGGGCGAGGTTGCGTACTGACAGTTATGACAATGGCCTGGCTGGATTACTTCAACGAGATTCCGAACCATCTGGTCACGGCCGAGGCGGATCTCTTTCCGGCCCCCTTCCGCGATCTGCGCTCGGAGCTGTCCGGCCGCGCCATGCTGGTGCGCAAGGCCGAGCCCTTCCCCGTGGAGTGCATCGCCCGCGGCTACATCACCGGCTCCGGCTGGCGCTCCTACCAGAAGGACGGCACCATCTGCGGCCACGCGCTGCCCGAGGGGCTGCTCAAGTCCCAGCAGTTGCCGCGTGCCCTTTTTACGCCCTCGACCAAGGCTGAGACCGGCCACGACGAGAACATCGACCTGGCGCAAACGCGCGAAATCATCGGCGAAGAGGCCACGTCCGAACTCCAGGATCTCACCCTGGACCTCTACACCCGCGCCGCCGCCTACGCCAAGGCGGGCGGGGTGCTGATCGCCGACACCAAGTTCGAGTTCGGCCTGATCGACGGCCAGATCACCCTGATCGACGAGGTGCTGACCCCCGACTCCAGCCGCTTCTGGCCCGCCGCCGAACACGTGCCGGGGGAGGAGCCGCCGAGCTGGGACAAGCAGATCCTGCGCAACCACCTCGACACACTCGACTGGGACCAGACCTATCCGCCGCCGGCGCTGCCCGACGAGATCCTGGACCACACCTCGCGCCGCTACCTCGAGGTGCTCGACCTACTCTTCGCCGAGGAGGCCCGCAGATGGCAAGCGATCCTGGCCTGACCCGCTCCCGCCGCGCCCTGTTCAGCGTGACGGACAAGTCGGGCCTGGCCGAGCTGGCCACCCGGCTCCGGGAGCACGGCTACGCCTTCGTGGCCAGCGGCGGCACCGCCGCCCACCTGCGCGAGCACGGCTTCGAGGTGACGGACGTCAGCGAGGTGACCGGCTTCCCCGAGATCTTCGGCGGCCGCGTCAAGACGCTCCACCCGCGGATCTTCGGCGGCATCCTCGGCGCCCGCGAGGAGGACTTCGCCGAGGTGGCCGACCAGGCCGTGGCCCCGGTGGACGTGGTGGTCTGCAACCTCTACGACTTCGCCTCGGCGGTGGCGGCGGGCTCCGAGCACGCCGCCGTCATCGAGAAGATCGACATCGGCGGCCCGTCGCTGCTGCGCGCCGCCGCCAAGAACCACGCCCGCGTCTGCGTGCTCAGCGACCCCGACGACTATGCGGCCTTCGCCGAGGCCTGCCGCGAGGGTGACGGCTTCCCCGCCGCCGACTTCCGCCGGCGCATGGCGGCCGAGACCTTCGTGCGCGTCACCGACTACGACGCCCAGATCGCCGACTACTTCGCGGGCGACGTCCACGACGGCCACCTGGGCGTGGAGCTGCGCTACGGCGAGAATCCCCACCAGCAGGCCGAGCTCTTCCTGCCCGGCGACGATCCCGAGGATCCGCTGGCGGGCATGGGCATGCGTCAGCTCAACGGCAAGCAGCTCTCCTACAACAACCTGCTCGACGTGATCGCCTCGGCCAAGCTGGCCGGCGACCTGGAGGGCGTGGCCTGCGCGGCCATCAAGCACACCAATCCCTGCGGCGTGGGCACCGCCGACACCCCGGCCGAGGCCCTCGAGCAGGCCCTGCGCTGCGATCCAGAGTCCGCCTTCGGCGGTATCTTCGCCTTCACCTGCGAGGTGGATGCCGACAGTGTCAAGATCCTGCGCAAGCGCTTCTGCGAGGTCGTGCTCGCGCCCGCCTACGCCGAGGATGCCCTGGCGATCCTGCGCAAGAAGAAGAACCTGCGCGTGCTCGTCTGCGACTTCGCGGCCTTCGCCGCGGCGACCCGCGGCCAGGGGCGCGCCTTCGGCCAGGTGCAGCTGCACCAGCAGGAGGACGAGGGCTTCCCGGAACTCGATGACTGGAACCACGTGGCCGGCCCGGCGCCCGACGACCGGCTGCGCGCCGCCCTGACCTTCAACTGGCGTGTCTGCAAGCACGTCAAGAGCAACGCCATCGTGCTCGGCGACCATGCGTGCACCCTTGGCATCGGCGCGGGGCAGATGAGCCGCGTCGATTCCACCCGCATCGCCATCCGCAAGGCGGGCGACCAGGAGCTCGACCTCGAGGGCTGCGTCTGCGCCTCCGACGCCTTCTTCCCCTTCGCGGACAGCATCGAGCGTCTGCACGAGGTGGGGGTGGCGGGCGTCATCGCGCCGGGCGGCTCGATCCGCGACGAGGAGGTCATCGCGGCGGCCGAGCGCCTGGGCCTCACGCTGATCCACACCAACAGACGGCACTTCCGTCACTGACAGGGAACGACCATGAGCCAGACACATGTCCAGCCCGAGGTGGCGGTCCTCGATTTCGGATCCCAGTACACCCAGCTCATCGCGCGACGCCTGCGCGAGGTCGGCGTGTTCTCCGAGATCTACCCCTACAACCGCTACCGAGAGTTGCTCGACCGCGACGAGATCCGCGGCGTCGTCCTCTCCGGCGGCCCCTCCTCGGTCTACGAGAACGGCGCGCCCGACATCGGGGACGAGCTCTTCGGCGAGGGCAAGCCCCTGCTCGGCATCTGCTACGGCATGCAGCTCATGTGCCGCAAGCTCGGCGGCACCATCGAGGCCTCGTCCAAGCGCGAGTACGGGCCGGCCACCATCGACTGCGGGACCGGCGGTCGCCTCTTCGCGGATACGCCCGGCGAGCAGGGCGTGTGGATGAGCCACGGCGACCGCGTGGGCGCCCTGCCCGATGGCTTCGCGCCCCTGGCCAGTTCCGGCTCCATCCCCTACGCCGCGGCCGGTGACGAGGGGCGGGGCTTCTACTGCGTGCAGTTCCATCCCGAGGTGGTCCACACCGAGCACGGCATGCAGATCCTGCACAACTTCTGCCGCGACATCTGCGCCATCGACAGCGAGTGGTCGGCCGCCGCCTTCGCCGAGACCGCCATCGAGGAGATCCGCGCGCGCGTGGGCGACCGCAAGGTGCTGTGCGCCGTGTCCGGCGGCGTCGATTCGACCGTGGTCGCCACGCTCATCGACCAGGCCATCGGCGAACAGCTCTACACCGTCTTCGTGGACAACGGCCTGCTGCGCCTCGGCGAGGCCAGCGAGGTGGAGCGCAACCTCAACGCCTTCCTGCACCGGCCGGTCCAGCGCGTGGACGCCCGCAACATCTTCCTGGACCGCCTGCGCGGCGTGACCGAGCCCGAGCGCAAGCGCAAGATAATCGGCAACACCTTCATCGAGGTCTTCACCTCGGCCACCGCCGACATGGGGCCTTTCGACTTCCTGGCCCAGGGCACCCTCTACCCGGACCGCATCGAGTCCGTCTCGGTCAACGGCCCCTCGCACGTCATCAAGACGCACCACAACGTGGGCGGTTTGCCGGAGGAACTGGGCTTCGAGCTCATCGAGCCCCTGGGCGAGCTCTTCAAGGACGAGGTGCGCCGCGTGGGCCGCAGCCTGGAGATCCCCGACGCCATGCTCATGCGCCATCCCTTCCCGGGACCGGGGCTGGGCGTGCGCATCCTCGGCGAGGTGACCCTCGACGCCATTCGCCTCCTGCAGCAGGCGGACCATATATTCATCCAGGAGTTGCGCGACAGCGGCGAGTACGACCGCATCTGGCAGGCGGGCGCGGTGCTGTTGCCCGTCCGCTCGGTGGGTGTGATGGGGGACCAGCGCACCTACGAGGCGGCCGTGGCCCTGCGGGCGGTGACCAGCCTGGACGGCATGACCGCCGACTGGGCCCGCATCCCCGACGAGGTGCTGGCGCGGGTGAGCAACCGCATCATCAACGAGGTGCCCGGCATCAACCGCGTGGTCTACGACGTGAGCAGCAAGCCGCCGAGCACCATCGAGTGGGAGTGAGCCGACCGGTTCGTGATGTGCGCATGACAAGCAGGACTGCGAAAGCGATGTGGACGGCCGCCCTCCTGGGGGCGGTCGCCTGCTTGTGCGCCCCGGCCGGGGCCGCACCCGCCGACCCGGAGCTGGCCCGCTGGCGCGCCGAGCGCCGCGCCGCCGTGCGCGCCGCCGACAAGGCCGCCTTCGAGTTCGGACTGCTGGTGATCCCGGTGGACTTCGCGGATGCGCGCCTGGCCGCGGGCTGGGACGCCGGCGCCGAGTTGGCGCCGCGCGTGGCCGGCCTCGACGGCGAAACCCTGGAGCGGTACTTCACCACGGCCAGCGGACGGGAGGGCTGGCTGCGCATCGTGCTCGCCCCACCGGTCCACCTGCCCGAGACGCGCGTCTACTATTCGGATCTGCAGACTCCCTTCACCCACGCCCGCGCCCGGGCCCTGGCAGCGGGCGCCCTCGCGGGCGCGGACACCGCCGGCGTCCCCTTCGCCGCGGCGGACGCGGACGACGACGGACACGTGGACGGCGTGTTGATCCTGCACGCGGCACCCGGCCTGGAGAACGATCCGGACACGGGCCGGGTGGTGCCCATGCAGTACTACCTGGAGGCGCCCCACCTGCAGGCGGGCACCAGCGCCCAGTGCTTTGCCGTGGCCAGCCTGCACAGCGGCCCCGGCGTGTGGGCCCACGAGTCGGCCCACCTGCTCGGTCTCGAGGACCGCTACGATCCCGACCTGTCGCCCGCCGGCGACGGCGCCCTGAGCCGCGGGGGGCTGGGCAACTTCAGCCTCATGTCCGCCGGCGCCTGGGGACAGGGTGACGGCAGCGGCGCCTCCCTGCTCGACGCCTACAGCGCCGCCCAGCTCGGCTGGGCCCCGGTGACGGAACTCGCGCGCGGCGACAGCGGCGCGGTGACCCTCGGCCCCGGCGCCCTGCTCCGGCTGCCCGCCTCCCGGACCGATCCCGGCGAGTACTTCCTGCTCGAGGTGCGCGGCGGCGACGGCGCCTGGCCCTTCGACGCCCTGTTCCCCGACCCCCGCCTGCTGGTCTACCACGTGGACGAATCCGTGCCGGACTTCACCCACGCGACCGACGCCCCGGACCGCCTGCGTGTCCGCCTGGTCGAGGCCGACGGCGACACGGGACTGGCCGACGGCGATTCCCAGGGCGGCCTCGACGACATGTTCCCCGGCGAGGCGGGCCCCTTCACCTGGGACGCGGGTTCCCTCCCCGCGAGCGATGGCTACCACGGGACCAGCGGCGTGGCCTGCGTCTTCGCCCAGGCCGGCGACAGCGTGACGGTGGTCTACGACATCGACGGCACCGGCTTCGACCTGTCCCTGTCCGTCGCGATCGCCGGCGGCGACACCCTGCTCTCTCTCGATGTGACCGGACCCGACCAGGGCGACGCCGCCCTCTCCGTCCAGGTGACCCACTTGTTCGGGATCAGCGACTGGGGCGCCTTCGCCGGCGACGCGAACCAGGTGTCGCGAGACCTGCTCCCGGCGGAAGAGGGCCGCTGGGTCCTGGACACGCCCCTCGTCTGGGTGCCCCACGACACGCCGCCGGCCGGCGCCACCTCCATCTTCGCCGTCGAGCTGCGCCGGGACGACGTAGCCTTCGACCTGCTCGAGCGCACGTGGCTCTGGCGCGCCCTGGACGATCCCCTCGACTTCGCCGCCGCCTGGCCGGGCGACTGGCAGTTCGTGTCGCCCGATCCCGCCGGCACCGGCTGGCACCGCTGGCCCGCCGGCGCGGCCGAGGGCCTGCCCGACGCGCCCGTGCTGGCCTGCACCGGCGACGCCCACGCCGACGGATCCGCGTGGCCCGAGGTGCGCTATTCCGTGGGCGGCGACGCCCGGCTCCTGTCGCCCCCCTTGGCCACCGACGGCGGCGTCCTGCGCCTGATCCACGCCCTGGACGTGCCCGCCTGGGAACCCGGCCTAGGCTACGCCGGCGCCCAGGTGGACGTGCGGTTGCACGACGGCGGCTACGTCCCGCTCGAACCCCTGGGCGGCTACGGCGGCGCCATCGCCGGCGACTCGGGCAATCCGCTGCACGGACAGCCCGCCTTCGTGGACCCGGGAGAGCCGCTCGACGGCGCGGCCCCCCTGTGGCGCGTCGACCTCTTCCCCCTGCCCGAAGACGCCCACGGCTGGACCCGTCTCGGCCTGCACCTGGCCAACGACCTCCTCGCCCTGCGCGGCCGCGGCTGGCTCGTCGCCCGTCTGGACCTCGTGGATCCCGCGACGGCCACCGCTCCCTTCGCGGCCGTGTGGGACGCCGACCGGGACGGCCTCGCCCTATCCTGGCCCTGGGAACCGCCGGAGTGGATCACGGTCGAGGCCAGCCTGGACGACGGCGCCGCCTGGACGACCGTCTGGGAGAGTGCCGGGCCCTCCGGCCATTCCCCGGCGGACATGCTGGTGCCGGCGTCCCTGATGTCCTTACCGGCGGGTGCGCAGGATCAGCGTACCTTGTTGAGGGCCCGCGTGCGCATCGACGTGGGCGAGGTCGTCTCGCGGACGGGACGGCTGGGGTCTGCGCCGCAGATCGCGTCCCTCGACCTGGGGACGCCGACGCCAAACCCCTTCGCCGCGGAGACGCGCTTCCTCGCCGAGCACGACCTGCTGGGCGCCGAGCTCGGCGTCTACGACCTGCGCGGCCGTCGGGTCCGCGCCTGGTGGCTGCCCCACGGCGCGTTCTTATTGGGCTGGGACGGCCGGGACGACGCGGGACGAATGTTGCCCGCCGGCGTATACGTGATTCGCCTCGCGGCCTGGGACGGCTCCCGCACCGCGAGCAGAAAGGTGACCCTGATCAGATGACGAACGGACGGAGCCTCCTCCTAGGCCTCTTTCTTCTCACGACCACCGCCACCGCCTCGCCCCTGGTGGATCCCTACCTGGAGGATCTGCGCGTGGGGCGCCACGGCGGCGCCGACGCCGTCGTCCTCGAGGACGGCTGGCCCGCGGGCCTCTTCGCGCCCGCGCACTGGTCGACCGCCTGGGAAGGCGCCTGGCGCCGCGCCGCCGCGGACCCGGCCGGTTTCCTGGTCCACGCGCCCGGCCTGCGCGCCTGCTTCGCGTCGGACGACGCGGCCCGCGCCTGGCTGGACACCCGCCTGCGGGCCTGGTCCGAGCGCGACGGCACGGAGCCCGGCCCGGACGTCCTGCGCGAGGCCCGGCTCGCCAAGCGGGCCCTGGATCTGGTCGCCGCGGGCGACACCCGCGCGGCCCTGGCAGCCGTCGAGATGTTGCTCGGTTCCCTGCCGGCGGGGGAGATCGACGACCTGGAGCGCTTCGTCTGGTCGCTCCGCGCGCGCGCCCTGCGCGACATCCTGGGCGATCCCGACGACACCGACGCCTTCTGGCCCGAGCTGCTCGACCTGGGCGCCTACGACCGCAACACGGGCTGGACCGTCTGGTCGGCCCGCCGGCGCCACCTCGACCGCCCCCTGTTGCCCGCCGCCCCCGCCAATGCGAAGACCGCCCTCTTCCTGGCAAGTCTGCGCAAGCCCGGCCTCGCCTCGCGCGATCTGGACCGCAGTCCCTATCCCCGGGACGCCAAGGCGGCCCTGGGCGCCGTCGTGCTGCCCCGCTCCGCCTTGAGAAGGCACTTTGGCCTGTACCCGGATCTCCCTACGGATGCACGACTTCAGGAACACTGGTTGCGCGGACGCTGGCGCCTACTCGGCTACACGGCCACCGCGGCCGAGAAGCTGGCGGCCCTGCCGGGCCTCGCCCCGGAGCACCGGGCTGGCTACCTGCGCCGCGCGGCCGACAAGCAGGCCGGCTCCGGTTTCTGGGGCAGCGTCGCGACCAACCTGCGGGCCGCGCAGCTGGCGGCGTCGCGCAGCGGGAAGCACGGCGTCGTCGACCGGGTGCGCATCGAGACGGAGCGCGTGGCGGCCCTCACGGCCCACCGGGGCCTGGACCGGGCCAGCGAGGTGCTCCTGGACCTGCTGGACGATGTGGCAATCCCGTCCGCTGCGGACCGCAGGGGAGAGGCCCGCGCACTCGTGCGCTCCGGACGGGCCGCCTCCCTGGCCCGGACACCCGACTACGACGGCCTGCCGTCCGCGCGCACCGGGACCTGGCGCGCCTGGGCCCGCCTGGGACCCCGCCTGGCCGACGCTACGCCCGGCGTGGCCTGGACCGCCTATCTCGCCCACCTGTCCGCCGGCGAGACGGCGTCGGCCGTCGCCGCGGGCCTGGGCCACGTCCCCTGGCGCGAGACGATCCTCGACTGGGCCCTGGCCCGCGCCATGATCGTCGCCGCGGACGGCGTCCTGCCCGCCGAGGAGACGCCGGTGGTCGGCCTGGCGTCGCGCCGCAAGCAGCCCCTGGAGCGGCACCTCCTGCTCGGCGTGTCCCTGCTGCTCGGCGACGCCCGGGGCCAGCTCGCGGCCACCGTGAAGCTCTCGCGGCCGGGACTGAGCCACGACGAGAACCTGCTGCTGCTCTATCCCGTGCCCACCGATGCCTTCGTCATGGACACCCTGGACGCCGGCGTCCTCGATCCCGCCCTGGTCCTGGCCGTGGCCCGCAACGAGTCGCTCTTCGATCCCGCGGTGCGGTCGCGTTCTGGCGCCCTGGGCTGGATGCAGATCATGCCCTTCCACTACCCGGGCAACGGGCACCACGAGGGCGAGGTGGTCTGGCGCCGCTTCTCGGCCTCCCTGGCGGCGGGCCTCGAGCTGCTCGACACCGGCCGCCGCCGCTACGACGGCGATCCCTACCGCACCCTGGCCGACTACAACGCCGGCCCCGGCGCCGTGCGGCGCTGGGACACGCAGCTCGGCGCGGACGCTCCGCCGGAGGTGTTCCTGGCCTGGATCGGCTACCCCGAGACCCGGCGCTACGTGGAAAAGGTGTTGATCGACCGTGTGATCTATGCCTGGATACTGGGCGGGGCCGAGGGCGTGCAACGCTCGGCCTCCGATTGATGTGCACCGCCAGGGAACCGAGGATATGACCGACCCGAAGCCCAGCCCGGACAAGACTCCGCCGCCGCGCACCTGGCGCGAGAGCGTCGAGTGGGGACGCAAGGCCATCCACATGTCCTCGTCGATCCTGGCGGTGTGGGTGCTGCTGGTGGACGACCCTGTCTGCACCATCGGACTGGCGTCCGCGACCGTCTTCATCATCACCGTGGACTTCGCGCGCCTGGCCGCCAAGCGCTGGGCCCTCTGGTGCTATCGCACCTTTCCCCTTATCTTCCGGCGCGACGAGCGCCACACCCTGTCGGGCGGTTCGGTGATGATGATCGGCGCCACCATCGCGTCGTTCCTCTTCCCGGCGGTGCCGGCGGCGGCGGGCATCCTGTGCCTGGCCTGGGGCGACTCGGCGGCGGCCATCGTGGGCCAGTCCGTGTCCTTCCGGCGTCAGCAGCTCGGCCTCGAGCAGGCGGACGGCTCGCGGGCGCCCGTGGTCCGCAAGCGGGGCAGCAAGACCTGGGTCGGCACCACGGCCTGTTTCGTGGTCTCCATGCTGGTCATCGCCCTGGTCAGCGACGCGTCGCTGCTGCTGACGGTGGCCGGCGGGATCGCCTCGGCGTCCATGGAGCGCTGGACCCCCGGGCGCTGGGACAACCTGACGATGCCCCTGGCCACTGCCGCGGTCATCCAGTTCTGCGACACCTGGTTCGTGTAGACCATTTCGCCGGCCCGGCCGGCCATAGAGGGAAGTGAGCCTGGACATGGTATTCACCAAGCTGCTCGAGAAGCTCTTCGGCAAGAAGTCCCAGCGGGACTTCCAGAAGCTGAGCCCCCTGCTCGAGGAGGTGAAGGCCGCGCGCGAGCCCTTCGCCGCCCTCGACGACGAGGCCCTGCGCGCCAAGACCGACGAGTTCCGCGCCCGCGTGGCCGACGGCGAGGACCTGGACGACCTGCTGCCCGAGGCCTTCGGCGTGGTCTGGGAGGCCTGCCGCCGGCTGGCCGAACGCGAGGCCGCCTGGCCCGTGTGGGAACGCGAGACCGCCTGGGACATGGTGCCCTACGACGTGCAGATCGTCGGCGGCATCGTCCTGCACCAGGGCAGGATCGCCGAGATGGCCACCGGCGAGGGCAAGACCCTCGTCGCCATCATGCCCCTCTACCTGAACGCCCTGACCGGCCGCGGCTCCCACCTGGTGACGGTCAACGACTACCTGGCCCGCCGCGACGCCGAGTGGATGGGCGGCGTGCTCGAGTTCCTGGGCATGAAGGTGAGCTTCATCGTCAACGCCATGACGCCCGACCAGCGGCGCGAGGCCTACGCCGCGGACATCACCTACGGCACCAACAACGAGTTCGGCTTCGACTACCTGCGCGACAACATGGCCGTGCACCGGGACCAGCTCGTCCTGCGCGACTTCCACTACGCCATCGTGGACGAGGTGGACTCGGTGCTCATCGACGAGGCGCGGACGCCCCTGATCATCTCGGGCGCCGTGGACAAGTCGACCCAGCGCTTCGAGGAGCTCAAGCCCCGCGTCGACCGCCTGGTCCGCCAGCAGAACCGCCTCGTCAACGAGTGGCTGAGCGACGTGGAGCGCACCTTCAAGGGCGCCACCGAGGACGGCGACACCGTGGCCATCGACCAGGAGACGGCCCTGGCCCTGCTGCGTGTCTCGCGCGGCGCGCCCAAGAACAAGCGCTTCCGGCGGCTGGCCCAGCTGCCCGGCGTCCTCGACGCGGTCAACAAGACCGAAGAGGCCTACATGCGCGACAAGGCCCTCTGGGAGGCGGACGAGCCGCTGCTCTACGTGGTGGAGGAGAAGCACCACACGGCCGACCTCACCGAGCGGGGGCGCGAGATCCTGGCCACCGACGATCCCGACTTCTTCATCCTGCCCGACCTGGCCGTCATGGTGGGGAAGATCCAGAAGGACGGCGACCTGGACCCCGAGGCGAAGACGAAGGCCATCGAGGAGGTCGAGCACGCCTACGCGGCCAAGAACGAGCTGATCAGCAACGTGGACCAGCTCCTGCGCGCCTACACCCTCTACGAGAAGGACGACGAGTACGTCGTCATGGAGGGCAAGATCCAGATCGTGGACGAGTTCACCGGCCGCCTGATGCCCGGGCGCCGCTTCAGCGAGGGCCTGCACCAGGCCCTGGAGGCCAAGGAGGGGGTCAAGGTCGAGAAGGAGACCCAGACCCTGGCCACGGTCACGCTGCAGAACTTCTTCCGCATGTACGACAAGCTGGCCGGCATGACGGGCACCGCCGTCACCGAGGAGGCCGAGTTCGGTCAGATCTACGACCTGGACGTGGTGGAGATCCCCACCAACGAGCCGGTGCGGCGCTGGGACCAGGACGACGTGGTCTTCCGCTCCAAGAAGGAGAAGTACAACGCCATCGTCGAGGAGGTCGAGCGTCTGCACGGGCTGGGGCTGCCGGTGCTGGTGGGCACGACGACCGTCGAGGTCAGCGAGCTGATCAGCCGCCTGCTCAAGCGCCGACGCATCAACCACAACGTGCTCAACGCCAAGCACCACAAGAGCGAGGCGGAGGTCGTCGAGGAGGCCGGGCGCAAGGGCGCCGTCACCATCGCCACCAACATGGCCGGGCGCGGCACCGACATCAAGATCGACATCCCCAAGCTCCTCGGGCAGTCCAGCGGCACGGACTACGACAAGGCCACCGCCAAGGTGGAGGACGAGCCCGCGGGCCTGCACATCATCGGCACCGAGCGCCACGAGAGCCGCCGCATCGACCGCCAGCTGCGCGGCCGCGCCGGCCGACAGGGCGATCCCGGGTCGTCGGTCTTCTTCCTGTCGCTCGAGGACGACCTCATGCGGCTGTTCAACTCGGAGCAGCTGATCAAGATCATGGACCGGCTCGGCGTGGGCGAGGGCGAGGTCATCACCCATCCCATGGTCACCAAGGCCATCGAGCGGGCGGCCCAGCGCGTGGAGGGCCACAACTTCGGCATCCGCAAGCACCTGATCGAGTACGACGACGTGGTCAACAAGCAGCGCGAGGTGATCTACTCGCTGCGGCGGGAGATCCTGCTGGGGGAGGACATCTCCGCGCGGATCCAGGAGGACATCCAGCTCGTGGTGCAGGGCGTGCTGGACAAGCACGCCGATCCCGAGCAGGCCAACGACTTCTGGGACTTCCCCGAGCTGGCGCGCGAATTCCAGAGCCTGTTCCTGACGCCCCTGCCCGTGGCCGAGGAGGAATACCTGCACATCGGCCACACCGCGCTGCAGGACAGCCTCGAGGAGGCCGCCCTCGGCAAGTACCACGAGAAGGAGACCCGGCTGACGCCCGACGTGATGCGCCAGCTCGAGCGCTTCGTCAAGCTGCAGGTCATCGACGAGCACTGGAAGGACCACCTCAACCAGCTCGTGATGCTGCGCAGCGGCATCGGCCTGCGCTCCTACGCGCAGAAGGACCCGCTGGTGGAATACAAGGCGGAATCCTTCCACATGTTCGAGACCCTCATGGAGGCCGTCGAGCACGACGGCGTGCGCCTGCTCATGCGGGCCGAACTGGTGCAGCGCACCGAGGCCCCCGCCGACCCGCCCCCCCAGATGCAGGCCCAGAAGGCGGAGATGGACTACCTCGGCGGCCGCCCGCCCGAGTCGCCGTCGCAGCAGGTGGCTCCGCCGCGACGCGGGGCGCCGGATCCCGGGCGTCCCCAGCCGGTGGTCCGCAACGCCCCCAAGGTGTCGCGCAACGACCCCTGTCCCTGCGGGAGCGGCAAGAAGTACAAGAAGTGCTGCGGACGTTGAGGAACGAGCGAACTTGCGGCGCGGCCCGCCCTGTGCTAGCGTTTTCGACTTGCTCGGATTTCGCCCCCCGGGTCGGGAGGACGCGGTGAACAGATTCAGCGACAGGGTTAGGCAACTGCTGATCCACATGCTCCACGACGACGCCCAGCCCGGACGCCTGGACGACGGCGCCCGTGGCATCCGCCATTTCGACGCCCTGGAGCAGCACGCGCTGTCCCCGGAAGCGCGGGGCTACCTGCTCGAGCTGAGCCGGCGCGGCGAGCTGCCCAACGAGCAGCGGGAGCTGATCATCCACTACGCCTCCCAGATGGGCGGCGCGCCCCTGGAGCGGGTGGAGGTGGAGGAACTCCTGGACCATCTCATCTTCGCCTTCCCCGACGAGGAGGAGACGCAGGACTGGAGCAACGATTCGCGTCCCAATTGAGCGCGGCGCAAGAGGAGTCGGTTTGAAGCTGATCATCGTCGAATCCCCGGCCAAGGCCCGCACCATCGAGAAGTTCCTGGGGAAGGACTACAGCGTCGCGGCCAGCTACGGCCACATCCGCGACCTGCCCAGCCGGGCCGCCGAGATCCCCGCCGCCCTGCGCAAGAAGGCCTGGGCCTCCTACGGCGTCGACTTCACCACGGATTACAGCCCCATCTACGTCATCGGCACCGAGAGCAAGAAGCACGTGGCGGCCCTGCGCAAGCTCATGAAGGGCGCCGAGGAACTGCTGCTGGCCACGGACGAGGACCGCGAGGGCGAGGCCATCAGCTGGCACGTGCTCGAGGTGCTCAAGCCCAAGATCCCCGTCAAGCGCATCACCTTCCACGAGATCACCCGGCCGGCCATCGAGAAGGCCCTGGCCTCGCCGCGGGACGTGGACCTCTCGGTCGTGCGCGCCCAGGAGGGCCGACGCATCCTCGACCGCCTCTTCGGCTACTCACTGTCGCCGGTGCTGTGGAAGAAGGTGCGCACCAAACTCAGCGCCGGCCGCGTGCAGAGCGTGGCCCTGCGTCTGATCGTGGAGCTCGAGGAGGCCCGCCTGCGCTTCAAGGAGGCCGAGTACTGGGATCTGGAGGCGACCCTGAGCGCCGGCGGCAATCCCTTCTCGGCGCGCCTGGTCGAGCTGGACGGACGCCGGCTGGCCGCGGGCAAGGACTTCGATCCCGAGACCGGCCTGCTGCGCAAGGACACCCTGGCCCACCTCGACGAGGCCGGAGCCCGCGCCCTCGCCGGCGAGAGCGCCGAGGCCCTGCCCTGGCGCGTGGGCACGGTCACCCGCAAGGAGACGCGCAAGCGTCCCTCGCCGCCCTTCATCACCTCGACCCTGCAGCAGGCCGCCAGCTCGCGCCTGGGCCTCTCGCCGCGCCGCGCCATGCAGGTGGCGCAGCGGCTCTACGAGGGCGTCGACCTGGGCGGATCCCGCGAGGGCCTGATCACCTACATGCGGACCGATTCGCTGAACATGAGCGAGCAGGCGCTGCAGGCGGCTGACGCCTTCATCCGCGCCGAGTTCGGCACCGAGTACGCCGCCGGCCCGCGCCGCTACCGCACCAAGTCGAAAGCGGCCCAGGAGGCCCACGAGGCCATCCGGCCCACCAACATGCAGCGCACGCCCGACGCTCTCTCGCGCTACCTGGACCGGGACGAGCTGGCCCTCTACCGCCTGATCTGGCAGCGCGCCATCGCGTCGCAGATGGCCGACGCCCTGCTGGACCGCACCACCATCGACCTGCACGCGCGCTGCGGCGGGCGCGACCTGGTCTTCCGGGCCAACGGCTCGGTGGTGCGCTTCCCCGGCTTCTACCGCGTCAGCGGCGCCACGGCCCAGGACAGCCTGCTGCCCGAGATGGCCGAGGGCGCCGGGATCGGCGAGCCGGGCGGGGAGATCTCCCTGGCCGGCGTCGAGCCCCTGCGGCACGTCACCACGCCGGTCGCCCGTTTCACCGAGGCCTCCCTGATCAAGCGCCTGGAGGAGGAGGGCATCGGCCGGCCGTCGACCTACGCGCCGACCATCTCCACCATCCAGCAGCGCGAGTACGCGGTGAAGAAGAAGGGCGCCCTGCTGCCCACCTACGTGGGCATGGCCGTGATCAACCTCCTGCGCGGGCACTTCGCCCACTACATCGACCTCAAGTTCACCGCACGCATGGAGGAGGGTCTCGACGCCATCGCCGCGGGCGAGAAGGACCGCCAGGGTTTCCTGGACCGCTTCTACAAGGGGAACGAAGGGGAGGACGGCCTCTCCAGGACCATCGAGCGCGAGCTGCCCCTGATCGAGTATCCCGACATCCCCATCGGCGACGATCCCCAGACGGGCCGGCCCATGCGCGTGCGCATCGGGCGCAACTACGTCTACGTGCAGTCCGGCCAGGGCGACGAGGCGCGCCGGGTCACCCTGCCCGTGGACCTGCTCATCGACGAGCTGACCCCCGAGCGCGCCGCGGAGCTGCTGGAGGCCCGCGACCGCTCGCGCGAGCCCATCGGCAACGATCCCGAGAGCGGCCTGCCCATCTACGTGCTGACCGGGCCCTACGGCCCCTACCTGCAGCTGGGCGAGGTGGTCGACGACGGGCCCAAGCCCAAGCGCGTCAGCCTCGGCCGCGGCACCGACCCGGCCAACGTGGACCTCGACCTGGCCTGTAAGCTCCTGGCGCTGCCGCAGACCATCGGCGAGGATCCCGAGACGGGCAAGCCCGTCCGCCGGGGTCTCGGCCGCTACGGACCCTACGTGGAGCGCGACCGCGTCTACGCCAGCGTGGAGAACGTGGCCACTCTCTTCGCGATCACCCTCGAGGAGGCCCTCGAGCGCATCCGCAACAAGAACAAGCGCACGGTCCTCGCCGAGGTGGGCGCCCATCCCGAGACGGGCGTCGCGCTGCAGGTCCTGAAGGGCCGTTACGGTCCCTACGTGACCGACGGCAAGTTCAACGCGTCGCTGCCCAAGGGCGACGACCCGGCCGACCTCACGGTGGAGGACGCCCTCGTCATGCTCGAGGCGGCCTCGAAGCGGAAGAAGACCCGCAAGAAGCCCACCAAGAAGAAGGCCGCCAAGAAGAAGACGGCGAAGAAGACGACCAGGAAGACCGCGAAGAAGAAGGCCGCCAAGAAGACCGTCCGGAAGAAGAAGACCTGATGACGCGGGACGTCGTGCACGTGGCCGGCGGCGGGCTGGCCGGGTGCGAGGCGGCCCTGCAACTGGCGCGGTTCGGCATCCCGGTCGTCCTGCACGAGATGCGCCCCGTCCGCGAGACGCCCGTCCACCGGGGCGACAGCCTGGCCCAGATCGTCTGCAGCAACTCCCTCAAGAGCGTCGTGCCCTCCACCGCCTCGGGCCTGTTGAAGGCCGAGCTGGACGCCGCCGGCTGCCGCCTGCTGGAGGCGGCGCGGCGCTGCGCGGTGCCCGCGGGCGCCGCCCTGGCCGTGGACAAGGCCCTCTTCTCGGCAGAGGTGGCCGCCCGCCTCGACGCCGAACCCCTCGTCGAGATCGCGCGCGCTGAGGTGGTGGCGCCGGACGAGGACGGAGCCGACTGGATCGTCGCCACGGGCCCCCTGACCTCCGCCGATCTGCGGGCGCGCCTGGAAGGCCTGACCGGCGGCGCGGGCCTGCACTTCTTCGACGCCATCGCGCCCACGGTCACCCTGGCGTCCCTCGACCTGGACGTGCTCTACCGCGCGGCCCGCTACGACAAGGGGGAGGCCGACTACCTGAACGCGGCCCTGGACGTCGAGACCTACGCCGCCTTCCACGCGGCCCTGGTCGGCGCCGAACGCGCCGAGGTCCACGACTTCGACCGCGACCACCTCTTCGCCGGCTGCCAGCCCCTGGAGGAGATCGCCGACAGCGGCGTCGACACCCTGGCCTTCGGCCCCCTGCGTCCGGTGGGACTGGCGGATCCGCGCGGCGGCGCGCGCCCCCGCGCCGTGGTCCAGTTGCGGCAGGAGAACCGCGAGGGCACCCTCTACGGCCTGGTGGGCTTCCAGACCCGCCTCAAGCGCGGCGAGCAGCGGCGCGTCTTCCGCATGATCCCCGGCCTGGAACGGGCCGAGTTCGTCCGCTACGGCCAGCTCCACCGCAACTTCTACCTGGACACGCCCCGCGTGCTGGACCGCGCCTTCGCCCTGCCCGCCGACCGCCGCCTGCGCTTCGCGGGCCAGATCACCGGCGTGGAGGGCTACGTGGAATCCATCGCCTCGGGCCTGACCACCGCCTGGATCCTGGCGGCCGAGCGCCGCGGCGAAACCCTGCCCCCCTGGCCCCGCGACACCCTCCTCGGCGCCCTGCTCCACGGCTTCCTCTTCGACGCCACCGGCGCGCGCCTGACGCCCATGAACGTCAACTTCGGCCTGCTGCCCTCCCTGACAGACGCGCCGCGGGGGCGCGGGGCGCGCCAGCGCCGTCGCGAGGCCCTGGGCGCGCGCAGCCTGGACAGCCTCGCGACCTACCTGCACGGTCCCGTGCCCCAGCGTCTGCTTGCCGCCGCCGAAGCCCGGTGATAGATTCTCGCCGGGAGGCGTCCATGGACCATTTCACGGCATTCCTGCGGCATCTGGAGATCGAGAAGGGGGCCAGTGCGCGCACCATCGACGCCTACCGGCGCGACCTGTCCCAGTTCCTCGCCACCAGCCGCGACCAGGGCCACCTGCCCGAGAACCCCGGGGACGACGACTGGCGCGACCTCTTCGCCGCGCGCAGCGCCGTGCGCGACCACCTGGCCCTGCTGCGCCGCCGAGGCCGCGCCCAGAGCACCGTGGCCCGGCAGATCGCGGCCATCCGCGCCTTCGCCCGCTACCTGCAGCTGGCGGGCGTCCTGTCGGCCGTGCCGGAGACCCTGGCCCGCGGAACCTCCGCCGGCCGCGGGCGTAGACTCCCGCGCGACCTGAGCGAGGAGCTGATCGAGGCCCTGCTGGAAACGCCGGACGCCGAGCATCCCCGCGGCCGCCGCGACCGCGCCATCCTGGAAGCGCTCTACGGCCTGGGCCTGCGCCTGGCCGAGGTGGTGGGACTGAACCTAGGGGACCTGGACTTCGCCTCGGAGCGGGTGCGCGTGCTGGGCAAGGGGAACAAGGAACGCGTCCTGCCCCTGCTCGGGATCACGGCGCACCGGCTGCGCGCGCACCTGGAGGGCCTGCTCGAGCCGGCGGTCCATCTGGCCCTGCTGGACGGGAACCTGTCGGCGGCCGACGCCCGGCGTCCGGTCTTCGAGGGCCGGCGGGGACGGCGCATCGCGCCCCGCACGGTGCAGCAGCGGGTGGCCCACCACGCCGGCCAGCTGGCGGGGCTGCGGGGCATCTCGCCCCACGCCCTGCGGCACAGCTTCGCCTCGCACCTGCTCGACGGCGGGGCGGGCATCCGGGCCGTCCAGGAGCTGCTGGGGCACGAGCACCTGGCGACGACCCAGATCTACACACATCTTTCACGGGCCCGCTTGCGCGAGGCGTTCCGCAAGGCCCATCCGCGCTCGGACGAGCGCTAGGCGAAGGACGGACATGAAGAGACTTCGATCCACGACGGTGCTGGCCGTCCTGCGCGACGGCAAGGGCGCCATGGCCAGCGACGGCCAGGTGACCATGGGCGAGACCGTGGCCAAGCACGGCGCGGTCAAGGTGCGCACCCTCTTCGACGACAAGGTGCTGGTCGGCTTCGCCGGCGGCGCCGCCGACGCCCTGACCCTCTTCGAGAAGTTCGAGGGCCACCTGGAGCGCTACCGCGGCAACCTGCGCCGCGCCACGGTGGAGCTGGCGCGCGAGTGGCGCAACGACCGCATCCTGCGCCGCCTGGAGGCCATGCTGCTGGTGATGGACGCCGAGGCGATCTTCACCGTCTCCGGCAACGGCGACGTCATCGAAGGGGAGGAGGGGAGCGCGGCGGTGGGCTCCGGCGCGCCCTACGCCCTCGCCTCGGCGCGGGCGCTCCTGCGCCACACCGAACTCGCCGCCGCCGACGTCTGCCGCGAGGCCATGGCCCTGGCCGGCGAGATCTGCATCTACACCAACGACCGCGTCAGCCTGCTGACGCTGGACGAGGAGTCGACGTGAACATCGTGTCCCGCGGCGAGGCCACCGGCTGGACCTGCCGGGCCATCGTCGCCCAGCTCGACCGCTACATCATCGGCCAGGACGACGCCAAGCGCGCCGTCAGCATCGCCCTGCGCAACCGCTGGCGTCGCCTGCAACTCGACGACGACATCCGGCGCGAGGTCGTGCCCAACAACATCATCATGATCGGACCGACCGGCGTGGGCAAGACGGAGATCGCGCGACGACTCTCACAGCTGGCAGGCCTGCCCTTCATCAAGGTCGAGGCGACCAAGTTCACGGAAAAGGGCTACGTGGGGCGCGACGTGGATTCCATGGTGCGCGACCTGCTAGAGCACGGCATGTCGCTGCTGCGTCGCCGCAAGGAGGAGCAGCTGCGCGCCGAGATCGAGCAGGTGGTGGAGGAGAGGCTCATCGACACGCTCTTCCCGCCGCTGGCCGCCATCGATGCGGAGCGCGAGCAACGCTGGCAGCGCAGCCGCGAGAAGATACGCCAGCAGTTGCGCGACGGGGCCCTCGAAGAGCGCGAGGTTACCATCACCACCCAGAGCCAGCAGGTCCCCATCGCCAACATCTTCACTGCCGCCGGGGAAGAGATGGACGCCTCCTTCGGCGACAGCCTGGGCAACCTGTTTCCCCGCAAGACCAAGGAGTCGGTCCTGCCCGTCGCGCAGGCGCGCAGGCAGCTCTTCGACCAGGAGCTGGATCGCCGGGTCGACCAGGAGCGGCTGGCTCAGGAAGCCGTCGAGCTGGTCGAGCAGGGGGGCATCATCTTCATCGACGAGATCGACAAGATCGCCGGCACCAGCAAGGGCGGCAGCGGACCCGACGTGAGCCGCGAGGGCGTCCAGCGTGACCTGTTGCCGGTGGTCGAAGGTTCGACGGTGACCACCAAGTACGGTCCCGTGCGCACCGACCATGTCCTTTTCATCGCGGCCGGCGCCTTCCACATGAGCAAGCCCAGCGATCTGATCCCCGAGCTGCAAGGCCGTTTCCCGATTCGTGTGGAACTTGCGAACCTGACCGAAGAGCATTATCTGCGAATCCTGCAGGAGACCGACAGCTCCCTGCTGAAGCAGTACCGGGCGCTGCTGGAGGTGGACGGCTGCCTCCTAGAGTTCACCGACGACGCGGTCGCCGCCGTGGCGCACTACGCCCAGGAACTCAACGAGCGCCTGGAGAACATCGGTGCCCGGCGTCTGCAGACGATCATGGCGCAACTGCTCGACGAACTGCTCTTCGAGGTACCCGACTCACGCTCGGGCACCGTGACCATCGATGCTGAGTTCGTGGACGAGCGGCTCGCCGACGTGGTGAAGGACGAGGACACCAGCCGCTACATTCTCTAATCCGCCACGGGGCGGCGGCGGGACGGGATCCCGCGAGGAGGCAAGATGAAGCTCGGACAGAAGGACTTCCTGTCGATCGACAGGTTCTCGCCGGAGGAGTTGCGCGGCATACTCGAACTGGCCAAGGAACAGAAGCCGCTGGCCCGCCGTCACGAACTGCCGCACACCCATCCCAACCGGACCCTGGCCTGCGTCTTCGCCAAGCCGAGTCTGCGGACGCGCGTCAGCTTCGAGACCGCCATGCAGCAGCTGGGCGGCAACTCCCTGTTCATCACGGACAAGGAGATCGGCATGGGCACGCGCGAGTCGGTCTACGACGTGGCCCAGGTGCTGAGCCGCTTCGTCGACGGCATCATGATCCGCTGGTTCGACCAGGGCGAGGTGGACCAGCTGGCCGAGCACGCCACCGTGCCGGTGATCAACGGCTTGACCGACCTGCTGCATCCCTGCCAGGTGATGGGCGACATCCTGACCGTCGAGGAGCGCCTGGGCACCATCGAGAACAAGACGGTGGTCATGGTGGGCGACGGCAACAACCTGGCCAACAGCTGGCTCAACGCCGCCCGGCGCTTCCCCTTCAACTTCGTGCTGGCCTGCCCCGAGGGCTACGAGCCCGACAAGGAGATCATGGCCGCCGCCGAGCGCGACGGGGCGTCCTACTGCATCATGAACGATGCGCAGGCCGCGATCGACGGCGCCGACGTCATCTACAGCGACGCCTTCTACAGCATGGGCCAGGAGGAGGAGGCCAAGAAGCGGCGCCAGGATTTCGCGCCCTTCCAGATCACGGCCGACCTGCTCAAGGCCGCCCACGACGACCACATCGTGCTGCACTGCCTGCCCGCCCACCGCGGGGAGGAGATCACCGACGAGGTCATGGACGGTCCCCACTCGGCGGTCTTCGACGAGGCCGAGAACCGCCTGCACATCCAACGGGCGATCGTCGCCCTGCTGGTGGACTAGGCGTGGCCGGCGGCCGCATCCGCGGGGGGAGAGCCGTGACCGCGGCCCTCGCCCTGCTGAGCTGCCTGGCGGCCGCCTGCGCCACCATGGAGCCCCCGCGCGGCGGGCCCGAGGACCTCACCCCGCCCACGGTCGTGGCGCTGCTGCCCGATTCGGGCTCGGTGGGCCTGGCGGACCTGCGCCGCGTCGAGATCACCTTCTCCGAGAAGGTGGACCCGGCCCAGGCCCAGCGCTTCGTTTACTTCTACCCGCCGCTGGAGGTCGAGAGCACCAAGTGGAAGGGACGCCGGCGCGCCGTCATTACCTTCCGCGAGACGCTGCCGCCGGACACGGTGCTGGTGGTGGAGATCCCGCCGGGCCACGCCGACGTGCACCGCGTGCGGAGCGAGCGCGGCTACCTCTTTCCCCTGGCCACCGCCGACAGCCTGCCGCCGGGGGAGATCCGCGGACGTCTCGCCCTGGAGGAGGGCCCCGCCGCCGGCGCCGTGCTGGAACTCTATCCCGTGCCGCCCGACACCCTCGAGTACTTCCGCCAGGACATCCTGCGCCGGGCCGCGGCCGACAGCAGCGGCCGCTTCGTCCTGGACTGGCTGCCCGTGCCGGGCGGTCCGTACCTGCTGCGCGTCTTCGACGACCTCAACGGCGACCTGCGTCCGGGCGACAACGAGGCCCAGCGCCTGCTGCCGGTTGAGATCTCACTCACGGCCGAGGCGCCGACGGCCGAGGCGGGCGAACACATCATCTTCAGCCCGCGCACGCCGGGCCGTGTGCTCGGCACGACCGACAGCCTGAGCGTCGCCGGCCGCGCGCTCTTCGGCTGGACCGTCAAGATCGCCGAGAGCGACACGGGCTACGCGCCGGCCCACCTCCCTGCACCGCCGCCGGACCAGGTCGCCGTCACCGCGGGGGACACCACCGTCTTCGACAAGGCCGGCCCGGGTCCCGTGCGCCTGATCCTCTTCGCCGACCTGGACGGCGACAGCCTGCTCGGGGCCCTGCCCGACTCCACGGCCGTCCCCGACACGGTGCTCTGGCGCTGGGAGCCCTACGTCACCGAGGAGCCCCTGGAGATCGAGCCCGGCCTGGACCTCTTCCACGCGCTGCCGGTCGTGCCCGACACCCTGCGCCCCTGCCTGGTGGAGCCGCCGCTGCCGGCCCCGCCCGACACCGCGGCCCTGGACAGCCTGGCGACGACGCCCCCCGACACGGTCCCGCCGCCCGAAGGGAGCGAGGAATGATCCGGACCCTTCCGTTCACCAAGATGCACGGCGCCGGCAACGACTTCCTGATGCTGGACCGGGCCGACCTGGAGCGCGCAGGCGTCGAACTGGGCGCGCCGCTGGTGGTCCGGCTCTGCGACCGACGCCTGGGCGCGGGCGCCGACGGATTGATCGTGGTGGGCCCCCACGCGGCATCGGATTTCACCATGACCTACTACAACAGCGACGGCGGCGAGGCCGAGATGTGCGGCAACGGCGCGCGCTGCGCTTTCGCCTTCGCCCGCGGCCTGGGCCTGGTCGGCGACGGGGGCGGCGTCTGCGCCACGGCTTCCGGCCCGGTGGGCGGCGCCTTCGCGGGGGAGCTGGTCGCGGTGGACCTCACGCCGCCGCGCGACCTGGCCCTGGACGTGGCCGTCGAGGGCGACCACCCCTTCTCGCGGCTGCACGCGGTCAACACGGGCGTGCCGCACCTGGTCGTCCCCGTCGACGAGGTGGAGGCCGTGCAGGTCCCGCGCTGGGGCCGCCGCCTGCGCGAGGATCCGGCCTTCGCGCCGGCCGGCACCAACGTCAACTGGACATCGCGACAGGCCTACGGCGACGCCTGGCTCATCCGCACCTACGAGCGCGGCGTGGAGGCCGAGACCCTGGCCTGCGGCACCGGCGCCTCGGCGGTGGCCATGGTGCTCGTGGAGCTCGGCCTGGCCGCCTCGCCCGTCGCCCTGTTGACACGCGGGGGCGATAGGTTGACCATCGACATCGAATCTGGCTCCGACGGGCCGCGCCTGCGCCTGACCGGTCCCGCCGTCAACGTCTACAGAGGGGAAGTCGAGACCCATGACTGATGCACGCTACACCCTGCCGCCCGGCGTCTACACGGCCCTCGTCACGCCCTTCGCCGACGGCGAGCTGGACCGCGCGGCCTGGGAACGCCTGGTCGACCGGCAGGTGGCGGCCGGCGTGGCCGGCCTGGTGCCCGTGGGCTGCACGGGGGAGGCCGCGGCCCTGAGCCTCGAGGAGCGGGAGTGGCTGGTGCGCAAGTGCGTCGAGCTGGCCGCGGACCGCTGCGCCATCGTCGCCGGCACCGGCACCAACGTCACCGCCAGCACCCTGGAGCTGACGCGGACGGCGGTCGACTGGGGTATCGATGCGGCCATGCTCATCTCGCCCTACTACAACAAGCCGCAGCAGCACGGCCTGGTGGCCCACTACACCACCGTGGCCGAGGCCGTGGACATCCCGCTGGTCATCTACAACGTGCCCGGCCGCACGGCCGTCAACATCCTGCCCGAGACCGTGGCTCGCATCGCCGGGCACCCCAACGTGTGCGCGGTCAAGGAGGCCAGCGGCGACCTCGGGCAGATCGAGGCCATCTGCCGCACCTCGGGCCTGCAGGTCTTCTCCGGCGACGACGGGCTCAACCTGGACATCTTCAAGCTCGGCGCCCAGGGCGCCATCTCGGTTCTGAGCAACCTGCTCCCGAAGACGCTGGTGGGGATGTGGAAGGCCTGGAGCGCCGGCGACGCGGCGCAGGCCGCGGACATCGCCGCGGCGGTGGCCCCGGCCGTCGAGGCCTGCTTTCACGAGACGAATCCGGTCCCCGCCAAGGAACTGCTCAGCCTGATGGGCCTGTGCTGGCCCGAACCGCGACTGCCCCTGGTGATCGCCACCGAGGCGTCGCGCGCCTGGCTGCGCGATTTCCACGAGGGTCCCCTGGCCGAACTCCTGCAGGCGGAGGCTTGAGATGATACAGGTCACCGTACACGGCGCCGAGGGCCGCATGGGCCGCCTGGTCACGAGCCTGATCGAGGACACCGACGACCTGCAGTTGAGCGCCCTGGTGACCGAGGTGGGACGCGATCGTCCCGCGGGCGACTTCCACGAGCGCTTGCCCCTGACGCCCCAGGACGGCCTGGCCGGGGTCCACCCGCCGGGCGGCGTGATCGTCGACTTCTCCCTGGCGCCGGCCCTGCCGGGACTGCTCGAGGCGGGCGCGGCCGTGAATGCGCCGCTGGTGATCGGCACGACCGGTCACGACGAGGCCCAGATGGAGAGCCTGCGCCGCTACGCCGCCGAGCGACCGGTGGTGCTGGCCAGCAACTTCAGCATCGGCATCCCGGTCATGAAGCTGCTGCTGGAACAGCTGGCCGCCCTGCTGCCCGGCGACTTCATGCCCGAGCAGGTGGAGACCCACCACCGCCACAAGCTCGACAAGCCCAGCGGCACCGCCCACAGCCTGGCTCTGGCCTGGGAGGCCAGGCGCGGCGACGGACCGGTGCCCACCCACAGCGTACGCGTGGGCGGCGTGACGGGAGAGCACAGCTGGGTATTCAGCGACGACGAGGAGACCCTGGTGCTGACCCACCGCGCCCATTCGCGGCAGGCCTTCCTGCGCGGCCTCGTGCCGGCGGTGCGCTTCGCCGACCGGGGATCGCCCGGGCTCTACGCGCTGGAGGACATCCTGTCGGGGGGCGGATCTTGAACGAAGAAAAGGGCCGCCCAGGGGGCGGCCCTCGAATCGATCGGCTCGGCGCGGATCTACTTGGCGTAGAGCGCGGCCATGCGCGCCTTGAGGCGCGACGCGCGCGACTTGGGGATGACTCCCTTGCGCGCCTGGGTGTCGAGCATGCTGTAGACGCCGTTCAGGGCCTCGGGCGTCTTCTCGTCTCCGGAGAGCGCCTTGAACCGCTTGATGGCGGAACGCATCTCGGTCCGGTTGTCCCGGTTGGCCAGGCGACGCAGCGCGCTGGTCTTCATACGCTTCTTGCAACTCTTGTGATGCGGCACGTCGTGACCTCCTTCAGTGCAACCGAGGCAAACTAGCAGGGGTACAGCGGGATGTCAAGTCGGCGCGGCCAGAAAAAGGACCCTCCCGGGCTGGCCCGCAAGCTGCGCCTGCTGCCCGATGCGCCCGGCGTCTACCTCCACAAGGACAAGCAGGGCAAGGTGATCTACGTGGGCAAGGCGGCCCGCCTGCACCAGCGCGTGGCCTCCTATTTCCAGCGTCCGGAGGAGCACGACCCCAAGACCGGGCAGCTCGTGCGCCGCATCGCCGACGTGGACTACATCGCCACCGCGAGCGAGGCGGAGGCCCTGGTCCTGGAGGACCAGCTGATCAAGGAGTACCGGCCCCGCTACAACATCCGGCTCAAGGACGACAAGCGCTATCCCTACCTGCGGATCACCCTGCAGGAGCCCTATCCCCGGGTGGAGGTGGTGCGCCGGGTGGCCGACGACGGCGCCCGCTACTTCGGCCCCTACACCATCGTGCGGGCCATGCGCGAGACCCTCAAGCACGCCCTGCGCGTCTTCCGGGTGCGTACCTGCCACCTGGACCTGCCCGAGCAGACCGTGCCGCGTCCCTGCCTGGACTGGGAGATCGGCCGCTGCAGCGCCCCCTGCGTCGACTTCGACACCCAGGCCGTCTACGCGCGCCGCGTGCGGGCCCTGACCCGCTTCCTGGCAGGGAGCGAGTCGGGCCTGCTGGACGACCTGCGCGAGGAGATGACCGGGCTCTCCGCCGCGCAGCGCTACGAGGACGCCGCCCGGGTACGCGACCGCCTCGCCCTGTTGGAGACCGCCCTGGCCGGCGTGGACCGGGTCTCGGGTTTGAAGGGGGACCTGGACGCCTGCGGCGTCGTGCGCGACGGCGCCATGGCCTGCGGCGTGGTGCTGCGGGTCCGCGGCGGCAAGATCATGACCACCCACCATTTCCTGCTGGAGGATCGCCTCGAGAGCGAAACCCCGGCCTTCCTGGCCCAGCTCTGCCGCGAGTACTTTTCCCGCGCCGGCGACCTGCCGCCGGTGGTGCTGGTGTCCCACGACCTGCCCGACCGCGACCAGTGGTGCGAGCGCCTGGGCGACCTGCGTGGGGGGCGCGTGTCCGTCGTCCGGCCCCGGCGGGGGCCGCGCCGCGAGGCCGTGGACATGGCCCTGTCCAACGCGGCCTACAAGCTCAACGAGCGGCGGCTGCGCGACAGCACGCGGGTGCGGCGGGTGGCCCCCGGTCGCGCCCTGGCCCTGCAGGACGCCCTCGACCTGCGCCGCGTCCCCGAGACGGTCGAATGCTTCGATATCTCCACCCTGCAGGGACGGGAGACGGTGGCCTCCCTGGTCTACTTCAAGGGGGGGCAGCCGCTCAAGTCGCGCTACCGGCGCTTCCGGATCCGCAGCGTCGTGGGCACCGACGACTACGCCTCCATGCGCGAAGTGCTGACGCGCTACTACCGGCGCCTGCTGGACAAGGAACTGGCGCCGGCCGACCTGGTCGTGGTCGATGGCGGCGCCGGGCAGCTCGCCGCCGGACGCGAGGCCCTGGCCGCCCTCGGCCTGCACGAGGTGGACCTGGTGGGACTGGCCAAGCGCGAGGAGATCGTCCACCGCGAGCGCGGGCTGCCCCCGGTCAAGCTGCCCCGCAGCAGTCCCGCCCTGCAGCTGCTACAGCGCGTGCGCGACGAGGCGCACCGCTTCGCCATCACCTATCACCGGCTGCTGCGGTCCAAGGGCGTCGACGATTCCGTCCTGGACCGCATCGCGGGCATCGGGCGGGTCAAGAAGCTCTCGCTGCTCCACCACTTCGATTCCATCGACCACATCCGCCGCGCCACGGCCGAGGAGCTCGCCGCCGTGCGCGGCATCCACGCCGGGGACGTGGAGCGCATCGTCGCCTTCTTCGCGGCGGAGGGGGAGGCGGCGCCGTGAGCGATCGCTGGGACGCGGCCATCTCCGCCTTCCTGTCCCACGCCGCCGCCGAAAGGGGGCTTGCCGACAACTCCCTGGAGGCCTACGCCCGGGACGTCCACGGCTGGCGGGCCTGGGCCGAGGCCCACGACGTGCCGGATCCCGGCACCGCGGGCCCCCAGGCCCTGCGGGCCTACCTGCTGGACAGCGCCGAACGCCTGGGCCCCCGCTCGCGGGCGCGGCTGATGTCCACGCTGCGCTCCTTTCACCGCTTCCTGGCGACGGAGGGCCTCGCCGAACGGGACCCGACCCTGACCCTGCTCTCGCCCCGGGTCGGTCGCAAGCTGCCGGTGGTGCTTTCCGGCGCCCAGGTGGAGCGGCTGCTGGCGGCCCCCGACGCGACCACCCCCGCGGGGGAGCGTGACCGGGCCATCCTGGAGACCCTCTACGGCTGCGGGCTCCGCGTGAGCGAGCTCTGCGGCATCGACCCCCCGGACCTCGATCCCCGCGACGCCGCCCTGCGGGTGCGCGGCAAGGGCGACAAGGAACGCATCGTGCCCGTGGGCACGCCGGCCCTGAAGTCCCTCAGGGCCTACCTGGCGGCGGGTCGCCCCGCCCTGCTGGGGAAGCGCAGCTGCCCGGCCCTCTTCGTCAACAACCGGGGCGGGCGGCTCTCGCGCGTCTCGGTCTGGTCGCTGGTCAAGAAGGCCGCCGGGACCGCCGGCGTCTCGTCGGAGGTGACGCCCCACACGTTGCGCCACACCTACGCCACGCATCTGCTGGAGGGCGGCGCCGACCTGCGCGTGGTGCAGGAACTGCTGGGGCACGCGGCCATCAGCACCACGGAGATCTACACCCACGTGGACCGCGCTTTCCTGGCCGAGGCCTACCGCAACGCCCATCCGCGGGCCCGCCGCCGCTGAGCTTTGACAGAACCGCAGCCCGGTGGTAACGTTGGCGATCGGCTCGCAGGCCCGAGGTCGCCCCGTGGCCTCTCACGACACGCAAAGGACCGTCACTTGGCCAAGAAGATCATCCTCAGCGGCAACCGTCCCACCGGTCGCCTGCACTGGGGCAACTACACCGGAGCGCTCGAGAACTGGATCCGGCTCCAGGACGACTACGACTGCTACTTCATGGTCGCCGACTGGCACGTGCTGACCACCGCCCTGGACAAGGCGGGGGAGATCCGCACCAACACCCGCGAGATGGTCCTCGACTGGCTGGGCGCCGGCCTTGATCCCGACCGCTCGGTGATCTTCGTCCAGTCCGAGATCAAGGAACACGCCGAGCTCTACCTGCTCTTCTGCATGCTCATCTCCCTGGGCCGCCTGGAGCGCAACCCCACCTTCAAGGAGCAGGTGCGCGACCTGAACCTGGGCGGGGAGATCAGCTTCGGCCACCTGGGCTACCCGGTGCTGCAGGCCGCCGACATCCTGGCCTACCGGGCCGACGCCGTGCCGGTGGGCGAGGACCAGTTGCCGCACCTGGAACTGACGCGCGAGATCGCGCGCCGCTTCAACCACCACTTCGGCGCCTTCTTCCCCGAGCCCGAGGCGCTGGTCACCAAGTTCGGCCGCTTTCCCGGCACCGACGGCAAGCGCATGAGCAAGTCCCTGGGCAACACCCTGGAGCTGGCCGCCTCGCCCGAGGAGATCCGCGCCACCCTCAAGACGGCCTTCACCGATCCCCAGCGCCTGCGCCGCAGCGATCCGGGCAACCCGGACGTGTGCGCCATCTACACCTACTTCCAGAAGTTCATGCCCGGGGAGGCCGAGGAGACGGCCCGCGAGTGCCGCTCGGCCGAGCGCGGCTGCGTGGACTGCAAGCTGAAGCTGGCCGAGGGCGCCATCGCCCATTTCGAGCCCCTGCGCGAGCGCCGCGCCGAGTACGCCGACGACGGCGCGCGGGTCGACGAGATCGTGGCCGAGGGCTGCGCCCGCGCCCGGGCCAAGGCCCGCGACACCATGGACCGCATCCACGACGTCATGCAGGTCGGTTGACGAGGAGACCCAGTGAACGACACCCATACGGACATCACCCCCCACGACGGGGAGAACGGCGACCGCGTCATCTCCTGGGAGCTGCCGCCCGAGCTGTCCTACTTCCAGACCAGCGAGGCCTACGACGTGGCCCTGCCCGACTTCCAGGGGCCCCTCGACCTGTTGCTGTTCCTGATCCAGAAGAACGAGATCGACATCTACGACATCCCCATCGCCGACATCACCGAGCAGTACCTGGGGTACCTGGAGGTCATCAACGCCCTCTCGCTCGACACCGCCGGCGACTTCATCGTCATGGCCGCCACGCTGCTGCGCATCAAGTCGCGCCTGCTGCTGCCGGCCCAGCCCGACGACGAGGCCTACGACGAGGACGACCCGCGCGCCGAGCTGGTGCGCCGCCTGCTCGAGTACAAGCGCTACAAGGAGATGGCCGCCCAGCTCCAGTCCCGCGAGAAGGAGCGCAGCCGGCTCCACGTGCGCGATCAGCGCTATCCCTTCCTCAAGGAGAGCGCCGAGCCGCCCTCGCTGCGCCTGAACATGTACGAGCTGCTGCTCGCCCTGTCCCAGGTCTTCGACCGCGTCACCAAGGAGGCGGTGCACGCGGTCACGCGCGACGTCTACACCGTCGACGAGAAGGTCAAGCTCATCAAGGAGCTCCTGCTCGCGGGCAAGACGGTGCGCTTCGACGAGCTCTTCAAGGACGACCACATCAAGATGGAGGTCGTCGTCACCTTCATGGCCATCCTCGAGATGGCCAAGCGCGGCCTGATCAATCTCAGCCAGACGGAGATCAACGGCCCCATCTGGGTCCGCGGGCCCGGCAAGCGGGCCGCGGCGGCGGCCGGGGGAGGACTGGAATCGTGAAGCAGGACCTGGAGGCGCTGCTCTTCGCCACCGACGCGCCGCTCACGCCGGCCCGCCTGAAGGCCATCGTCGGCGCCGAGGACACCAAGGCGCTGCGCGCCGCCGTCGACGAGCTCAACGCGGAGTACGAAGCCCAGAACCGCGCCTTCACCATCGTCGAGTTCGGCGGCGGCTGGCAACTCGCCTCGCGGCCGGAATACGCGCCCCTGATCCAGAAGCTGTACCGGGGACGGCGCTACGTGCGCCTGTCCCAGGCCGCCCTGGAGGTGCTGGCCATCATCTCCTACCGCCAGCCGGTGACGCGTATCGAGATCGAGGAGATCCGGGGCGTGCAGGTGAGCGGCGTGCTCGCCACGCTGACCGAGCGCAGCCTGATCACCGTCGCCGGCCGCAGCGAGGCCGTCGGCAATCCCATCCTCTACGGCACCACGCGGGAGTTCCTGAACTACATGGGCCTGAAGGGGCTGCACCAGCTGCCGTCGCTGCCCGAGCTGGAAGGCATCATCACCGACCGCGAGGCCATCAAGTCCTTCGCCGCCCAGCTGGGGGAGGACGTCTCGGACGACGACTTCGAGACGGTGTCGGTCCAGGGCGACGAGATCATGATGGTGCGTCCCGAGGAGGCCGCCGACGACCCGGCAGAGCCCGCTCCGGACGCGACCGGGGAGACGCCGTCGGCCGACGCCGAGGGGCAGCCGGATGAATCGGCGGTCTGAGCCCGAGCGGATCCGCCTGAACCGCTTCCTCGCGCGGGCCGGCCTCGGCTCGCGGCGGGCCGTGGAGGCCCTGATCCGCGACGGCCGCGTCGCCGTGAACGGGGAGACGTCGAGCGAGCTGGGAAGGCGGGTGGATCCCGAGGCCGACACGGTCACGGTGGACGGCCGGGAGGTGGCCTGGCCCGAGCGCTGGCGCACCTTCGCCTTCCACAAGCCCGTCGGCGTGATCTCCTCGCTGCGCCCGCAGGGACGCACGCCTTGCCTCGACCTCTACGCCGGACGGCAGGACCTGCCCCCCGGCGTGGTGCCGGTCGGACGCCTTGACGCGGACACCAGCGGACTGCTCCTTTGGACCGACGACGGGGACCTGCACCAGGCACTCTGCCGACCCCGCAGCGGGGTGTGGAAGACCTACGAGGTGGGCCTGACGGCCCCCCTGCCCGTGGACGCCAAGCCGCGCCTGTGCGACGGCGATCTCGTCCTGGACGGGCGGTCCTGCCGGCCGGCGCGCCTGTCGTCGCTGGACGGCGGCGGCCGCCGCTGGCGTCTCGCCCTGCAGGAGGGTCGCAACCGCCAGGTGCGGCGCATGTTCAGGGCCGTCGGCGTGGATGTCGTGAAGCTGCACCGCAGCGCCGTGGGAAGCGTGACGCTGGGCGACCTGCCGGCGGGCGCCTTCCGGGAGCTCGAGCCCGATGAGTCGCGGGCCCTCGCCCGCGAAGCCGGATTGGGGGAACGGTGAACGAACAAGACCTGCAAACGAGAACGGATCCCAAGGAGCGTGACATGGACTTCAAGAGCCTATTCCGACCCGGCATCCTCAGCAACCGGCCCTACACGCCCGGCCGGCCCATCAGCGAGGTGCAGCGCGAACTGGGTCTGGACAGCGTCGTCAAGCTGGCGAGCAACGAGAATCCGGAGGGGCCCGTGCCCTCGGTCGTCGCCGCCGTGCAGGCCGCCGCCGAGGATCTGAACCGCTATCCCGACGCCGCCTGTTACGAACTCACCCACGCCATGGCCGCCGACCTGGGAGTCACGCCTGAGAACCTTATCTTCGGCAACGGGTCCAACGAGGTCATCGACATGTTCATCCGGGCCCTGGTCTCGCCCGGCGAGAACGTCGTCTTCGGGCATCCCAGCTTCATCGTCTATCCGCTGACCTGCAGCGTGCACTTCGAGTGCGGGCGGGCCATCCCGCTTGACGCCGACGACCGCCACGACCTGCCCGCCATGGCGGCGGCCGTGGACGAGCACACCAAGCTGGTGATCGTCTGCAATCCCAACAATCCCACCGGCACCTACAACACCGCCGCGGAGTTCGAGACCTTCCTGGCGGCCATTCCGCCGCACGTGATCGTGATGATCGACGAGGCCTACTACGAGTACGTGGACGCCGTGGACTACCCCCAGACCCTGCCCCTGCTGGACACGCATCCCAACCTGGTGATCGCGCGCACCTTCTCCAAGATCCACTCCCTGGCCGGCCTGCGCGTCGGTTACGCGGTGGCCCACGCCGACCTGGTGGCCGAGCTGCACAAGACGCGCGAGCCCTTCAACGTGAACGCGCTGTCCCAGGCGGCCGCCCTGGCGGTGCTGGGCGAGAAGGCCGAGACCGCGGCGCGGGCGGTCCGCAACCGCGAGTGGCTCGAGGAGCTGGAGCGCGGCCTGGCCGGGCTGGGGCTGGAGATCACGCCCTCGCAGACCAATTTCATCCTCGTACGCTGTCCCGGCAACGCCAACGAACTCACGCAGGAGCTCCTCAAGCGGGGTGTGATCGTGCGTCCCATGAGCGCCTTCGGCCTGGGCGACGGGGCGATCCGCATCAGCGTGGGCCTGCCCGAGGAGAACGCGCGCTGCCTGGAGGCCCTGCGGGAGATCCTGGCTTGAACACGGCGCCCCCCATGCGACCCGACGCTCCCGAGACCGGACGCCTGGTGCCGCCGGACACGGTGATCGCCATCGACGGACCCGCCGGTTCCGGCAAGTCCACGACCGCGCGCGCGCTGGCCGAGTCCCTCGACCTGCTCTACGTGGACAGCGGCGCCATGTACCGGGCCCTGACCTGGGCCGGCGGCGAGTCCGGCGTGGCCGGCGACGACGAGGCCGGACTGGTCGCCCTGCTGGACGGCGCCGACCTGCGTCTGGAGACCCCGCGGGGGGAGACCAGGGTCACCTGGAACGGGCGCGACATCTCCAAGGCCATCCGCACACCCGAGGTCGAGTCGCGCGTCTCGGCCGTGTCCGCCCACGCGGGCGTGCGCCGCTCCATGGTCGAGCGGCAGCGGGCCCTGGGCCGCGCCCGGGGCGTGGTCATGGAGGGACGCGACATCGGCTCGGTCGTCTTCCCCCTGGCCTCGGCCAAGATCTACCTGGACGCCACGCTGGAGGCCCGCGCCGACCGCCGCCTGCGCCAGCACCAGCGCCGCGGCACAGCCGTGGACCGCGCGGAGGTGCTGCGCGACCTGGCGGACCGCGACCGCCGCGACAGCCAGCGCGAGGAGAGCCCGCTGACCCTCTCGCCGGACGCCGTACTCATCGACAACAGCGAGATGGCGCTCCACGAGCAGCTCGAGGTCACCACCGAGGCGGTCCTGCGGGTGCTGGCGGACCGCCGGCCCGCGTCCCCCGACGCGCCCTCGCGCAAGCGCGACATGACCTTCAAGTACCGCCTGGCCTACACGGTCTTCCGGGCGCTGGGCCGCTTCTTCAACCTGCGCGTCCACGGGCGCGAGCACGCCCGCAACCTGCAGGGCTGCATCGTGACGCCCAACCACATCAGCAACTGGGACCCGCCCTTCATGGCCGCTGGGATCGACGAGGTCTACCCCCTGCGAGCCGTCGCCAAGGCGGAGCTCTTCCGCTTCTGGCCCTCACGCCTGCTGTACACCTTCCTCGACGCCGTCCCCATCAAGCGCGCCATCTACGACGCCTCGGCCTTCGACAAGGCGGCGGCCTTCATCGAGAAGGGCCAGAACGTGCTGTTCTTTCCCGAGGGCACGCGCCGCGTCTTCGGGCGGCCGGGACCCGTCCGCTACGGGCTGGGCATGATCATGCAGCGGACCGGGGCGCCGGCCCTGCCCATCATGTGCCGCGGAACCATCGCGCCGGAGCCCGGCGGCTCCAAGCGCTCGCCCCTCGAGGTCTGGATCGCCCCGCCGGTCCGGCTCTACGCCCTGCAGCCCCTGCTGGCGCGCACCTCCGAAAAGGAGGTCAACCGCGCCGTGGCCCGCCTCTTCGAGAGCATCTACCGGGAACTGCTGGCCCGCTCCTGCGCCGTCCATCCCATCACCGAGTGGGAGCGGGACACCGCAAGGCGCATGGAGGCCGTCGTCAGACGCAAGGACAAGCGTATTTTCGGGCGTTCCACGCTCCCGAAACGCCCCTGAAGCCCCCCGGGCCCACCGCGGCCATATGTTCTTGCCAATACAGGCGGTCTGGTGTATATTCCCCCGATGCCCGACTGCCCAGTCGGGTAAATATGTCTTTTAGGAGGAACCACAAATGAATCCCAACCCCAACACGGGGGAGGAAGCTCCGCAGGAGCAGACTCCTTCGGTCCCCGAGAACCGACCAGTCCACGCCGAAGCCGCGCAGAAAGAGAATCGCGACGGCGGCTTAGCCGCAGTTGTGCCTGCCGCGCCCAAGCTGACCACCACCTTCGACGAGTCCGCGATAGTCAACCGCGACTATACCGAGGGCGAGGAGCTGGACGACGACGCCATGCTGGCGTTGCTGAACCAGTACGAGGAAACCCTCAACGAGATCCAGGAGGGTCAGATCCTCAAGGGAACGGTGGTCGAGGTCCGCGAGAACGAGGTCCTGCTGAACATCGGCTTCAAGAGCGAGGGCATCATCTCCCTCGACGAGTTCGGCGCGACGGAGATCACGGAGGGCGACGAGTTCGACGTCTTCCTGGAGCATCTCGAAGACCAGGACGGCCTGGTGGTCCTGTCCAAGGAACGCGCCGACTTCCTGAAGGTCTGGAACAGGATCAAGATCGCCCACGAGTCCGGCGACGTGGTCACCGGCACCGTCGATCGCCGCATCAAGGGCGGCCTGGTCGTCAAGCTCTGGGATGTCGACACCTTCCTGCCCGGCTCGCAGGTCGCGCTACGCCAGGTCCCCGACCTGGACCAGATGATCGGCCAGGAGATCGAGTGCCAGATCATCAAGAAGAACAAGCGCCGCCGCAACGTGGTGGTCAGCCGCCGCATCGTGCTCGAGCGTGAGCGCGAGGAGAAGAAGAAGACGTTGATGGCGGAGCTGGACAAGAACCAGGTGCGCACCGGCGTCGTGAAGAACATCACCGACTTCGGCGCCTTCGTGGACCTGGGCGGCATCGACGGCTTGCTGCACATCACGGACCTCTCCTGGGGCCGCGTGAAGCATCCGAGCGAGGTCGTCAACATCGGCGACGAGATCGAGGTCAAGATCCTGGACTTCGACCGCGACCGCGAACGGATCTCCCTGGGCCTGAAGCAGCTTCAGTCCTACCCCTGGGAGAACGTCGAGGCGAAGTACCCGGAGAAGACCATCGTGCAGGGCAAGGTCGTCTCGATCACCAACTACGGCGCCTTCGTGGAGCTGGAGGAGGGCATCGAGGGCCTCATCCACATCAGCGAGATGTCCTGGACGCGGCACATCAAGCACCCGAGCAAGATCCTGTCGATCGGCGACCTGGTCGAGGTCATGGTGCTGAAGATAGACAAGGACAACGAGAAGATCTCCCTCGGCCTGAAGCAGACCGAGTCGGATCCCTGGCTGTCCCTGAGCGAGCGTTTCCCCGTCGGCACGATCATCGAGGGTCGTGTCCGCAACCTCACCGACTTCGGCGCCTTCGTCGAGGTGGAGGAGGGCATCGACGGCCTGGTGCATATCTCGGACATGTCGTGGACCAAGCGGGTCCGCCATCCCAAGGAGATCGTGCGCAAGGGCGACTCGGTGCAGGTCCAGATCCTGGACATCGACGCGGACAAGCGGCGCATCAGCCTCGGCATCAAGCAGCTGCAGGAGAATCCCTGGCCGACCCTGGCCGAGGACTATCCCGTCGGCCGCCAGGTCGAGGGCAAGGTCATCCGCATGCTGGACCACGGCATGGTCGTGGAGATCTCAGCCGAGCTGGAGGGCTTCGTGCCCGTCGGCCACCTGGCGATCCCCAAGATCCACAAGCCGCAGTATCACTTCGTGGAGAACGAGGCGCTGCCGCTGCACGTGATCAAGATGGACGCGGAGAACCGCCGCATCGTCCTGTCGGTGGCCGAGTTCTTCAAGGACGAGCCGCGCGAGGAGCTGGACAAGTTCATCGCCGAGCACCCGCTCCTCGAGGACGTGGTGGCTGCCGAGCGTGAGGCCGAGGCCCAGGCCGGCGGCAGCGACGAGGGTTACGCCGACGCCGCCGACGACTATCCTCCCGAGGAGGAGCTGGCCGAGGCGGCCCCTGCCGACGAGGCCCCCGCGGAGGCACCCGAGGCCGAAGCGACTGCTGAGCCCGAGGCCGAAGCGACCGCGGAGCCCGAGGCCGAGACGGCTGAAGAGCCCGAGGCCGAAGCGGCTGCCGAGCCCGAGGTCGAAGCGACCGCGGAGCCCGAGACCGAGACGGCTGAAGAGCCCGAGGCCGAGGCGGCTGCGGAGCCCGAGGCCGAGACGCCCGCGGAGCCCGAGGCCGAGTCGGCGCCTGAGGCGGCCGAGGAGAACGCCGCGCCCGAGGATGGCGCGTCGGACGAGGACGAGAAGACGGACGCCTGATCCGGCCACGGAACGGGAACGTCCTTGCGTCGCGGGGGTGGAAGCCGATTCCACCCCCGCCTTTTTTACAGGACGACGTGATGAGCGACCGGAGCACCAACCCCCTGCGCATCGCCTTCCAGACCCTCGGTTGCCGGCTCAACCAGTACGACACCGAGGTCATGAAGGCCCGCCTGCCCGGCGGGACGCGCTGCGAGGCCGTCCCCTGGGAAGCCGAGGCGGACGTCTACGTGCTGAACAGCTGCACGGTGACGTTGAAGGCCGACCAGAAGTGCCGCCAGCTCGCGCGGGCCGTCAAGCGGCGCCGCCCCGAGGCCAAGGTCGTCGTCACGGGCTGCTACGCCCAGACGCAGCAGGAGGCCCTGGCCGCCATCCCCGAGCTGGACGGCGTCTTCGGCCTCAATGAGCGCGAGGACATCGCCGACTGGCTGCCGCGGCTGCTGTCGGCCGAGGCACCCCTGGTCGAGGTGGGGGAGTTCGCCGCGGACACGCCCTTCCGCTCCCACGACATCGCCGAGTTCGACGGACGCACCCGCGCCTTCGTGAAGGTGCAGGACGGCTGCGACCTGCGCTGCAGCTACTGCCTGATCTGGAAGGCTCGCGGCCCCAATCGCTCCCGCCCCGAGGCGGAGGTCTGCCGCCAGATCGAGATCCTGTGCGAGAGCGGTTTCGGCGAGATCGTCCTGGCGGGCGTCCAGCTCGGAGCCTACGGCCAGGACCTGGGCCTGGGCAAGGCCCTGACGTCCCTGCTGGCCACGGTGCTGGACCGCTTCCCCGACCTGCGGTTCCGTCTGAGCAGCATCCACCCCAACGAGGTGCGCGAGCCCCTGCTGGAACTCTTCGCGAAATACGCGAACCTGCGGCCGTATCTCCATATCTCGCTGCAGAGTGGCTCCGATACGGTCCTGAAGCGGATGCGACGGCCCTACGACGCGGTCCGGGCGGGCCGGGCCATCGAGGCGGCCGCCGGCCTCTCGCCCCACTTCGGCATCGGCGCGGATGTGATCGTGGGCTTCCCCGGCGAGACCGAGGCGGAATTCGCCCAGACCCGCGGCTTCATCGAAGCGTCGCCCCTATCTTATCTGCACGTCTTCCGCTACTCGCCGCGGCCGGGCACCCCGGCGGCCGAGTTGCGACCCGTGCACACCGAGACCGTCACCGAGCGGTCCCGCCTGCTGCGGGACCTGAGCCGGCGCAAACGCCGCGACTTCGAGTCGCGTCTGGTGGGACACTGGCACGAGGCCGTGGTGGAGACGGACCGGCCCACGCCGGGCCGCCTGCAGGCCACCACCGGCAACTACGCCACCGTGTCCGTGCCCGACACCTGGAATCCCGGCGACATGGTCGAACTCAGGCCCGCCGGTTTCAGCGACGACGTGCTCCACGCCGACGAGGTGCGGCCGGCCCATGGAAGCTGAACGCCACGGAGGAGAGATGACCCGGCCAGCCGACGCGCGGCCCAGCGTCTACATCGAGACCTACGGCTGCCAGATGAACACCTACGATTCCTCGGCCATCGGCGGCATCCTGTCCCGCGACGGCTTCGGTCTGGCCGGCGATCCGGCCCTGGCCGACGTCATCCTGCTGAACACCTGCTCGGTGCGGGACCTGGCCGAGCACAAGATCCACAGCCGCATCGGCGAGCTGCGCAGCCTGCGCCGGCGCGGTCTGATCCGCGCGGACGTGATCGGCGTCTGCGGCTGCATGGCCGAGCGCCTGTCCGACGCCCTGGCCCGGGGCACCGGACGGGCCGACCTCGTGGCGGGGGTCGACCAGTACGACAGGCTCCCGGGCATGCTCGCCGAGCTGCTCGACGACGACGAGGCCAGGCCCCGGGTCGCCACCGGGCACCTGGACGAGATGCACTACGTGGCGCCGCCCCAGGCCTATCCCACCAACAACTCGCACCTGGTGACCATCCACAAGGGCTGCGACTACAAGTGCACCTACTGCATCGTGCCGGCCACGCGCGGGCCCCAGCGCGAGAAGGCGCCGGCGGCCATCCTCGACGAGATCCGCGCCGTGGTGGCGGCGGGGGGCCGGGAGATCACCCTGCTCGGCCAGAACGTGACCGCCTACCGGGCGCCCGAACTGGACTTCGCCGGCCTGCTCGAACAGGTGGGCGCGATCGACGGGCTCGAGCGCATCCGCTTCCTGACCGGCCACCCCTGCGACATGGACGAGCGGCTGCTGGCCACCATCGGCGACCAGGCGAAGGTCTGCCCCTGGCTGCACCTGCCGGCCCAGAGCGGCAGCGACCGCGTGCTGCGGCGCATGAAGCGCTTCTACACGAGCGCGCGCTACCTGGAGCTGATCGCCGACGCGCGCCGCCTGATCCCGGACGTGACCTTCTCGGGCGACTTCATCGTGGGCTTCCCGGGGGAGAGCGAAGATGATTTCCGACAGACGCTTGAGTTGGTGAGGGAGGTCCGCTACGATCAGACCTTCAACTTCAAGTACTCGGAGCGACCGGGGACGCCCGCCGCCCGCCTGACCGACGACGTGGAACTCCCGGTCAAGAAGGCGCGCCTCGCCGAGTTGATGGCCCTGCAGGACGAGATCTGGCAGGAGCTGGCCGCAGCGGAGATCGGGCGCCGCCGCCGCGTGGCCGTGGAAGGGGAGGCTCGCCGTCCGGAGGGCGCGTCCAAGGCGCGCACGCCGAACAACCGCAAGGTGTTGCTGCAGGACTGCCGCGCCGCCGTGGGCGACGTGCTCGAGGTCCGCATCACCGCCTGCGAGGCGACGACCTTCCTCGCCGAACCCGTCTGAGCCGACCCGAACCCGCCGCGAGGTGATACCGTGTGGATCTTCAAGGGCATCGTCTACCTGCTCATCCTGATCGCCATGGCCGTCTTCTTCACGCAGAACAGCCGTGAGTCGGTCGACCTGACGCTCCTGAAATGGGAGTACCTGGACATCCCCCTCTACTACGTGATGCTCGGGGGATTCCTGGCCGGCATCCTGGTCAGCCTGGTCGTGGGCGGCATCCGCGAGGTCAAGCTGCGCAACCGGCTGCGCATGCAGGGCCGCGACCTGAGGGATCGCGACGCCGAGATCGCCGAACTGCGCGCGCTGCCCCTGCGCGAACTGGACGAAACCACGGAGGCCTGAGCCATGCCGGATCTCTCGTCCACCTGGTTCATCGCCCTGGCCGTCCTGCTGGTGATCGGCGCCCTGTTGCTGCTGCTGCGCCGCCGCATCACCCGCGGCGTGACCGAGGACGCCTACACGCACGGGCTCGAACTGTGGCTGGCCGGCGACACCGCCGGCGCCACCGACGCCCTGCGCGAGGCCGTCGACCGCGACCCCCACGCGGTGGATCCCTACCTGCAGCTCGGCAACCTGCTGCGACAGACCGGCGACCCACGCCGGGCCGCCGCCCTGCACCGGGGCCTCGGCGCACGCGCGGACCTGACGGCGCAGAAGCGCATCTCCGTCACCCTGGCGCTCACCGAGGACCTGCTGGCCCTCGGCATGTGGGACGAGGCCGGCGACCTGCTGGACTCGCTGCTGCGCCACAACCTCTCCGCGCCCCGCTTCTGGCGGGCCCGCTTCCGGCAGTTCCGGGGGCAGGGCCGCGAGGACGGCGCCGCCCGCGCCCTGAAGGAGGGCGCCCGCCGCGCGCCGGCCGAGGCGGCCACAGAGTTCGCCGACCAGTACGAGCTCTTCCAGCTGGACCGAGCCGTGCGCGCCGCCCAATCGGGACGCCACGGCGACGCCCGCCGCTTCGCGCGCAGCGTCGACGCCGCGGGTCGCCACGGCCACCTGGCCCTCTACGTGCGCGCCTTCTCCCACCTGGGCGAGGAGGATCACGAGCGCGCGGCCGAACTCGCCACCGAGGGCCTGCTGAAGGCCCCCGCCGCCGCGGACCTGCTGCTGCCGGTCCTGCGCAAGGCGCTGCTGGCCGCGGGACGTTTCGAGCGCTCCATCCCCATCCTCGAGTCCGCCTGCCAGGACGCGGACGCGCCCCCGTCGCTGTGGCTGGCCCTGGCCATGCTGCAGGAGAAGATCGGCGACCGCGAGCAGGCCGTGAGCATGCTCGAGGGCAAGCGCGGGGACGAGCGCCTGACCCCCGCGGTGGCGGCGAGCTACCTGCGCATCCTGGTCAACGATCTGCCCGACAGCGATTTCACGCGCGTCTGGTCCGCCCTGCACATCCCGGAGGGACCGCGCAACTGGACCTGCCGCGCGTGCGGACGCGAGGCCGAGGGCGTGCGCTGGTACTGCCGCGCCTGCGACAGCTTCGCCAGCTTCGCGCCGCCGGCGACCCACGGGGAACCGCTGTGAGCGGCGCGCGCGGATGGGTCCTCCTGCTCCTGGCCCTCGCGGCCTGTGCCGTCCCCTCGGGCGCGGCCGAGCCCGAGGGCGACTGGAACGACGTCCGTGCCCTCTTCGCCGTGGGCCGCTTCGGCGAGGCCCGCGCGCTGACCGCCACGCTCGCCGCGGCCGAACCCGAAGCCCTGCCCGCCCTCTACTGGAGCTACCGCCTCGCCGAGTCGCCCGCGCGGGCCGAACGCCTGCGCCGCGAGCTGCTCGCCGCCGAGGACCTGGGCTCCGAGGCCCGCGACCTGCTGCGCGCCGACGCCGCCTGGTCGGCCTTCGGCGCCACCGACTACGAGACGGCCCACGACTGGCTCGAGGAGGTCCCCGCCGGCGACGACGAGAGCGCGGCCACCGCGTCCTACCTGGGCGGTCTGGCCTGGCGGGCCCGCGGCGACGCCACCCGCTGCCGCGACGCCCTCGCCGCCGTGCCCCCCGGCAACCCCGATTACGACTGGGCCCGCTACCGCCTGTCCCGCCTCGCCCATGCCGACGGCGACGCCGCCCTCTCGCGCCGCTACCTGGAGATGGCCGGCCGCGACGAGGACACCCCCTGCCGCGCCGAGCTGCTGATGATGGAATGGATGCTGGCGGGGGAGTCCGACGCCCAGGCGGCCACCCGTCTCGGCCGCGAGCTGGCCCACCGCTTCCCGCGCTCGCTGCCGGCCGCCCTGGTGGCCGAGCAGGCGGAGCGCCAGGCGGTCCTGCAGCGCAGCCTCTCCGCCCCGGCGCCCGCCGAAGACCCCGACGAGGCGGTCGAGCCCGCGACACCGCCGCCCGGGCGCTACACCCTCCAGTTCGCCGCCTTCGCCGACCGCGCCCGCGCCCTGCAGTTCCTGGACGACTGGCGCCGCCGCCTGCCCGGCCTGCACATCCACGAGACGATCGACGATCGCGGCCTGAAGCTGTACAAGCTGCGCGCCGGCTCCTATCCCGGCATGTCCCAGGCCCGCGACGAGGCCGACGCCCTGCACGCCGACCACGGCATCCAGGCCATCCCCGTCAAGGCGGCCGATTCCCCATGACCGCCCGCGGCGCCCCGCAACCCAAGCTGACCCCCATGCTCGCCCAGTACCTCGAGATCAAGCGCGAGCACGCCGACGCCCTGCTCCTGTTCCGCATGGGCGACTTCTACGAGACCTTCTTCGACGACGCCAAGGTGCTGGCCGAGACCTGCAACGTGACGCTCACCACGCGCGACAAGAACAGCGACCACCCGGTGCCCCTGGCCGGCGTGCCCCACCACGCCCTGGAGACCTACCTGGGCCGCCTGCTGGCCGCCGGACTGACCGTGGCCATCTGCGACCAGGTGGAGGACCCGGCCCACGCCAAGGGCCTGGTCAAGCGCGCCGTGGTGGAAGTCGTCAGCCCCGGCACCGCCACCTCGCCCGAACTGGTCGAGGGCGCCGGCGGCGTCTTCTGTCTCTCCTACGCCCCGGGCGCCGAGGGCGAGTCGGGCTGGTCGGTCCTGGACGCCAGCACGGGGGAGTTCCGCTGCGGCCAGGAGGACGTGAGCCTGGCCTCGCTCTGCGAGCGCTACGGCGCCCGCGAGGTGATCCTCGCCGAGGACGTCGACGCCGAGGAGCTGCGCGCCTGGCGCCGCGCCCTGCCGGACACGGTGCTCAACACCGTGAGCACCGCCTGGTACCACCCCTCCTTCGCCCGCGAGACCCTGCTCGAGCACTTCGGCGTGCTGGACCTGGATCCCTTCGGCCTGGAGGACGCGGCCCGCGCGGGCGCCGTCTCCGCCGCGGGCGCCCTGCTGCGCTACCTGGCCTCGCTGGCCCTGCGTCCGCCCGAGCAGATCACCACCCTGAGCTTCAGCACCCGCGGCGACCGCCTGCTGCTGGACGAGGAGACCCTGCGCAACCTGGAGGTCTTCCGCACCTTCCGCGGCGAGCGGGGGGAAGGCACGCTGATCCACCACCTGGACGAGACCGTCACACCCATGGGCCGCCGCCTGCTGGAGCGCCGCCTGGCCGAACCCCTGACCGATCTGGCGGACCTGGAGCGCTGGCACACGGGCGTGGACGGCGCCGTCGCGGACCGCGACTGGCGGCGCGACGTACGCGACGCCCTGCGCGGCGTGGGCGATCTTGACCGCTGGGCCGTGCACGCGGCCTCCGGCCGGATCGGTCCCGCGCGCCTGCGCCTGCTCGGCGCCTCGCTGGAGGCCGCGGGCGAGGTCGCGCGCCGCGTCCTGGACGGAGGACACGCCTCCCATCCGGCGGGGGAGTGGGCCGTGGCGATGCCCGACCTCTCCGCCCCGGCCGCCGAGATCCTCACCACCCTTGCCGACCAGCCACCGGCCCAGATGAAGCCCGGCGAGGTCATCCGCGAGGGCGTGGACGCGGACCTGGACGCCGCCCGCGCGGTGGCCGGCGACACCCGCGGCCACCTGGCCGCCCTGCAGGCCGCCGAACGCGAGCGCACGGGCATCCCCACGCTGAAGGTGGGCTTCAACAAGGTCTTCGGCTACTACTTCGAGGTCACCAACAGGCACCGCGACAAGGTGCCCGCCGACTACCAGCAGAAGCAGACCCTGGTCAACTCGTCGCGCTTCCACACCGAGGAGCTCAAGCGGTCCGAGCAGACCATCCTCGAGGCGGAGGACCGCATCCAGGCCCGCGAGACCGAGATCTTTGGTCGATTGGTCCGCGCCGTGGCCGGCCGCCTCGACGAGGTCCACGCCGCCGCCCGCGGTCTCGCCGCGGTGGACCTCATGTTCGCCTACGCCGAGGTAGCCGAGGCGCGCGACTACTGCCGTCCCGTCTGCGAGGATTCCCTGGTGCTGGACATCGCCGGCGGACGCCACCCCGTGGTGGAGCGGCTGCTGGATCACGACTTCATCCCCAACGACGTCCTGCTCGACAGCGACGACCGCCAGGTGCTGCTCCTGACGGGCCCCAACATGGGCGGCAAGTCCACCTATCTGCGCCAGGTGGCCCTGCTCACGCTCATGGCCCAGGCCGGCGGCTTCGTGCCCGCCGAGCGCGCGACCATCGGCGTCGCGGACCGCATCTTCACGCGCGTGGGCGCCAGCGACAACCTGGCGCGCGGCCAGTCCACCTTCTTCGCCGAGATGAGCGAGTCGGCGCGCATCCTGCACCAGATGTCCCGGCGCAGCCTGGTGATCCTGGACGAGGTGGGCCGCGGCACCTCCACCTACGACGGCCTGTCCCTGGCCTGGGCCATCACCGAGTTCCTGCACCTGGACGAGGGCCCCCGCCCGCGCACCATCTTCGCCACCCACTACCACGAGCTCACCGAGCTGGAGACGCGGCTGCCGCGGCTGGTGAACCTGCGCATGGACGTGAAGGAGTGGGAGGGACGCATCATCTTCCTCCACGCCGTCAAGCCGGGCTGCAGCGACAAGAGCTACGGCATCCACGTGGCGCGTCTGGCCGGGGTGCCCGAGCCGGTCCTGAAGCGGGCGGAAACCCTGCTGGCGACCCTCACCTCGGAGGACGCCCGCGCCCTCTCGCCCGAGCGCCTGCCCGACGGCGCGGTCTTCTCGGTGGCGGCCGACAGCTTCAAGGTGCCGGACAGCCAGCTCTCCCTGTTCACCGACAGCGAGAAGGACGCCCTCGACGGCCTGCGCAACCTGGACCTGGAATCCCTCAGTCCCCTGGACGCCTTCCTGTGGCTCGCCCGCATCAAGAAGCAGCTTTGACGGATCCTCGCGATTTCTTCAGATACGTCTGACTCGGCCGATGCTATACTGGCGTCTGAACGTCAGCACCTCTGGAGCGATCCACCATGTGGAACGTCATTTTCTACATGCCAGGCGAACGTGAGATCTCGCTGTTGGCCGCCTGCCGGCGACGCCGCGACATGCGCCGGCTCGCCGTGGTGGACCCGGGCGGCGCTTCGACCGGGGTGCCGCTGGCCGAGATCATGGGCGTGCCGGTCCACACCACCTTCGCCGCCGCCGGACCGCCCCCCGGCGCCCACGTGGTGATGCCCGAGGGCGTCGCGGCCGACGACGACCTGCGCCGCGCCCTGCGCGCGCACCGACTGCGCGCGGTCAACGCCGGCGAGATGACCGCCCTGCTGATCAGCGGCGCCGCGCCGCCGCCCGCCCCCGAGCCCGAACCCGCTGCGGCGGATCCCGCGCCCGCGACCCAGGTCGTCGCCGGTCCGCGCGAGGTTCCGACCGCCCGCGACGACGCGACCGACAAGCTGGGCTCGGTGCTGCGCACGCTGGACCGCATCGAGGACGTCATGGACCGCGACAAGCTGCTGCCCTGGCTGCTGTCCCTGTCCGTGTCCTCCGCCGGCGGCGAATCCGGCTCGCTCATGCTGCACGATCCCCTCGCGGACGACCTCTACATCGCGGCCGCCATGGGTCTCACGCCCGCCACGCTCCAGTCCGTGCGCCAGGGCCTGGGCCAGGGCATCGCGGGACGGGTCGCCCTCTCGCGCCGCCCGGAGCTCGTGCACGGGCCGCAGCCGGAGAGCGCGGGACGGGAACGCGGCGAGATCGTCTGCGCGCTCTGCGTGCCGCTGCTGCACGGGGACGAACTGATGGGCGTGCTCAACGTGAACGCCGCGGCCGGCGGACCGCCCTTCGGGCCGGACGACCTCGCCGAGCTCACCGACGTCGCCGATCACGTCTCGCGCATACTCCACGGCGCCGCCGGCACCCTGCAGGACCGCGCGCGCGGCCTGCGCAAGCGCCTGGGCCGCGAGTTCCGCGACCTCGCCGACAGCGGCACCGACCTGGAGGTCGTGCTGGCCGGCTGGTCGGCCACCCTGGCCATGGAACTGGGAGCGGCCTACGCGGCCCTGGCGGTCGTGCGCGGCGACGGCACCCTGCTGCTGGCCGAGGGCACGTCGACGGGGGAGACCCGCGTGGGCGGGATCCCCCAGCGCCACCCGGCCTGGAACGAGGTCCTGCAGACCGCACGGCCCGTGCTCGCCCGCGAGGCCGGGCAGGACGGCGGCCTCTCCCTGTTCTTCCTGCCCCTGGGCCGCAAGCCGGTGCGCGCGGTGCTCGCCGTGAGCTTCGACGCCGACGCCGACGCCTACCGCTTCCAGGAGCTCACGCGCGGCGTCGTGGAGCTCCTCGAGAGCCACCTGCCCGAACTCCTGCGCCGCTGCGAGCAGCAGGACCGGGACACCCGCCTGCGCGAGCTGGCCACCCGGCTGGCCCACCTCCAGGCGCACGCCCCCGGCGCCGACGCGCGCGAGGAGCTGGTGGCGGCCCTGCGAACTTTGACCGGCGCCCGCGAGGTCCGCTTCCTGGACGACACGGCCCCCGCCGACGCGACCACCGACTTCGCCCGCGAGCTGCTGGAGCGGGCGGGGGAGACGGGCTGGCTCGTGGCGTCGGTGGCCCCCGGCGAGGAGGAGTCCGGCGACCGCACCTGCCTCGTCGTCCGCACGCCCGGTGCCCGCAACGACGGTCTGCTCCTCCTGGGCAAGGACCGTTGCCACCCCGTCGACAGCACGGCCTTCACGGACTTCGACGCCGTCCTGGCCGGCCACCTGGCCCCCCTGACGGCGTCCGGGGCCCCCGACCGCCCCGCCCCGCCGGCTCCGCCGCCGGCCCCGGTTCCGGAGAGCCTGCTCGACGTCCTGGCGCGCGAGATCGACCGGGCCGACCGCTACCACGCGGCCTTCTCCCTCTCGGCCTTCGAGTACGACCCCGGCGTCGCCCTCGGCGAGGCGCAGTTTGGCGAGCTGCGCGCCCGCCTGCGCGTGTCCGACCAGATCTTCCCCGACGGGGGCGGACTGCTCTTCGTGGTCGCCCCCGAGGAGATCAACGCCGTCGCCGCCCTGGAGCGGCGCACCGCCGACGCCCTGCGCGAGGTGGCGGGCGATCCGCGGCTGGTCGTGCGCACCGGCCACGCCCTCTACCCGGGGCGCGACGCCTCGCCCGAGGCGCTCGTGGACTCCGCCAAGCGGGCCCTGTCGGTACGTTCCCGCGACGGTGATTGACGTTCCCGACCCGCTGCCCTTATCTTTGGCTCCCGTTATCGCCGCCGCCATCCGAGGGAGCCGTATCCGCATGTCTCGCCACCCCATTCGCATCCTGGACAGCGCCTCGGTGGACCGCATCGCCGCCGGCGAGGTCATCGAGCGCCCGGCCTCGGTGGTCAAGGAACTGGTCGAGAACGCGCTGGACGCGGAGGCCCGCAGCATCTCGATCTCGGTGACCGAGGGCGGTCTGGCGTCCATCGTCGTCGACGACGACGGCGCGGGCATTCCCTACCGCGAACTGCCCCTGGCCCTGGAGCGGCACGCCACCTCGAAGATCGTCTCGGCGGCCGACATCACCCAGATCGCGTCCTTCGGCTTCCGCGGCGAGGCCCTGGCGAGCATCGCCTCGGTCAGCCGCTGCTCGGTGCTCAGCCGCACCGAGGAGGAGGAGGTGGGCGGCCTGATCCGCGTGGCGGGCAGCTCCACCGAGCGGCGCGAGCCGGCGGCCCGCAACCGGGGCACCACCATCACCGTAGAGGACCTCTTCTACAACACGCCCGCCCGTCGCAAGTACCTCAAGACGCCCCAGGCCGAGAAGCGGGCCGTGCTGAAGGCCGTCACCGCCATCGCCCTGGCCTATCCCGAGGTGCGCTGGCGGCTGAGCGGGGACGGCACCACCCTGCTGGACCTGCTGCCCGCCGACTCCCTGCCCGCGCGCGCGCGCGACCTGCTCGGCGCCCAGACCCTCGAGCACCTGGCGCGCTTCGAGAGCGTGGAAGGGGGACTCGGCGTGGGCGGTCTCGCCTCGCGACCGACCCTGACCCGGGCCAACCGCACCGAGCAGTTCTTCTACGTGAACCGCCGCCCGGTCCAGAGCGCCGCCCTGGCCCAGGCCGTGCGCCTGGCCTACAAGGACGTCATCCCGCCCGGCCGCCATCCCGTGGTGCTGCTCTTCCTGGACATCCCCCAGGGGGACGTGGACGTGAACGTCCACCCGGCCAAGAGCGAGGTGCGGCTGGTGCTGGAGCGCCACATCTTCGGCATGGTCATGAACGCCCTGCGCGAGGGGCTGGACCTGCGCAGCGATCCGGCCTTCACCCGGGACGACGCCGCGCCCGCCCTCGAGTCGGCCTCGGCCAACCGCGGCCCCCTGCAGAGCCTGGCCGAAGCCCAGGAGGACTACCTGCGCCGCCACTTCACCTCGCCGGGCGGCGCCTCGCCCGAGGGCCAGCCCTCGCTCTTCGACGGCGCCCCGGCCGACGCCGGTTCCAGCGACGCGCTCGCCCCGGCCCCCGCCGCCGGGGGAGAGGCCTCGCGCCCGGCGCCCTTCTGGCAGCTCCACCGCACCTACATCTGCACCCAGACCCGGGGCGGCCTGCTGATCATCGACCAGCACAACAGCCACGAGCGCATCCTCTACAACGAGGCCCGCAAGGCCCTCGAGGACGGCACCGCCAGCGTGCCCGTGCAGCAGCTCCTGTTTCCCGTCAACCTGGAGCTCACGCCCCTGCAGGTGCAGACCTACCAGGTTCACGCCGACCGGCTCGAGCGCCTCGGCTTCGCCATCCAGCCCTTCGGCGGGCAGGCGATCCTGGTCCAGGGCATCCCCGCCTCCCAGAAGAACTGGCAGGAGGGCCAGCTCCTGCTGGACATGCTGGACGACCTGGGCGAGGCGGGCCGCGCGGACAACCCCGACCACGACGACCTGCTGGCCAGCTATGCCTGTCACGGCGCGGTGCGCGCCGGCACGCTCATGACGGTGCCCGAGATGCAGAACCTCCTGGACCTGCTCTTCGCCACCGACAAGCCCCTGTCCTGCCCCCACGGGCGCCCCACGCTCATCCAGTTCACCCGCGAGGAGCTCGAGAAGCGTTTCGGGAGGCGCTGAGTGGCGCCACCGCCCGACACGCCCCTCTGCCCGGTGATCGCCGGTCCCACGGCCGTGGGCAAGACCGCCCTGATCACCGCGCTGGCCGCTCGGCATCCCATGGAGGTCGTCTCGCTGGACAGCCGCCAGATCTACCGCGGCCTGCGCATCGGCACCGCCCAGCCCACCGCCGAGGAGCAGGCGGCCTGCCGTCATCACCTGGTGGACTTCCTGCCGCCCGAGGCGACCTACTCGGCCCAGCGTTTCCGCGCGGACTTCGTCGGCGTGGCCGGTGAGATCATGTCCCGGGGCAAGGTGCCCGTGGTGGTGGGCGGCGCCGGCCTCTACCTGACCGCCGTGCGCGAGGGTCTGCTGGAGATTCCCGACGACGCCCCCGACCTGGCGCCCATCCGCGCCGAGCTGGACGGTCTGGACGACGCGGAGATCCGCGCGCGCCTGCTGGCCGTGGACCCGGACAGCCACGCCCGCCTGCACGCCAACGACCGCTACCGCAACCAGCGCGCCCTGGAGATCCACCGCCTGACCGGCCGTTCCCTGAGCGCGCACATGGCCGCGCGCACCCCCGACCCGGCCCTGGGCCTGGACTTCCCGCTGGTGGTCCTCGAGCGCGACCGCGACGAACTGCGCGCGCGCATCGCCGCGCGCACCGACGCCATGCTCGCCGGCGGCTGGCTCGAGGAGACGCGCGACCTGCTGTCGCGCCACGACCCCGACGCGCCCGGCCTGCGCACCCTCGGCTACCGCGAGCTGCAGACCCACCTGACCGGGGGCGCGCCCCTGTCCGAAGCCCGCGAGGCCATCGTGGTCGAGACGGCCCGCTACGCCAAGCGGCAGCGCACCTGGTTCGCGCCCCAGCCGCGCGTCGCCGCCGGCCGCCCCGACGATCCGGCCCTGCTGGACGCCCTCTCGGACCTGATCCGCGACGCCGCCGCGCGCCTGCCTTGACAGCGCCCGTGGCCGCGGCTTACCTTCCCGTTTCCGGAGCGGGCATAGCTCAGTTGGTAGAGCACCAGCTTCCCAAGCTGGTGGTCGCGGGTTCGAGCCCCGTTGCCCGCTCCAGACCCCCTCTCCGCTGCGGCGGGTTGCAGACGCGGCCCGTCGTTTCCTATCATGGGGGAGCCTGCGCGACCGTCCCGTCCCGAGGAGACCCATGATCAGCCTGATCCAGCCCTTCCCCTCGCCCCTCGACCGTCTCCACGACTGGCGCGAGGGCGACGCCGTGGCCGCGGTGGACGGCCAGCCCGTCGAGGACATGCTGGACCTCTACTACTACATGCCGCGCGGCGACAAGATGATCCTCACCATCCGGCGCGAGGACGGGGGAGAGGTGGAGGTGGGGTTGGCGCCCCACGCCCTCGACCAGGTCACGTCATGTTTTGCCGCCATGGAGTTCAAGACCTGCGCCTGCGACTGCGTCTTCTGCTTCGTCGACCAGAATCCCCGGGGTATGCGCTCGAGCATCTACGTCAAGGACGAGGACTACCGGTTGAGCTTCCTCTACGGCAACTACATCACGCTGACGTCCATGGGCCGCCGCGGCATCGAGAGGATCATCACCCAGAAGATGACGCCCCTGTTCGTATCTGTGCACGCCACCGACGTCGAGGTACGCACCCGCATGCTGGGCATCAAGAAGCGCATCGACGTGATGGGAAGCCTGCGGCGTCTGGTGGACGGGGGCATCACCGTCCACAGCCAGATCGTGCTCTGTCCGGGTTGGAACGACGGGCCGGAGCTCGACCGCTCCATCGCCGACCTGCAGTCCCTGTACCCCGGCGTGGAGACCCTGGCGGTGGTGCCGGTGGGTCTCTCGGCCCACCGCGAAGGGCTGACCCGACTCGAGCCGGTGACGCCGCGGATCGCCGCCGTCACCATCGACCTCGTCCACGGCTGGCAGGACCGTCTGCGGGCCGAGCACGGGGCTGCCTTCGTCCACCTGAGCGACGAGTTCTACCTGCTGGCCGACCGGCCCTTCCCGCCGCTGGCCCAGTACGACGACCTGGCCCAGCTGGACAACGGCATCGGCGTCACGCGCAACCTGGAGGAGCGCTGGGGCGACGACCTCGCCGCGCGCCTGTCCGACGGCGTCCCGCCGGCGCGTCCGCTGACCGTGCTCACGGGCCGCCTGGCCGCCGCGGCCTTCTCCCAGCGCCTCTCGCCGGTGCTCGCCGCCGACGGCCTGCCGCCGGTCGAGGTGCACGGCATGGACAATACCTTCTACGGCGCGAGCGTCACCGTGGCCGGCCTGCTGTCGGGGGGAGACGTGCGCCGCGCATTGCTGGAACTGCCCCCGGAACCCGTCCGCGACGTGATGCTGCCGCCGCGCATGTTCAACAGCGACGACCTCACTCTCGACGACCTCACCCTCGACGCCATCGCCGAGGGCCAGCCCCACCGCCTCCACGTGCCCGACGAGGAAGGCTTCATTGACTTCTGGGCGGACTTGGGCTAACGTCGTCGGGCCTCGCAACATCGATTGGACGCCCCATAACGTTCTATCCGCGAATCAGTTGCGGCTTCAAGTTCAAGTCGCCAGGAGGAACTGTGTCGACCCGGACGGTCGTGATCGTGGGCCGCCCCAACGTGGGCAAGTCCACACTCTTCAACCGCATCATCGGCGAGCGCCGCTCGGTGGTCCACGAGACCCCCGGCGTGACGCGCGACCGCATCGCGGAGCTGACCGACTGGGCCGGCCACGCCTTCATGCTGCTGGACACCGGCGGCATCGTCCCCTTCGGCGACGAGATCTCGCGCTTCGACTCCCTGGTGACCGAGGTGGCCCACGACGCCATCGAGGAGGCCGACGTGGTGCTCTTCATGGTGGACGGCTCCGGCGGCCTCTCCACCTGGGACGACGCCATCGCCCAGCACCTGCGCCGCAGCGGCCGCACCGTGGTGCTCTGCGTCAACAAGGTGGAGAAGGAGCACCAGCAGATCGGCGTCGCCGACTTCTATTCCCTCGGACTGGGGGAGCCCCACGCCGTCAGCTCCCTGCACGGCTACGGGATCGGCGATCTGCTGGACCGCATCGTCGAGGGCTTCCCCAAGCAGGTCATCGAAGCGCCCTGCGACTGCCGCGTGGCCATCCTCGGCCGCCCCAACGTGGGCAAGTCGAGCCTGCTGAACCTGCTCACCGGCCGCCAGGACGCCCTGGTCAGCGACATGCCCGGCACCACCCGCGACGCCATCCACACGGACCTCCGCTGGCACGGCAAGACCGTGCGCCTGATCGACACGGCGGGCCTGCGCCGCAAGTCGCGCGTCCAGGAGGCCGTCGAGGCCTTCAGCAACATGCGCACCTTCCGCGCCCTCGACCTCTGCGACGTGGCGGTGCTGATGGTCGACGCCAGCGAGGGCACCGTGAGCCAGGACGCCAAGATCGCCGGCCTGATCCACGACAGCGGCAAGGCCGTGATCGTGGCCTTCAACAAGTGGGACCTGGTCGAGAAGGACCACAGCACGCACCTGGAGGTGTGGGACAGCTTCTGCCGCGAGGTGCCCTTCCTGACCTACGCGCCCTGGTTCACCCTCTCGGCCGTGACCTCCCAGCGCAGCGGCCGCGTCATGGAGATGGTCTGGGACGCACACGAGTCCCGCCAGTTCCGGGTCGAGACCAGCGAGCTGAACACCTACCTGGAGGGCGTGATCCACAAGCAGCCGCCCCGCTTCCACGGCGGCGGCACGGGCAAGGTCTACTACGCGACGCAGATCGAATCGGCGCCGCCGGTCTTCATGCTCTCGGTCAACAACCCCCGCTGGTTCGACCGCAGCTTCGTGAGGTTCATCAACAACAAGATCCGGGAACGATACGGCTTCAAGGGCAGCCGCATCTTCGTGAAGCTCAAGCGACATTGAAAGGTTCGCCGTCATGATGCTGATCCTGGTCCTCGTCTTCGCCTACCTGCTCGGCGCGATACCCTTCAGCTTCATCATCGGCAAGCGCCTGCGCGGCATCGACCTGCGCGAGCACGGCAGCGGCAACCTCGGCGCCACCAACGTCTTCCGCACCCTGGGCCCCTGGTGGGGCGTGTTCTGCCTGCTGCTGGACATGGCCAAGGGAGCCGTCGCGGTGCTGGCCATGACGGCCGTCACCTCCACCTGGCCCGAGGGCCAGGTCACGCCCCTGCACCTGCCGCCCGACCTGTGGCGCATCTTCGCCGGCTTCGTGGCGTCGCTCGGGCACACCCTCTCGCCCTTCGTGGGCTTCCACGGGGGCAAGGGCGTGGCGACCACCGGCGGTGCCTTCTTCGTGCTGGCGCCCTATCCCACCCTCTGCGCCCTGGGCGGCTTCGCCATCATGATGGCGGTGACGCGCATCGTGTCCCTGGGCAGCATCGTCGCCGCGGTGGTGCTGCCCATCGCCGTCGGCTATTTCGAGTTGCGCTCGGAGCAGTTCTCCAAGACCATCTTCGTGTTCACGCTGATCATCTGCATCTGGGTCGTCGTCAAGCACCGCGCCAACATCACGCGCCTGGCGGCGGGGACGGAGAAACCCCTCGAGTCCAACGGCGCCGACGAAACGGCCCCCGACCGGGAGGAGTGAGGCATGCGCGCGGCCATCCTGGGATCGGGCAGCTGGGGCACCGCCTTCGGCCACCACCTGGCGGCGACGTGGCGCGACGTCGTGCTGTGGGGCATCGAGGCCGACCAGATCGCCGCCATCCACGACACCCACGCCAACCCCGCCTTCTTTCCCGACCTCGCCCTGCCCGCGAACATGGACGCGACCCTGGACCTGCAGGAGGCCGTCGGCGGCGCGGACGCCGTCTTCCTCGTGCTGCCCAGCCAGGCCGTGCGCAAGGTGTCCCAGGTCCTGCACAGTTGCCGGCTGAAGGCCGAGGTGCCGATCATCTGCCTGAGCAAGGGTCTCGAGCTGAGCACCCTGAAGCGGCTGAGCACTGTGATGGAGGAGGAACTGCTGCACGACGCGGCCGGCAACCCCCACCGCATCGGCGTGCTGCTGGGCCCGAGCCACGCCGAGGAGGTCGTCCTGCGCCAGCCCACGGCCCTGGTGCTCGCGGGCCGTGGCGAGGGCTGGCACGAGTGGCAGCGGCACGTGAGCGGCCCGGCGGTGCGCGTCTACACCAACCACGACCTGATCGGCGTGGAGATCGCCGCCGCCTTCAAGAACGTCATCGCCATCGCCGTGGGCATGGCCGACGGCCTGGGCTACGGCGACAACACGCGCGGCGCCGTCATGACCCGCGGCCTGAAGGAGCTGGCGCGCCTGGGCATCGCCCTCGGCGGCAAATTCGACACCTTCTACGGCCTCTCGGGCATCGGCGACATGATCACCACCTGCACCAGCCGACACTCCCGCAACCGCAACTACGGCGAGGCCGTGGCGCGGGCCGCGGAGGACCCCCAGGACATCCTCGAGCAGGCCAGCCAGGTGGTGGAGGGCGCCGTCATGACGCAGGCGGCCTTGAAGTTAAGCGCGAAGCACGCCATCGAACTTCCCATTACCCAAGAAGTTCATGATGTGCTATTCTCCGCCAAGGCTCCATCACAGGCCATGCAGGACCTCATGGAACGGACCCTGCGCTCGGAGCACGAGTGAGTATCGTCGATCGACAGGAGAGGACCCGTGCCGGATCTGCCCGACAAGCTCTACTACTCCATCCGTGAAGTCGCCGAGCACACCGGCGTGGAAGCCCACGTGCTGCGCTACTGGGAGAGCGAATTCCCCAGTCTCAAGCCCAAGCGCGCGCGGTCGGGCGCCCGCAACTACCGCAAGAAGGACATCGAGGAGATCCTGACCATCCAGAAGCTGCTCCACGAGGAAGGCTTCCGCATCGAGGGCGCCCGCAAGCACTTGCGCAAGCTCAAGCGCGGCGCCAAGCCCCAGGCGGCCGAGAAGCCCCAGGAGTCGCTCTTCGACGACCAGGACCGCGACGCCCGCATCGCCCACCTCCGCAAGGAGCTCAAGGCGGTCATGAACCTGCTCAAGGAGATGAAGGGGGAGGGATAGGCTCCCATTCCGCGCTTGTGAGGACGCGGGGGAGGTATTAGATTGTCCACCGCACGGGTTCGCGCCCGTGCGAGACATCTCTGTCGGGGCGTGGCGCAGTCCGGTAGCGCACTTGCATGGGGGGCAAGGGGTCGGAGGTTCAAATCCTCTCGCCCCGACCAGAGATCACCGACTCGGGGCCGCCAGGCAGCGGCCCCTTCTTCGTATCCGGAACTCCCGGTCCTCACGCGGTGTACTGTGAACGCCCGCCACATGAAGATGGCCAGCGTCCAACATTCGATCTGAAGCGGCTGAAGGCCGACAGGTCCATCGCGTCCGGGCCGGACGTTGTCGTCACGGCAGTGATCCCGCAGTACGTTGACGCCAGATGATGCGAGCATGTATGATGATTGGGCACAGGCTGTTATCGAGTCCTAAACAGAAGGGACGCGCCAACCTCTTTGCTATCGATCCATGCCCCCGTGAGTCTGCTGTACCGAGCGTGATCGGGCAGGCCGGGTGCCGATCTCAAGGAGATGCTCATGCGCTTCCGTCCATCTTCAGCCCTTTTCACGATCCTGCCGGTCGCTGCCTTGCTCTGCGCGGCGCATCCGGCCACGCCGTCGCTCGCCGACGTACCGCGGGTCGGCGTACCCGAGGTCGACATCGCTTCCGCGAGCGACGCCGTCACGGTGCTGGTCTTCGCTTTCCCGTTGACGGGCGCGACGATCGACGACCGGCTCACGGCGGAGGAGCTCCGCTGGGCCCGTCCGCGGCCCGCCACGACAGGATCCGCCGGCGAGACGATCTTGCTGCCGCGTCGCCATCAGGCCGTCGTGGCCGTGCCGACCCGCGCGGTCGTCGACTGGGAGATCGCAGATCACAGTTGGCTCGTGACGCCCGGAAAGGGTGCGTTGCCCGAGACTACCGTCGAAGTCACGCCACCCCAGATCCACCGGGACGTTCCGCTGGTCACCGTGATCGTCTCACCCGAGTGTGCCGGTGGGATTCTCGGTTCGGTGACGGTGATCTTGCGCCACAGTCCGCAACCTCGCTACAGCCGAGCCCTCGACATCACCGGCGGCAAATCCGTGCCGGAGGCCTTCGGCGCGCGCGCAACGGCCAACCCGGAGCTCTTCTCGCGGCTCGCGGCGGGACTCTCCGATCTGCGCCGACAAGGGAATGCCGAAGACCGCCAGGGGGACCACCCCTTCCTGCTGACGAACAACTGGCTGGAAGTGGAGATCGAGCGGAGCGGCGCCCATAGCATCAAGGGCGAGGACTTCACCTTCGCCGGCATCTCCAACTCACAGGTCGATCCCGAGAAGTTGCGCTGCTACCGCGCCTATCCGGTCGCCCTACCCGACGATCCGGAGTCCACGCCCGCCACCTGGCAGGACGACTACGCCGGCCTGACCGAGGTCGCCCTGGACATTCTCGACACGGACGGCAACTGGGACGACGCCGATGAACTGCGCTTCCACGCCATCGGCCCCGACGACTGGCACGACCGCTTCTTCAGCAGCCCCGCGACGCCCGTCGAGCGGATCGAGCATCCCTACAGCAACCGCGCCGTCTACTGGCTGACCTGGGAGGACCACCAGACCGACACGCCGCTGCCCGGGACGCCCCGGCGCGTCGAGACGCTGGACGCGCCGGCCCACGGCGGCGAGCCGCTGGAGATCCACCTGGCGCGCCACCACCGCGAGCAGTCCAACGTGGAGGCCTTCGGCCGCCTGCTGGACAACTGGGCCTGGGACACGGCCGTCTTCGGACAGAAGGCCGTCCTCTTCGACATCCCCCACGCGGTCCCCGACAGCGCCGCCTTCTACCTGCTGGAGGTGCGCTCGAACCACCACCTCAATGAATCCCCCAACAGGGTGAACGTCGTGACCACCTGGCTCAACGACGGCGAGGCCCACGGCGACACCATCCGCCACGAGTGGCCCATCCACTACGACGGCCGCCCCGACAGCCTGCGCAACCGCATCGCGGGCTGGACCCCGCACGTGGCCGACGGCGAGAACAACGTGGTCATGTCGCGGCGCAGCCCCGACGGCTCGCCCTCGGTGATCCTGGACTCGGCCGACATGATGGCCTGGCAGGCGACGTCCCTCGAGGCGGGGCAGAACCGCATCGTGCACTGGGGCACCCAGGTGGGCGCGCCGGGCGAGGCGGTCGACCTGCGCCTGTCCTTCCGGGCGGGCGACGACGTCACGGTGTGGGACGTGAGCGATCCCCAGAATCCCGACGCGCTGCGGGGCGATCCCGACGGCGCGCCCGCCGCGGCGTTCACCCTGGGCCTGACCCGCGATCCCGGCACGGACGTCCACCTGCTCGCCTTCCGCGACACCGACCTGCTGGCGCCCGCCTACCTGGCGCGCCGCACGCCGGGCGATCTGCGCCGCATGTCCGGGGAGGTCGACTACATCCTCCTGTACCGCTCCGAGCTCCTGTCCCACGCGTCGCAACTCGCCGCCCACCGGGCCGCCGGGCAGACCGTGGAGGCGATCGACGTGGAGGACGTCTACGACGCCTTCGGCGGCGGCGTGAAGGATCCCCTGGCCCTGCGCAACTTCCTCAAGTGGCTCTGGCTGCGGGGCGCGGGCCGGCTCACCCAGGTGTGCCTGCTGGGCGACGCCTCGCGGGACTACCGCCACTACCGCAACCAGTTCGAGGACCTGATCCCCACGGTCGTGCGCACAAACTTCCCGGGACTGTTGACGTCATACACCAACTATCCCTACGCCACCGACGACCACATCGTCTCCTTCGACGCTCCTGTGGCCTACCCCTGGCTGGACCTGCCGGACCTGGCGGCGGGGCGGCTGACCGTGCGCGACGCGGCCGAGGCCCAACGCCGGGTCGACGCCCTGGTGGCGTACGACGTCGATACGCCCCCGGGCACCTGGCGCAACCGGGTGGTGCTGGCGGCCGACGACTTCTGCCAGCCCTCGGATATACTGTGCACGGAGACGATGCACATGCACCAGGCCGAGAACCTTATCGACAACTTCGTTCCCATTACCATCGACGCGGTGAAGCTCTACCTGGCCGACTACGACTACGATCCGGGCGGCACCTTCAAGCCCCTCGCGCGCCAGGAGGCCAAGCGCCTGTGGAACGAGGGCCTGACCGTCTTCCACTACATCGGACACGGCTCGGACAACACCCTGGCCGACGAGCAGATCTTCCTGACCGACGACATCTTCGGCCTCACCAACGGCGGCCGGCGCGGCGTCTTCACGGCCTTCAGCTGCGACGTGGGCATCTTCGACAGCGCCACCCGCCAGAGCATGGCTGAGATCTTCACGGCCCAGGAGAACGGCGCTGCCATAGCTTCCATCGCGGCTTCACAAGTCAGCTATGTCGATCCGAATAATCACCTCTCGGACGCCTTCTACACAGCACTCTACCCCGCCCGCAGCGTCCACGCAGACGTAACTCTGGGGACGGCCCTGCTGCAAGCCAAGGTGGCCATGGGGGGCCTCGCCAAAGTCAATGACATCGTCAACAGCCAGAAGTACAACCTGCTCGGAGATCCGGCGACCTCGCTGCCCAACCCGGCGGCGGGACCCGCCTTACACGCCACCAGCGTCGATACCCTACACGGCGGCCAGCGCGAGGAGGCCGTCTGCGTGCTGAGCGATTACGGCCTGACCTCCGGCCCGGGCGCCGCCTACGATCTTGATGTCCGCGAGGATCGTTTGGATAAGGTTGCATCGGAGGACGTTGTCACCTACGCCTTCTGGCTCCCCGGCGCGACCGTCTTCCACGGCACCGGCCCGGTGCTCGAGGACACGTTGCGCGTGCCCTTCAAGGTACCCGTCCAGCTCAGCTACGGCGAGCAGGGCAAGGTGCGCCTGATCGTCGACACGCCGGAGGGCTCCTTCGCGGCGGCCCTGGAGCTGCCCGTGGTCCAGGCCGCCACCGGCGAGGTGGACGACTTCGTCGGACCGGCCATCGACCTGGCCTTCGCCGACGACCGCTTCCGGGTCAAGCCCGGCACCATGCTGAACGCCGTGATCGCCGACACCAGCGGCGTCAGCATCCTGGGCACCAGCCCGCTGAACAGCATCCTGCTGGAGTTCGACGCGAGCGGTTTCACCAGCAACGTCTCGGGCAACTTCGCCTTCGATCCCGGCAGCTACACCACCGGGCGCGTCGATCTCGCGCTGCCCGACAACCTGGACCTGGGCGCGCACACCGTCGCCGTCCACGCCAGCGACGTGCTCGGCAACGTGGGCAGCGACACGCTGTCCTTCCAGCTCGTGGCGGGGGAGGTCGCGGCCATCGACGACGTGACCCTCTTCCCGAATCCGACCCCGGGCCCGGCCCGGCTGATCTTCGAGCTGAGCGATCCCATGTCGGTGAGCTGGTCCATCTACACCTTGTCCGGCCACAAGATCTACGAGACGGGGCGCGACTTCACCACGCCCGGCCCGCAGGTCATGCACTGGGACGGGCGCGACGAGTGGGGCGACGAGCTCGCCAACGGCGTGTACCTCTACGTGGTCAGGGGCCACGGTTTCGACGACGACGGCCACCGCCTCGATATCACGGGGAAGCTGGTGGTCATGAGATAGGCGGACTACCGATGACCTCATCTGCCCCGGACAGGCACGATGCCGACGGGTGGACAGGGGGGCTTCGCTCTCCGGCTTCTTCACTTTGAAGCGATCCTACGATGAAACGGGCCGCCGATTCGGCGGCCCGTTTCTCCTCGTCCGTGAAGGCCCCGTAACGCTCGCACGACCTCAGCTCAGGACCGACCCCGCAATCCCGCGATGGACACCTGAACGCCCAGCAGCAGCCCGAAGGTGCAGACGATGGCCGCGCCGGTGGGCAGGTCGAGGGCATAGCTCAGCCACGCCCCGCCGATCACCGCCAGGGTGCCGACCGACAGGATGAACGCGAACTGGGCGCGCGTGGTGTCGAACAGACGCAGCGACATGACCGTCGGCACGACCAGCAGCGTGAACACGAGCAGCACGCCCGCGATCTGCACGCTGGCGGTCACCACGGTGCCGAGCACCGCGTAGAAGACGAAATCCCACAGGCGCAGGTTGTAGCCCGCGCGCCGCGCCGAGTCCGGATCGAGGGAAATCCGGATCAGGGCGTGGTGGGAGCGCCAGAGCACCAGCCCCAGCAGGCCGTAGAGGACCGACGTCTTGAGCACCTCGGACCAGGACACCCAGAGGATCGCGCCCACCAGGAGGTTCTTGATCTCCTCGCCGCCGTGGGCGACCTGAGACAGCACCAGGATCATCGCGGCGCTGAACACCACGTAGACGATCCCGATGTACGCCTCCTGGGGGATGCGCTCGTCGCGGGTGCGCGTGAGCGACAGCAGGACGGCGCCGACGATGGTGCTGGCGATGCCCACCAGGTAGGCCGTCAGCGTGCCGATCTCGGCGCCGAAGAGCATGGCCACGGCCACGCCGAAGGCGGCCATCTGGGCCAGCGCGATGTCCACGAAGATCACGCCGCGCCGGACGACGTGCGTGCCCATGTAGCCGTGCATGCCGACCAGGATCAGCGCGGTGGCCACCGGCGCGGCCATCATCTCGATGAATCCGCTCACTTGGTCAGTCCTTCCTGAGGCCGGACGCCCGCGGCGGCGGCCGTCGCCAACCGGTCGCAGATGACGTCGAACATCTCGAGGTAGCCGGTCGCCTCCTCGACGGCGCCGACGGCGCCGGGCAGGATCGCCAGAGGCGCGTCCATGCGCTCGGCCGCGCGGGTCGCGATCTTCCGGTTGTCCCAGGAGGCGGCGATGATGTAGACACAGCCCTGGAGCCGGCCCAGCCGGGTCACTTCCTCCACGTGCTGGGGCGACGGATTGATGCCGGGCCGGTGCTCGATGGATCCGATGTAGTCCAGCCCGAGCCATTGCAGCAGGTACTCCCAGTGCTGGTGGTAGACGATCAGGGGGCACGCGGTCGCCGCGAGCATGCGCTCCCGCCACACCGGCAGCCGCGCCTCGACCTCGGCGGCGAACGCGTCGGCCCGCGCGTAGTAGCGGTCGGCGGCCTCGGGATCGAGCTCCGCCATGCGGTCGGCCATCAGGCCGGCCACCACCACGCCCTGGCGCGGATCGAGCAGGTAATGGGGGTTGCCGTGGGGATGGATGTCGCCCTGGGAGCGGTCGACCGGCCCGGTCGGCACGTCCAGCACGTGGTGCACGGCGTGGGAGCAGTCCAGCTCGCCGCGGGCGCCGGCCCGCACCTTGCCGTTGCGCGCCGACTTGACCAGCAGGGGCAACCAGCCCACCTCCAGTTCGAGCCCGTTGTACACCAGCAGGTCGGCCTTCTTGAGCTTGCGCGTGAGCGACGGTTTGGCCGGCAGGTAATGGGGATCCTGGTGGCCGGGACAGAGCGTGGTGACCTCCACGTCGTCGCCCCCGACCCGTTCGGCGATCCAGCCCAGGTCGCTCAGGGTGGCGACCACCTTCAGTTCGGCGTGGGCGGCGGCCGGCGCCATGAGCCCGACGGCGAGCGCCAGCAGGGAGAGGACGAGTGCATGCTGTCTCATGCCGGGCCTCCTAGTAGGTATGGGCCGGATGCGACCCGATGGTGAAGTTCCACTGGACGGAGAAGCGGAGGTCGTCCGCGTCGCCGAGGCGGTCGTTGAAGCGGGCGACCTCGGCGCGCAGGGCGCTGAACTCGCTGGGCGCGAAGGTGAAGTTGAGCTTGGACTCCCAGGTCTCGCCGATGCCGTTCCAGGCCGTGCGTGTTCCGGTCTCGTCCGAGTCAACGCGGCCGTGGGTCGCCCCCAGCCACCAGTTGTGGTGGAAGCGGTACTGGCTCATGACGTACCAACCGAGCGCCGAACCGTCGAAGCCCTCGGGATCGGGGAACAGGGCCTCGACGGTCAGGTTGAGGGCCGGCCCGTGGGAGCTGCTGCTGGAGATCCACTTGTAGGTCAGGTCGACGCCGCTGGCGGCAAAGTCGCCGGTGAAGCCGTGCCATTCCGGGTCGCCGGGACCGGTGATGTACGAGCCGCCGAACTCGAGAGTGGCGTCGTCGCTCACGTCCCACAGGTTGGTCAGGCGCGCGCCGAGGATGGGCTTGCGGTCGTCCTGGTTCCAGATCTCGGTGTCGCCGTTCATGCCGTAGACGATCAGGTCGCTGTACCAGGGTAACGGCAATGCGTAGGCCAGTTCGGCGCCGGTCTCGGTCAGGCCCGCGCCGATGAACGAGGCGACGCCGAGGGGCGACTCCACGAACGCGTACTGGTGCGTGTGTAGCGGCGCGTGCTTGCCGAAAGGGAGGAAGAACTTGCCGAGCTTCAGGCCGAGGCCGAAGGGCATCGAGGCGGCCTCGACGTTGCCCTCCTCCATGACGATGTCGAAGGCCGCCCGGTCGTCCTCGCTGGGCAGGACCGAGAAGATCACGTTGGCGGTCCAGAAGGGATCGACCACGGCGGTCAGGTGCAGTTCCGCTTCCTGCAGCCGCACCCCGTTGACCTCGGCGTCGGTGCGCTCCGCGGACGCCTCGCCGACGAAGAGCGCGTTGACGCTGAGCGCGGGATTCATGGCGTTGGAGGCGCCGGTCAGGGTGCCCGAGGCGTCGGCGTCCGCTGGGGCCAGCAGGACGGCGCCGCAGAACAGAGCGATCAGGTATGTGCGCATTCGAACCTCCCGCCGGCCGGATCGCCGGCGATGCGGCGCTTACGGTCCGGTGATGCGATGGACGGTCAGTCCGGTCCCGCGGGGGACCGGTCGTGCTGCCGAATTCGGATCAGAGGGAGGCGGGAGGCGAGCGGGCGGGGGTGTCCAGGATGTCCCCGCTACAGGGCCGGTCGAACGACTTCTCCAGCACCGCCACCTGCGCGTCGGGCCGCCTGGGCGGCTCCAGGCCCGGCGTCGACTCCAGCGCGATGAAGGAGAGGTGGGAGCAGAAGTAGCAGTCGTTGGGATTGCCGGTCGTCGTGGTCGGGCAGTCCGGCTCGTAGATCTGGTGGATGACGTAGTAGAATTCCAGCATGCCCAGGCCGAGGATGGCCTGGAAGGCGATGAGGATCGCGAGGGTCCGCCGTTGCTGCCACATGCTCTTGATTCTCATGGTCGGTCAACGGTAGCCACAAATGTTAGTCAAGACAAGAAATATCGACGCGCAGGTTCTTCGGTCTTCAAACGTTCAACGGGTCAGCACGAGTTTCCGAGTGCCAACCACCAAATCGGACGAGAACCTGGCGAAGTAGACGCCCGAGGGTAACATTTGTCCATGGTCATCCCGGCCATCCCACGCCTCCTGGTGCGCCCCGGCGGGTTTCGTGCCCTCCCAGAGCCGTCGCACCCTACGTCCGCGCAGGTCGTGTATGGCCAGCTGGATGGCCGCGGGGTGTACCAGCTCATAGCCGAGCACCGTGGAGGGATTGCATGGATTGGGACAGGGATCGAGAATGGTGAGACTCGTGCGCAGGCTGGTCGCAGCCAGTGAGGTCGAGCCCAGAGTTGTCGGTTGGCCGTCCGCGAGGCACAGCACCAGTGAATACCTCAGATCTCCCAGCGGTGCCCCCGCATCGAAGAACCTCATACCAGGCGTGCCATCCGTCATCAGATCCGCGACCACGGTCGAGGTGCCCGAGGCTTCCCGCACGAGCTGGAGCGCGAGACCGGATGTCGGATCGCTGAACGTCCAGACGACCTCTACGCCTCCGATTCCACGTGCCGCTTCGAATGAATGGAGTTCATTGGCAATCGTATGCCCGTACCAGGCCGCGAAGTGGTGGGCGAGATAGGGGCCCGCCTCCTCGAATTCTCCGCCCAGGTACAACCGGCCGTGATTCTCGGCCAGCGCCGAGACCGGACCCGACACGCCGTCATACAGTCCATGCCAGGCGTTGCCGTCATAGACGGCGATGTTGGCGGCCGGGGTGCCGTCGAGCGCGGAAAACTCCCCGGCGACGTAGAGAAACCCCTCGTAATCCGCGATCGCGTTGATATGGCCGACCACGGGCCCATGGCCTAGGGGGCGCCACGAGACACCGTCCCAGGCCGCCAGACCGTGGACCGGAGTACCCCCGGCCTCCGTGAAATCGCCGGCAGCCACCAGTTCGTCGCCCCACTGCGCCAGGATCCGAGCGGGCGCATCAAGACCCGTGTGCAGGCTCGACCAGTCCGAACCGTCGTACAGAGCGATACGTGCGAACGATTGCCCGTCGATGGCCGAGAAGGGGCCGGAGGCGACGACTTGGCCGTTCCAGGCGCCGAGCGTCGTGATCTCGCCCGTGACGGACGCCGTCAGCGACGCCCATGAAGACCCATCGAAGTAGGTGAGGGCCGGTCCAGGCGCATAGGGAATCCCGTCCAGCAGCAGGGTCGGTGCCCATTCCGTCGTCGGTAGGATCTGCCAGTCCTGGGCGCTCCGCCAGATCAGGACATCCCAGGCTTCCCAGGCATACGGCTCGTTACCGATCGCGGCCAGAGTGGTCCCGTCGGACAAGAGGCCTGTGTACTCGTATCCGTTCTGCTGGAAGAACCGACTCCAGCCGTCGCCATTCCAGGTCAGGAATTCGAAGGTGGGATGATCCCAGAACTGGGTCGGCACCCTCCGGTAGCGGACGACTCCAGCATTCAGGGGGACCAGAGAGGACAGGTAGTCCAGGACGCCCCCGCCCGTGAAGAGGCCCATCCATAGGACACCGTCATAGAACGCCAGGTTCGCTGTGGTGGTCCCACCGTATCCATCGAAGGAGCCACCGATGACCAACAGGCCGGCCACGTCGGCCATATCGTTGATATACCCATAGGTGGTCTCGGGGGGGAAGTCCCACCATGTGCCCTTCCAGACGGCGATACGCTCGGGGATCGGGGGATCGATACCGGAGCCGTACCGCCCCGCGACATAGATGTCTCCATCGTAGGCCGTCATGCATTTCGATTCCCAGATGGTCCCCGGGCTCGTGGCCAACCAGGACGAACCGTCCCAGATCCGCAGCACCACTGTGTCGTTGTATCCACCGCGGTCCAGCGCGTAGAGAAGCCCATCGTCAGACAGGACGTCCCGGGGCGCTTCCGGTATTCCCGCGCCAAGCGGTGTGAGTAGTCCGTCATTCCAGGCCACGACATGCGAAGCCTCCACACCTCCGAGACTCTGGAATTCTCCCGTCGCGATGAGATCGCCGCCGTGTACCGCCAGGCCGGTGATCGTCTGCCCGGTCTGCAGCACGTTTGTCCAGAAACCGTCGTCGTAGCGGTGAGCTCCCACGTGGAGGGATCCTTGATACCAGGCCATCGGCCCCCGTGTGATTGATTGGCCCAGCTGCGACCAGGTCGCGCCGTCCCACAGCATCACGCGGTTCTCGTCCGTACAGACGAACAGGGAATCGCCTTGGGAATGCAACGACGCGGGTCGATCCGGCAAGCCGTCACCGAGAGGATGCCAGCTATTCCAGTCGTACATGGCGATATGCCGGGCCCGGGCATTGCCCGCCGTCGTGAAGGGCCCCCCGACGATCACATGCCCCTGGTGTCCCGTGAGAACCCAGGCGATCCCGTTGAGACCTGGGAAGTGATATCCCTCCAGCCAGACAGCCCCGGCTGGAGCGACGAGGGCTGCGAATAGCAGGATCGAGATAGCCAAACAATAATTCCGCATCATTCACCCTCACTTTGAATATGCTGTCATAGTGATTGATATCCGAAGTCCTGGAAATCACATTATCAATATACCACATCCGTCAAATACGTCGTTCACCGAATAGCTTTCAACTTCCCATAAAGCCGGTTCTGGACGATAGTCCAACAACTCCAAAACGGTGATTCACACTTCCGATCAGCAAGCACCGGAGATGAATCCATGCGAGTCTGCGTCATCCTCCCAGCCCTCAACGCGGCCCCTTTCCTGGGGCCCCTGCTGGACGAGATCCTCGCGCTGCACCCCGGCCACCACCCCCTGGTCGTGGACGACGGCAGCACCGACGGCACCGGCGAGGTGGCCCACGCCCACGGCGCCGAGGTGGTCGTCCACGAGGTGAACCGCGGCAAGGGCGCCGCCCTGATGACCGGCTTCCGCCACGCCCTGGACGCCGGCTGGGACTGGGCCTTCACTCTGGACGCCGACGGACAGCACCTGCCCTCCGAAATGCAGTCCTTCCTCGACCGGGCCCTGTCTGATAACCTGGACATCGTCGTCGGCACGCGCATGGACGCGACCGCGGACATGCCCTGGATCCGCAAGGCCACCAACGTCTTCACCAGCCGGGTCGTGAGCCGCCTGGCCGGCTGCGAGATCCCGGATTCCCAGAACGGGTACCGCCTGTTCCGCGTGGCGGTCCTCGACGGGCTGGAGGTCACCACCTCCAACTACGATTTCGAGTCGGAGGTGCTGGTGCGGCTGGCCCGCCGCGGCGCCCGCATCGGCTCGGCGCCCACGGCGACCGTCTACGGCGAGGAGACCAGTTCCATCCGCCCCCTGCGCGACACGGTGCGCTTCTTCCGCCTGGTGCGGCGCCTGCAGCGCGACAAGGATCGAGGAGATCGACGATGACCCGCCACATCCTGCTGAGCAACGACGACGGCATCGACGCCTTCGGCCTCAACCTGCTGGCCGCGGTCCTGTCCGAGCGCGAGGACCTGCGCGTGACCGTGGTCGCGCCGGCCGACCAGCAGAGCGCCTCGAGCCACAGCCTGACCCTGCGCGAGCCCCTGCGCGTGATCGAGTACGGCGACGGCCGCTACGCCGTCACCGGTACGCCGACGGACAGCGTGCTGGTGGCCTGCGAACACATCCTCAAGGACGACCCGCCCGACGCGGTCATCAGCGGCGTCAACCACGGCTCCAACATGGGCCAGGACGTGACCTACTCCGGCACGGTGGCCGCCGCCCTCGAGGGCGCCATCTTCGGCCTGCCCAGCTACGCCATCTCCTGCACCAGCCACCGCCCCGAGAACTGGGACGGCGTGGAGGCCTTCCTGCGCGGGCACGTCGGCGACCTGCTCGCCCAGGAACTGGATCCCGGCTGCCTGCTCAACGTCAACATCCCCGACCTGCCCGCCGAGCGGATCAAGGGCGTGCGCGTGGCCCCCCTGGGCAGCCGCGAGTACCACGACGTGATCACCGAGCAGCTCGATCCGCGCGGCAAGCCCTACCTGTGGATCGGCGGCAACGGCCCCACCTGGGACCTGCGTCCCGGCACCGACGCCACCCTCAACCAGGAGGGCTACGTGGCCGTCACGCCCCTGCGCGTGGACCTGACCCACGAGCGCATGCTCGACCGGCTGAAGGGCCTCGACCACGAGGGGCCGCTCAGGACATGAAGCGCCGCGCCGCCACCGGAGACTACGCCGTCGCCCGCCGCCGCATGGTCGCCGACCAGCTCGCCGGCGTCGGCATCGCCGACCACGCCGTGCTCGCGGCCATGACCGAGGTGCCGCGACACCTCTTCGTGCCCACCCTGCTGCGCCACCGCGCCTACCACGGCTGCGCCCTGCCCATCGGCCACGGCCAGACCATCAGCCAGCCCTTCATCGTGGGCCTGATGACCGCGCTGCTGGAGCTGACGGGGGAGGAGCACGTGCTGGAGGTGGGCACCGGCTCGGGCTACCAGGCGGCCGTGCTGGCCCACCTGGCCCGCTCGGTGGTGAGCGTGGAGCGCGTCGAGCCCCTGGCCCTGCATTCCGCCCGCCGGCTGGACGAGCTGGGCTTCGACAACGTGGAGATCTACGCCGCCGACGGCGGCGACGGGGTGCCCGAGCGCGGCCCCTACGACGCGGTGCTGGTCACGGCCTGCCCCTCGCGGCTGCCGTCTCAGCTCTTCCATCAGCTGCGCGAGGGCGGTACGCTGGTGCTGCCCATCGGCGCGGGCGAGGAGCAGACCCTCTACCGCTATCGCAAGCGGGGAGGGGAGGCGCTGGTCGAGCGGTCGGTCCCCTGCCGCTTCGTGCCCATGCTCGAGGGCCTCACCGGGAGCGAAGCCGATGCGTGAACACATCCTCGAGTGGTTCGACCAGCTGCCGCCGCCGCTGGCCATCTTCGCCATCGCCATGCTGCCCATCTTCGAGCTGCGCGGCGCCATACCCTTCGCGTTTTCGCCCCTGGCCGGCGACTACGGCAGCGCCCACCCGCTGCTGACGTACCTCTTTGCGGTGGCGGGCAACTTCGTGCCGGTTGTGCCCATCCTCACCCTGCTGGGTCCCGCCGAGCGCCGCCTGCGCCGCTTCCGCACCATGGACCGCTTCTTCACCTGGCTCTTCGCCCGCACCGAACGCCGCAGCGACCTGATCCGCCGTTACCAGGCCCTGGGCCTGATCCTCTTCGTGGCCATCCCCGCGCCCGTGACCGGCGCCTGGACCGGCTCGGTGGCCGCCTACCTCTTCAGGCTGCCCTTGCGTTTCGCTGTGCCGTGTATCATCCTTGGCATCTGCGTCGCCGGAATCCTGGTGACGCTCGTTTCGATGGGGGTCTTGCACCTCTGGTCGAACGTGTAGATATTGGGCCCCAGCGGGTCCTTCCGCAGACGATTCCAGGTCGGGGCGTAGCGCAGCCCGGTTAGCGCACCTGCTTCGGGAGCAGGGGGTCGGAGGTTCAAATCCTCTCGCCCCGACCATCGAGATAGACGGGAACGGGCGGCCGAGAGGCTGCCCGTTTTCTCTGCCGCACCCTGTGCACCCCCGCAGACACCCGGGTCCACGAATCCACACGCGCAGGCACCGCCCCGCCCCGCTCAGGCGCACCGCCCGACGTAGGCCGGATCCTCAACGCCATGCCGGAGTTCGCGTTCGACTTGTCCGCCTTCGCCTGTCCCGTACCGGCACGCCCTTGTTCTGGAAGGGGGACGACACGTCCCGTCTATACCCGGAAAAAGGAGGTCGGACATGAAACGGACAGATAGCAGACATGCCATGATACTGCTGGCTACGCTCTGTCTACTGCACGACTCGAGTCGAGGGCAGTCCGAGCCGACCGCGCCCACACTCTCGTCCTGCGCTCAACTCGACCGAGTCATCGCCTCCGGCACGCTTGTGAAGGTGAAGCTGGCGGGGACCGCCAAGACGACTCCAGGATCGTCCAGCGTCCTGGTCGGCAAGTGGGGGACATGCCGGGAGAGCACCCTGTTCATCTTTTCGGCGACGCCGGGCGGCGATGTGCACCGGATCCCCCTGCGTGACATCAAAGCCCTGTATGTGAACGATGGACACAGCAGCCTCACCTGGCCCGGCGCCATCGTGGGTCTGCTGGTCGGAGTCGTGGCGGGATGCGCGATCGCGAATGCGACATACGACGCCCAGGGATGGGCTGGACTCGACCAGATCGAAAACAAGATATACACCGGCACTGCGATCACCTTGTTCGGCACAGCGATCGGCGCCGCGATCGGGGCCACGCTCGGTAGCGACAGCTGGGCTCGGGTCTACGACCAGAAGCACGGCCTCGCTGTCGGTAGCGGACCCGCTGGCGAAAGACGCATGACAGTCGCGCTCTCGTTCTGAGACCCGACCGCCACCCGTGCCGCTCCGGACGGAGGACTTGACAGCCCGCCCCGCGGTCGCGGACTCTCGGTCCTGGCTCTCTCGAGCCGGGACCGTCGGCCATCACTCCCGAACCGGAACGACGCCATGATCCGCACCACATTCCTGACCGCCCTGGCCCTCGTGCTGCTCCTGCTCCCGGCGCCGCCCGCCGCCGCCCAGGAGGACGCCTGGTACGTCGTCCGGCCCGGCGACTATCTCTTCCGCATCGCCCGGCTGACCGGCACCTCCGTCGAAGCCCTCAAGCGGAACAACGGGCTCACGGGCGACATCATCCACCCCGAGCAGCGCCTGCGCGTGCGCCGTCCCTTCGCGCCGACCCGGGGCGGGGCCATCGCCTGGCGCCACCCCTGCGACACGCCGGCGGGGGAGGTGCTGCGCCCCTTCGGCGAGCAGCGCCGCGGCGACCTGGCCACCCGCCACACCGGCGTGGACCTGGCCTATCCCCGCGGGGGCCGCGTGCTGGCCCCGGCCCACGGCGTGGTGCGCTACCTGGGGGATCAGGACGGCTACGGCCGACTGATGATCATCGAACACGGGGGAGACTTCGCCACGGTGCTCGGCCCCTTCGCGGACGACGCGGTCTACGTGGAGGCCGGGCGTGTCGTCCTGGGCGGCGACGGCCTGGGCCTGACCGGGGCGCCGGTCGAGGGCAACCTCCCGTACCTGCACGTCGAACTGCGTCGAGACAACCAGGCCGTCGATCCCGCGCGCCTGCTGCGCTGAGAGGAAACGCCATGGACCTGAAGACCGTCATCCGCGACGTCCCCGGTTTTCCCAAGCCCGGCATCATCTTCCGGGACATCACTCCCGTGCTGGAGAATCCCGAGGCCTTCCGCGAGGCGTTGTCCGCCCTGGTGCGCCTGGTCGCCGACACGCCCTACGACCGGATCGCCGCCCTGGAGTCGCGGGGCTTCCTCTTCGGGGCGCCCATGGCGCGGCAGCTCGGCAAGCCGCTGGTCATCCTGCGCAAGCCCGGCAAGCTGCCCCGCGAGACGGTCTCGGTGAGCTACGACCTGGAATACGGCTCGGCCACCCTGGAGGCCCACACCGACGCCCTGGGCGCCGGGGACCGGGTCCTGATCGTGGACGACCTGCTGGCCACCGGCGGCACGGCCGCGGCCGCCGAGCAGCTCGTGGACGAGCTCGGAGGCACCGTTGCGGCCCACCTTTTCCTGGTGGAACTGGTGGACCTGGCCGGGCGCGCACGCCTGGGCGACGCACCAGTATTTTCTCTTGTCAAATATTCCGGCGACGGCTAGTTTGCGGGTCCGGCCTTCACCGGTGTCGCGGGGTGCGGCGTTACGGTCGCGTGGCTAACGTGTCACGCGAAGCACATGAACAGGGCCCCAGTAGCTCAGCTGGATAGAGCACTGGTTTCCTAAACCAGGGGTCACAGGTTCGAGCCCTGTCTGGGGTACCATCCAGATCGCTGCAGGAGGGAGCCGCGTCCGGCCGGACGCGGCTTTCGCGTTCAGGGACCGTCGGGATCGGGCAGATCGTCCGGCGACAGCTCGATGAAGCCGTGGTGCTCCATGACCGCCAGGAAACGCCAGACGCGGTCGGCGGCCTGCTCGGTGTCGTCGGGGTAGCGGTCCTCGAAGAGGCGCACCAGGTCGGCGACCTTGCAACGGCCGTCGATGGCGCGCCAGAGATCGCTGCCGCGGGCATCCAGTTCGACCTTCACGTGGGCGCGCTCGCGGGGCAGGCGCGACTGCAGGAAGCGGCCCAGCAGGCCCTTCTTGAAGCGGGGATCCAGCAGGCGGATGCGGTCTTCCGCGTCGAAGATCTCCGACTCGATGCGGCGCACCGGCACGAGATCCATGGCGTCCAGGCCGCTCCAGCGGGGCTCCTGTCGCTTCTTTCCCAGACCGAACAAGCCGGCCGCCTTTCGTCTCGGGTTCCTCCCTGAACAACTGGCGCAACTTAACATGGAATAACCGCCCGGGCAAGACGACAGGCGGGGTGGACGCGCCCCGGCCGGTGGCCTATCATGTCCGCATCCGCAGACAACACGGGGGAGAGGATCATGCCCGAGATCACCGTCAACGACCGCTGGCTGGGAGCCATGTGCTACATCGGCGCCCTGGTCGTCGTGCCCATCCTGGCCGTCAAGGAGAAGAGCGACTTCCTGGCCGCCCACTGCCGTCAGGGCTTCGCGCTCTTCTTCGCCGAGATCGTGATCTACGTCTTCCTGCACATGTTCGACGCCACCCTGGGCCGGCTGCCCCTGGTGGGCCTGCTGCTGACCATCGTGCTGCATCTGGCGGCCATGGTCGCCTGCCTGACCCTGGCCGTCATCGGCTTCATCAAGGCCCTGTCCGGCGAAACCTGCCGGCTGCCGGTCGTCGATGAGCTGGCCGACCGGGTTCCCATCAAGTAAGGGAAGGAGCAACCCGCTGCCGCGCAAGGGTTAACATCGGCACCCTCATGTATTGCGCATAATGTATATTATGTTAAGTTCTACCAGGAAGAAATAGGGCCCGAACCGGGAATCAGCCCGCGCAGATATCCAGAATGGCCCGTTCGAGCACCTTTTCGGCCCCTAACGGACTGCCCTTCAGCGCCGATTCGCAGCGCGCGACGGCCTGCAACGCCCGGTCCACCACCGGGTCTCCCCAGCGCTGGGCCGTCTCGGCGGCCTGCTTGACCGCGTAGGGCGACGCACCGAGGGCCGCCGGTATCTGGGACGGTCCCAGGCCCTCGCGTCTCAGGGAGGCCACCTGGGCCACCTGCTTGACCCGCCAGATCAGCAAGGGCGCCAATTCGAAGGGTGACCGGCCCTCGGCGAGATATCTGTGGTAGACACGCAGGCCGGCGGCCCCCTGGCCCGGTCCGAGCAGCCGGACCAGCTCGAAGGGATCGACGGCGCGCTGTTCGAGGATCACGGCCAGCATCTTCTCGTCATCAAGGGCCTCGCCGGCGTCGGCGGCGATGAGCGCCAGCTTCTCGATCTCGCCGTTGAGGGCGGTCAGGTCGTCGCCAACCAGTTCGGTGAGCAGCTCGGCCAGGTCGCGTCCCAGGGTCAGGCCCTTCTCCTGGGCGGCCCGGGTGACCCAGCCCACCAGATCGCGTCCGCGCGGCGGCGAGAAATCGTAGTAGAACCCGGCCGACTTGCAGGCCTTGACCCACTTCTTGCGCCCGTCCACTTTTTCGGACATGAGTATCAATACCGTCTCGGCGGCCGGCGCGGACACGTACTTGATCAGGCCCGCCTCGGCGCCCGCGTCGCCCACCAGGCGCTCGGCCCGCTTGACGCAGATCACTTGGTGGCTGCACATCATGGGATAGCTCAGGGCCTGCTGGACGATCTGGCCCACCTCGGCCTCGTCGCCGTCGTAGGCGTGGTAGTTGAAGGCGGCGCCGGCCTCCCCCAGCAGCTTCGACTTCAGGTAGGAGACCACGCCGCCCATGCGGTGGGTGTCCTCGCCCGCCAGCAGGTAGACGGGTCGGAAGATCTCCGCGGCCAACTCGCCGCGTAGTTGCTGGAAGTCGGGACCGGTTTTGCGGCGTCCGTAGGCCATCACCAGTCCTCCACGACCGCGGCCACGACCTCGCGCACGATCTCGGCCGCCGCGTAGGCGCGGGCCTCGGTCTCGGCGCTACCGCCCGCCTCGTCCACGGCGAAGTTGCCCGTGCCGGTGATGCGCTTCTTCTCGAAGAGGGCCTCCCCCGTCTCGAGCACCCGCATGGTCAGCTCCACCATGATCTGCACCTGGTACTCGTCCACCTGGAGATCGCTGGTGGTGAAGGCCTCGCGCAGGTTGTAACGGACCACCTTGCCCGTCAGCTCGGTGGCCGCCTCCGGCAGCGCGACCACGCGCAGGGTATTGTCGTCCTGCAGGGCCGAGATGATGTTCTCGGTCAGCTCGACCTCGATGTTGGGTTCGGCCGTCTCGTTCTCAAGGTAGGGCACGGCCACCTGCCGGATGGCGTCGTCGATGCGGCCGGAGGTCGCGGAGTAGACGCCGCAGCCGGCCAGCCACGGCAGCAGCAGGGCGAAGGGCAGGAGCGGGACGGATCGCTTGTTCAAGAGGCTAGTCCTTGTTCAGGCCGTACTGCTTCATGCGGTAGCGCAGCTTGTCTCGGTTGAGGCCCAGCATGCGGGCCGCCCGGGACTGATTGCCGCCGGCGGTGTCGAGGGCGTGCCGGACGAAGTGCTCCTCGATGCGCGCCAGCATCTCCGACAGGGGCAGTCCGTCCTCGCCGAGTTCGCCGCCGAGGGCCGAGGCCAGGTCCCCCCAGAGGGGCGGCGGGGCGGCGTCCTGCGCGTCCGGCAGGTTCAACCGCGCGGCGTCCAGGGTGTTCCCGTCCGCCAGCAGCACCGCGCGCTCGAGCACGTTGCGCAGCTCGCGGATGTTGCCGGGCCAGGCGTAGGCGGCCATGGCCGTCCGGGCGTCGTCGCTGAAACCGGTGAAGCTCTTCTGGAACTGCTTGGTATAGGTCTGCAGGAAGTGGTCGGCCAGGGGCTGGATGTCCTCCGGGCGCTCCCGCAGGGGCGGGATGTGCAGGGGGATCACCTTGAGCCGGTAGTAGAGATCCTCACGGAAGCCGCCCTCGGCCACCATGCGCGAGAGGTCGCGGTTGGTGGCCGAGATCAGGCGCACGTCCACGCTGATGTCCTGCAGGCCGCCGACGCGGCGGAAGGTCTGCTTCTCCAGCACCTGCAGCAGCTTGACCTGCAGCGTCAGGCTCATCTCGCCGATCTCGTCCAGGAACAGCGTACCCTTGTGGGCCAGTTCGAACAGGCCGGGCTTCTGCTGGACGGCGTCGGTGAAGGCGCCCTGCTCGTGGCCGAAGAGCTCGCTCTCGAGGAGCTTCTCGGGCAGGGCGGCGCAGTTGATCTCCAGGAAGGCCTCGTCACGCCGCGGCGAGGAGGCATGGATCAACCGGGCCAGCACGTCCTTGCCCACGCCGGATTCGCCCTCGATGAGGATGGTGGTCTTCTCGCCGACGATCACCTTGCGCACGGTCTCGTAGATCTCCTGCATGGCCGGCGCGCGGCTCTCGACCATGCCCGGCACCGTGAAGCCCGAGGCGGCGCCCCGGCGCAGCGCGAAGAGCTCGCGGGCGTGGCGCGAGGTCTCGAGTCCGCGCTTGATGGCGTGCAGCAGCTGCTCGAGGTTGAAGGGCTTGGTGATGAAGTCGTAGGCACCGGCCTTGATGGCCTCCACCGCCACCTCGATCTCCCCGAAGGCCGTCATCATGATCACGCACATGCTGGGGAAGCGGCCGTGGATCTCGCGCAGGACCTCCAGCCCGCTGGTGTCAGGCAGGCGCAGGTCGAGCAGGACCAGGTCCGGGAGCATCTCCGTCAGCTGGGCCGCGGCCTCCTCGCCCGAGCCGGCCGTTTCGACCGCGTAGCCCTCCCCCTCCAGGACCTCGCGGAGGAAGCTGCGGATCTGGGCCTGGTCATCGACGACGAGCAGCTGGGGCTTCATGGGGACTCCGGGCCTGGGTCACGGGGCGTCCGGACGGGACGCCGCCTGCACGCCCGATTATCGGGCCGGGGCCCCGGCTGTGCAAGCCGCAGTTGCGGAACGCACGTCGGCGGGCTGCGGAACGGGTCGCGGACGGGGATCAGAGAGCGCCGTCGCCGGCCAGGACGGTGCGGATGGTCATCAGCAGGATGCGCAGGTCCGTGCGCCAGCCGATGCTGCCGATATACTGGCGGTCCAGGGCGACCTTGCGGCGCACGGACTCGACGTCCGTGTCGTAGCCGTTGATCACCTGGGCCAGGCCGGTGATGCCCGGCAGCACCATCAGGCGATCGTGGTACAGGGGGATGTCGGTCTCGAGCTGCCGGATGAAGCAGAGGCGCTCCGGTCGGGGACCGATCACGCTCATCTCGCCGCGCAGCACGTTCCAGAACTGGGGGAACTCATCGAGGCGCGACTTGCGCAGGAGGTAGCCCACCCGGGTGATGCGAGCGTCGTTCTCGGTGGCCCATTTGGGCCCCTCCGCCTCGGCATCCAGGCGCATGGTGCGCAGCTTGTAGATCCGGAACGGCTTGCCGGGATAGAGCACACGGCGGCGTTCCGGGCAGGTGGAGCAGGGCGACTTGCGCTTCTGGCGCCGGTCGATCCCGATGCGCGCCTGCAGGAAGAAGATGGGTCCGCGGGTGTCCAGCTTGATGGCCACGGCGATCAGCGGCAACAGGGCGGCGAAGAAAATCAGCGCCGCTATCGATATCACGATATCAACAATGCTCTTGGGGCCGAGGATGTAATGGCGGGTGGTTTCGGGAACGACGAAATCCTCGGGCTGCCGGTGCGTCTCGAGCAGACCGATGCCGGAAAGGGTCGTTTCTTCAGGAGAAAGACCCGCTCTGGCACTCTTGCCAAAAGGATATGTATTCGTCGACCCCTTCACTGCCTCTCCCCCCTTGGGTCTCCCCAAGATCAGCAGCAAATGCGATCCGCAGACGCGAACATGACAACACCATAAAATCCCCGAGCGAGTGTAGACTGAGATTACACCAATGCCCGTGAAATTACAAGCCTGTTCTGCGGATCGCCTCCTGCCTTGATTTTTCCGGCCCCAGCGAGCATAAGTAGATCCTTGACGTCCGCCTGGGGAGAATCGATGAACCGCGCCCTCAACTTGCTCAGACCACTTCTTCTCTGGCTGACGGCCGGCTGCCTGGCCTATGCCGTCTTCGGTCTCGTGCTCGGCTGGCACGATTTCCGCCTGGGCCTGGCCCGCTTCCCGGCTGCCGGCATACCGATTCTGATCGGCCTGTCGCTGGCAAACTACCTCCTGAGATTCGGCCGCTGGAGCCTCTACCTTAGCCGTCTCTCCATCCGGATCCCCCACCGGGACTCCTGGACCCTCTTCTTCGCCACCTTCGCCATGGTGGTCACCCCCGGCAAGCTGGGCGAGATCTTCAAGGCCGTCCACCTGCGCGAGAAGCACGGGGTGCCCCTGTCGGCCGGCCTGTCCGTGCTCATCGCCGAGCGGGTGGCCGACGTGCTGGCCATCCTGCTGCTCGCCGCCGCCGGTCTCTGGTGGTGGGACGGGCCCCTCGCGGGCGCCTGGACGCGCGCGGGTTCGCTGGTCATCGTGGCCCTGGCGGCGGCCTCGCTGCGCTCGGGCCGCCTGCAGCGCACCATGATCTCCCGCCTGTCGCGCACCTCCCGTCTGCGCGAACGCGGCGAGGAGGTCCGCGAGGCCATGGACCGTCTGCCGGCCCTGACCAGCGGCAGCGCCGCCGCCGGCTCCCTGCTGATGAGCGTGACGGCCTGGTTCTGCGAGTGTCTCAGCCTGTGGTTCATCTGCGACCTGCTGGGCCTCGAGGTGGGACTCGGCCCCTCGGTCTTCATCTACGCCGCGGCCACCCTCGCCGGCTCGCTGGCCTTCCTGCCGGGGGGCCTGGGCGGCACCGAGGCCGTGCTCGTACTGCTGCTGCTGAGCCAGGACGTGCCCCGCGGCGCCGCCCTCTCGGTGGCCCTGCTCGTGCGCCTGGCCACCCTCTGGCTGGCGGTGCTGATCGGCGTGGCCGTCTTCGTGGCCGCGCGCCGCAGCTTCCTCGACCATAACGCGACGAGGCCCGCGCCCTAAGGGCGCGGGCCTGGACTCTCTCGGCGCCGAGAGCGCGTCAGCGGCTGCTGATGCGGTCCATGGTGAAGATGAGCGCCGCGGCCGTGGATATCGTACCCAGGATCAGCGGGTAGACCGTGCGGAAGAAGCCCGGTTCGCTGCGCTTGACCTCGATGGTATCGCCGGGATGGATCAGGGGATTGCCGGACATGTCCCCCTCCTCGATGAACTTCTTGACGTTGATCAGGCGGGAGTCGTAGCGCCCGCTGCCGGTGTTGTGTACCCACCAGATCTTCTTCAGCTCCGCGGCCTCCAGGGGCGTGCCCGCGAGCATCAGCACCGTCATCAGCCGGGTCGGTTCGGCGATGACGTAGGTGCCGGGCGTCGCCACGCCGCCGAAGACCTGCACGCCGGCCTCGGGCGCGATGGCCATGGCCTCGTCGCCGGGCACGATCACCGTGTCGCCCGCCCGCAGGTAGACCTGGGGCGCGCCGCCGGTGCCGGAGACCAGTCCGGTGAGATCGTAGGTCTCGGTGGTGGTGGTGGTGCCGATGACCGAGATGACGCGTACTGCGGTCAGGTTGGCGGTACGGTCGACGCCGCCCGCCTCGCGCAGCACGTCCCACAGGGTCGGCGAGGCGTCGAAGGTGAAGCTGCCCGGGCTGACCACCGCGCCGAGCACGTAGATGCGCAGGGCGTTGTACTCGGTGACGGTCAGGGAGATGTCGACGATGTCGTGGTTGAACAGGCGCAGCTTCTGGCGCACCAGTTCCTCGGCCTCGGTCAGCGTGAGACCGGCCATCTCCACCTCGCCCACCAGCGGGATGACCGCGGTGCCGTCGGGGCGGATGAGCAGGCTGCGGTCGAGGGCGGGCTGCTGCAGGACGTTGAGCTGCACGACATCGCCGGCGCCGAGCCGGTACTCGCTCTCGTCTGTGGGCTGGGCCGCGGCGACCGCGGCGCAAAGGGCCACGGCCACGACGATCGTCGCGTGGAATCGAGTGCGGGACATCTTACCCCCCGTTCGCACCCGCGGCTCAGACGCGGGCCGCTTGTTCCTGGTACCAGGCCACCGTGCGGGACAGTCCCGTCGCGAAGTCGACCTGGGGTTCGTAACCGATGACCTCGCGCGCCAGGCTGATGTCGGCCTGGGAGTGCGGGACGTCGCCGACGCGCGCGGGGCCGTAGACCGGATCCACGCGGCGCCCCGCGCAGTCCTGGATCGCCTCGTAGAGCTCGTTGAGCGTGAAACGGCCGCCGCAGGCGGCGTTGACGGTCACGCCCCCCGGATCGGGCGCCTCGGCCGCGCACATGTTAGCATGAACCACGTTGTCGATGTAGGTGAAGTCGCGCGAATAACTGCCGTCGCCGTTGATGGTCGGCGGCTCGCCGGACAGCACCTTGGTGATGAAGATGGGGATCACCGCGGCGTACTGGCTGGCCGGGTCCTGGCGCGGCCCGAAGATGTTGAAGTAGCGCAGCCCCACCGAACTCAGGCCGTAGAGGTCGGAGAAGACCTTCAGGTACAGCTCTCCCACGTACTTCTGGACGGCGTAGGGCGACATGGGCGCGCTGGGCATGTCCTCGCGCTTGGGCAGCGAGGCCGAGTCGCCGTAGGCCGAGCTGCTGGCCGCGTAGACCAGGCGCTTGACGCCGGCGTCGCGGGCCGCCAGCAGGACCTGCAGCGTGCCGTCGATGTTGTGCAGGTTGGAGGCGAAGGGGTCGTCCACGCTGCGCGGCACCGAGGCCAGAGCCGCCTGGTGGAAGACGACATCGCAGCCCGCGCAACAGTCCCGGATCGTGTCGGGATCGGTGATCGAGCCCTCCACGAACCGCACCCGGTCGCGGAACCCCGCCATGTTCTCCAGCTTGCCCGTGGACAGGTTGTCCAGGACGTTCACCTCGACGCCGCGATCGACGAGCGCCGCCGCGAGATGCGAGCCGATGAAGCCCGCGCCTCCGGTCACCAGGGCCTTCTGCATCCGTGTTCCTCCTTGATGGCGCCGGCCGCTACAGCCGGACCAGATTCTCGCTGCGCCGTCCCTTCAGCGCGTTGCGCGTATCCACGACCACGGGGCCCGCTTCCAGCAGGAACTCGTGGTCCACGCCCGCGTGGGGCGTGATGATCACGGCCGCGGCGAAGTCCGCCAGGGACTCCGCGCTCCATTCCGTCAGCTTCCGTTTCTCGTCCATGCCTTGCAGCTCGGGCACCTGGGGGTCGTACCACCAGACCTCTCCCCCGCGCTTGTGCAGCATCTCCATGATATCCAGAGCGGGCGACTCCCGCACGTCGTCGATGTTGGGCTTGTAGGCCACGCCCACGACCAGGATGCGGCTGCCGTTGACCGAGAGCCGTCGATCGTTGAGCGCGTCGGCCACCAGGCTCACCACATGCCGCGGCATCGAGCCGTTGACCTGCCCGGCCAGTTCGATGAAGCGCGCTTCCATGCCCACCTGCTTCGCCTTCCAGGAGAAGTAGAACGGATCGATGGGGATGCAGTGCCCGCCCAGGCCGGGGCCCGGGTAGAAGGGCATGAAGCCGAAGGGCTTGGTGCCGGCGGCCTCGATCACCTCCCAGACGTCGATGTCCATGGAGTCGCAGAGCAGGGCGATCTCGTTCACCAGCCCGATGTTCACGCTGCGGAAGGTGTTCTCCAGCAGCTTCACCGTCTCGGCCACGCGTGCCGTCGAGACGGGCACCACGGTGTCCATGACCTGCTCGTAGAGGCAGGTCGCCGCCTTGGTGCAGCCCTCGGTGACGCCGCCGACCACCTTGGGGATGTTCTTGGTCTGGTAGACGGGGTTGCCCGGGTCCACGCGCTCCGGAGAGAAGGCCAGGTGGAAGTCCTTGCCCACCTCGAGCCCCTGCTCGGTCAGACGGGGCAGGATCACCTCCTCGCAGGTGCCGGGGTAGGTGGTGCTCTCCAGGATGACCAGCATGCCCGCGTGCAGGTGGGGCACGATCGCGTCCACGGCCGACTGGATGTAGGTCATGTCCGGGTCCTGGGTCTTGCCCAGGGGCGTCGGCACGCAGATGTTCACGCTGTCGCAGTCGGCGAGATCGGCGGCCTCGGTGGTGGCCCGGAAGCGGCCCGTGTCCACGGCCTCCTTCACCTCCGCCGACGGCACGTCGATGATGTAGCTCTCGCCCCGGTTCAACTGGTCGACCTTTTCCCGCACCAGATCGATACCGACCACCTCGAAGCCCTGCTTGGCGTATTCCATGGCCAGCGGCAGCCCAACGTAGCCCAAGCCGATAACGGCGAGACGCGCGTCCTTGCTCTCGAACTTGTTGCAGATCCTCATGTTATCCTTTTCGCGATTCGGGATTTCCACCCCGGGTTCCGGTTGATGATTGCAAGGAGGGTGCCACAAAGGGCGAAGGTCAGCCTTCCGGGTCCGGACGGTCTACATCGCGTCGCAGACGCGACATCTCGCCGCGCAGCGACCGCAGGCCGCGCACGTTGTTCACGATCCGTCGGACGAAGAGCAGCGCGAAGAGCAGCAGCAGCCCCTGGCAGATGATCTCCACCCAGAGGGGCAATCCCTTGCCGTGGATCTCGAACATCTGGTGCAGGGTGCGGCCGAACATCAGCAGCAGGACCACGAAGACGGCCTGGACGCAGGCCACGACGATGCGCTGGTAGAATTCCTCGCGGCAGCGCAGGTACTGGCGCAGCGCGAAGGCGCCCGAATCCGGGGCGCGGAAACGGGACCGGTAGGGGGTCCCGTCGCTGGGCCTATGGGATTTCCTCGTAATCAGCATCGCTGATGTCCTGTCGGGTGAGGTTCCCGAGATCCTTCTTCCCGCCCGGGTCGCCGGTCTTGCCGTTGCGGTCCGTCGGCGGCCGCCGCCGGCGCGCGCGGGTGCTCAGCCGTAAGGCGAAACGCCACAGCCACCACAGAGCCACGAGCAGGATGATCGTCTTCCACATGATCCGTCTTCGCGGGGGAAGGAAAGTGGTACGCCCGACAGGATTCGAACCTGTGGCCTCTTGCTCCGGAGGCAAGCGCTCTATCCAGCTGAGCTACGGGCGCACCATGAGCGGCAGCAAGTATGTGCAGCGCCGCCGGGGCGGTCAACCGCCTTTTCCAAGATCGTCGCGCAGGGCCCCGGCCGCAAACTCTTCCCGCGCCTCGCGCTGCAGGTCGCGGGCGTAGGCCCGGCCCGCCGCGTCCACCTCCGCCGCGTCCGCGCCCTCGCCGCCGAGCAGGCGGGCCACCTCGTCGGTGCGCGCGTCCCCGTCGAGACGGTCCAGGTCCAGCAGCGTGCGGCCATCGCGGACCTCCTTGCTCGCCCGCCAGTGGTGGTCGCCGTAGACGGCGACGGTGGCGAGATGGGTGATGCAGATCACCTGGTCGCCGCCGGCCAGCCGTCGCAGCAGGCGCGCCACCGGACGGGCCCGGTCCATGCCCAGGCCGGCGTCGATCTCGTCGAAGAGCTGCAGGGGCGGTTCGCTGGCGCGCCGCTGGAGGGCCGTCAGGCCGAGGTGGATGCGCGACTTCTCGCCGCCCGACGCGATGGCGGCCACCTGGCCGGCGCGCTCGCCCGGGTTGGGACGCGCCAGCATGTCCACCTCGTCGGCGCCGTCGGCGCGCACCTCGCAGGCCTCCCCCGCCAGCTCGAGGCCCCCGTCGGCGGCCCGGCGCGGGGAGATCGAGAACTGGAGCTCCAGATCCGGCAAGGCCAGGGGCCGGATGATCTCCTCGGCGAGACGGCTCACGCCGCCGGCGCCCTCGACGCGTCGCCGGCGCAGGGCAGCCGCGGATTCGGCTAGGCCGCGCGCCGCCGCGTCGCGGCGCTCGGTGAGCTCGGCCAGGTCCCCGGTGGCCGACTCCTGGCGCGCGACACGCTCCTCGAGCAGGCTCAGGTAGGTGATCAGGTCGGGCACCTCGCGCCGGTACTTGCGGCGCAGCTCCACGTAGAGGTCCTTGCGCTCCTCGAGCTCGTCGAGACCGCCGGGATCCAGGTCGATGGCGTCCAGGAAGCGTTCCACGCCCTGGGCCGCCTCGGCGGCCGAGGCCTCGGCCTCTCGCAGGTGGGCGATCGCTTCGTCCAGGCGCGCGCTCTTGCCCTCGGCCGTGGACAGGGCCTGCAGCGCCCGGCCCAGCATGCCGCGCGCGTCGGGTTCGCCGCCGGCCAGCGCCTGCAGGGCGGCCGCCGCGCTCTGCTGCAGCTCGGCCGCGTGGCGCTTGAGCACCAACGCCTCGTCCAGGGCGGCCTCCTCGTCGGCATCGAGGCCGGCCGCCGCCAGCTCGTCGCGCTGGTAGATCCAGAGATCGAGCTGTTCGCGACCGGCGGCCTCCTCCCGGCGGCGGGTCGCCAGCTCGGCGTCCAGTTCGCGCCAGGCGGCGTGGGCCGCGGCCACCCGGTCGCGCAGCTCCGCGCAGTCGAGGGTGGCGTCCAGCAGGTCGCGCAGGAAGGCGGGGCGCGAGAGCTCCCGCTGCTGGTCCTGGCTCTGCACCGCCAGCAGGAAGGGCCCCACGCCCTGCAGCACCGCCAGGGACGACACCAGCCCGTTGATCAGCACCCGGTTGCGCCCGTTGCGCCGGATCTCGCGGCGCAGGACGAGGATCCCGTCCGGTCCCACGTTGACGCCGCGCCGATGCAGCTCGGCCGAGGTCTCCGGCCGCGCGGAGAGGTCGAAGACGCCCTCCACCCAGGCCAGATCCTCGCCGCCGCGCACCAGGTCCTTGGGCACTTCCTGGCCCGTCAGCAGGGCCATGGCGCCGGCGATCATGGACTTGCCGGCCCCCGTCTCGCCGGTGAGGATCGTCAGACCGGGCGCGACGGGCAGCACCAGTTCGTCCACCAGGCCCAGTTGGCTGATGCGCAGTTCGACGAGCATCTCAGACGGGTCTCTGGCGGCGGTTGATGGCGCCCCACTGGAGCTTGGACTGCATGGCGCGGAAGAAGTCGCTGCTGGGGAACTTGACGAGGTGGACCGGCGGTTCGGACTTGCGGTAGACGATGCGGTCGCCCTGCAGCAGCGGCAGGGCCTCCTGGCCGTCGGCCGTCAGGGTGGCCTCGCGGCCCACGTAGTGGAGGATCAGCTCCACGGTCTTCTCGATGGGCACCAGCAGCGGCCGGATCGCCAGGCTGTGCGGACAGATGGGATTGACCACCAGCACGCTGACGCCCGGATGCACGATGGGCCCGCCCGCCGACAGGTTGTAGGCCGTCGAGCCGGTGGGCGTGCTCACGATCAGGCCGTCGCCCAGGAAGCGGCCCAGGGTCACGTTGTCCAGGCGCACCTCCATGTGCAGGGCGCGGGGCAGCGAGCCCATGTTGACGACGATGTCGTTGAGGGCCGTGCAGCGCGCGACCTCCTCCCCGTCGCGGTGGATGACGCCCTGCACGCGGGCGCGCGGGACGGGCGTGTAGTCGCCGCTGAAGAGCCGGCCGAGGGCCTCGTCGAGTTCGGACAGGGGCACGTCGGTCAGGTAGCCCAGGGCGCCGAGGTTGATGCCGAGCAGGGGGGTCGCGCTGTCGACGAGGGAGCGCGCGGCACGCAGCATGGTGCCGTCGCCGCCGAAGGCGATGATCACGTCGCTGATGCGGGCCAGTTCCTCGGCCTCGCAGATGCGCGTGTCCGCGCCGACCAGGGGGGCGAGATCTCCGGGCGCCGCGGTGGCGCAGCCCTCGGCCCGGCAGCGCTCGAGGACGCGCGTGACGGCGCCGCCGATCTCGTCCTTGTCGGGATTGCCGAAGAGGCCGATGGTCTGCAGGCTCATGGTCGGACCTCGCGCGTGGTTCAGCCGGCGGAACCGGCCTTCACGCCGCCGCGGCTGTTGAGGGTCGTCAGGACCCGTTCGGCGATGGTGCCGGCGTCCAGGCCCATCTCGGCGAGCAGGGCGCCGCGGGGGGCGTGGGCGATGAACTCGTCGGGTATGCCGATGGACAGGACGGGCTTGACGGGCGCGGGCGCGTTGGCCGCCGCCCACTCCAGCACCGCCGCGCCGAAGCCGCCGGCCAGGGCGTTCTCCTCCAGGGTCACCACCAGCCGGTGCTCCGCGAAGGCCGTCTCCAACACCCCGGCATCCAGGGGCTTGACGAAGCGCATGTTCACGACCGTGGCGCCGATGTCCTGGTCGGCGAGGCGCGCGGCCGCGTCGACCGCCGGCGCCACCAGGCTGCCCACGGCCAGCAGGCAGACGTCCGCGCCGCGCTGCAGGGTCTCCGCCTCGCCCACCGCGAGCGCCTCCACCTCGGCGGGCAGGGGCACGCCCTGGCCGGCGCCGCGGGGATAGCGCAGCACCACGGGGCCCTCGTCGTGGGCGAAGGCCGTGACCATCATGCGCCGCAGCTCGTGCTCGTCCTTGGGCGCCATGATCGTCAGCCCCGGCACCGTGCGCAGGAAGGTGAGGTCGTAGCAGCCGTGGTGCGTGGGGCCGTCCTCCCCCACCACGCCGCCGCGGTCGATGGCGAAGACCACCGGCAGCTTCTGCAGGGCCGCGTCGTGGATGACCTGGTCGTAGGCCCTCTGCAGGAAGGTGGAATAGATGGCCACCACCGGCCGCAGCCCCTCGCAGGCCAGGCCGCTGGCGAAGGTGACCGCGTGCTGCTCGGCGATGCCCACGTCGAAGAAGCGGTCGGGATAGGCGTCCCGGAAGTGGGTCAGGCCGGTGCCCTCAGGCATGGCGGCCGTGATGGCCACGATGCGCGCGTCCGTTTCCGCCAGGCGCGCCAGTTCGCGGCCGAAGATCGAGGTGTAGCTGGGCGTGCCGCCGTTGCTCGGCGCGAGGCCGCGCTTGCGGTCGAACTTGCCCACGCCGTGGTAGCGGGGCCGGTCGTTCTCCGCGAAGGAATAGCCCTTCCCCTTGCGCGTGACCGTGTGCACGAGCACCGGGCCCTTGATCCGCCGCACCGAGTCCAGGGTCTGGATCAGCAGGGGCAGGTCGTGGCCGTCGATGGGACCGTAGTACTTGAAGCCCAGCTCCTCGAAGAGGATCGTGGGCACGATGATCTGCTTGAGTCCGTCCTTGATGCGGCCCGCCAGCTTCTGGGCGGTCTCGCCCTTGGGGAACTTGCCGAGGATGCGCCAGATGTCGCCCTCGAAACGGGTGTACAACTGCCCCGAGGTGATGCGCGTCAGATACTTGGCGATGGCGCCCACGTTGGGCGAGATGCTCATCTCGTTGTCGTTGAGCACCACGACCAGATCGGTCTGCAGCTGGCCGGCGTTGTTCAGGCCCTCGTAGGCCAGGCCGCCGGTCAGCGCGCCGTCGCCGATGACGGCGATGACGGCGTTGTCCTTGCCCTGCAGGTCGCGGGCCTTGGCGAAGCCGAGCGCGGCGCTGATGGACGTGCTGGCGTGCCCCACGCCGAAAGCGTCGTGGGCGCTCTCGCTGCGCTTGGGGAAGCCGCTGATGCCGTCCTGCTGGCGCAGGGTGCGGAAGGACTCGCGACGGCCGGTCAGGAGCTTGTGCCCGTAGGCCTGGTGCCCCACGTCCCAGATGATCTTGTCCTCGGGCGAGCGGAAGAGATGGTGCAGGGCCACGGTAAGCTCCACCACGCCGAGGCTGGCACCGAGGTGGCCGCCGGTGGACGAGACGGTGGAGATGATCTCGTCGCGCAGCTCGCCGCAGAGTTCCTCCAGGCGGGCCAGCGAGAAGTGTTCCAGGTCCTGGGGACCGTCCAGATTCTTGAGGATCGAGGTCATCGATTCGTTCCGGCCGTTTCACTGGGGACGTGGTCGTGCTGCGTCACCGGGGCGCGTTCGTTCACGTTCTCCCGGCAACCTACAAAGGTAATCCGTATCTGCTTGAAAGTGCAACCGTAAAGGCGTTTCGCGACTAGGCGCGGTGCCTCCTCATCGCTCACGATCCCAGAGGAGGCGCGTCAGGGCCAGCAAGCGCGACGCGGCGTCGTTGTCCGGCAGGGCGGCCTCGAGGGTGCGCGCGCCCCGCCGCCCGTAGTCCACGGTGCGCTTGCGGGCGGCGTCGAGGCCCAGCAGGCGGACCCACGTGGCCTTGCCGGCCTGCGCATCCTTGCCTGCCGTCTTGCCCAGCCTCTCGGTGTCCCCCGCCTCGTCCAGCCAGTCGTCGTGGGCCTGGAAGGCCATGCCGAGTTGGAGGCCGGCCCGGGCGACCGCCTCGCGGCGCGCCGGCGCGGCGCCCGCCAGCAGGGCCCCCGCGGCCATGGGCGCGGAGATCAGTCGGGCGGTCTTGTCACGGTGGATGCGGCGGATCAGGGCGGCGTCGAGGTCGCGCCCCTCGGCGTCCAGGTCCTCCTGCTGGCCGCCGACCATGCCCGCGGGCCCGGCCGCCTCGGCGAGCTGGCCGCCCAGGGCGGCCCCGTGACGCGGCACGCCGATCAGGACGGCGAAGGCCAGGGCCTGCAGGCCGTCGCCGGCCAGGATGGCCGTGGCCTCGTCGAAGGCCACGTGGCAGGTGGGCCGTCCCCGCCGCAGGACGTCGTCGTCCATGGCCGGCAGGTCGTCGTGGATCAGCGAGTAGGTGTGGATCAGCTCTATGGCGCAGGCGGCATCGAGAGCCGTGTCGCGGCGCGAGGCGCGGCGGGTGCGCAAAGCGTCGTAGGTCCAGAGCAGCAGCACCGGGCGCAAGCGCTTGCCGCCGCCGAACAGGGAATGGCCCATGGCCGCGCGCAGCCGGCCGGGCACGCCCCGCTGCCCGCGCAGGATCCGTCGCAGACGGGTGTCCACGGCCCGGCGCTCGCGGTCCAGCGCGGTGCGCATCCCGTCGCGCGGGGTCATCGCGCGGGCTCCTGCAGTTCCATGGCGTCCCAGGTGTTGCGCATGAGCATGGCGATGGTCATGGGGCCCACGCCGCCGGGCACGGGCGTGTAGGCCGAAGTCCAGCCGTCCAGCGCCTCGGGGGCCACGTCCCCCACCAGGCGGTAGCCCTTCTTGGCGGCGGCGTCCTCGACGCGGTTGATGCCCACGTCGACCACCACCGCGCCTTCGGCTACGTGGTCCCGCCCGAGGGCTCCGGGCACGCCCATGGCGGCGATCACCACGTCGGCGCGGCGCGTGACGGCCGCCAGATCGCGCGTGGCTGAGTGGCAGAGGGTGACGGTCGCGTTGCCGGGATCCGCCTTCAGGGACAGGAGCATGGACAGGGGGCGGCCCACGATCACGCTGCGGCCCACGACGGCCACCTCGCGGCCCTTCAGATCGAGACCGTGGTGGCGGAGCATCTCGACGATGCCCAGGGGCGTGCAGGGCACGAAGCCGGGTCGGCCGGCCAGCAGGCGTCCGAGGCTCACCGGGTGGAAACCGTCCACGTCCTTGTCGGGCGAGACCGCCGCCTGCACGCGCGCCTCGTCCATGTGCCGCGGCAGGGGGATCTGGACGAGGATGCCGTGGATCTCGGGCGCCGCGTTCAGCTCGGCGACCAGGCGCAGGACCTCGTCCTCGGGCGTGTCCGCCGGCAGATTGTGGGTGACGTGGTGGAAGCCCAGCTTCTCGCAGGCGCGGCCCTTGCTCTTGACATAGATGTGAGAGGCCGGGTCGTCCCCCACCAGGATCACGGCCAGGCCCGGCCGGCGGCCCGTGGACTCGACGCGCTGGGCCAGGTCCGCGAAGACCGCGTCGCGCACGACGAGGCCCGACAGCTTGCGACTTACCACGGTACGCTCCTGGGCGCCGCGGCTGCGGCGCCGGGTTCGGACGTCAGCGGGCGTAGGCCACGGCCCGCGATTCGCGCAGCACCATGATCTTGATCTGCCCGGGGTACTCCAGCTCGCCCTCGACGCGGCGGCTGATCTCCTCGGCCATCAGCACGGCCTCGGCGTCGGATACCTTGTCGTGGTTGACCAGCACGCGTACCTCGCGCCCGGCCTGGATGGCGTAGCACTTGTCCACGCCCTCGTAGCTCTCGGCGATGCGCTCCAGGTTCTCCAGCCGCTTGATGTAGTTGTCGAAGCTCTCGCGCCGGGCGCCCGGCCGCGAGGCCGAGACGGCGTCGGCCGCCGCCGCGATGAAGGTGTAGGGCGACTCGGCGTCCACGTCCTGGTGGTGCCCCTCCACGGCGTTGATGACGACGCTCTGCTCGCCCAGCTTGCGCAGGATGCGCGCGCCGACCAGCGCGTGGGGTCCGTCGAACTCGTGGTCCGCCGCCTTGCCGATGTCGTGCAGGAAGCCGCAGCGGCGCGCCACCTTGGCGTCCAGCCCCAGCTCGCCGGCGATGATGGCCGACACCGCCGCCACCTCCTTGCAGTGCAGCAGGAGGTTCTGGCCGTAGCTGGTGCGGTAGTGGAGACGGCCGATGTAGGGATGCAGCTTGGGATTGACGTTCTGCAGCCCCAGCTCCAGGCAGGCCTGCTCGCCGAAATCGCGGATCCGCTCCTGCATCTCCTCGTCGGTCTTGGTGACGACTTCCTCGATGCGGCCGGGGTGGATGCGCCCGTCGCGGATGAGCTGCTGGAGGGCCTGGCAGGCCACCTCGCGCCGCACCGGATCGAAGCCGGAGATGATCACCGCCTCGGGCGTGTCGTCGATGATCACGTCGACGCCGGTGGCCAGCTCGAAGGCCCGGATGTTGCGGCCCTCGCGTCCGATGATGCGCCCCTTCATGTCGTCGTTGGGCAGGTCGACCACCGAGACCGACGACTCGGCCACGTGCTCCGCCGCGTAGCGCTGGACGGCCTGGCTGAGGATCTTCTGGGATTCGCGGCGGGCGGTGCGCTCGGCTTCCTCCCGCACGTCCTGCACGCTCTTGGCGGCCGAGAGGCGCGCCTGGGAGATCATGCGGTCCACGAGCTGCTGGCGGGCGTTCTCGGCGCTGAGGCCCGCGATGCTCTCCAGCTTGACCAGCTGCTCAGCGAGCTTGGCAGCGAGCTCGGCCTTCAGGTCCTCCACCTCGACGTTCTGGCGCTTCAGCTCGCCCTCGCGCTGCTCGAGCTTGGCCTCCTTGTGGTCGACGTAGGTGACCTTCTTGTTGAGGCTGGAATCGCGCTGGTCCAGGTATTCGGTGCGCTTGGCCAGGTCGCGGCGCGTGTCCTCGGTCTCGGCCTCGAACTTCTGGCGGGCGCGGTAGATCTCGTCCTTGGCCTCCAGCTCGGCGCTCTTGCGGATGTTGTCGGCCTCGCGCCCGGCGTCGGCCAGCAGGCGGTCGTGCTCGCGCTTGGAGTCGCCGAAGAGGCGGGCCGAGCGCTGCTTCTGCAGGACCCAGCCCAGGATGAAGAAAACGGCGGCGATCAGGCCCATCCAGGCCGTCGTCGGCACCTGATTCATGATGTACTCCTTCCGGTTCAACGGAAGGAAAAAGAGGGAGGGGCGATAAACCGGGGTGGGAAGTTAAGCAAGATTCCCCGCCGAGTCGTGTGGCCGGAAGCAATTGAACCAATTGCTTCAGGTAGGGTCCCCTGTCCTTTGCTTTGGCCGTCCCTTTCGGGCTTGACCGCTGCGCGGGAACGCGAGGTCCCACGGTCATAGTGTTGGCTCAAATGACTCGACACATCACGGGCTAAGCAGGGAATCCTACTCTCCGTTCGATCCTCAGAGCTGCTCCATCTCCTTGTCCAGGTAGGCGGCGATCTGGCCCGTCCGCTCGTCCAGGAGATTCAGGGCCTGCTGGTGCTTCTGGCGTTCCCGCAGAAGCTCGTCCGCCAGGTTGACGGCCACGAGTATGGCCACTTTGCTGGTCGATGCGAGATTCGACTGAGATGCGATCTCGTTCATCTTCTCGTCCACGAGGGCTGCGACCTTCTGGACGTACGCAGTCTCCGCGTCGCCACGCAAAGTATATTCCCGACCAAAGATGGTCACATTTACGCTGCTGGGATCGGTCATCAGACTACTTCCCAAAGTATCCGGCCCCGGGTCGATCCACCAGTCGCGACCTTGCGGTCCGGCCGCTATGCGATGGAATCGAGTTTATCCAAGAGGCCTCCCACCTTCTCCTCGATCAATTTGCGCTTGTCTTCCATGTTGTCGACTTGCGCAGCTTGAGTCCGGGCGTTCGCCAAATCGCTCTCTGCCCGGCTCGCCCTGTCGTTGAGAGCCTCGACTTCCTGAGTCAGCTCGTCACGCTGCGCGGCCAGGGACTCGTTCTCGGACTTGAGTTCCTGTATCCGCCGTACAGCCGATAGGACCTTCTCCTCCAACAGCTCAAAGCTGTCATCGTGCATTTCGTGCGCTACCTTCCGGTTAGAGGACTCCATTCATCTTGCACCAGAAGGGCTGTCCATCAACCGCGAAGCACCACGCCCAGTTCCTTTTCCAGGGCGCCGGTGATGGCGGAGATGGCTTTATCTACAGCCTTCCCTTTCAGATTACTCTTGGCAGACTGGAACTTCAAGCGAATTCCCAGGGCTGCGCTGCCCGTCTCCAGCTTGCCGCCCTTGAAAAGATCAAAGAGCGCCACGCTGTCCAGCAGCGGTCCCCCTTCCCGCACAACGACTTCGCGCACCCGGTCGAAGCCCACGCCCGCGGGCGTGACCAGCGAGAGGTCGCGCTTGACCGCCGGGAAGCGGGAAAAGGCCGCGTAGGTCATGGGTGCGGGCTCCAGGTCCAGCAGGGACAGATCCACCTCGGCCAGGGCCACCGGCACCTCCAGGTCGAAGGCCCGCAGGCAGCGCCGCGACACGGCGCCCGCGGCGCCCGCCGCGCGCCCGTCCGCGCCGGCGACGGTCCATTGCTGGCCGGACTGGAGATGGGATTCGGCGTCGGCGTGTTCGAGCCGCAGCCCGACGCGCATCTGGGCGCCCAGTTCCGCCAGCAGGCCCTTGATCTCCATCAGGCCGGCCGGCACGTCCCCGTAGACGGTGTCGGTGCGTCCGATCACCGCGACCTGCAGGGTGAGCGTCTCGCGCGGCAGCAGGGCGTCGTCGGCGTGCTTGCCCCCGTGTCCGGGATGCTCGGTGGCCAGGAAGGCCTTGCCGAACTGGAAGAGGCGGAAAGGCGTCGGGTGGTCGGCGTGCAGGTTGCGCCGGGCCATCGCCAGCAGCGACGGCACCAGGGTCGAGCGCAGGGCGGTCTCGCCGCCGTGGTGGGGATCGTCCACCGACAGCAGCTCCCGCCGCGGGTCGTCCTCGGCGAGGCCGAGCCGGTCCAGATCCTCCCGCGCCATGAAGCTGGAGGTGACGATCTCGCTGAAGCCCACGGCCGCCAGGTAGGTGCGCAGCGAGGCGCGCAGGCCGTCGAGCCGGCGGCGGGACACGCTCGCGCGCCCCCGGAAGTGCGAGGCCGCCTCGATGTTGTCGTAGCCGTAGACGCGGGCCACCTCCTCGATGAGGTCGACCTCCTCGCGGATGTCCCGCCGGAAGCCGGGGACGGCGACCAGCAGCTTGCCGGTGGTGTCGTTGCGTCCTCCCACCTGCCCCACGGGCTGGCAGGGCAGGTCGATGGCCTGGAGATACTCCACGGCCTCGGTGGTGGTGATGCGGGTGCCGAGCAGCCGGTTCACCTGCTCCACGCGCAGTGTGACCGCTGCCGCCTCGCGGCGGTCGGGATCCTGGCGGTCCGCGAAGCCGGGCTCCACGCGGGCGCCGGCGTGTTCCTGCAGCAGCAGCAGGGCGCGGCGGGCGCCGGACTCGACGGCGTCCCAGTCGGCCTCGCGCTCGAAGCGGTAGGAGGAATCGCTGCCCAGTTGGTGGCGCCGCGACGTGCGGCGCACGATGCCCGGGTCGAAGAAGGCGCTCTCGAGCACGATCTCGCGCGTGTCGGCGCCCACCTCGGAGCCCTGTCCGCCCATGACGCCCGCCAGGGCCACCGGCCCGGAGCCGTCGGCGATCACCAGGTCTCCCGCGTCCAGCTCGCGCGTCTCGTCGTCCAGGGTCGTCATGGGTTCGGCGGCCTCGGCCCGGCGCACCGTCAGGCGGTTGCCCTGCAGCTTGTCCAGGTCGAAGGCGTGCAGCGGTTGCCCGGTCTCGAAGAGCACGTAGTTGGTGATGTCCACGATGTTGTTGATCGGACGCGCGCCGATGGCCCGCAGGCGGTTCTGCATCCAGCGCGGCGAGTCGGCCGTGCGCAGATCGCGCGCGATGTGCGCCGTGTAGCGCGGGCAGTCGGCGAAATCGGCGATCTCCACCGAGAAGTCCAGGCGGTCGCCACCGGTTTTAGGGGGCGACCAGACCGGCGGCGGCTGCAGCATGGCGCCGTTGATGGCCGACACCTCGCGCGCCACGCCCAGGTGGCTCAGCCAGTCGGGGCGGTTGGGCGTGACCTCGATCTCGAGTACCGTGTCGCGGTAGCCGTAGATCTCGTCGGCGGACGTACCCACCGCCGGCGCGTCGGCCAGCTCCAGGATGCCCTCGCTCTCCTCGCTGAAGCCGAGCTCGGATTCGGAACAGATCATGCCCAGGGATTCCACGCCGCGGATCTTGGTCTTCTTCAGCTTCATGCCGTTGGGCAGCACCGAACCCGGCCGCGCGAAGAGGATGTCCTGTCCCGCCCGCACGTTGGGCGCGCCGCACACCACCTGGTGCACGCCCTCGCCGTCGTCGACGGTGCACAGGCTCAGCTTGTCGGCGTTGGGATGCTTCTCGCAGGTCGCCACGCGGCCGACCACCACGCCCGGGAAGGCCAGCACGAAGTCCTCGACCATCTCGACGTTGAGGCCGTTGGTGGTCAGGCGCTCGGCGAGCTCCTCGGCGGTGCCGTCCCAGGGCACATAGTCCCGGAGCCAGTTCAGACTGATCTTCAACTCGCACCCCTGAACTGATGGAGGAATCGCAGGTCGTTCTCGTAGAGCAGGCGGATGTCGTCGATGCCGTAGCGCAGCATGGCGATGCGGTCGATGCCCAGGCCGAAGGCGAAGCCCGTGTAGGCCTCGCGGTCATAGCCGGCCGCGGCGAAGACGTTGGGATGCACCATGCCGGCGCCCATGATCTCGATCCAGCCCGTGCGGCCGCACACCGTGCAGCCCTCGCCGCCGCAGACGAAGCAGCGCATGTCCACCTCCACCGAGGGTTCGGTGAAGGGGAAGAAGTGGGGCCGGAAGCGGATCGCCGTGTCGGACCCGTAGAGGGTGTGGATGAACTGGGTGACCGTGGTCTTCAGATCGGCCAGGCTCACGTTCTCGTCCACGTAGAGGCCCTCGATCTGGAAGAACTCGGCGGCGTGGGAGGCGTCGATCGCCTCGTTGCGGTAGACGCGCCCGGGCACGATCACAGCCAGGGGCGGCGTCTGCCGTTCCATGGTGCGCACCTGCACCGGGGAGGTCTGGGTGCGCAGGAGCATCTTGGCGTCGATGTAGAAGGTGTCCTGGATGTCCCGCGCGGGATGGTCGTCCGGGAAGTTCAGGGCCGTGAAGTTGTACCAGTCGAGTTCCACGTCGGGCCCCTCGGCCACCGTGAAGCCCATGCCGTGGAAGATGTCGCAGATCTCGGTGATGATCGTCGACAGGGGGTGCCGCGACCCGGCCGGCAGCCGGTCGAGGCCCGGCAGGCTCAGGTCGATGCCGCGGTCGGCGGCGGCGTCGGCCTCGGCCAGCAGCGCGGCGCGCCGGTCGGCGAGCAGCGCCTCGAGCTCCGTCTTCAGCACGTTGAGCGCGGCGCCGGCCGCCGGGCGCTGGTCGTCCGGCAGGTCCTTGAGACCGCGCAGCCGGGTCGTGATGGCGCTCTTGCGTCCGAAGAGCGCCACCTTGGCCTTGTCGGCCTCGTCCAGCGACGAAACGCCCTCTATGAGGGCGAGCCCGTCGGTGCGCAGCCTGTTGAGCATCTCCTGCATCGATCGGGCCTCCCGTTGCTTCCGGTCCTGCGGTTCCGTCCGGCGATCCTCCGCCCGCTAGAGGGCGTCCCGGGCGACGGCGGCCAGCTTGGCGAAGCTGTCCATGTCGCGCACGGCGAGATCGGCGAGCTGCTTGCGGTCGATCTGCACGTTGGCCTTCTTCAGCCCGTTGATGAAGTGGCTGTAGCTCAGGCCCTGGATGCGGGCCGCCGCGTTGATGCGGGTGATCCACAGGCGACGGAAGTCGCGTTTGCGGCGCTTGCGGTCCTTGTACTCCTGCGCCAGCGCGCGCTCGACCTGCTCGCGGGCCATCCGGAACTGGGAACCGCGGCCGGCCACGTAGCCCCGGGCCTGCTTCATCACCTTGTTTCGCTTCTGCCTGGCGGCAGGATTGTTGGTCGCTCTCGGCATCTCGGTGCCTCCTGTTCTCGAAGCTCGGTTCTGGGGTGACTAGTTGCCTGCCAGCATCTTGTCGACGCGCGCCTTGTCTGCGGAGTCGAGCATGGTCGCCTTGCGCAGGTTGCGCTTGCGCTTGGGACTCTTGGCAGTGAACAGGTGGCCGTGATAGGCGTGGTTTCTCTTCACGCGGCCGGAGCCGGTGCGCTTGAAGCGCTTGGCGGCCGCGCGGTTGGTCTTCATCTTGGGGCCCTTCATATCTTCACCTTTCAGACACCGATAGACCTCGCCGCGACCTTGCGTTTCCGGGTGCGGTCTGGCTCGGTATCGTTCCGTTCTACTCCGGTCTGTCCTGCTTGTGCGGCATCAGCACCAGGGAGACCGTGCGCCCTTCCTGACTGGGACGGCCTTCGGGCTTGCCGTACTCGGCCACTTCTTCCACGAGCTCCTGCAGGAACTGGATGCCCAGTTCGATATGCGACAGTTCCCGCCCCCGGTACTGCATGATGACCTTGACCTTGTGACCCTTCTGCAGGAAGGAGACGATGTGCCCCTTCTTGAAATTGTAGTCGTGCTCGTCGGTCTTGGGCCGGAACTTGATCGTCTTGACCTTGACGGTGTGCGACGCCTGTCGCGCACGGCGGGCTTTCTTGCTCGCCTCATACTTGAACTTGCCGTAGTCCATGATACGGCAGACCGGCGGTCGGGCCGTGGGCGCCACCTCCACCAGATCGAGACCGCGTTCCGTGGCAAGCGCCTGGGCGTCGCGCGTCTCCATCACCCCGAGCTGTTCCCCGTCCTCATCCACCACGAGCACGCGGGGGATGCGGATCATGCGATTAACCCGAAGCGTTTTCTCCTCTCTGATCTCACGTACCTCCTGAAGGTGTGCGTCGGCTCCTGGCCATCAAAAAAGCGGACACAACGGTCCGCTCATGTCTCTTGCGCGAACCGTTCCTTCCCCGCCAGGGGCCGAAAACGGTGAGAGGCTCTGCCTCCACTTGGCCTGAAATGTCCGAGTCGGTCTCTGGGACCGGTCCCAATTTACTGCCTGCGGGCGATTTCGTCAAGCAGGAGCTGGCCGAGATCGGCCACCGATTTCTCGCCCAGATCCCCGCCGTGACGGGTCCGGACCGCCACCGAGCCGGCCGCGGCCTCCTTCTTCCCCACCACGAGCATGTAGGGCACGTGCATGGTCTCGGCCTCGCGGATCTTGTAGCCGATCTTCTCGTCGCGCACGTCGGCCTGGGCGCGCAGCCCCGCGTCGAAGAGCTGGCGGGCCACCTCCTCGGCGTAGGCGTGCTGGTCGCGGCTGACCGACAGCACGCGACAGTGCTCGGGCGCCAGCCAGAGCGGGAAATCGCCCGCGTAGTGCTCGGTGAGGATGCCGATGAAGCGCTCCAGCGAGCCCATGATGGCCCGGTGCACCATGTAGACGTACTTCTCCTGGCCGTCGCTGTCGACGAAGTTGACGCCGAAGCGGCGGGGCAGGTTGAAGTCGAACTGCACGGTCGTCGCCTGCCACTTGCGGCCGATGGCGTCGATGAGCTTGATGTCGATCTTGGGGCCGTAGAAGACGGCCTCCCCCTCCTCGCGGGTGAAGTCCAGGCCGTGCTTGCCCAGCGCCGTCACCAGCGAGGCCTCGGCCATGTCCCATTCCTCGTCGGTGCCCGCGTACTTGTCCTTGTTCTCGGGATCACGCACCGAGAGCTCCACCTTGAACTCGGCGAAGCCGAAGGTGTTCAGCAGCTCCTTGGTCATGTCGAGCACGCCGCAGACCTCGTCCTCGAGCTGCGCGGGCGTGCAGAAGATGTGCGCGTCGTCCTGGGTGAAGCCGCGCACCCGCATCAGGCCGTGCAGGGTGCCGCGCAGCTCGGCACGGTAGACGGTGCCCAACTCGGCATAGCGTACCGGCAGGTTGCGGTAGGAACGCTTGTGCCGCTGGTAGATCAGGATGTGCCCCGGGCAGTTCATGGGCTTGACCACGTAGGGCCGTTCGTCCTGCTCGAAGACGTACATGTTCTCGCTGTAGAACTGCATGTGGCCCGAGGTCTCCCAGAGGTCGGCCTGGGAGATGTGGGGCGTGGTGACGGTCACGTAGCCGTCGCGGCGGTGCAGCGCCTTCCAGTAGTTGATGATCTCCTCGCGCAGCACGTCGCCGCGGGGATACCAGAACGAGAGGCCCGGCCCGGCCGCGTCCATGCCGCCGTAGAGGTCGAGCTCGCGGCCCAGTTTGCGGTGGTCGCGCTTGCGGGCCTCCTCCAGCATGGCCAGGTGCGCGTCCAGGTCCTTCTTCTTGAAGAAGGAGGTGCCGTAGATGCGCTGGAGCTGCTGGGCGTCGCTGTCGCCCCGCCAGTAGGCGCCCGCCACGCTGAGCAGCTTGAAGGCCTTCAGGTCGGCGGTGCCGGGCACGTGCGGTCCCTCGCAGAGGTCGGTGAACTCGCCCATGGTGTAGGCCGAGAGCTCGGCTTCGCCCAGGCTCTCGATCTGCTCGATCTTGTAGGGTTGGTCGGCGAAGAGCTCGCGGCCCTCGGCGGCGCCGACGGTGCGGCGCACGATGGGCAGCTTGCGGGCGGCCAGCTCGCGCATCTTGTCCTCGATGCGCGCCAGGTCCTCCTCGGCGAAGGGCTCCTCGCGGTCGAAGTCGTAGTAGAAGCCGTTCTCCACCGCGGGACCGAAGGCGAACTTGGTCCCGGGGAAGAGCTCCTGCACGGCCCAGGCCATCAGGTGCGCGGTCGAATGGCGGAGCGTCTCGAGGCCCTCGTCCGAGCCGCGGGTGATGACCTGCAGACGGCCGGCTCCCGGCACGGCGTCGTCCAGCGTGTAGTGGACGTCGTCGTGGGTGACGGCCAGGGCGTTGCGCAGCAGGCCCGCCCCGATCTCCCCCACGGCGTCCTTGAAGGCGGCGCCCTCGGCGACCGCGACGCTGTTCCCGTCGGGCAGGATCAACTCCATCTGTGCCATGGCGAGGCGCTCCTTTCGCGGCCCGGGCGAAGGGCCATCGAAAAAGACGGGGTGAATCCCCTGGACCCACCCCATCACTCGGAAAATCGTGGTGGGAGATACTGGACTTGAACCAGTGACCCCCTGCGTGTCGAGCAGGTACTCTAGCCAGCTGAGCTAATCTCCCACGCGGTAGACAGAAAGCTATTCCCGACCCGGCGCCCTGTCAACCCCGGGACGTCAATTCATATAATCGAGCAGGCGGCCGCCGGAAATGACCTGGCGGATCTTGCCCAGGGCCTGGTTGCGGATCTGGCGCACGCGCTCGCGGCTCAGGTCGATATCCTGGCCGATGGTCTCCAGGGAGGCCGGTTCCTCGTCGCCGAGGCCGTAGTAGCGGATGATGATGCTGCGCTCGCGCGGGGTCAGCTTCTCAAGGGCGCGGCGCATCTCCATGAGCATCTCGCCGGTCAGCAGGTATTCCTCGGGGGTCCGCTCCTGGGGATCGGCGAGGGTCTCGGCCAGGGTGACGCTCTCGTCGTCGAAGACGCTCTCGTCGAGGCTGGCCAGGGGGCGGCTGGCGTTGCGGATCTGGTTCATCTTGCGCAGGGTCAGCCCCAGCTCCTTGGCCACCTCCTCCTCGGTCGCCTTGCGGTGGTGCGCCTGCTCGATGCGGCGCGAGGCCTTCTTCATGCGCTGGGCCTGCTGCGTGCGGTTGATGGGCAGGCGCACCGTGTTGGTCTGCTCCGCGATGGCCTTCTGGATGGCCTGGCGGATCCACCACACGGCGTAGGAGATGAAGCGGAAGTCGCGGCGCTCGTCGAATCGCTTGGCGGCGGTGATCAGGCCGATGTTGCCCTCGGCGATCAGGTCCATGTAGCTCAGGCCCTGATTGAGGAACTTCTTGGCCACGCTCACCACGAAGCGCAGGTTGGCGTTGACCAGGTGGTCGAGGGCATCCTTGGAACCGTCGCGGATGCGGCGGGCCAGTTCGAACTCCTCTTCCTTGGTCAGCAGCTTGTATTTGCCGATCGTCTGCAGGTAATGCTGCAGGCTCGCGTCTTCGCGTCGGTCACTGCTCAGTTCTATCTCGTACACGGGGTCCTCCTGGAACTCCACATCCCGTTTCGTATGCTACTGAGTGTCGCGTAATCGCCTGTTGTTACAAGGTAGTCCGCGACTGGTCAACGCATCCGGGGCGGTCCGTGTTCCCCTTTTTCTGCGACTCACAACTTATATTCACATTCATTTTCAATCGGATCATATAATTTCGACCCTCCCCTGTCAAATAAGAAATCCACCATTTTGCTCTCGTATTTTCGCCAAAACGGGTCGAGCCGCCCAAGCGTCGGCCCGACCCGCAGTTACACCGATCGCGCCGAGACGGTCAGTCGTCCACGACCTCGTACTCGGCGTCGACGGTCTCGGACTTGTCCGCACCACCGGCCGGGGGCGTGTCGTCGGCGGGCTGTGCGCCGGCCTCCCCCTGCTCGGCCGAGGCCTTCTCGTAGGCCTTGCTGGCGAGCTTCTGCATGGACTGCATCAGCGCCTCGGTGGCCGTCTTGATGATGGCCGCGTCCTCGCTCTGCAGGGTCTCCTCCACGGCCTTGATCTTGGTCTCCACCTCCGACTTGAGCTCGTCGTCGATGTCGTCCTCGAGCTCCTCGAGACTCTTGCGCACCTGGTGCACGGCGCTGTCGCCCGCGTTGCGGGCGTCGATCAGCTCGCGCTTCTGCTTGTCCTCGTCGGCGTGGGACTCGGCGTCGTCCACCATGCGCGAGATCTCGTCGTCGCTCAGGCCGCTCGAGGCCTGGATCTTGATGGACTGCTCCTTGCCGGTCGCCTTGTCCACGGCGCTCACCGAGAGGATGCCGTTGGCGTCGATGTCGAAGCTGACCTCGATCTGCGGGATGCCCCGCGGCGCCGCCGGGATGCCGGTGAGCTGGAAGCGGCCGATGGTCTTGTTGTCCATGGCCATCTCCCGCTCGCCCTGCAGGACCACGATCTCCACGGTGTCCTGGTTGTCCGCGGCGGTGGAGAAGATCTGGCTCTTCTTGGTGGGGATGGTCGTGTTGCGCTCGATCAGCGCCGTGCGCACGCCGCCCAGGGTCTCGATGCCCAGGGTCAGGGGCGTGACGTCGAGCAGGACCACGCCCAGGTCGTCGCCGGCGAGGACGCCGCCCTGGATGGCCGCGCCCATGGCGACGACCTCGTCGGGGTTGACCGACTTGTTGGGCTCCTTGGCGAAGATCTCCTTCACCTTCGCCTCCACCGCGGGCATGCGGGTCGAGCCGCCCACGAGGATGACCTCGTCGATGTCGTCCGGGGTCAGGCCCGCGTCCTTCAGACAGGCGCGACAGGGGGCGACGGTGCGCGTGACCAGGTCCTCGACCAGGGCCTCGAACTTGGCGCGGGTCAGGGTCAGGGTCAGGTGCTTGGGCCCGGCCTGGTCGGCGGTGATGAAGGGCAGGTTGATGTCGGTCTGGCCGGAGGTGCTGAGCTCGCACTTGGCGCGCTCGGCGGCCTCCTTGAGGCGCTGCAGGGCCATGGGATCCTTGCTCAGGTCGATACCCTCGTCCTTGAGGAAGGTGTCCACCAGGTAGTCCACGACGACCTGGTCGAAGTCGTCGCCGCCCAGGTGGGTGTCGCCGTTGGTGGCCAGCACCGAGAAGACGTCGTCGCCGATCTCCAGGATGGAGATGTCGAAGGTGCCGCCGCCGAGGTCGAAGACCGCGATGGTCTCGTCCTTCTTCTTGTCGATGCCGTAGGCCAGCGCGGCCGCGGTGGGCTCGTTGATGATGCGCTTGACCTCGAGGCCGGCGATCTTACCGGCGTCCTTGGTGGCCTGCCGCTGGCTGTCGTTGAAGTAGGCGGGCACGGTGATGACGGCCTCGGTGACCGTCTCGCCGAGGTACTCCTCCGCCGTCTGCTTCAGGGCCTGGAGGATGATGGCCGAGATCTCGGGCGGCGCGAACTCGCCGGCCACGGTCTTGACGCGCGCGTCCCCGTTGGGACCGGCGATGACCGTGTAGGGCACCTCGCTGATCTCGTTGGACACCTCGGCGTGCTTGCGTCCCATGAAGCGCTTGATGGAGTAGACGGTGTTCTCGGGGTTGGTCACGGCCTGGCGCTTGGCCAGCAGGCCCACCAGCCGCTCGTCGTTCTTGTTCCAGGCGACGACCGAAGGGGTCGTGCGGTTACCCTCTTTATTCTGGATGACCTTGGCCTCGTCGCCTTCCATGACGCTGACGACGCTGTTGGTGGTGCCGAGGTCGATACCTATGATCTTGCCCATCGTGGTCTCCCTTTTCGCTTGGTCTGGGCCGCTTGGTTCCATTTCGGGTTTCCCAATACAAGCGCCGTGCCAGGAACCACCTCCACAGCGCCCCATCTATAGTCTTGCATAACTATGAGTTACGGACTGCATGTCGGATGACAGAATGTCTTGGCCATCAAGATCTGCCACCGGTCGGTCATATTGGCAGTATTATGTCAGTTCCCGGCGGGATGGTGGTCATGCTCTGCCAGCCCCTGGCAGTAGGCCGACAGGACCAGGCCGTCCAACAGCCGGGCATGGAGGGAGGCCATTCGAGGCATGTGATCGGCGGTGGTGGGCCACCCGCGGGCGGCGGCCGCCAGCAGGCGGCTCAGGGGGCTGCGGGCCACGGCGCGGGCGAGGCGCAGGCGGGCGGGGGCGCGGGGCGCACCGGGGACGTCCAGCACCAGGTCCAGCCGCATCTCGGCGAGGCGTCCCGGGTGTTCGGCCGCGAGGTGCTGCAGGGGGCCGCGTCCACATTCGCGTTTCTTGTCCAGCCAGGCGTCGAAGTCGTGGTGGTGGATGTGGGCGGGCACCGGGTCGCGCAGGGCCAGGAAGCGCAGACCCTGCGCGTCCTCCAGGCGGAAGCCCAGATCCATGTCCTCGAAGCCGTAGGCCGTGAAGCCCTCGTCGAAGCCGCCCACGGCGAGGAAGGCCGCGCGGGGCAGAGAGGTGTTCTGGGTGACCAGGTAGCGCGCGGGCACGGTTTCGCCCCGGACCTTGGCGACGCCGCGCGTGTCGATGTAGTGGAAGTGGGGCCCGTCCACCAGCGCGGGATCGGTACGGACCAGGCCGATGACCCCGCAGCCGGGGTGGCCCGCGAGCAGGGCCACGTGGGCGTCCAGCAAAGCGGGCGGCGCGATGATGTCGTCGTCCAGGAAGAGGAGCCACTCCCCCGTGGCGGCGTTGGCGCCCGCGTTGCGCGCGCCGGCGCGGCCCAGGTTCCGGTCCGGCGAGACCACGCGCAGGCGGCCGCCCCAGGCCTCGGCCTCGTCGGCGAGCCAGGCGGCCGTGCCGTCGGAGGAAGCGTCGTCGACGACCACGACCTCGAAGGCCTCGGCGGGCAGCGTCTGGGCCTCGAGCGCCCCCAGGGTGCGCTGCAACAGCGACAGCTTGTCGCGGGTCGGCACCACCACGCTGAGGGTCACGCTCACGGTCCCTCCCCCCCTCGGGTGAGACGCGGCAGAGCGACGGCCGCCGGCCAGGCGCCGACGCCCTCGACCAGGCGACGGAAGATGTCGTCCACGTGCTGCATGTTCTGCTCGAAACCCGCCACGGCGCGGGCGGTGGCCAGGGCCGCCTCGCCGCAGGCGCCACGCAGCTGCGCGTCGCCGGCGAAACGGAGCAGGGCGTCGGCGAGGGCGTCCACATCGCGGGGTTTGACCACCAGCCCCGACACGCCGTCGTGGATCCACTCCACCGAAGACGCCAGGTCGGAGACCACGATGGCGCCGCCGCAGGCCATGGCCTCCAGCAGGCTCACCGCCGTGGCGTCCACCGAGGGCACGGAGATGAAGACGTCGGCCGCGTTCAGCGCCGTGGCGAACTCGTCGTGGGGGATGCGGCCCAGGAACTTGGACACGCCGGCGATACCGGCCGCTTCGGCCAGGCGCCAGAAGGGACCCGGCTCCCCCTCGTAGCCCGAGAACAGGAAGCGGGCCCGGGATTCCCGCGCCGCCACCCGGGCCGCCGCCTCGATCACCGTGTCGATGTTGTAGTAGGGCTGGGTGAAGGAGCGGGGCGAGAAGTAGAGCAGATGCTCGTCGGCGAAGCCCTGCGCGCGGCGCCAGTCCCCGGCCGCCTGCGGTTGGAAGCGCTCGAAGTCGACGCCCCACAGGACGCGGAAGGCCCGCGCCGAGTCGGCCCCCAGACCGGCGGCCGAGGCCAGGATATCGGTGGAGTCGCCGGTGAGCGCGTCGCAGGAGCGCAGGGCCCGCTGGGCGAGCCAGCGCTTGAGCGCGTTCTCGTGGGGCGTGACGTAGACGTCGTCGCCCCAGACGGTCAGCACGTTGGGATGGAAGCCACTGAAGTGCCCCCAGTAGCCGTAGCCGGTCAGGAAGTGCGTGTTGAGCAGGTCGGGCTCGATCTCCTGCAGCAGGGACCTGACCCGGCGCAGCGAGAAGGCGTAGCGCAGGGGCTTGGGGCCGAAGCCGGCCCGGATGTCGTGCACCTCGACGCCCGGCACCTCGCCGGGCTGGACCGTCAGCAGGTGGCATCCGTGGCCGCGGTCGGCGAACCAGCGGATCCAGCGCTCGGTGTGGATGTGGCGGCCGATGGACAGGAACGCGAGGCGCATGGGTTCCGTCTCCTGCGCGGTGTGGCGGCCCTGTCCCCTTCCGCGGGGTCAGGGCCCGATCTGGTGCCGAGGGCCGGACTTGAACCGGCACGGAGCAACGCTCCGAGGGATTTTAAGTCCCTTGCGTCTACCAGTTTCGCCACCTCGGCGACGGGGCGATCATGGAGCAGCCGGCGTCGGGTGTCAACGGCCGCCCGTATGTTGTCGGCCGCGTGGGTGCCGCATGAAAGAAAAACACCGGCTCGCGCCGGTGTTTACTTGGAGGCGGCACCCGGACTCGAACCGGGGAATAACGGTTTTGCAGACCGTCGCCTTACCACTTGGCTATGCCGCCTCCCGAAGCTATAGGATGAGCACCGCGGCACCATCTGTCAAGCTCCCCGCCTCGACGCGCGGGCGCATGGGCGGGGGCCGGCGCCCCGCCGAAAAGAAAAGGAGGATACGCGGGTATCCTCCTATCTGGAGCGGGAAACGGGACTCGAACCCGCGACATCCACCTTGGCAAGGTGGTGCTCTACCAGCTGAGCTATTCCCGCATCACTGGCTTTTATACCGGGATCCAAAATAATAAGCTAGAGACGTCGAAAGTCAAACCGGAAAATCAACCGGCCGTCAGCTCGCGATAGACCTCCAGGGTGGCCACGGTCGCCTTTTCCCAGGAGTAGTTGTCCAGCACGCGACGCCGGGCGGTCTCGCCGAAGCGGAAGCGCGACGCCGGGTCTTCGAGCAGCTCGGCCATGCGCGCGCTGAGGCCGGCCTCGTCCCCCGAGGGGAAGTACGGCACGCAGTCGTCGCCGGCCTCCAGGTTGGGCGGGATGTCGCTCACCAGGCAACACTTGCCGTAGCTCATGCCCTCCAGCAGGGCGATGGACAGGCCTTCGAGGGTCGACGGCAGGACCACCATCTCCGCGTTTGTGTAGAGCTCGTCCAGCACCGCGCCGTGGACGAAGCCCGTGAAGACGACGTTCTCCCCCGCCGAACGGCGCAGGCTCTCCGCGTAGCGCTCGGTGAAGCCGGCGTCCCCCGCGATCACCAGCCGGTGGCGGTCGCGCAGCTCGGCGGGCAGCGCGGCGTAGGCCGCGGTCAGCAGGTGGCAGCCCTTCTCCGGCACCAGCCGGCCCACGAACAGGATGTAGGGCGGCGTCACGCCGAGGCCCGCCATCTCCGCGGGCTGCCGCAGCACCGGTTGCGAGATGCCGTTGGGGATGCACACCGTCTCCGCGCCGTGCCGCTCCAGGAAGTGCCGCTGCAGGGCGCGCGATACCACGATGGTACGGTCGGGGAAACGGGCGCAGGCGTGCTCGCCGATCCGCAGCACGTTGCGCGCCACACGCCCCCACTTCTCGCGCTGCCAGTCCAGGCCGTGCACCGTCACCACGGTGCGGCGCCGGCCCAGCCAGCGGGGCAGCCCCGCCAGGAGCCCGGGGCCGAGAGCATGGTAGTGGAGGATGTCGTGTCCCCGCCGCACGGCGTCGGCGGTGCAGGCAACGGTGTGGCTGATGGCGTCGAAGTGCTTGGTGGGGATGCTGGCCACCCGGCGCACCTCCACGCCCGGCAGGGTCGTGGGTCCGTCCGCGTCGCTGTAGTGGGGGCGGCTGTAGATGGTGATCCGCACGCCGGCGTCCGCCAGACGGGCTGCCAGCTCGGCCACGTGCTTCTCGATGCCGCCGTGGACGGGTGGATAGCCCTTCTGGCCGATCATGGCCACGCGAATGGGTCGCTCGCTCACGCCGTACCCGCCGGTCTAGACGGTGGTGAAGGACAGCTCCTGCGGACTGCCGCCGTCCTTGATGGAGACGCAGGCCTTCTCCAGGACCTCGACGACCTGCCGGCCGAGCGCGCCGTTGCTCAGGGGCTTGGCGCGTCCCAGGACACAGTCGACGAAGTGGCTGGTCTCGACCTTCAGCGGCTCCAGCTGATCGATCTTGGGGATCAGGATGTCGCCGTGACGGTAGGCCAGGTGGAACTCGCCGAAGCCGTCGTAGTGGGGCATGACGTCCACGCCCTTGTCGTAGATCCGGATCTTGTCCGTCATGGCCACGTCGTCGTAGACGACCATCTTGCGGCTGCCGACGAAGGTCGCCTCGCGGATCTTGTTGGGATCGAGCCAGCTCACGTGCAGGTGCGCCACCTGTGACCCGGGATACTCCAGGGTGACGAAGGCCACGTCCTCGAGGCCCTTGTCGCGCTGGACGTAGCACTGGCCCGTGGCTGAGACCCGCAACGGCGTGGATTCGAAGAGGTAGTTGAGCATGGCCACGTCGTGGGGCACCAGGTCCCAGACGACGTTGGCGTCGGGCTGGAAGATGCCCAGGTTCACGCGCTGGATGTTGACGTAGTAGATGTCGCCCAGGTCGCCGCTCTGGATCAGGCTCTTGATCTTGCGCACCGCGGGCACGAACAGGAAGGTGTGTCCCACCATGACCTGCAGCCCGCCCTTGGTCGCGATGTCGCAGAGTTGACGGCACTCCTCCGCGCTCGCCGCCATGGGCTTCTCGATGAAGAGGTGCTTGCCGCTCTCGAGCACGGCCTTGCCGAGGGGGAAGTGGGTGGTGACCGGCGTCGCCACGACCACGGCCTCTATCGAGTCGTCGTTGATGATCTCGTCGAAGGAATCGGTGACGTGGGCCTGGGGATAGAGACCGGCCATGTGCTGGCGCCGCTCCTCCTTGAGGTCGCAGATCGCAACCAGCTCGACTTCCGGATGGTTGTTGAAGTTCCGGATGAGGTTCGGTCCCCAGTAGCCGCATCCCACGGCCGCCATTCTCAGCATTGGCAACTCCTTCGTTCCTCGTCTCACGTTGGGCGATCGGACAAAGTAAGGCCGGCCGATGCCTCTGCACAAGCCGGCCTTATCAGATGTATCGTTTCAGGAGGCAGGAGCTTGAGCGATTATCCCACATTCCGGCGAACTGTCAATAGCCCCCGGTGCCCTTCATGACCACCGGCAGCGTCTTGAGCACGATCTCCGCGTCCCGCTTCAGGGACCAGGAGTTGATGTAGTGGATGTCCAGCCGGACCATCTCCTCGAAGGGCACGTTGCTGCGCCCGCTCACCTGCCAGAGGCCGGTCAGACCGGGCGTGACACGCAACCGCTCGTGGTGCCAGGGCTGGTAGTGGTCCAGCTCGTAGGCGATGGGCGGCCGGGGGCCCACCAGGCTCATCTCACCGCGCACGATGTTGATCAGCTGGGGCAATTCGTCCATGGACGTCTTGCGCAGGAGCGAGCCGATGCGGGTCACGCGCGGGTCGTTGGTCATCTTGAAGACGTTGTCCTTGGCCGGTTCCTTCTCGTTGCCGTTGATGAACATGGCGGCGAACTGACGGTGGATGGCGTCATCGCTGTTGTGGACCATGGTCCGGAACTTGAGGAACGGGAAGGGCACCCCGTCCTTGCCGATCCTCTCCTGCACGAAGAGCACGGGCCCGGGGCTGGACCGCTTGACGAGGATGGAGATGAGGAGGAGGAAGGGTGATAGCACGACCAACGCGCATCCTGCCAGGAGGATGTCGAACAGTCGCTTAATCTTTCCTCGGAGACCTGCGGATCGTGACGTGTCGGCCACTAGATAAAGTGTAGGACCGGAGGATCCAACCTCATCGGCTACGGCCGAAAAAGCCACCGCGTCTTCCTTCATGGTGTAAGTTCTCCCTCTGCCAGATCAGAGTGATGCAGCATACGGAAACGCGTTAGCTTATTGCCATCATGCTCCTTCCAGCGATCGTTGTCCCCCGGTGCGTGATCCCTTGATCACGCATCTGAAGCATTATAGCAGAAGATCGCACACGAAGTCTACCATTTCATGCGTCATTTCTGCAAAAATCGGCAAGGAAACGATATTTTCGCACAGCTCCTCCGCGACAGGGAACGATGCGCCTTCGGGCACCATCCCCGCCAGGGCCGGCTGCAGGTGGCATGCCACCGGATAGTGCCTGCCACAGAATACGTTCTGCTCCTTCAGGCGCGCGATGAGATCCTCGGTGTCGGGGCTCTGGATGGGGAACAGGTGGTGCACGGCCTCGGTGCCCGGGACCAGGGCGGGCATGCGGTACTTGCCCTCGAGGCGCTCGCGGTAGCGGGCGGCGATGCCCCGGCGGGCGTCGTTCCAGGCGTCGAGATGCTTCAGCTTGATGGCCAGCACGACGGCCTGCAGCGCGTCCAGACGGCCGGTGTAGCCCACGTGGTCGTGCAGGTTCTTCTCGCCCTGGCCGTGGTGGCGCAGGCTGCGCAGGAGCTTGGCCATGTTCGCGTCGCCGGTGGTGGCCATGCCGCCGTCACCGAAGGCGCCGAGGTTCTTGCCAGGGTAGAAGCTGAAGGCAGCGGCGTGGCCGAGCGTCCCGGTGCGGCGCTCGCCGTAACGGGCGCCGTGGGCCTGGCAGGCGTCCTCGACCAGCGGGATGTCCCCCGCCGCGGCGGCCAGTTCGTCCCAGGGCACGACGTTGCCGAAGAGATGCACGGGCATGACGGCCTTGGTGCGCGGCGTGATGGCGTCCGCGAGGCGGGCGGGATCCATGAGCCAGGTGTCGGGATCCACGTCCACGAAGACCGGCGTGGCCCCCGTGTAGGCGATCGCCTCCACGGTGGCGATGAAGGTGTTCGGGACGGTGACGACCTCGTCCCCCGGCCCCACGCCCAGGGCGCGCAGGATCAGGTGGAGCGCCTGGGTGCCGGAGTCGACGCCCACGGCCTCGCCGCAGCCGCAGTAGCCGGCGAAGTCCCGTTCGAAGGCGGCCAGGCGGTCGCCGAGGATGAAGGCGGTGTTGTCCACGACGTCGGCGATGGCGGCGTCCAGTTCCGCGCGGATGGGCGCGACCTGGGCCTGGAGATCCAGGAAGGGGACCTTGTCGGGGGGCGTCATGGGCGCAGTTCTCCTCGTTGGCGAATGGGTCGTCCCGAAAGCGAATCCGGGTGATACGGCGGGAATCGGGCCGAACGGGGCCGCTCGGTCCGCCGCTCAAATAAGTTCCTTGCGCTGGAAGCCATAAATATACCAGAATCCGGGCGCGCGAAAGAAAAAATCCGCTTCGCCGCTTGGACATACAAAAGGCTTGCGTTCGACCGGCGATGAGGTTTATTCGTGCTCAGCGATCGCTGTACCGGTACCACCGCGTGGTGGTCGATCCGGGTCCACGACGCCCTTTATCTCGCCGCCCGGTCGACACCCCGCCGGCTCGAGCGATAATAGCAGTAAAGAGAGGAGCAAGACATGACAACCGGCCTGGACGTCAAGCCTGCAGACGGTAAGCTGGGCATTCTCACACCAGGCATGGGAGCCGTATCCTCCACCTTCATCGCCGGCGTCATCGCCATCCGCAAGAGCCTGCGGCTACCCATCGGCAGCCTCACCCAGATGGGACACATACGGCTGGGCAAGCGCACCGAGAACCGGTCGCCCCTGATCCGCAACTTCGTGCCCCTGACCGGGCTCGAGGACATCGAGTTCGGCGGCTGGGACATCTTCGAGGACTCCATCTACGAGGCCTCGCTCAACGCCGGCGTGCTGCCGCGCGAACTCCTGATCGAGCTCGAGGACGAGCTCAGCGCCATCAAGCCCATGCCGGCCGTCTTCGACAACTACTACGTGAAGAAGCTGCAGGGCACCCACGTGAAGCAGGGCGCCGACAAGATGGAGCTGGCCGAGCAGCTGATGGCCGACATGGAGACCTTCAAGCGCGAGAAGGGCTGCGACCGCCTGGTCATGGTCTGGTGCGGCTCCACCGAGATCTTCATGAAGCCGTCGGAGGTCCACCAGACGGTGGAGTCCTTCGAGAACGGCCTGCGCAGCAACCACCCGGACATCGCGCCGAGCATGATCTACGCTTACGCGGCCATCAAGATGGGCATCCCCTACGCCAACGGGGCCCCCAACCTCAGCGCCGACTTCCCCGCCCTCGAGCAGCTGGCCCTGGAGACGGGCACGCCGACCATGGGCAAGGACTTCAAGACCGGCCAGACGCTGATGAAGACCATCCTGGCCCCCGGCTTCAAGGCGCGCCTGCTGGGCATGAACGGCTGGTTCTCCACCAACATCCTCGGCAACCGCGACGGCGAGGTGCTGGACGATCCGGAGAGCTTCAAGACCAAGGAAGAGTCGAAGCTGAGCGTGCTCGACACCATCCTCCAGCCAGAACTCTACCCGGACCTCTACGGCGACCTCTACCACAAGGTACGGATCAACTACTACCCGCCCCGCGGTGACAACAAGGAAGGCTGGGACAACATCGACATCTTCGGGTGGCTGGGGCTGCCCATGCAGATCAAGGTGGACTTCCTGTGCCGCGACTCCATCCTGGCCGCGCCGATCGTCCTCGACCTGGCGCTGCTGCTCGACCTGGCCAAGCGCGGCGGGCTGTCGGGCATCCAGGAGTGGCTGTCCTTCTACCTGAAGAGCCCGGTCACGCCGGAGGGCCTCTATCCCGAGCACGACCTGTTCATACAGCAGAAGAAGCTCAAGAACACCCTGCGCTGGATGATGGGCGAAGAGCTGATCACCCACCTGGGCCGGGAGTACTACGAGGACATCTCCCTGGACGACCGCTAGACGCGGACGAGGGGGCCGTCACTGACGGCCCCCTCCCCGCTTTCCCCGGGACCGCTCATGCCCCTGCCCGACCCCACGACCACGGACTGGACCCTGCGCTGCCTGACGGTGGGCCCGCTGATGATGAACGCCTACCTGCTGACCGCGCCCGCGGCCGGCGCGGCGGCGCTGGTGGATCCCGGCGACGATCCCGGGGTGCTGCTGGACGCCGTGGAGGCCTCGGGCTGCGAGCTGACCCATCTGCTCTGCACCCACGGCCACTTCGACCACATCTCCTGCGCCGCGGCGATCCAGGCCGAGATCGACCTGCCCCTGTGGGTCCATCCCGCCGAGCGTCCCCTGGTCGAGAACCTCAACTCGGCACGGGCCATGTACGGCTTCCCCGCCGTGGCGCAACCGCGCTGCGAGTGGCTGCCCGACGCCGCCGAGGGCGCCCTGCCCTTCGCCGGCGCGGACCTGCCCTGGGTGCTCGCCCCGGGCCACAGCCCCGGCCACCTGATCTTCACGCTGGGGGCCGACGCCCTGGTGGGCGACGTGATCTTCATGGGCTCCATCGGACGGACCGACCTGCCGGGCGGCGACTTCGAGACCCTCGCCCGCAGCATCCGCGAACGCGTCTACACCCTGGACGAAAAGACCGTGCTCCATTCGGGGCACGGTCCGGCGACCACGGTCGGCGATGAGATGCGGAGCAATCCCTTCGTGCGGCTGGACGGCTGAGCCGTCCCGGGGGGACCTACTTGCTCTGGGTCTGCGCGGCGGCGGCGTTGAGGGCCTCGAGCTTGTCGCCCTTCTTCTTCTCCAGAAGCTTGTGCCGCCGCATGAGCTCGCCCTTGATCCAGTCGCGGTAGAGGGCGGCCCCGAGACATCCCGAGTCGTAGGAGAAGATGCTCTTGAAGTGGGCGGGCGCCTCTTCGATCTTGATATTGTTGGTGATCATGGTCTTGAATGCGGCGTGCTTGAACTGGCTGCGCATCTGCTTCAGCACGTGCTTCTGCAGGTCGGTGCGGCCGTCCTTGAGGGTCACCAGCACGCCGAAGACCTGCAGCCAGATGTTCTGGCGTTCCTGGATCTTCTCGATGGTCTGGCGGAGCTGGTACATGGTCGATATGGCCAGGCCGGTGCAGGGGGTCGGGATCAGGGCGTAGTCGGCCGCCACCAGGGCGTTCTGGGTGAGGATGCCCAGGTTGGGCGGCGTGTCGATGATGATCCAGCCGTAGGACGAGGACAGCCCCTGGGTCACCTTGACCAGCCGGTCGGTGATCTGGGTGCGGGAGATGCTCTCCAGCGAGGGGCTCGAGGGGATCACGTCGATGTTCTCGTCGAAGACCGTCGAGGTGATGCCGTCCTGGGGCGTGATGGCCCGGCGCAGCACGTCGAAGATCGAGCGGGCCGGCGGCTCGCCGTCGGGCTTGCCCAGCAGCGTGGAGGTGGCGCAGCCGTGGGGATCCATGTCGATGATCAGGCAGGAGGACGTGATATCGCTGTAGCGCGTCAGCCCGGCGGCCAGGTTCAAGGCGGTCGTGGTCTTACCGGATCCGCCCTTGTGATTCACGACGGCGATCACGTTGCCCATGGCTATCTCCCTGTTCGACGCGAGGATTCGGCGCGGAGCACAAGGAAGCAATTATATGCATTAGACCTCCGCACGCAACCCGAATGTATCGCGAAGCGCGGCAACGGCCGCCGAATGGACTCCGGAACAGTCAGATAAATAACGAGATACAATAATCGCATAAAGTTGTACATCAATCAAAGACGCACGCTGCTTATTGGGTGATATTTTACCTTTATCGAATAATCGTGTCGTATCAGAAAAGGACCAGCAGCCCCAGGGTGAGGCTGATCAGGTGCTGGGGTCCCCGCTCGGAGTAGACGGCACCACCGGGCCAGTCGGCGTCGGTCACGCCGGCGGAATCCAGCTGGACGACCGTGTCCGTCACCTCGCCACTCACCCGCCAGGCGCCGGCCAGATCGTAGATCAGCCCCGCCCCCGCCGTGGGCGCCAGGCGGGATTGGGACAGGTAGTCCGCCTTGGCCGACACGTCCAGGTAATCGGCGCCCGCGCACAGGTAGGGCGTCAGCGGGGTGTCCAGCAGCCGCTGCTCCCAGCGCAGACCGATCCGTGTCATGGTCAGGACGTCGTAGGGTACCAGCTCGACGAACTGGGTGTCGTTGGCCAGGGCGGTGGCGTCCATCTCCGTCCAGCTGAAGTAAAGGCGCAGCCAGCCGCGCGGCGTCACGCGGCGCGCCAGTCCCATGCCGATCAACAGGCCCTCGTCCAGGGTCACGGTGAAGCGCTGGGCCGGGAAGGTCGCCGCCCCCAGGGGCGCCGTCCAGGTCTCGGTCAGACCGGCCTTGACGTGGAAGAGGTCGCCGCCCGCGGCGAGGCCGGTGTTCACGCTGAAGACCCAGTCCGGACGGCCCGTGCGCCGCAGATCGGGTTCGGGATCGCTGCGGCTGCGCTTGGGCTCGACCACGTAGGCGTCGGCCGGGGCCGCCGCGGCGGGCGCGCACAGGCCCAGCGACAGGGCGCAGAGGACGGGAAGCAGGTAGCGGGACCGGATCATGCCTTGTCCTTGTTGTGCAGGAACTGGTGGATGACGTCCACCGGGATCGGGAAGATGGTGGTCGAGTTGTTCTCCCGGGCCACCTCCGTCACGGTCTGCAGGTAGCGCAGCTGGATGGCCGCTGGATCGCGTGAGATGACCGACGCGGCCTCCGAGAGCTTCTTGCTCGCCTGCAGCTCGCCGTCGGCGTGGATGACCTTGGCGCGGCGCTCGCGCTCGGCCTCGGCCTGGCGCGCCATGGCGCGGCGCATCTCCACGGGCAGATCCACGTCCTTGATCTCCACGGTGCTGACCTTGATGCCCCAGGGATCGGTGGCGTGGTCGATGATCTCCTGGATCTGCAGGTTCAGCTTCTCGCGCTTCGACAGCAGCTCGTCCAGTTCCACCTGTCCCATCACGCTACGCAGGGTGGTCTGGGCGACCTGGCTGGTGGCGAAGAGGAAGTCCTCCACGTTGATGATGGACTTGTCCGGCACCACGACCCGGAAGTAGATCACGGCGTTGACCTTCACCGACACGTTGTCCTTGGTGATCACGTCCTGCGGCGGCACGTCCATGGGGATCGTGCGCAGGCTGACCTTGATCATGCGGTCGATCAGCGGGATCAGCAGGATCAGGCCCGGGCCCTTGACGCCGCTCAGGCGGCCGAGCCGGAACACGACCGCCCGCTCGTACTCGCGCAGGATGCGGATGGCGTTGGCCAGGATCACCAGTACAAGCAGAATGATGGGGCCGATGCCCAGGGTCAGAATATCCATGTCAGCCTCCCGGGTTGTCGACCGGACGCACGCGCACCCGGCCGTCTGCGTATCCCGTCACGACGACGCGTTCGCCCGCGCGCAGGGGCGCCTCCGCGTCGAACGGCCAGTATTCACCGAACACCTCGACCACGCCACGCCGTCCCTCCGCGCCCTCGGCGTCTTCGAGCCTAATCACCCGCCCGGCCTGTCCCGCCAGGGCCTCGAGCCCCGTGGTGGGCGGCCGGCGCTGCGCCTTGAGGCCCAGGCCGACGATGCCCAGGAACAGCAGCACCGTGAACACCACCGCCGGCAGCACCAGCTTCAGCGACACCGATCCCACGGGCCCCGCGTTCTCGAAGAGCAGGAGCGAGCCCAGCAGCAGCGAGACCGTCCCTCCCACCGCCAGCGCCCCGTAGCTGGTGATCTTGATCTCCAGCAGCAACAGCAGCACGCCGAGCAGCAGCAGCAGCACGCCCACGTAGTTCACCGGTAGGCCCTGGAAGGCCAGCACCGCCAGCAGCAGGCCCAGCGCCCCGACCACCCCCGGCAGCACGGCGCCCGGCCGGCTCAGCTCGAAGAAGAGGCCGTAGATGCCGAGCATCAGGAAGATGTAGGCGATGTTGGGATCGGTGATGGCGCGCAGGAACTTCTGCCGCCAGCTCAGGGGCATCTCCACGATCCAGGCGCCGGCGGTCCGCATGGCCTCGCCGCCCCCGGCCGGGATGCGCCCGTCGCACCAGGCGATCAGCTCGTCCGCGTCGGCGACCACCACGTCGATCATGCCCACGGCCAGCGCGCTGTCAGCCGGCACCGACACGCTCTCGCGCACCACGCCCTCGCACCAGCCCGTGTCGCGGCCCCGTCCCGAGACGAGCCCCGTCAGGTAGGCCACGGCGTCGTTGGTCACCTTGCCCGACATGACCTCGTCCATCTCGCCGCCCATGCTCACCGGGTGGGCCGCCCCGGCGTTGGTGGTCGGCGCCATGGCGGCCACGTGGGAGGCGGCCAGCAGGAAGACCCCAGCCGAGGCCGCGCGGGCGCCGGCGGGCCACACGAAGACCGCCACCGGCACGTCGGCGGCGAGGATGTCCTGGACCATGTCGCGCATGGAAGTGTCCAGGCCGCCCGGGGTGTCCAGGGCCAGGAGCAGGAGGTCGGCGCCGCGGTTCTCGGCCTGCGCGATGCCCTCGTCCAGGTACTCGGCGGCGATGGGGCCGATGACGCCCTGCCAGTCCAGGCGCATGACCAGCGGGGCGGCCTCGTCCTGCGCGGCGGCCGGCGCCGCGAGGCAGAGCAGCACCGCGAGGGGGAGCCAGAGCCCCGTCGTGGTTTCCACTGTCCGCGTCCGCATGGTCCACCTCCGGTTCGGGATCAGGGTGCCGTGGTGGAGAAGGTCTCCAGCAGGGCCCGCAGGCGCCTGAAGTAGTCCATCTTCTCCTTGTCGGGCGCGTACACGAGCAGGTCGAGGCAGTAGACGCGCCCGTGCGCCTCGTCCGCCACGAAGTAGCACCAGAAGGGACCGCCCACCTCCACCCGCCGGCTGGCCCAGTTGCCGGCGAGCTTGACGGCCGGCCGGCCGGCCACGGTCTCGCGGGACCAGGCGAGAGACCCCGTGTCGATCTCCTCGGCGTGCATGGCCTCCCCCAGCCGGGCGCGCATGGCGGCCAGGAAGGCGCGATCATCGAGGGCCGCGGCCGGCGCCGGGGCGTCCTCCCAGCTCACGGTCAGGCCGCGGGTGGCGCCGTCGGTGCGCAGCCACTCCACGCCGGGGAAGCCGTCGGGGCGGGCCTGGTTCTCGGAGAAGACGGCCGGCAACTCGATGACGAAACCGAAGGCGCTCCAGGCGCGCTCGACGATGCCGGGCAGCAGGCCCTGTCGGCGGTTGTCGCGGACGATGCGCTGGTCGATGTCGCGGCGCAGGGTGTCGCGCAGGGCGGCCACCCGGTCGTTGAGCACGCGGACCAGGGCGTTGGGATCGCGGGCCACCGCCACGAAGGCGAGCTGGTTGCGGAAGTAGGGGTCGCGGACGGTCACCACGCCGCCCCGTCCGGAGGTGAGCCGCTCGAGGGCCTCGCGGTTCAAGAGCCGCTCGACGGCGCCCTGTACGGGGCCGCCGGCGCCCCAGCGGCAGGCGAAGATCAGGTTGCGGTAGTTGCGGCCGTCCCGCCAGCGCTTGTCCTGGAAGTGGTGGAAGCGATAGGTCGCCTCCTCCTTGATGACGAAGGTCTCCGCCGGAGCCAGGCGCTCCTGGAAGGTCTCCAGCGCGGGCACGAGCTCGACGTCGGTGGTGATGACGGCGATCTCGCCGTAGGAACCGACGGCCGAGATGATCGTCTCGCGCCCCGCCTGCTGGCAGCCCGCCAGCAGCACCCCGAAAAAAAGAAGTGCCGTCCCGAGGATCGCGACGGCACATTCACGCGTTGTCATGGTGTCACTCCGAACCTGGAATCAGCGGTTGTCCGAGCCTCCCTCGTTCTCAAGATAGTCGATTCCGGGGTCCGCGAGCAACGAATTAAGCCGGGTCTTGAGGTCGGCGTTCTCCTTCTGCAGCTGCTTCAGCCAGAAGCGCAGGTGGCCGTTGTCCTCGCGCAGGGCGGCGATGGTGCCCGCCTGGGTCGCGGCGGCGCCGCGCCAGGTGCTCGGCACCCAGCCCGAGCTGTCCAGGAGGTTGGGCCGGGAGCGCGTGCCGCCACTGACGGCGAGCCCCGGTCCGGAGGGATTAGTGAAGGTCGGCCGGTAACGGGGCGTCAGCGGTTGGCGGTCGCTGTCGCCGGCGCTGGTGGCCACGGGCGAGGCCTCGACGCCGAAGGTCGACTCCGCCAGGCGCGTCCCGGCGGGTCCCTGCGCGGGTCCGGGCTGCAGGGGCAGTACCCAGATGGCGAGGCCCGCCGCCAGGGCGACACCGGCCGCCGAGGACAGCGCGAAGGAGCGCAGCCAGCGCAGCGGGTTGCCGGGCGCTTCGACCCAGGGCACGGCCGACTCGGCCGCCGCCCCCTGCAGGGCCCTGTTCAGCTTGAGCTGCAGGGTCCACTCGAAGGCCTCCGAGGGCTCGTCGGTGGTGGCGTGCAGCAGACGCCGTCCCGTCTCGAGCTCCTCGCGGTAGGCGCGGCAGCCCGCGCAGCGGGCCACGTGCTCCTCGAGGGACCGGGTCTTGCGGGCGGGCAGGGCGCCGTCCATCTCCTGGTTGATCAGCTTGCGGTACCTGAAACAGAACATCGATGTCCTCCGGGACGATGTCAGCTCTCGCCGTCTTTCATCTGGGCCTCGAGCTTCTCGAGCTCGGCCAGCAGGGTTTCGTTCTTCAGCAGGGGCTTGATGTTGTCGCGGAAACGGTTCCGCGCCCGGTTGATCCGGGAGCGCACCGTGCCCAGCTTCAAGCCGGTCACCTGCTGGATCTCCTCGTAGGTCATCTGTTCGACCTCGCGGAGCAGGAAGGGGATGCGGTACTTCTCGGGGATCATGGCGGTCGCCTGGGCCATCAGCTCGCCCAGCTCGCGTCCCTCCAGCTGCAACGTCGGATCGGCCGCGGGATCCGGGGGATCCAGCGGGATGTCGTCGTCGCTCGCAGGCGCGGGATCCAGGCTCAGCATGTAGGGCGTCCGCTTGCGCTTGCGCACCCGGTTGCGCACCAGGTTGGTGGCGATGGTGAAGAGCCAGGTGGAGAAGCGCGCGATCTCCCGGTACTTGTCCGCGTGGATGTAGGCCCGGATCAGCGTGTCCTGGGCCAGTTCCTCCGCCTCGACCGGATCAGCCACCATGCGGAGGATGAAGCTGTACAGGCGTCCCTTGAAGCGCCTGACCAGCTCGTCGTAGGCCCTCTTCTGCCCCTGCTGGACGAGCGCGATCAGGTCCTCGTCGCGTAGGTCGGCATACGCGGCGGGTCCGTTTCGGCCCGGGTCCTGGTTCTTGTCGGTCATGAACATGTCGGCTCCTCGCAGGGGTGGCGGGACCACGATCTTCCGCGTAAACGAACGGTCGGTCGTCGAGTTCCCACCTTGAACCCGAATTTTTCCGGTCCGGAATCCCCTGCGGGTTCCGGATCAGCGGCCCGGCGACAGCACGTCGCCCAGGGGCCAGAGGGGTACGAAGACCTCGTCCGGGTCGAAGGAGACCTGTCGGTCGGGCAGGGCCGAGATCCTCAGGGCGCCCGCGCGCCGCGACGAGGTCACGTGCCAGGCGTCGTCCGCCGTGAAATGCACCCGCCAGGTCTCGGCCGCGTCGCCGCGGCCGTGGCCCCGCGTCTCGAGCCGGCGGCGCAGGTCCGGGCCGCCGTCCGCGGGCCAGTCCACGAGGTAGACCGCCTCGCCGGCATGGGGTGTCACGGGCCAGGGCGTGCGGGTCGCCTCGCGTCGCGGCGGACGCGGGCGCATGCGGGCCCCGCAGGCGGCCACGTCCGGGGCGGCCGCGCGGCCGGCGCCCGCCAGGGCGATCAAGGCCGTCAGCCGCCGCCGATGGGCGGGCGTCACTTCCTCGATCTTGTCGCGCCAGGGCTGTACATAGACGCCGTGCTCGCCCGCGGCGAGCACCGTCCAGCCGTCGCCCCGCTGGTGCAGCAGTTCGTCCAGGGCCGCCGGCGTGGTCTCCCCCGCCTGGACGGTGCGGATCTCGAGACGCCAGGTCCCGTCCCGGTCCCGCAACCAGCAGGCGTGCCCCTCGAGGCTGCGTCCCCAGGCCCCGATCCGCCAGGCGGCCTGGCGTAGCGATGCGGTCTGTTCCGCGGCGACCGGCGCCTCCGCGCCGGCGGCCAGTGCCAGCGCGGCGAGCAGCAGGACGCGCGCGGCCGCGTTCATGGCGACACCGGTTCCAGGTCGTCCAGGACGGGGCGGATAGCCGCCTCGTCCCCCCCCAGCAGCAGGGCCCGCCGCAGGACCTCGAGGGCGCGGTCGTGGCGGCCGAGTTCCAGCAGCACCAGGCCCAGGTGCTCGAGGATCTCCGGATCCTCGGGCAGGGCGTTGGCGGCACTGACGAGGTAGTCGAGGGCGTCGACGTGGTTGCCCTTGCGATAGTGGAGCCAGCCCAGCGAGTCCAGGTAGGCGGGATTCTCGGGATCCTGCTTCAGGGCCGCCCGGATGAGGCGCTCCGCCCGGTCCAGCTCCCGCCCCTGGTCGGCCAGGGTGTAGCCCAGGGCGTTGAGGACCACCGGATCCTCCGCATGGTCCGTGAACAGATCCTCGAGCACCTCGCGGGCCTCGTCGCCCCGGCCGGTGCGCTCGTAGGCCAGGGAGAGGTTGAGCAGGGTCTCGCGCCGGAAACGGGGGGCGGCGGCGGCGAGCAGGTAGGAGGCGATCGAACCTTCGTGGTCGCCCATGGCCTGCAGGGTGGCGCCGATCATCATGTGGTTTGCGGGGTGCGTGTCCCCGATCAACAGCGTCTGGGCCCGGTGAGCGAGATCGACGACCTCCAGGCGCAGGGGATCGTCGGCGGGCAGACGCTCTCCCCGGGCGAAGGCGTCCGGGTGGCGGCGGCTGAGGATGGAGATCAGGGAGAGCAGGAAATCGGGGGCCGCCGGGTCCATCTCGATGGCGCGCCGTACGTGCTGCTCGCCCCCGAAGAGGTCGCCCGACTCCGCCATGAACTCGCCCAGGAACATGCGGGCCATGGCCGACTCGGGCCAGCGTCCGGTGGTGGTTTCCAGGATGGCGATGGCCGCGGGCCACGTCTCCAGCCGGGCCAGCAATCTGCCCAGCAGAAGGGTGCTGTCCAGGTCGAGGGTATCGGCCTCGAAGCGGGGACGCAGCACGTCGATGGCCACGGCCACGCGGCCCTCGGAGGCGATCAGGCCGGCGGCGGTCCGCAGCCAGGTCGTCGACGGGGGCGCGTCGGCTTCGACGTCGCGGGCGTCCCCGGCCTCGGCCACGGCCACCGCCGCGTGGTCGCGTTCCCGGGCGACGTGGTGCTGCAGGGCGCCCAGGCGCAGGGGCCGCGAGTCGGGCAGGGCCGCGACACCCTCGGCCCAGATGTCGGTGGCCTCGTCGTGGCGCTCGAGATGCACGGCCATCTCGGCCATGGCCATGTAGATGTGCTCGCGCTCGTCGGGCAGTTCGGGCAGCAGCGCGCGGTAGGTGGCCATGGCGTCGTCCCAGCGGTGGGAGCGCAGCAGGATCTCCGCCCGCAGCATGCCGAGCTGGAGCGAATCCGGGTGTTCCCGCCGGAAATCGTCAAGGGCGTCGAGAGACTCGTCGTAACGCTCCAGGGCCACGAAGAGGGTGACGTGCTGCAGCCAGGTGTCGTAGGGCACCGGCGGGACCGCGACGAGATCGGAAGAGACTTCCAGCGCGTCGGGCAGGTAGCCCAGCTGGAGCAGGACGTCCCGGTAGGCCGTGGCAAAGGCCTCCTCGTCGGGATTCAGGCGGAAGGCGTGGGCCAGATAGGGTACGGCGCCGGCGGCATCGCCCTGTTCTAGGAGCGTGAGGCCGATCATGTAGCTGGTGGCCACGCCGTGGAGGGGCTCGTCCATCTGCAGCACGCTGTCCGGCAGGCCCAGGCTGTCCCCGGCGGCCGGCTTGGTGGCCACCGCCTGGACGGCCGCGGGGGCGCAGAGCGCGATCACCACGAGCGAGGCCAAGCGCATCCGATGCTTCCGGGGCATGGCCCCTCCTTGGCATGGCGCCGGCCGCCGCTTCGGTCCCGGCCCGCGCTCAGTCAGGTTTGTCGAGCAGGCCGGGCTGCGCGCCCAGGCGGCGGATCGCCTCGCCCGCCGCGGCCTGTTCCGCCCGCTTCTTGCTGGGGCCGGTGCCGCGGCCGAGCGCGACGGCGCCGAACAGCACCTCCACGGTGAAGGTGCGCGCGTGGTCGGGCCCGCTGGCGTCGACCTGCCGGTAGACCGGCGGCGACTTGTGCCGGGCCTGGATCATCTCCTGCAGACGGCTCTTGTCATTGACCAGCTCGCGCTCGGTCAGGTACGCGTCGGCGTCGTCGAGCAGCCACAGTTCGAGCATTTCGGTGGCGGCGGAGAGGCCGCCGTCCAGGTAGACCGCTCCGATGAGGGCCTCCACGGCGTCGGCCAGAATGCTGGCGCGGCGCCGGCCGCCCGTGGCGGCCTCGCCCCGGCTCATCAGGATATGTTCGCCCAGCTCGAAGCGTCCCGCCACCCGCGAGAGATTCTCCCCGCAGACCAGCTTGGACTTCATCTTGGTGAGGTCCCCTTCCTCCAGCCGCGGGTAGTGACGGTAGAGGTAGGTGTTGACCACCAGGCCGAGCACCGAATCGCCGAGGAATTCGAGTCGCTCGTTGGACTCGAGCCGGCCGCCGCCCTGGTAGTGGGTGTGGGAACGGTGGACCAGGGCCAGGCGCAGCAGCTGCAGGTCCTGGAAGGTGTACTGCAGCTTGGCCTGGACGGATTCGAGGGAGCGGGCCTCGGCCGCCTCGTCCAGCGGAGGACGCACAGCGTCCCGGCGGGCGGCGCCCTGCGTCACGGCGGACCGAAGTCGCTTCCAGAACCCCACGCGGCGGCTCCCCGTTTCGGGCTGCCTCAGCCTCGCCAGCGACGCAGGCAGAGGGAGACGTTGTGGCCCCCGAACCCGAACGAGTTGGACAGGGCCGCGTCCACGTCGCGCGCCACGGCCTCGTTGGGACAGCAGAACAGGTCGCACTCGGGGTCGGGCGTCTCGTAGTTGATGGTCGGCGGCAACTTGCCCTCGCGCAGCGCCAGCGCCGTGATGGCCGTTTCGATACCCCCGGCCGCACCGAGCAGGTGGCCGGTCATGGACTTGGTCGAGGAGACGGCCACCTCACCGGCGTGGTCGCCGAAGAGGTCGCGGATGGCCTTGGTCTCGATCTTGTCGTTGAAGGGGGTCGAGGTGCCGTGCGCGTTGACGTAGCCCACGTCCGCGGGCGACAGGCCCGCGCGGTCGAGGGCCAGGCGCATGGCGTTGCGCATGCCGTGCCCCTCGTTCTCGGGCTGGGTCATGTGGTAGGCGTCGCCGGTCACGCCGTAGCCGACGACCTCGGCGATGATCTCCGCGCCGCGGGCCACGGCCCGTCCGGCCTCCTCCAGCACGACGATGCCGGCGCCCTCGCCCAGCACGAAGCCGTCGCGGCCGGCGTCGAAGGGTCGGCTCGCGCGCAGGGGTTCGTCGTTGCGCGTGGACAGGGCCTTCATGTTGGCGAAGCCCGCCAGCGCCATGGGGCTCACGCTCGCCTCGGCGCCGCCGGTGACCATCAGATCCGCGTCGCCGAGCATGATGTGCATGGCCGAGGCGGCCACCGCATGGCCGGCCGAAGCGCAGGCGGAGACAGTGGCGTAGTTGGGTCCCCGGTAGCCGAAGCGGATCGACACCAGGCCCGTGGCCATGTCCGCGATCATCATGGGGATGAACAGGGGCGAGACGCGGGACGGCCCGCGCGCCACCAGCCGGCCGTGCTGCTCCTCGAAGGTGAGCATGCCGCCGATGCCGGAGCCGATCAGCACGCCGGCCCGCTCGGGATCGATCTCCCCGGGGGCGGCCTGGGCGACGGCCTCGTCCGCGGCGCAGACGGCGAACTGGGCGTAGCGGTCGGCCTTGCGGGCGTCCTTGGGGTCCATCACCGAGGTGGGGTCGAAGTCCTTGACCTCCGCGGCGAACTTCACCTTGTAATCGGTCACGTCGAAGGCCTGGATCGGGCCCACGCCGTTGCGGCCGGCGAGCAGCGCCTCCCAGGACGCGTCGCGCGTCAGTCCCACGGGCGTGATCATGCCGAGTCCCGTGATGACTACCCTACGTGGTTCCATCGGAAACCTCCCAGCAAATGTAGACTGCCCCGGTCCCGGGCTGGCAGCTCAGGACCGGGGACACCACCCGGCATCGGGTCATCGGCCGGCACGGTAGCAGGCTCAGTCCAGGTGCGACTCCAGGTAGTCGATGGCGTCCTGGACCGTCCGGAGCTTCTCCTGATCCTCTTCGGGAATGGTGATGTTGAAGACTTCTTCCAGGTCCATCACCAGCTCGACCGTATCGAGGGAATCCGCCCCCAGGTCGTCGGTGAACGAGGCCTCGGGGGTGATCTGCTCCGGGTTCACGGAGAGCTTACGCTCGATGATCTCGTACACCTTTTCCTGAATGGAACTCATGACTGACAGTCCCTCCTTGGGAATGTTCTCAAGTTACCATGCCGCCATCCACCACGATCGTCTGACCCGTGATGTAGGCTGCATCTTCGGACAACAGGAAAGCGACGGCGGCCGCGACGTCCTCCGCCGCGCCGAGCCGCTTCAACGGGATCGCCTTCAACATGTCCGCCTTGACCTGCTCGGGCAGATCGTGAGTCATGTCGGTGGCGATGAAGCCGGGCGCGATGGCGTTGGCCGTGATGGCGCGCCCGCCGAGCTCCTTGGCCACGGACTTGGTCATGGCGATCACGCCGGCCTTGCTGGCGGCGTAGTTGGCCTGTCCGGCGTTGCCGGAGAGACCGATCACCGAGGCGATGTTGACGATCCTGCCGATTTTCTGGCGCATCATAAGAGGCGCCACGGCCTTTGTAAAGTAGAAGGTGCCCGTGAGGTTCACGTCCAGAACCTGTTGCCACGCTTCGGGCTGCATGCGCAGGAGCAGGCCGTCGCGGGTTATGCCGGCGTTGTTGACCACGCCGTAGACGGCGCCCAGTTCCGCCGCGGCCTTCTCGACCATGGCCTGGACCGAATCCCAGTCGGCCACGTTGCCGGCCAGGGGCAGGTACTTGCCGTCCCCGGGCAGGGACGCCGCGGCCTCGGCCACGGTCTCCTCCACGATGTCCACCAGGGCCAGGTCATAGCCCTTTTCCGCCAGGCTGCGCGCGATGGCCAGGCCGATGCCCCGCCCCGCTCCCGTGATGATCACGGCCTTGTCGTTCATGCCCATCTCCTTGGTCGCGGCGCGCGTCCGCCGTCCTGCCAGATTCCGTCGAAGCGACGCATTATGCCAGCAACTCCGAGAGCCTGTCCAGCACCGTATCGAGGTCCTCGGCGGTGCCCACGGGCAGGAAGTTGACGTCCGGATGCTCCCGCCGGGCGAGGTTGCTGAGGACCTTGCCCGGTCCCACCTCGAGCACCACGCGGGGGGTCTCGCCGGTGGCGGCGCCCGACGCGATCAGGGCCAGGCCGTCGTGCCAGAGCACGGGCGAGGTCAGCTGGCGCCGGAAGCCCTCCTTCAGCGCCGGGCCGTCGCCGACGGCGGCGGCGGTGACGTTGGCCACCAGGGGGGCTTCGGGATCGGCCACCGTCACCTCGTCGAGGTGCGCGGCGAAGGCGGCCGCGGCCCCCTCCAGCAGGGGCGAGTGGAAGGCGCCGCTGACGTTGAGCCGGATCGCACGCTTGGCGCCGGCCTCCTTGAGCGCCACGCAGGCGGCGTCGACGGCCGCCACCTCGCCGGAGATGGCGACCTGGGCCGAGGAGTTGTGGTTGGCGAGCACGACGACGCCCGCATCGGCGGCGACACGCGCGCAGACCGCTGCGACCTCGTCGCCCGGCAGGCCCATCACCGCAGCCATGGTGCCGGGGCGCTCCTCCCCCGCGGCGAACATCAGCTCGCCGCGCCGGTGCACCAGGCGCAGCCCGTCGGCGGGCTGCAGGGCGCCCAGGGCCACCGCGGCGGAGAACTCGCCCAGGGAGTGGCCCGCGGCCACGCTGGGCACGATGCCCCGCTCGCGCAGTTCCAGGGCCACGGCCACCGAGTGGGCGAGGATGGCGGGCTGCGCGTTCCAGGTCTCGGTGAGGGTCTCGGGCGGGCCCTCGGACATCACCCGGGTCAGCGGATGCGAGAGGATCCCGTCGAGCTCGGCGAGGAAGCGGGCGCCGGGACCGTCGCCGGCTGCGAGGTCGGCGGCCATGCCCACGGCCTGGGACGCCTGTCCCGGGAATATCATCGGCAGCCTGTACATGCGGTTCCTCCGGGGGTCGGGTCAGGACGCGGCGCCCAGGCGCGCGCGCAGGCGCTCGGGCATGTCGGCGGACGCGAGGCGCGAGGCGATGAGCAGGGCGTTGGTGACCGCGCGGGGCGAGCTGGCGCCGTGCCCGATGATGACCGAGCCGCGCACGCCCAGCAGGAGCGCGCCGCCGGTCGAGGCGTAGTCCAGGCGACTCAGCAGTCCGCCCAGGCCCGAGGAGCCGGCGCCCGCGGCGTCCGCCGGCACGCTGTCCCGGTAGGCCCGGTACAGGAAGGCTCCGAAACCCTCCACCAGCTTGAGCACCATGTTGCCCGTGAAGCCGTCGGTGACGATGACGTCGGCGGCGCCGAAGAGCAGCTGGCGGCCCTCGATGTTGCCCGCGAATTCCAGGTCCGAGGCGGCGAGCAGGGCGTGGGCGGCCACGGTCAGCTCGCTGCCCTTGCTGGCTTCCTCGCCGATGTTGAGCAGTCCCACGCGCGGCGTCTCCACGTCGAGCAGCTCGCGGGCGTAGACGTCGCCCATCACGGCGAAGATGTGGAGGTGCTGGGGCGTGCACTGGACGTTCGCCCCGGCGTCGAGCATCAGGAAGCGTCCTTCGTAGGTGGGGATGACCGTGGCGATGGCGGGGCGGTCGACGCCCTCGATCCGGCCCAGCAGCATCAGGCTGCCGGCGACCATGGCGCCTGTGCTGCCGGCACTGAAGACGGCCTGCACGGCGCCCGCCTTGTGGTCGGCCATGGCGCGGGCCACCGGCGAGTCGGACTTGCCGCGCACGGCCTGCGCCGGGGACTCGGCCATCTCGATGACCTGGGAGCAGTGGACGATCTCGTAGGCGTCGGGGGGATCGTCGAGGCCGTCGATCTCGCTGGAGATCGACTCGCGGTCACCGTAGAGCGCCAGCCGGAAACCGCCTTCGCGCAGGGCGTCGAAGGCGCCGGGCACGATCGCCGACGGGCCGATATCTCCGCCCATGGCGTCGACGGCGACGACGGGTACTTCCGCCGCGGCGCGGCTCATGCAACGACCTCCATGCCGGGTTTCGGGTCCGGTGCTACTCGGTCACCATCACTTCGCGCTCACCGTAGTGGCCGCACTTGCGGCAGACGCGGTGAGGGCGGCAGGTCGCGCCGCAGTTGGAGCAGCGCGATCCGGTGGGTGCGGCGAGATTCCAGTGCGAGCGTCGCTTGCCCTTCTTGGCGTGGCTCGTCTTCTTCTTGGGTACAGCCATCTCGTTTCCTCTTTGTCTGGTCCCTCAGGACGGCAGGCCGTCCCAGCGGGGATCGCTTATCTCATGGTCGCAATCACAGTCCCGGGCGTTGCGGTCGGCCCCGCAGCTGGGGCAGATCCCCAGGCAATCCTCCCGGCATATCATCTTCTGCGGCAACGTCAGCAGGGCCGCTTCGGTCAGGGCGGGCGTCAGGTCGACCACGCCCCGGGACTGGTGCACGGTCCAGGCCGTGCCCTCGTCCCCGTCCTCCTGTCGGCCGTCGCGCACGATCACCACGTCCACGTCGGCCCCGTAGGCCAGCTCGAAGCCCAAAAGACACCGGTCGCATTCGGCGCTGCCGGTCACGGCCAGTTCGCCCTGGATCGACACGCGGCTCGCGGTGCCGTCCACCCGCAGCTCGCCCTCGAGACGAACCTCGCCGGCGTCACCGTCCTCGAGTTCCAGTCGGCAGGCCTCGTCGACGGTCAGATTCGAGCGTCCGCCGGGCAGAGTGTCCAGATTCAGCTTCATGCAAGCGCCCCACGTTACAAGCCGATGGGCCGTCTGTCAAGACGACCCAAAGGGTCTCGATGAACCGAGTGGTCGTTTATGGCCCGGCGGGCCGCCAGGCCCGCCCTCAGCCGAAGATGATCCCGAGCTCCCGCTTGCCGTTGTCCACCGAATCGGAGGCGTGCACGGCGTTCTGCGTGAGCGAGGTGCCGAAGAGCGCCCGGATGGTGCCGCAGCCGGCGTCGGCCGGATTGGTGGCCCCCACCAGCTCGCGCAGCTTCAGGATGGCGTTCTCCCGCTCCAGGTGCACCGCGACGACGGGCCCCGAGGAGATGTAGTCCACCAGTTCCCCGAAGAAGGGGCGCTCCTTGTGCACGTCGTAGAAGAGCTCGACCGTGGCCCGGTCCAGGTGCTTCTGGGCCAGGTTCAGGACGCGGAAGCCGTTGGCCTGGACCATGGCCAGGATCTCGCCGATCGCCTGGCGATCGGCGGCGACGACTTCCGGCTTGATCATCATGTATGTCTGTTCCAAGTCTCGATCCTCCTGAGTGTTACGGAGCGTCCTTCCAGATTTCCTTCAACAGGGGCACCACGTCCACGGGACGGTCCGCCACCGGGATGTTGGCCGTCTCGAGGGCCGCCTTCTTGTCGGCCGCGGTGCCGGAACCACCGGTCACGATAGCACCGGCGTGGCCCATGCGCTTGCCCGGAGGCGCGGTGCGCCCGGCGATGAAGGCCACCACGGGGATGTCCATGTTGGCCTTGATGTACTCGGCCGCCCGCTCCTCGGCGTCGCCGCCGATCTCGCCGATCATCACCAGCGCCTTGGTCTCGGCGTCGGCGTGGAAGGCCATCAGGGCGTCCATGAAATTCGTGCCGATCACCGGGTCGCCGCCGATGCCCAGGCAGGTGGTCTGCCCCAGTCCGGCCTTGGTCAGGGCGTCGACCACCTCGTAGGTGAGCGTGCCGCTGCGCGAGATCAGACCCACCGGCCCGGGGGCCACGATGTTGCCGGGCATGATGCCGAGCTTGGCGTTGAGGCCGGGATTGATGAAACCGGGGCAATTGGGGCCGACCAGGCGCACGCCCCGCTCCTCCAGGAAGGGCATGACCTTGACCATGTCCAGGGTGGGCACGCCCTCGGTGATGCAGACCACGAGCTTGCAGCCCGCGTCGGCGGCCTCGAAGACCGCGCCGGCCGCGCCGGCCGGGGGCACGAAGATGACCGAGGCGTTGGCGCCGGTCTCGGTCACCGCCTCGGCGACCGTGTCGTAGACGGGGACCTTGTCCTCGAAGGTCTGGCCGCCGCGGCCCGGCGTCACGCCGGCCACGATCCGGGTGCCGTACTCCAGCATGGACTTGGTGTGGAAGCTGCCGTCCCGCCCCGTGATGCCCTGGACGAGGATCTTGGTGTCGGCGTCGCAAAAGATCGCCATGACTCTCTCCTTCCCGGCGGCTACTGGCCGGCCGTCTCGATGGCCTTCTGCACGGCCTCGTCCATGGTGGCGGCGGGGATCAGGTCGGTCTCCGCCAGGAGCTCGCGAGCCTCGGTCTCGTTGGTGCCGGTGAGACGGACCACGATGGGTACCTTGATGTCCAGACGCTTGGTGGCTTCGATGATGCCCTTGGCCACATCGTCGCAGCGGGTGATACCGCCGAAGATGTTGAAGAGGATCACCTCGACGTTGGGATCGCGCAGGATGATCTCCAGGGCGCTGACGACCTTGTCGGGATTGGAGCTGCCACCGATGTCCAGGAAGTTCGCCGGCATGCCGCCGTAGTACTGGACCAGGTCCATGGTGGCCATGGCCAGACCCGCGCCGTTAACGAGACAGCCGACGTTGCCGTCCAGCTTGACGAAGGAGAGCTCGGCCTCGCGGGCAAGGCGCTCGCTCTCGTCCTCTTCGTCCAGGTCGCGCAGGGACTCGAATGTCGAGTGACGGTACAGGGCGTTGTCGTCCAGGTTCATCTTCGCGTCGATGGCCTTGCCCACGCCCTCGTCGGTGAAGATGTAGGGGTTGATCTCGGCCAGCGAGGCGTCGCTGTGCATGAAGGAGCGGTAGAGCTTCTGCATGCCGACGGCCAGTTGCCGCGCCTTCTTGATGTCGGAGGTCATCTGCATGGCGATGCCCAGGGCCTGGTGATCCAGCAGGCCGTAGCGGGGATCGATGGCGAACTTGTGGATGGCCGCGGGATTCTCCTTGGCCACCTGCTCGATCTCCACGCCGCCCTCGGCGCTGGCCATCAGCAGCACGCGGCGGCTACCGCGGTCCACGAGCATGCCCACGTAGTATTCCTCGGCGATGGTCTCGGCGGGCGTGATCAGCACCTTGTGCACGACGTGGCCCTTGATGTCCATGCCCAGGATGTTGCCGGCGTGCTCGCGCACGTCATCCTCGGTCTCGCAGAACTTGACGCCGCCGGCCTTGCCGCGGCCGCCGGTCAGCACCTGCGACTTGACCATCACGGGCAGGCCGTATTCGCGCGCCAGCGCCAGGGCACCGTCGACCGTGTCGGCGACGTCGCCGGGCGGCACGACCAAACCCATGGCGCGGAAGAGCTCCTTCGCCTGGTATTCGTGGATGTTCACGTGGATACCTCGCTGTGGTTGATGAACGTGGAACCGGCGGCGGGGAGGGTGGCCCCTCCCCGCCCGCCATGTCAGTCGATGAACTTGGCCAGCAGATCCCGCAGGTCGGGCCGTCCGATCTCCTGCAGGTCGTAGCCGACGCGGGCGACGGGCTTGTCGATGTCCACCACGCGCGTCAGGTCGATGGGCGTGCCGATGACCACGGTGTCGCAGTCGACGGCGTTGATCGTCTTCTCCAGGTCCTTGATCTGCTGGTCGCCGTAGCCCATGGCCGGCAGCAGGGCGCCGATCTCCGGGTAGATCTCGAAGGTCTCGGCCAGCTTGCCGGTGACCCAGGGGCGGGGATCGACCAGGTCGGCGGCGCCGCAGCGCAGGGCCGCGATGACGCCGGCGCCGTAGGTCATGCCGCCGTGGGTCAGCGTCGGGCCGTCCTCGACCACGAGCACGTTCTTGCCCATGATCAGTTCGGGATTGTCGACCGTCAGCGGCGACGCGGCCTCGATGATGACGCAGTCGGGGTTGATGCTGCGCACGTTGTCGCGCACTTCCTCGATCTGCTCGAACTGGGCCTCGACCACCTTGTTGATGACCACCACGTCGGCCAGCCGGATGTTGGTCTCGCCGGGGTAGTAGGTCAGTTCGTGGCCGGCGCGGTGCGGGTCGGCGACGACGATGTGCAGGTCGGGCTTGTAGAAGGGCGTGTCGTTGTTGCCGCCGTCCCAGAGGATGACGTCGGCCTCCTTCTCCGCCTCGCGCAGGATCGCCTCGTAGTCGACGCCGGCGAAGATCACGTTGCCGCGCACGATGTGGGGCTCGT